>NZ_JBAVHX010000004.1:0-888547 GCF_049686335.1 Buttiauxella sp. | reverse complement strand
GCCAGATAACCAGCGTGGCTGTTTCATCAAGGATGTTTTTGAAGTCAATTGCCGGATCCTTGCAGGCGACGGTGATATCCAGGCTGAACAGGGAAGAGAGAGACTGCTTTAATGTAAAGCCCACCACCGCAAAGGTGTCCGCCGGAGTATGCCCGGCGGTGAAGGTAAAGCGGGTGCCGTCTGAGGCCATGATGGAAGTCCTTTCCTGTCCGTGGAATTATTGATCAGTACCTATTCTTAAAACTGAATTATAATCCTGATAAATGTAATTAAATCAATGCAATAGAGGGTTGTGAAGATACGGGCAGAGTCAGGGCGTGACAGTGATGTAGATCACATAACTAAAAAGTGGAAAACGGACAGAGTTACTGGCTGGTTCAGAAAGAATTTTGCAATAGCAGGCAATGTTGGGGGGACGAATGCCCAATAATTCCTTAGTGTCCGAATGTGCGCGAATGCAGGCAATGATTTCACGAGTTGCTAAATTCTCGACTAAACTTTTTGCGACTCCATGATTTTTAAGCAAAGAACAACAGCGAGGAAGCACGATGAACTTATCAGCGCGTTGGAGCGTGGCGGGATTAGTCTTGCTGGCTGCAGGGGCACAGGCTGCAGAACCAGTGAAAGTAGGTTCTAAAATCGATACCGAAGGTTCACTGCTCGGTAATATCATTTTGCAGGTGCTGGATAGCCACGGTGTGAAAACCGTCAATAAAGTCCAGTTGGGCACGACGCCTGTGGTTCGCGGGGCGATTACCGCGGGCGAACTGGATATCTATCCGGAATACACTGGTAACGGGGCATTTTTCTTTAAAGATGAAAAAGATGCGGCGTGGAAAAATGCGCAGCTTGGCTATGAGAAAGTTAAAAAACTCGATGCCGAGAAAAATCATCTGGTGTGGTTAACACCGGCTCCGGCCAATAACACCTGGACCATCGCCGTTCGCAAAGATCTGGCCGAGAAAAACAAACTGACCTCGCTTGACGATCTCAGTGCTTATCTGAAAAAGGGCGGTGAATTCAAACTTGCGGCGTCCGCCGAATTTATCGAACGTTCCGATGCGCTGCCTGCCTTTGAAAAAGCCTATGGTTTTAAACTCGAACAGCCGCAATTGTTGTCGCTGGCTGGGGGCGATACCGCCGTCACTATTAAAGCCGCCGCGCAGCAAACATCGGGTGTGAATGCCGCAATGGCTTATGGCACTGACGGGCCGGTGGCAGCACTCGGTTTACAAACCCTGAGTGACCCAAAAGGCGTACAACCGATTTATGCCCCAACGCCGGTAGTGCGTGAAAGTGTGCTGAAAGCCTATCCGGAAATGGGTGACTGGTTAAAACCAGTGTTTGCTTCTCTTGATGAGAAAACACTGCAACAGTTGAACGCCAGCATTGCTGTGGAAGGGTTGGATGCTAAAAAAGTCGCCGCTGATTATCTTAAGCAGAAAGGCTTTGTGAAGTAGGTCGTTGACCGGGGATATTGGTAGGTCGGATAAGCGTAAGTGCCATCCGACAGTTACAGCGAAAACAACAGGATGTCTGTTTGTTCAAAATACATAATCGCGTCCTGCTGCTACTGGTGATTTTGCTGGTAGTGGCGGGCGCGGCATTACCGTTTATCAACTTCGCTCCTAACCGCCTGGTCTCCGGAGAGTCCATTGCGCTTAGCAAACTCCCCGCGCATGCCTGGCTGATTCTCTGCGTTCCGGTTTTCATTCTGGCATGCCTTACGCTTGTGTCGTGTCGGCCCTCTTCATTGCTCGTGACCTTGCTGGTGGGCGAGCTCTTATTTATCGCTATCTTGTGGGTTATGGGGCGCACGGCGACACAATTTGCTGCGCAGGGCAGTCCCCTTGCGCGAACGTCGCCAGGTAGCGGGTTGTGGCTTTCGTTAACCCTGTGCTTGTTACTGTGTGCCGATGCTATCAGCCGCCTGACACCTAAAGCGCTCTGGCGTTTGCTGCTCAATCTGCAAATCTGGATTGTGCCGGTGGCGCTGTTGTGGAGCGGTTATTTTGACTCACTTTCACTGCTCAAAGAGTACGCCAATCGGCAGGACGTGTTTGATGATTCGCTGTCTCGCCATCTGGCGCTGCTCGTGGGGACGTTATTGCCCGCACTGGCGATAGGCGTGCCGTTGGGCGTGCTGTGTTACAACCGTCCGGCCTGGCAATCCTCGGTGTTTTCGGTGCTCAATGTGATTCAAACGGTGCCTTCAGTGGCGCTGTTCGGTTTGTTAATCGCGCCGCTAGCGGGACTGGTTAAGCTGGCTCCATGGCTAGGCTCTATCGGTGTGAGCGGGATTGGCGTCGCCCCTGCGTTAATCGCACTGGTGCTCTATGCGCTGTTGCCGCTGGTACGCGGCGTTGTATCTGGGTTGCAGCAAGTTCCGCGCAATATTATTGAAAGTGCTGAAGGTATGGGCATGTCGCGTTGGCAGGTTTTCTGGCAGGCCGAAGTGCCGCTGGCGCTACCGGTTTTATTACGCAGCTTGCGGGTGGTGTGTGTGCAAACCATTGGCATGACAGTTATCGCCGCGCTGATTGGTGCGGGCGGTTTCGGGGCGATTATTTTCCAGGGATTACTCAGCAGCGCGCTGGATCTGGTACTGCTCGGCGTGATCCCGGTTATCGCGCTGGCAGTCATCCTGGACGCATTTTTTAAACTGTTTATCTCATTACTTGAGGAAAAACAGCCATGATTGAATTTGAGAATGTCAGCAAGTCCTTCCAGGGCAAAGCGGCAGTCAGCAACTTGTCGCTCAATATCAAGGAAGGGGAGTTCACGGTGCTGATTGGCACCTCTGGCTCCGGTAAATCCACTACGTTGAAAATGATAAACCGGCTGATTGAGCACGATAGCGGGCGTATCCGTTTTGCTGGCGAAGAGATCCGTAATTTTGACGCGAAAGCCCTGCGTCGCCGTATGGGATATGCGATTCAGTCTATTGGGCTGTTCCCCCACTGGAGCGTGGCCCAGAATATCGCGACCGTGCCGCAATTGTTGAAATGGCCGAAAGCGCGAATCAGTGCACGTATTGACGAATTACTGGATTTGCTCGGCCTTGAGGCGGCGCAATTTCGTGACCGCTATCCGCATCAACTTTCAGGTGGGCAACAGCAACGTGTCGGCGTGGCGCGTGCCCTGGCAGCCGATCCGGAAGTGCTGCTGATGGATGAACCTTTTGGCGCGCTGGATCCGGTGACACGAGGCGCGCTGCAACAAGAAATTATCCGCATCCATCAGTTGCTGGGGCGCACCATTGTGCTGGTGACGCACGATATTGATGAAGCGCTGACGCTCGCTGACCGAATTGTGCTGATGGATAACGGGCAGGTGATTCAGCAAGGGACGCCACTGGAATTATTAACGCGCCCGGCGACAGATTTCGTGCGGGATTTCTTTGGACGCAGCGAGCTTGGGGTGCGGCTATTGTCACTTCGCCTGGTCGCCGACCGGGTACGATCCGAGGAGCGTTTAGCGGGTGAGCCGATCAGTGAAACATTAAGCTTACGCGAGGCGTTGTCGCAGTTTGTCGACCGTCAGTGCCAGCAGCTACCGGTGGTGAATCAGCAGGGCGAACCTTCCGGTGTGTTGCATTTTAGCGATCTGGTTCACGGTGAAAAAATGCGAGGTGAAAATGCGTCTGCTCCGTGATCCCTTGCTATGGCTGATTGCATTATTTATCGGCTTGTTAATGGTGATGCCGTACAGCAGCCCTTTATTCAGCTGGCTTTTCCCGGAACTTGAAAGGCCGCTCTATCAGCAAGACAGTTTTGTGGCGCTGGCCTTAAAACATTTCATGCTGGTGGGTATTTCCAGCCTGGTCGCGATTGTCATTGGCATGGGGTTGGGGATTGCGGTAACTCGCCCGGCAGGGCTTGAGTTCCGCTCGCTGGTGGAAACCATTACCGCGGCAGGGCAAACTTTTCCACCCGTTGCGGTGCTGGCAATTGCCGTTCCGGTGATGGGGTTTGGTCAGCAGCCAGCGATAATTGCACTGGTGTTGTACGGTGTGTTGCCAATCTTACAAGGAACATTGGCTGGAGTGGGGGCCGTGCCGGAATCGACAAAAGAGATTGCGTTAGGTGCCGGGATGAGTCGCTGGCAAATGTTGCGAAAAGTTGAGTTACCTCTGGCCGCACCCGTGATTCTGGCGGGGATCCGCACGTCGGTAATCATTAATATCGGGACCGCGGCGATTGCTTCAACCGTGGGTGCCAGCACCCTGGGATCGCCGATAATTATCGGGCTGAGCGGCTTTAACACCGCCTATGTGATTCAGGGAGCTTTGCTGGTTGCGCTGGCGGCAGTGGTTATCGACCGCCTGTTTGAGCGCTTGTTACGTTACATCACGCGCCATGAAGGATAACGATATAGCCTACCAACATTACGCCGCCAATCCCGCCGATAGCCATTACCAGCATACCGCCCACCAGGGCAATTTTACTCAGTTTCATCTTTATGTCCGCTCTATACATTACGCGAGCGATTATAAGATGAAGCAGGGTTGTTAATGAACCTTTAAATTTTTCTTAAGCGCGTTGAGTCGAATGCCCATTGCTCATCAGCGGGAAAATTTGTAACCCTGCGCAGCGCCAGAGTTCCAGTTGGTCGAGCTGATTATGGGTCGGCGTATCGCCACACCAGACCAGTAATGTTTGTTGAGCGAAAAGCTCAGGGCGCAACTGATGCAGCGGATGCGCCAGCACATCCACGCGCCAGCCCTGTTGAATAGCCATCCATGCGGACATCCACAAACGCGTCGTATCAGGGGTGTCCCAGCCTATCAATAACGCATCTTTGCCACTGCGTTTACGCGCCGAAGCGAGGCACAACGCGATGTAATTGATGAGCGCGCCATCGAGCAGACTAAGCAGAGTATGGAGGGTAACTTGTTGGCATTGCAGGCGACGACGAAGGGGGATGTAGAGCTGGTTGACGAGGGTTTCAGCTGGGTAGTCGCGACCAATGTCGGCAATCCAGCTGCGTAGCCGGTTCGGGCTGCCGCTTTGTAAATGATGAAGTAATTGCTCCTGACGTTCACGCCAGCCGTTTTCCCGATCCTGAAGCTCGCCGCCCAATAAGGCTTTCACCTTGCTTACCTGAACGCCGTGCTCAATCCAGTGTTTTATTTCCCGAATACGCTCAATATCGGCATCGTCAAATAATCGATGACCACCATCCGTACGCTGTGGTTTCAATAACCCGTAACGCCGTTGCCAGGCACGCAACGTGACGGGATTGATGTCGCAAAGCAGAGCCACTTCACCGATCGTATAAAGCGCCATGTTATCCCCAAAGTCTGCCCGGGAAACCCCCCGTATAACTGTAGTCAGTGGCAAAGACTCTGTGTAATTTTTAGTTACGTTGAGAAACTAAATATTTTTTATCAGCGCATTACGGAGAAAAGGGTGGATGTCGCTGGCGCTAATCCACCGTAAAACTGTTAATCGTCGAAATACCAATAGCCTTGATTGACCAGCTCGGTTAAGACGTTGATAAATTCTGGGTTTTGTAAAGCATCGCCCAGTTCGTCCTGACCCAGTGTGGTGTAACGGCACAGAGCATCAGCGGCCTGCGGAACCGGAGCTTCCATTGGCTCACTATTGACGAAGAACGCGCCATCCACATTCAGCACGCGTAATCCGCTCAAACGCGTCAGGTTTTCACCGCCGAGTAAGGCATCCAGGATTTCATCTTGCTGATAGGGCGGTTCAGCTGGCGCAACGTCCAGTTCATGACGCGGAGTGGAGATAAAGCGGCCAAACCACTGCTTGAAATCTTCTGGTTGGCTAATCACTTCCATCATCATGTCGCGCAGACGAGTCAGCTCATAGCTTTCAACTTTGCCCGGGTGCTCACGGCAGGTTAAATCAGGATCGCTGTAATGCTCGCCGCCCAGATCGTTTTCCAGCGCGTAGTCAGCAAAGCTGCTGATCAGATCACGACCATTTGGCCCACGGAAACCCACGGAGTAGTTGAGTGCAGTTTCATGGGTGAAGCCATCGTGTGGGAAACCAGGCGGAATATACAGAATGTCGCCAGGCTCCAGATCTTCATCAATGATCGGTTCAAACGGATCAACGTGCAGCAACGCCGGATGTGGACAGAACTGACGCATAGGCAGTTTGTCACCAACACGCCAGCGACGGCTGCCCATGCCCTGAATAATAAACACATCATACTGATCGATATGTGGGCCAACGCCGCCACCGGGTACCGAGAAGGAGATCATCAGATCGTCCAGACGCCAGTCCGGTAACACGCGGAACGGACGTACCAGCTCAGCAGAAGGCACATGCCAGTGGTTAACCGCTTGCGCAAGCAAGGACCAGCCCGTTTCACCCAGATTGTCAAAATGCTCGAAAGGCCCATTGGCGGCCTGCCATTGACCATTGGTATGGCTGACCAGTCGGCTATCCACCTCTGCTTCCATAGCAAGACCGGCTAATTCATCCGGCGTAATCGGATCGACAAAATTAGGAAACGCATTTTTCAAAATAACTGGCTTTTTCTGCCAGTATTTCGCCATAAACTCAGGCCAGTCTAAATTAAGTTGATAATCCATTTTTGACACCAGTGGAGGATAAACGGGCTCAATTATAGAGAGGGTCGCCCATTAGCCGCCTTGTCATGCGTCAAGGCTTGCTGTAAGACTGCAAAAAGTGGGGCAGTAGTGGTTGTTTATACAGTATATACCCGTCATACTTTACGTTGCATGTGCGTTGGCTTGCCTCGTTCACCCCAGTCACTTACTGGAGTAAGCTCCCGGGGTTCACAGCGTTGCCGCCTTCCTGCAACTTCAATTATTTAGGGTATCGTAGTTTTTATGGCCTTGTCCTCTGCGCAAAAAGCGCAAATCGCCGCCTGGTATAAGGCGCTACAGCAACAGATCCCGGACTTTATTCCCCGCCCACCACAAAGGCAGATGATTGCCGAAGTGGCGAAAACGCTCGCGGGTGATGAGGGACGTCATCTGGCGATTGAGGCACCCACCGGTGTAGGCAAAACCCTTTCCTACCTGATCCCGGGGATCGCCATCGCGCGTGGCGAGCAGAAAACGTTAGTGGTCAGCACCGCCAACGTCGCCCTACAGGATCAAATATTTAGCAAAGATTTGCCGCTGCTACGCAAAATCATTCCCGACCTGAAATTTACTGCCGCCTTTGGGCGCGGGCGCTATGTCTGTCCGCGAAACCTGGCTGCACTTGCCACGGATAACCTGGCTCAGGGCGATTTACTGGCTTTTCTGGAAGATGAACTGACTCCGACCAGCAAAGACGAACAGCAGCGCTGCTCCAAACTAAAAACCGATCTCGACGCTTACAAATGGGACGGGTTGCGCGACCATACCTCGCACTCCATAGATGATGATTTGTGGCGACGCTTAAGCACTGATAAAGCCAGTTGCCTGGGTCGCAATTGCCACTGGTATCGTGAATGTCCGTTCTTTGTGGCGCGACGTGAAATTGACGATGCCGAAGTGGTGGTGGCGAATCACGCGCTGGTGATGGCCGCCATGGAAAGTGATGCAGTTTTACCGGAAGCAAAAAACCTGCTGCTGATTTTAGATGAAGGCCACCATTTGCCGGATGTGGCGCGCGACGCACTGGAAATGAGCGCGGAAATCACGCCAGGGTACAGCCGTTTGCAGTTTGATCTGTTTAGTAAACTGGTGGAAACCTGCATGGCGCAGTTCCGCCCGAAAAGCCCGCCGCCGCTGACAGTGCCAGAACGTCTGACCAACCATTGCGACGAAATCTACGAATTACTGAGTTCGTTTAACAGCATTGTGTCGCTATGGTTGCCGGGTGAGCAGGAGGCTGAGCACCGCTTTGAAATGGGTGTTTTGCCCGATGAAATCATGGCGATTTGTAAGCGCCTGGCGAAGCTGATGGAAGGGTTGCGCAGCCTGGCAGAAGCGCTGCTTAACGATCTCAGTGAAAAAACCGGCACCCACGATATTGTGCGCTTACACCGCTCGTTATTGCATATGAACCGCGCACTGGGTTATTTCGAAACCCAGAGCAAGCTGTGGCGACTCTCGGCGATGGCACAGGCGTCAGGTGCACCGGTATCGAAATGGGTGACGCGTGAAATTCGTGAAGGCCAGCCGCATCTCTTCTTCCATTGCGTCGGTATCCGCGTCTGCGACCAGCTGGAAAAACTGGTGTGGCGCAATGTGCCGCATGTCATTGTGACCTCCGCCACGCTGCGTTCGCTGAATAAATTCGACCGCCTGAAAGAGATGAGCGGGTTAGACGAACATGCGGGGGACCGGTTTATTGCGCTGGACTCGCCGTTTAACCATGTCGAACAGGGAAAACTGGTTATTCCACAATTAACCGTTGAGCCGACTATGGAAAACGAGGCCCAGCATCTGGCTGAAATGGCTGCATTTTTCCGTGCTGAACTGGCAAAAGGTGAACATAAAGGGATGCTGGTGTTGTTTGCCAGTAACCGGGCGATGCAGACTTTCATGACCCATGTCACCGACCTGCGCCTGACGCTGTTAGTGCAAGGCGACCAACCGCGTTACCGGCTCGTAGAAACGCACCGTAAACGGGTGGAACAAGGCGAAACCAGTGTGCTGGTGGGTCTGCAATCCTTTGCTGAGGGGCTCGATTTAAAGGGTGATCTACTCAGCCAGGTGCATATCCACAAAATTGCGTTCCCGCCTATCGACAGCCCGGTGGTGGTCACGGAAGGTGAGTGGTTAAAAACCCTGAAACGCTATCCTTTTGAAGTACAGAGCTTACCTGCGGCGTCGTTTAACCTTATTCAACAGGTTGGGCGTTTAATTCGTAGCCACGGCTGTTATGGTGAGGTGGTGATTTATGACCGACGTCTGTTGACCAAAAATTATGGCCAGCGTTTACTGGGCGCGTTGCCGGTTTTCCCCATAAGCCAGCCTGAAGCGCCAGCAGCTAAACTGATAGATACCAAACCGAAAAAAACTCCGGTGCGGCGCAAACGTACGAGTAAGAAATAGAAAGGAGACTCTGAGTGGATTACCGTAAAATCATTAAAGAAGTCGGGCGCGGTAAGAACCATGCTCGCGACCTGGATTTTGACACTGCTCGTGGCCTGTACGCCCATATGCTCAGAGGCGAGGTGCCGGAACTGGAACTCGGTGGCGTGTTGATTGCGCTGCGTATCAAAGGTGAAGGCGAAGCAGAAATGCTGGGCTTTTATGATGCAATGAAGCATCACCTGATCTCCCTGACGCCACCGGTTAATAAGCCGATGCCGATTGTTATCCCTTCTTATAACGGCGCACGAAAACAAGCGAATCTGACACCGTTGCTGGCGATGTTACTTAATCGTCTCGGTTTTCCGGTGGTGGTGCATGGGGTCAGTCACGATCCAACGCGCGTATTAACCGAAACTATCTTTAAGCTGATGGGCGTCGAGTCGACGCTGCATGCGGGCCAGGCGCAAGCCCGGCTGGACTCACATCATCCGGTCTATATTCCCATCAGCGCGCTTTGTCCGCCAATGGATGATCAACTCGCGATGCGCTGGCGAATGGGTGTGCGCAATAGTGCACATACGCTCGCTAAACTGGCCACCCCATTTGAAGAAGATGCAGCACTCCGTCTGGCAAGCGTTTCCCATCCTGAGTATGTTCCGAAAGTGGCAAAATTCTTTGCCGATATTGGTGGGCGCGGCCTGTTAATGCACGGTACGGAAGGGGAAGTGTATGCCAATCCGCAACGCTGCCCGCAGATAACCCTTATCGATACGCAGGGCGCACGCGTAGTCAGCGAACGTCAAACGGACGTCAGTGATGAGGAAGTGGTGCTGCCAGTCGGGAAAGATCCAGAAGTGACCGCCCGATGGATAGAACGCTGCGTTGCTGGCCTGGAACCTGTCCCGCAATCACTCAAAACACAAATGGCCTGTTGCCTGCTGGCGACGGGTGAAGTGGCAACCCTTGAAGATGGCCTTTCCCGCGTCAATCAGACCTTCTGACCCGGCGCGTTTTAACGGAAAAAAGGCAAAAAAAAGCCCGCGGTAAATATCCGCGGGCAACAAGCGTATAACAGAGTCTATCAGGGTGGAGCAGAGCTCCAAAACAATGAGGGGTAATACCGGGCAATACTGCAGGATTACTTGTAGATAACCGCAGTACCGCTCATTTTGCCGTTGGTGTTAGCAGAAGTGATTGAGTACGCTTTTGCGCCTGCTGCTTCTGCTTTAGACGCCAATTTTGCTTCCAGGCCATCCAGAGTGGATGCGCCATCCGCTGAAACCACACCGACTTTGTCTAAATTCTGTGCTTCAGCAGGATTGATGGATTGTGCAGCGAACGCACCGAATGAAAGAGTAGAAAGGGCGATAGCGGCTACAGCATATTTGATGGTTTTCATAGTTAATTTCTCGCAGGTTATTCTGTTTAGGGTGACGATGTTCCGTCGATGTGATTATGGTCACACTTTTAAGCAGAATATAAAATCAAATAGAATTGACCGCCTTGTTCAAAAAATTTGAATTTATGTTAAATCATTGAAATTAAAAATGATTAGCGTGCGAATTATCATTTCGGTTTATATATCTTTACAACCGCTTCGCTTACCGCATCTTTTGCTACTTTTTTTTGAAAGGTCCGGCCCGCTCTGGCCTGCAATCGCTTGCGCGCTCTTTTTAAGATAATGTAGCGAATGACTCTTTTCGCCGGCTAACATGCTTTTATAATGAAGACTTTACTTAACTGCATACCAGAAGGGGTCTGATGGAGATTAAGCTGCACTCCAACGCCACCACGACGCCGCGTACCCGCAAATACATTCAGAGCTCTGAAAAATCTGACAGTGAACTGGCGGAAGAGCTGAATATATCTGTCGATACCGTCAGGCGCTGGCGTAAGCGAGATGACTGTTATGACAAATCTCATCGGCCAAATACCATTCATCGCGCCCTGAGCCATCAGCAGGAGGCGATGCTGGTCTTTCTACGCGTGCGGCTCTCCCTTTCCCTTGATGAACTGCTGGAAGCGGCACAGTTACTGGTACAACAGGGCATTTCCCGCGCAAGCATCAGCCGTACGCTGCAAAACTGGCAGCAATCGCGTTTGACGAAACCTGATTTGAAACAACCCGTCGGGCATCTGCGACTGGATGTTTTCCCACTGCCGGAGATCATTAGCCATAAACATGGCAGCCTGATGGTATTTAGCGATCCAGTTTCGGGTTTTATTGCTGTGGCGCTGCGCGAGCGTGGTGACGCACAACCCCTTGATGCGCTGGTGGGCTTTTTGCAACAAGGTTTGCTGTTGCAGGTGCGTTCATTAACCGCGCGTTCTACTGAACTCACACAGCAACTGGCGCAACAACTCCAGGTGCCATTGCATCAAGCTACGCCAGAAGAGTGGTTGGAAAGGGCGGCCAGCGGCGGGTGGGAGCAATCTCTTGAGCAGTTACTGAATGGTGAGCGTTTCGACAAGCGGTTGGGTTTTGGTGCGGTTTTACTGGAATTCGAGGATTTGCTTAATCATCGGATAATCCGCAACCGGTTGAAAAATCTCACACCGGCTGCGTGGTTGAAAGCCTGTTAATCCCGTGACAGGAGCCTGGTCTACAAATCGACTTTACCCAGATCAAGTAAGTACTGCGTCAGTAGCAAAGCAGGGCGACCGCTAGCCTGGGTAAATTTTCCGCGGCTCAGTGCGGTACCACTGACATCTAAATGTGCCCATGGCGTCTGATGACAAAACTTACTTAAAAAATGGGCTGCGGAGACGGCGATGGCTGCATTGTTTGGCGGCGTGTTGGTGAGATCGGCAATATGGCTTTTGACCTGCGGATCAAAACTTTCATCCAGTGGCAGAGGCCAGACCCGGTCTTGCGTTAACTCTGCAGCCTGCTGCAATTGCTGGCTAAGTTGTGAATGGTTACTCATCAGGCCGGAAATGTCGTATCCCAACGCTTTGACCACTGCACCCGTCAGGGTGGCGACGTCGATTAATGCCGCTGGTTTAAAGCGCGTTGCGGCGTAGCTGAGAGCATCTGCCAGCACCAGGCGGCCTTCGGCGTCAGTATTGATAATTTCGACGTTAAGCCCAGCGTGAGATTTCACCACATCACCTGGCAACATCGCCTTTTCGCCAGGCATGTTTTCTGCCAGTGCCATCACGGCAACCACATTCAGGGGTAATTGCAGCTGTTTGACGGTTTCCATCAGTCCGAACACGGTGGCAGCACCACACATATCGTATTTCATGGTACGCATTCCTTCGCCTTCTTTGAGCCACAAACCGCCAGTGTCGAAGGTGATGCCTTTGCCAACGAAGGCATAGTAAGGCGCATTTTCATGTGTACCTTGCCAGCGCAGTGTGACCAGGCGTGGCGGGTTGTTGCTGCCTTTTCCTGTGGCCTCCAGACACCCCATTCCGAGTTCATGAATGTCGTTTTCATCAAGAATGTCACAGTGAGTTTGCCGATGACCGTTCGCCCACTCTTCTGCCTGTCGGGCGATATCTTGTGGACGGCAGTCATTCGCCGGCGTATCGGAAAGCATGCGGGAAAGTCGCATTCCATTGGCAATCGCCTGGGTTTGAGCAGCCAGTTCAATGGCTCTCTCACTGTGCTCAGCAGTTAATAGCCAAACCTGGTCGTGACTTTCGGGCGGTTGTTGGCGATAACCTAACTGTGGAAGCTGGTAGAAACGATTCATGATGGCCACAAGCAGTGTGCGCAAGCGGGCAAAAACAGTCGGATTTCCGAGAGAGAATCCGGAGATATCCAGCACGACAGGATGTGCGAGTGGGCTGGGTAACACCGTACTCAGGCTCTCCGTTAGCTGGCGCAATACTTGCGGGCATTCGATGTCGGCTGAAGGCAACAGCGTGAGCTGCTGACAAACGCCATTCAGGCCAAAAGGGGTGGATTGCGCTTCGTCTTGCAAAGCCATTTCTTCAAGCAAAGGATGCAGAGTGCGTGGCCATGCCGGCGTGTGAATTTTCCACAGCATCAAATGTGCGTCTGTCGGGCATTGGCTGATTAGCTGGCATTTCATATGATCACCTCAGATGTGACACGCTGGTGATAGGCATCCAACCACGCCTGATCCGCCGGGCGAATTAACGTCTGTTTGCCTTCGCGTGTGGTCAAAAACACCGTTGGGACTTGGGTGGGGGTGGCAACGGAGAACGAGAAGTTATCAATGGTCGTTGCGGCACCGTACTCACCATGTTTATTCATACAAACGACTGACAAGTCCCCGGCGCGGCCATAGCGGGCAATCAACTGGCTTTCGAGATCGTAAACGGCTGATTCAGCGGCCTGCTGTGGCGACATGCCGCGTCCCATGCGACTAACAATTTCATAGCTGATGCAGCCTTTCATCAGGTCTTCTCCAAGGCCGGTTGCCGTTGCGGCACCAATCTGGCTATCGGCATAAAAACCTGAACCGGAAACCGGCGAGTCGCCCACACGTCCTGGGCGTTTCATAAATAACCCGCTGGTGGAGGTCGCCACGCACATCTGCTGATTTTGATCGAGCGTAACGACACCGACGGTGTCGTGGCCGGTGTACGGGCTCAGGCCGCGATCTAACGTTTCACGCTTTCGTTTCAGGTAATGTTGATGAGCACGTTCCGTCAGCATATTTTTTCGTTCAAACCCGTGGGCTAAAGCCCAGGTTTGCGCACCTTCCCCCACCATAAAGCTATTAAAGCGTTCCCGGCTTAAGGCCTGCGCCACAAGGATTGGGTTGGCAATATCGCGAATGCTGGCAACCGCACCAATGGCAAGGGTTGTGCCATCCATAAATGCGGCATCAAGCTCAACCACGCCTTGCTCGTTGGGCAATCCGCCGTAACCGACGGATTTGTAGAAAGGATAATCTTCTACACACGTCACCGCGCTTACAGCGGCTTCGCTGGCAGCCCTGTGTTCTTGCAACATGTGCGCGGCTTCGCTGACGCCTTCCCAGGCCATGCGCCAGGTCGCAATCACGCCCCAGTTTTTCGATAACGTCATGTTTACTTACTCCGTGGCGGGTTTAGTGGATGCAGACACGACCGGGGTTTCATTGGCCCGATATTGCTTGTCCACAACTTTAAGGAATGGCAAATAAATGATGGCGCCAATTAGCAGGTTAATCAGTTGAATGACTGCGCCGCTAAGATGCCCGGTAACAATGAATCCGCTTAGCACTGGCGGCAGCGTCCAGGGGATGTATACGCCGGTTGTTGTAGCGACCCAGCCTAGTGACATCGTGATGTACTGTACGGTGACCAACACCAGAGGAACGAGATTGAACGGGATAAGCATTATCGGGTTCATGATGACCGGTAGGCCAAACAGTACCGGCTCATTAATGTTAAACAGGGAAGAACCTACCGCGAGACGTGAAACATTTTTTATATGCTGGCTACGGGCAAACAGCAGCATAGCAATCACCAGAGACAAAGTGGCACCCGCGCCACCCATCCAAATCATGTCGTAAAACTGCTCGGTCACCACATGCGGTGGCAGCAAACCCGCTTGTGTCGCCGTCAGATTCTCCATCTGGTTTTCCATCCAGAAAGGACGCAGGATGCCGTTGACCATCGAACCGGAGTTAATCCCAATCGACCACAAGCTGGTAATGCTAAAGCAGGTAAACAGCGCGCCAATATACGAAGTACCAAAATGACGGATCGGTGTCGCCAGTACTTCATACACAAACTGGTGAATGGTGTGGTAATCCGTTTTGGAAAATAACACGCGGACTGCGAGCGCAATGACCAGAATCAACAGTGAAGGAATCAATGCGGCAAAGGATTTTTGCACAGCAGGTGGCACGCCATCAGGCATGCGAATCACCCAGTTCTGACGCAGCATCCAGGCAAACAGTTCAGTGCTCGCGAGTGCGCCCAACATCGCGACAAACAGGCCTTTCGAGCCAAGCCACTCCATAGGGATCAGGTTGCCGATCTCCTGGGTTTTGGCGAAAGGGGTCAGGATTAAAAAGCATGAGAGAGACAAAATTCCGGCAGACATTTTATCGATGTCATAACGTTCGGCCAGACGGTAGGCGACCAAAAAACTAATAAATACCGCCATGGTCGAGAAGATGGCATTAAACGGGATTTCGATAGTTGCAGACCAACCTTCACCAAAAATCGATGCCATAAACTGCTGATAGGCAGTGCTTGGGAAGGAAGAGATAACCAGCAGGATTGAACCAACAATAATAAACGGCATAAACGAGATATAAGCATCGCGGATCGCGCCGAGGTGGCGTTGTTGCGCCATTCTTCCCGCAAGCGGCATCAGCTTTGCTTCTATTGCGGCCATCAGGTTTTTCATTGTTACCGCTCCGTAAGGAATCACAAGAGACAATTCTTGTGCTGCATACAGTAGACATTGTTAGCGGCGAAAAAAGTGAGAGGATTCACAGATAACCGATAAAAGTATCATGTGATTGCTTATGAAATAAAAAACGGCCTCCAGATTAGGAAGCCGTTATTACAAATACCCCGGGGACAAACTATTCAGACTATTTATAAATAGTCGCGGTGCCAAACATACGTTCGTCACCACTGGCTGAGTTAACAATAAAACCTTTTGCACCTTCTTCTTTCGCTTTTTCACCAAGTTTTGTTTGTAGATCATCAAGATTAGCTGCGCCAGTAACAGAAACCGTACCTGCCGGACGAAGTTGACCGGTGTTGCCGTGCGTGAGTGGCTCGGCAGCTATGGTAATAAACGGTAGTGTCGCAAGGGTGACAACCGCAGAAAAATACAGCAATTTTTTCATAATCACATCCTCTCGCTTTAGGGGCGCTGGTTAAAAATCAAT
The DNA here is from genome assembly GCF_049686335.1 of Buttiauxella sp. Classification (NCBI taxonomy): domain Bacteria; kingdom Pseudomonadati; phylum Pseudomonadota; class Gammaproteobacteria; order Enterobacterales; family Enterobacteriaceae; genus Buttiauxella; species Buttiauxella sp. The sequence continues at coordinate 872,758 of NZ_JBAVHX010000004.1, read as the reverse complement.
CAGCACTTGAAGTGTAGGTGCAATGCGGTAAATAAACGGCGCAAAAAATTGATTAACTCATGCTCATTTTTTGAACAACATTACTTGACGAAATACTTACAAATCATGCAGATACAGGATCATGATTTCGTTGGTTTTATCGAGCGTCGGGGCGTATTAAATCAAAGCGATGAGCTTCATCAATGGTGTAATACGCTGATGGCCCGCCCGCGCGCAGCACCGGTTTTGCCAGTGCGGTTTGATAAATGCCGTCTATCAGCAGCGATTCATCGATGTGAACCGCGACAACTTCGCCCAACACCAGCCAAGTATTAATTGCCGTCCCGTCAGCACCGGTTAACTGAATGCACTGAGATAAGCGGCATTCGAAATTGACCGGGCTTTCTGCCACCAGGCTGGCTTTCACTTTACGTCCAGCTACCGGGGTCAACCCGGCCCGGGTAAATTCATCTTCACCGTGGGGGAGGGAGGCGGAGGTCTCATTCATCCGTTCGGCTAATTCACGGGTGGTCAGGTTCCAGACGAACTCTTTGGTCTCAAGAATATTTTGCACGCTGTCTTTCCAGCCGCTGCTGGCGAAACCAATAATCGGTGGTCGATAATTAAAACAGTTAAAGAAGCTGTACGGCGCCAGGTTACGCTGGCCTTGCTGATTGTAAGAAGCAATCCAGCCAATAGGACGCGGGCCGATAATGGCGTTCAACGGGTCGTGCGGCAAACCGTGGCCGTCGGCTGGTTCGTAGTAATAGCGTTTCGCGGACATAAGACCTCATTCAGTGATGAAATTGGCGTGGCGTATTTACCCCGCAGGCTTCACAGAGTATCTTACGCGCCCACACAAGGAGAAGCCGCAATGAAAACCCCTGCCACCACTAAACCGGGTTTGCACCCACGCAACCGCCACCGTAACCGTTATGATTTCCCGGCGCTGACGCAAAGTAGCCCGGCGCTGAGTGCCTTTTTACGCCCAGGCCCCCATGGCGATACTACGGTTGATTTTGCCGATCCTTTGGCTGTCAAAGCGCTCAATCAGGCGTTGTTGGCGCATTTCTACGGTGTGAAGCAGTGGGATATTCCAGAAGGTTTTCTTTGCCCTCCGGTGCCAGGACGTGCCGATTATATTCACCATCTGGCAGATTTGCTGGCAGAAGGTAACGGCGGCGTGGTGCCTTCTCAGGCTTCAGTGTTGGATGTGGGTGTTGGCGCGAACTGTATTTATCCGCTGATTGGTCAACATGAATACGGCTGGCGCTTCACGGGCACCGATGTGGATGCCGAAGCGGTACGTAATGCGACGGCGATTATTGATGCCAATCCTGGTCTGTCACGCCTGATTCGTGTGCGTCGCCAGAAAACGCCAACCGCGATTTTGCCTGGCGTTATCCATAAGAATGAAATGTTCGATGCCACGCTCTGCAACCCTCCGTTCCACGACTCCGCGCAAGCTGCTCGTAGCGGTAGTGAGCGTAAACGTGTGAACCTCGGTCAGGATAAAGACGCGGCACTGAATTTTGGTGGCCGTGAGCAAGAGCTGTGGTGTGAAGGTGGCGAAGTGGCCTTCGTCAGCCAGATGGTTAACGAGAGCAAAGCCTTTGGTCGCCAGGTGCAGTGGTTTACTTCGCTGGTATCCCGTGGGGAAAACCTGCCGCTGATTTACCGCGTGTTGCAGGAAGCAGGGGTCGAAAAAGTGGTGAAAAAAGAGATGGCCCAGGGTCAGAAACAGAGCCGCTTCATCGCCTGGACCTTTATGAACGACACACAACGCGCTCGTTGGGCCGCTACGCGTTACAAATAGTTATACCGTAGGATTTGCAGGTGGCAGCATTCCCGCCGCTGCCTGCGACTCCTGTAGCGCCTGAGCGGCATCCGCCCCAGGCTGCATTACCTGTACCGTCTGCACTGGCGGACGAATACCGGCCGCGTCGAAGTGTTTTTTCACCATCCCATCTAATGCAAATCGCACCGACCATTGTTTGAGTGGCTGGGTGGTGAATGACACGCGTACCGTGAACGCCTGGTTGGTCAGCCCGACAATGCCCGCAAATGACGGCTCACCAATAACCAGCCTGCGAATATCCTCTTGCTCCATCAACTCATTGACCGCTTCTTTGAGAATGCGATTGGCTTTATCGACATCTTCCTGGCGGTCGACATCATAGTTCGCCACAAACGAACCAATGCCGCGCACAAAGTTTGCGAAGGTGGTTATCGAGGACCACGGGATGATGTGATATGCGCCGGTGTCCTGGCGCACGCCAACCGAGCGAATCGACATGCGTTCGACGCTACCGGTAATCGGCCCGATGGTGACTAAATCTCCGGTATTCATGCCATTCTCAAACTGGATAAAGACGCCGGTAATAATATCTTTCACCAGAGTTTGTGCACCGAAACTGATCGCCAAACCAAGCGCTCCTGCACCGGCCAGCAGTGGCGCAATGTTTACGCCAATTTCGGACAGCAAAATCATAATCGTGATAGTGCTAATCACCACCGCCAGCGCATTACGAAACAGCGTCAGTAGCGTGCGAGTACGGGCACTGGGCATCGGGCGGCCATGAATATCAGACGCAAGACGGTTTTCAATCAGGCTTGCAAGCAATGTCCAGCCTACGGCGGAGAACAACAGGATCAGGACGATGCGGATGAGAATATCGATGGTTTTCTCACCTGTGTCGTTGGAAATCCACGCCCACATATCAAACAAGCCCCACGCATTGAGCAACATCATGACCGCGACACAGACGGTGAGAAAGCGCGCCAGTTTTATCGCAGCCGAAATCCAGCCGTTCAAGCGCTTTTGCAGCTCGGGGTAATTGCGTTGGACCTGCGGTGAAAGGGTGATGGTTTTCGCAAGCCACCGTGACAACATCCCTGAAATAAACGCCGCCACGCTGATGATCGCCAGGCTATGCAGCGATGCGGCCATCATCCATTTCAGGCTATTGCCCGGGTCGAACAGCGAGAAGAAAAATAGCACCACAAAATAGGCGCTTGCCAGCCAGTGCCAGACCAACGCGAATGCGCGAATAAACAGGCTGAAAAATGCCATGGAATGGTCGGCCAGTTGAATCAAACTCTGCTGAATTTGCCGCTTGTTACGGGCAATCAGGTACAACGCCCAGAGCGTGATGCATAGCATCAGGATGACGTTGGCGATGGCGCCGACTTGCACGTTCACCTGGTTGGAGATAATCGGCACCGCCACCAAAATACCGTAGCCAATCAGGCTGCTTAAACCGGCCAGTCGCAGGTTCCAGTATTGGGCGCGTGGGTCCGAAATCGGGAACGGGCGCAGGTCAGGGAAGCGCGGGCAGAATATCAGACGCAAAATCGCTTTGAAGAATTCGATCAGTGCAAAGGCATTAAGAAATAGCCCTTGCTGACGGGCGATGGTGCGATTGCCCGCATTCATCATGTCACTGAATATTTGCCCGACGAACAGGGTGAGTGCCAGCAACAGCAAGTCGATAATAAACGCCGCGATGATCATCAGCGGCAGATGGAACCAGTTCGAACGGTCGCGATTCTTTTTTCGTCCCCATTTACCTAAGCGTGACCAGACAGGAGTCATACAGGCGCGAATCAGCAGATAGAAGGCGAAAACGGCAGCCACCAACATCGAAAAATGGGTTAAGGCATTATAAAAAGTCTGCTGGTTGAATGCTTTATGCGGTGCGCCAATGATATTGCGATGCAATTGAGCGAAGCGTTGTGCGAGTTCACCACCGTAATGACGGCTCAAATCGGTGACATTCTCAAGAACGGTTTTGTCTTCACTGATTTGTTCTGGCGGAACGATGGCTGGTACCGGTTCAGGCGGTGGCGTGGAGGCGACTTTGCGTAGCTGCCCAATCAGTTCATTGCGTGACTGGGAGTTGTCCAGCACGTCGGCCAGCGCAGAATAGGCTTTCTTTTTTTCTTCGAGATTCGGCTCGGCGGGTGGCGTGCCAGAGTTTTGTTGGGTGGATGCAGCAACGGCAGCTGTCGGAAGTGAGACAGCCTGTGACGGGAAGCTAAACATGCACAGCAGAAGCAAGAGTAGCGGCACAGCGTTCCTCCGGACTGAATAGTCAGACAAAGGAATAAGTATAGAGCGCAGGGGCAGGCGGGTTGGAAAACGGGATTAATCTGGTGTGGGGAATTCCCTCACCCCGGCCCTCTCCCCAAGGAGAGGGAGAAAACCGTTAATTCCCTCTCCCAGGAGAGAGGGTTAGGGAGAAAACCGTTAATTCCCACTCCCGGGGGAGAGGGTGAGGGAGAAAACCGTTAATTCCCACTCCCGGGGAGAGGGTTAGGGAGAAAACCGTTATTTCCCTCTCCCGGGGGAGAGGGTTAGGGTGAGGGCGAAAACTCAGGAAACGTGCTGCAAGAATTCCTGCAAGCGCTGACTTGGTGGGTTCTCAATCAGCTCCTGCGGATTACCATCTTCGGCGATGCGCCCTTTATCAATGAAGATCAGCCGCGATGCGACTTTGGCAGCGAATCCCACTTCGTGGGTGACGATAACCATCGTCATACCTTCTTCTGCCAGATCTTGCATAACCTTCAACACTTCGTGACGCAGTTCCGGGTCAAGTGCAGAGGTTGGCTCATCAAACAGCATCATTTTCGGCTTAACAGCCAACGCACGGGCAATCGCCACACGCTGTTGTTGGCCACCGGAAAGCTCTGATGGATAGTGATGCGCGCGCTCTGCCAGGCCTACTTTCGCCAACAGCTCTTTAGCCTGGGTATCGGCCGCATCTTTTTTCAGACCACGGACACGAATCGGACCAAAGGCGACGTTTTCCAGTGCGGTCAGATGTGGGAACAGATAGAACTGTTGGAACACCATGCCCGCTTCCTGACGAATCAGGCGCTCGTCCACTTTCGGATCGTTCACTTTCAGACCGTCAACAAACAGGTCACCACTGGTGATGTCTTCAAGTTTGTTGATGCAACGCAGCAGCGTTGATTTACCAGAGCCTGATGGCCCGATAATCACAACCACTTCGCCCTGTTTAATGTTGAGGTCGATGTTATGCAGCACCTGGGTTTTGCCAAAGTGCTTAGAGACATTTTTAAATTCAATCACAGGATTTTCATCCTTCTTTCAAGGCGACGCAGCACGAAGCTCAGCACCAAAGTAATAATCAGATAGAAGACCGCAACGGCGCTCCAAATCTCTAGCGCACGGAAGTTCCCGGCAATAATTTCTTGCCCCTGACGGGTCAGTTCAGCCACACCGATAACGATGAACAGCGACGTATCTTTGATGCTGATAATCCACTGGTTACCCAGCGGTGGCAGCATACGGCGCAATGCCAGTGGCATAATCACGTGGCGAATGGTTTCGCGCTTGGACAGACCCAGAGCCAGACCCGCTTCCTGGAAGCCTTTATGAATCGACAGCACCGCACCACGGGTAATTTCCGCAATATAGGCACCTGAGTTGATCATAATGGTCACGACAGCCGCAGTGAACGGGTCGATGCGCAAGTCAGGGACTGCCATAGGCAGTGCGAAGTAAATGAACATCACCTGTACGACAATTGGCGTACCGCGGATGACTTCAATGAAAACTAATGCGATGTGGTTGGCAATCCAGCCGCCATAAGTACGGGCGAAACCGGCCACCAGACCAATTATCAGACCACCAAATAACCCGATGACCGAAATCAACAACGTCATTTTGGCGCCTTCAATCAAAAGCGGGATTGCAGGCCAGATGGCACTCCAGTCGAACTCCATGATTAATTCCTATTGTTAACCCTTCATCCTTCAAGCTGCCTCTTTGTTGGCTGCTATCACTTACCCAAATTACTTACTAATGTAAGCCGATTGGGATTCGCTCTTTTGCCGCCGCGATGCAACTCGAAATATTTGGGGTTGTTATACCGTGGTTCAAAAATATCAGGGGCGAAAGCCGCCCCCGAGGTCTTGCTTACATCATTTTAGATTTATTATTTTGGCTCAGTGCCGAACCATTTTTTGTAGATTTCGTTGTACTTGCCGTTCTCTTTCAACGTTTTCAGCGCGCCGTTCACTTTAGTACGCAGATCATCGCTACCTTTAGGGAAGGCGATGCCGTATTGCTGAGCTTCCAGAGAATCACCTACAGCCTTGAACTTGCCCTGGCCTGCGGTTTTGATGAAGTAAAGAATGTTTGGCGTGTCGTGCAGCACGGCGTCAGCACGGTTAGTGCCCAGTTCCATGTATGCGTTATCGATGTTCGGGAACTGACGCAGGTCTTTCGTTTTGATGTTAGCTTTCGCGTAATCAACAGAGCCCGTACCGCTCTTCACTGCAACCACTTTACCGTCGAGATCTTTTACGCTTTTAACGGTGTCGTTATCCGCTTTAACCATCACCAACAGGCCGCTTTTGTAATAACCGTCAGAGAATTCGATCGCTTTTTTACGTTCTTCGGTGATGGTGATACCCGCCAGCGCCAGGTCAATGTTTTTGGTTTGCAGCGCAGGAATGATACCGCTGAAATCCATAGGCTTGAGGGTGTAATCCAGTTTTAATTCTTTTGCTACGGCATCCCACAAATCGATATCAAAACCGACGTATTTGTCGCCTTGTTTAAATTCGAAAGGAACGAATGCGGTGTCGGTCGCAACGACCAGTTTCTTATCAGCGGCGTGGGAAGAAACCGCAAAAGCCAGGGTGAGTGCAGCCAGTGAAACTTTTAAAATCGACTTCATAGCATTTCCTTGTTTATCCATGGGGCAATCCCCTGCATCAGTAAGCGGCACCATGGAAAAATCATGCCAGGTTTTCAACTTACTGTTTTTGCAAGGATGTGAATATGTAACATTGCACAATAATGGTTGCAAGCCAGTTACGATGCACTGTAATGGTGCCCAATTTTGGTGCGTAAAGTAGGGGAAAATGTTGAAGCCTATTTTTACCGCAGATCAAGGCGGCAAAACAATCATCTGTTAACGATTGTGTGAAGTGATTATTACAAATGAGTAACTTTTGCGGCGGGGATGAACAATTTGATGCGCTAAAACGGTGCAAGCATCCTCCCGGGAACGGGAGGATGAACTCATAAATCAATAGCAATTAATCGATATTTGATTCAATAAACCACAGGAATTTGTCCAAATCGCGCGAAGCGGCGGTCAGGATATCGGCTGTATCTTCGTCTTTAGCTTCGCCAATGGCCTTGCGAACATCGTTAGCCACAATCGCGTAACGATCAGCCAACTCTTTCAGATGATCCTGAACAGTGTGGATGTCCAGCGGGTAGCTTTTCAGGGGGGTTTTGCTGTTAATGACCTGAGTAGTACCCAGTGCAACGCCTCCAAGTTGAACGGCGCGTTCTGCCATGGTGTCGAGATGGTCAGTCAAAGCGGTGCGGAAACCGTCAAGCATTTCATGTACTGCAATAAAGTTCGCACCACGCATATTCCAGTGCGCCTGCTTGGTAATCAACGACAAATCAATGAACTGGATGACCTGGCGATTGAGCAGCTCAATAGTGGCTTTCTTTTCGCTGTCTGCAACATCGTTACGGGTATACAGCAGATTGGTAGATTTGGTTTTTACCAGTTTAGCGGTAGTCATAATCTTTCATCCTCTTGATGTTAAGTCCAATGTATTGCCGGGATTAAGTATAGCACCGGTTTTTGATTTCGCCGGAGAAGTTAAAACCTATCAGTTAAATAGCAATTAATTAATGGAATTTAGTAACTCATTGTTAATGAATGGTTTTGAATATTATGTAACGGCGGGTAAGAGAGATGAACCGGATATGAACTTTGAATAGTAATAATTATTGTTTGCGCTCAAAGGAAATGACAAATAATAGCGGAATTATCTGAGTGACATGACGGGCATATAAGTTGTCAAGGCAATGGAATGGGTTCAATACATAAGAATATTTACCGTGATAAGCCTCACCACGGTAAATAATAATGGAGAAGGTTAATTAACATCAACGCTAGTAATCTGTGCTTCGCGCTTGAGTGTCAGCGTCGAGCCGACAGATGCGGCAATAATCGAAAGCAGCGCCAGCCACTGCACCAGGGTCAGATGTTCACCCAGGAATAACATCCCTGACAATGCGGCGAGCCCTGGCTCCATACTCATCAGCGTACCGAAAGTACGCGTTGGTAACCGCGTAAGCGCAATCATTTCCAGCGAGTAAGGCAGAGCCGTCGACAGCACTGCAACGCCAAGACCTAATGGTATCAATGACCAGTGCCAGAGGAGGTCGCCCGCCTGCCAGACACCAATCGGCACGAAGATAATGGCTGCAATCAGCGAACCGAATGCCACGGTTGCCGGCCCATGATCGACACCCGCTTTCTGTCCAAACAGAATGTATATCGCCCAACAAGCCCCGGCACCCAGCGCAAAGGCGGCACCCGCTAAATCGACATGGGAAATAGACTGCCCAAGAGGTAACAAGAACCACAGCCCCAACACCGCCAAAATCACCCAGATAAAATCCACCGCCCGGCGCGATGAAAACAGCGCTACGGCAAGGGGACCGGTGAATTCAAGAGCGACGGCAATCCCGAGTGGTACTGTCTGAATAGACAAATAAAACAGGTAGTTCATGCCCCCGAGCGCCAGCCCGTACATCAACAAAGGGACGCGTTGCTCGGCTTTGAAACGCAGTCTCCACGGCTTAAAGACGGCCACCAGAATCAAGGTGCCCAGCGCCAGACGCAACGCGGTCACCCCTGGTGCACCGACTAGCGGGAAGAGCGATTTAGCAAGTGAGGCACCGCTCTGGATTGAGGTCATAGCTATCAAAAGTACGACTATCGGTAACCATACGGGGGTTTTACGTGGCGAAAGCGGCATCCAGCATCCTGTCAGTCAGTGTCTATTTCGGTCAAGAAAGTAAAAGTAACCCCAGTGTAAATGATTAACTTATGGCTGGTTGAGATTTCATTGAAAAAAATAATCACCCGATGGCGTAAGATAACTGCGTGATTGCATAGAATTTGTTCAAAAATGTTTAAGAATAATCTGGATGACTATGTTGCATTTTATGCCAACAATTACGCCGTAAATGGGTAAAAAGTCTATGAATTTAAGGTAGTAGGATGTAATGGAAATGATCTGTTACATGAAAGGGTTCATTAGACAACGTAAATGTCGAAGAGTTTCTGACACAATTTTGATATATTAAAAACTTAGAAGTTACTTGAAGCACATTTGAGGTGGATTATGAAAAAAATTGCATGTCTTTCAGCACTGGCTTGTGTTCTGGCCGTTTCCGTTGGTACCGCATCTGCAGCAACTAGCACCGTAACCGGTGGCTATGCACAAAGCGATATGCAGGGCGTTGCTAACAAAGCTAACGGTTTCAACTTGAAATACCGTTACGAAAACGACACCCCGCTGGGTTACATCGGTTCCTTTACTTACACCGAAAAAGACCGCGCTGAGAATGGCGTTTACAACAAAGGCCAATACTACGGCATCACTGCTGGTCCAGCTTACCGCATCAATGATTGGGCAAGCATCTACGGTGTAGTCGGTGTTGGTTACGGTAAATTCCAGAGCACTAACTACCCAGCTAAAGCAGACACCAGCGACTACGGTTTCTCTTACGGCGCAGGTATGCAGTTTAACCCAATGGAAAACGTTGCACTGGACGTTTCCTACGAGCAGAGCCGCATCCGTAACGTTGATGTTGGCACCTGGATCGCTGGCGTGGGTTACCGCTTCTAATTTCACTCTTTTATCGAGTGAAAAAAAATCCGCCTCAAGGGGCGGATTTTTTATGTCTGCAATTTGAGTTACCGGGTCTTAGTCTCAAATACATCCGTCTGAAGGTGAGTATAGTCCACCTTTTTAAGCTTAAAGTTGGTGATGTAGATTGGCCCGGCATTCTGCTCAGAGATGAATTTATACTTCGGCGTTAACTCCCTGGTTTTAATCCCCGTCCACGCAGAGAAAAAGTTCAGGAAATCATTCGCCGAACGGCGCGCCTTTATCTGACGATGCACTTTATCGTCACTGGACAGCACCATAAACGGTACCTGGAAGTTTTGTTGGAATTCATCATCATGCGCCAGATACTGCACATCTGTACCGCGTTCTTTGACTGCCAGTCCGTGGTCGGAGAAATAAACCATCGAGAAAGTCTGACCGCTATTTTGCAGCTGTTGGTAGAGCTGTTTCAGCAAATCGTCGGTTTGCGTCATGCTATAGATATAACAAGACGTCTCTTTCGACTGGACGAAATCTTTATATTTACCTTGTGTGCGATCGCAGGCTTGCGGATGCGAGCCCATCAGATGCAGCACAATTAATTGTGGCGTGGTTCGTTGTGTGGACAACACCTGCGCCGTCATTTTAAGCAAGGCTTCGTCACGGGTATTTTTATCCGCTTCAAAATCACCACTTTTCAGGAACTGCACTTCATCGGCGCGTTTGGCGATGCTGGCGATGGCGGTATCGTACTCACCGATTTGACCCTGATTTGAGAACCACCAGGTCTGGAAGCCTGCGCGGTTCGCAAGCGTAATAATGTTGTCCTGATATTGCGGTTTGCCGTCAATCACACGGTTGAGCGTCATGCCCAGCGATTTTTGTGTTGAGCCACTGGCGGCCACATAATCCATAAACAGATTGCCATTCACCTGGCTGGCAAACGGGGTATTGTCCCAATGACCGCCGAAGGCGCCTAACACGTCGCGTCGCGCACTCTCGCCAATCACTACGACGTAAGTTTGATACTTCGGTTTAACCGCCAGCACATTCCAGGTGTCCTTCATTTTCGCGAAGGCCTGCATGCGCGTTTGCTCATCAAGAACTTCCTGGTTATTCACCACCACGTCTTTAACAAAGCGGAAGACCGGGTAACCGGAATCTTTGATTTTAAATACGCCGCCGTAAACCAGGTTTTGTACTGGCGCGACAAAGAAACACACCACGCTGACGACCAGACATAAGCTATCGAAATGGCACCAGAGGCGTTTTTTTGGCGCAACTTTGCGGCGCAAAGCAATCACGCCCAGCGCCAGGATAAACACCGACACTAAATAGCTGTACCACGGGAAGATAGTCATCAGTTCCGTGGATTCTTCGAAATTGGTCGAATGCAGAGCGAGCAGGGTATTAAAGTTAGGCGAGCCGTAAGCCTGGCCAAAAGGGAAATACATCGCAGCAATCAGGCTGCAAATCGCCAGTAAACCTTTTTGTAATTTGGGCGCGCTGCGCCACAGCAGCAATAAGACGCAACTAAATGCCACTGCATACAGAATGCTAAATTCGTAACCAAGAGCAAAGTTAATCAGCAGAGACTGAAGGAAATAAAAACCAGTCCACGGATTAAGCGCAACAGCGCGGATCGTCAGGGTATCTTTGACCGTTAAATTCATGTTTATTGAGATCTACTAAACGCCATGCGAAAACCCTGGCGACGAGGGTAAGAACCTGCCTGACAGACGGAAAAGAAGGGAAACTGGACCGCATCTGCGAGCCGCTTCATGTGCAGGGCTGCAAGAAGATAGAGCGCTACGATAAGAAGATCAACTGATAACAGAAATGTGTTTTGCGAAGCAGGTAACAAATCCGACAAATGGTAGGGATAAAGCGCATTCGCGCGAGGTAATCATAGGATCTATTGAAATGATTAGTTACAAACAGGCAGCGGCTTAACTTCAGAGAGAATGAAGTAGAAGAAGGCAGGGCGGCTGCCTACGACTTAGGTTTTTCGCCCTGCTGCGGTTTCCCGGAAACCCAATCACATAACATATTGAGCAGCATTAGCCGCACTTGAAACGGGGAATGTGTAAACACGCTCATGCACCTTTTAAATTCGTTCATTATATCCTCCTGTTCACCTCTGCTGCCCTTGATTCCTTTTCGGGCTGACTGCATTACATACAGATATAGCATAGGCTATATTGTATAGCTATTGCTAATTCGTTAAATTTTTGTGCTTACGTGATGCTGGTTTACAATGGGGCCGAACGTCGTCATTGGACGATGCCGCGCCACTGCATGAGGAAGCATCATGAGCCGTACGCCTGGCCAAAAGAATAAACAGAAAGTGACGCAGTTGGTAAACGTTGAAGAGCATGTCGAAGGCTTTCGACAGGTGCGGGAAGCGCACCGTCGTGAATTAATAGATGACTACGTTGAGTTGATTTCAGATTTGATTCGCGAAGTGGGGGAAGTGCGCCAGGTAGACATGGCGGCGCGACTCGGTGTTTCTCAGCCAACTGTTGCGAAAATGTTGAAAAGACTCGCCTCAGTTGGGCTTATTGAGCAAATTCCGTGGCGCGGTGTGTTTTTGACTGCTGAAGGTGAAAAGCTGGCGCAAATTAGCCGCGAACGTCATCAGATCGTCGAGAACTTTTTCCTCGCGTTGGGGATTAGCCCGGAAACCGCAAGAATCGACGCCGAAGGGGTCGAACATCACGTCAGCGAAGAAACTTTGGCAGCATTTCGCTTATTTAGTGAGCAGCGAGGATTTAAGTAGGAATGTTGTTAACCCTGGTTCGCCCATTTGCTCGCGATCGATTCCTTCATTTATTGCTTCTTATCGGTTTGGCATTGTGTTTTGTCACACCTTTCCATCCCAAGCTTTGGGTTAATGCCATCGACTGGCACACCATTATTACGCTCGCGGGCTTAATGATGCTGACCAAAGGCGTGGAGCTGAGTGGTTATTTCGATGTGTTGGGCCGTCGTATGGTGAAGCGCTTTGATAATGAGCGAACGCTGGCTCTGTTTTTAGTCAGCGCGGCGGCACTGCTCTCAACGTTTCTGACCAATGACGTGGCACTGTTTATTATCGTGCCGCTGACCATCACACTGAAAAAGTTATGTGCAATCCCGATTAACCGGCTGATTATCTTTGAAGCGTTAGCGGTCAATGCGGGCTCCATGCTGACGCCGATTGGTAATCCGCAGAACATTTTGCTATGGGGGCGCTCAGGCTTATCGTTCGGGGCTTTTAGCTGGCAAATGGCTCCGCTGGCCCTGGCGATCACGCTTAGCCTGTTAGTGCTTTGCTGGTTCTGTTTCCCGAATAAAAAACTCGTTTATCAGGCTCATGATAAAAAACATGACTGGCAGCCGCGACTGGTGCTGAGTTGTGTAGCGTTGTACGGGGTTTTCATTGTCGCGCTTGAGCTAAAGCAAGAAATCTGGGGCCTGCTGATCGTAGCCATTGGTTTTCTCCTGCTGGCCAGGAAAGTATTGCTGAGTATCGACTGGAGTTTGCTGTTGGTATTTATGGTGATGTTTATCGATGTCTATCTGATAACGCAGTTGCCGATATTACAACATGCATTAACCGGTATTAATCAGCTTTCAACGGATGGTCTGTTCGTACTGGGTATCGGATTGTCGCAGGTGATTAGTAATGTTCCTTCGACTATTTTACTGCTCAATTACGTCCCTGCGTCGGTGTTGCTCGCCTTCGCGGTGAACATTGGTGGATTTGGCCTGTTGCCCGGTTCACTGGCGAATTTGATTGCCCTACGTATGGCTAACGACCGCCGTATATGGGTGCGTTTTCACTTCTATTCATTGCCGATGTTAGTGTGGGCAGCAGTGGTGGGGTATGGTTTGCTGTACCTGATATAAATGTCGGATGACGCTGCGCTTATCAGGTCTGCGAATGGCCAATCCAGGCTGGATAAGCGCAGCGTCATTAACCTTCTATTTAAAATCACACGTCAAACGGCGTTTCTTTTTTCAGCACTTTTTCAATGACATCCAGCACACCTTGCTGGTTGCAATGTCCTGCCTGATAAGAGGCGATTTGCTTAATCTTTTCTGGGGCATTCGCCATCGCAAAACCATACCTGGCATGACGCAGCATTTCGATATCATTACCGCCATCGCCAAACGTCACCACTTCGCTGTCATCAATACCCCATTTATCCTGCAGAATTCGCAAGCCGTTAGCTTTATGAATGCCAGGAATGATCAGATCAATTGAACCATGACCACTGGAAACCGGCACCATAATGCCTTCGAATTGTTCTGCCAGCGAACTCATGGTGTCATCCAGTAAACTATCAGGCAGATTCAGGGCAAATTTAAAGAAGACGTCGTCGAGCCCGGAGAAATTATCGACGAACTCAAGGCGGTGATAGTACATAGCAGCCAGCTTTTTGAACTCGTCGTCATAGCTTTTCAGGGTATAACCGTTGCGCTTGCCACAGGCGATGATATCCACATGCGGTATCGTCAGCAGATGGTCGATAACCGTGTTGAACTGCTGTTGGGTCAACTCACCGTTGAAGGTATCTTTGCCTTCGGTGACTACCCAACCACCGTTATCGGCAACGAAAGAAATCTCGTGGGCAATCTCCGGGAAAAATGAAATTAACTGGTAATACTGGTTGCCGCTGGCGACCACAAACCGAATTCCTTGCGCTTTCATCTGCGCATAAAGCTCAGCAAAACGTGCGCGGTTGTACTCTTTATTATCGTCCAGGAACGTTCCATCCATGTCGACGGCAATTAATTTCACACTCATCGATTACTCCGTTGAATTAACTCAGGTTCAAGTTCTGTGGGTTTAGCAACGGCTTTCGCAACCAGGGCTGCTACCACCATCAAACTCAGTACGACCAGCATAGCCAGACGTAGGCCGTAATATTCACCGAGGAAGCCCAGCAGCGGCGGCCCCACGAGGAACGCAATATAACCTGAAGCGGCAACGACACTGACGCGTGTCGCCGGGTCAGGACCGGTATCCCCTGCGGCAGAAATTGTCAGCGGGAAGCCGAGCGACGTCCCCAGTCCCCACAGGATGACGGAAATGCCCGCCACAAAGGTATTATCGACAAAGATGATGAGGCCGATGCCTAAAATCCCCATTACTGCACAGGCACGAACCACCGTCACACGGCTGTAGCGGTCGATAAACCAACCGCCGGTAAAGCGACCCACTGTCATACCCAGTGTAAACCCGACATAAATCATTGAGCCGGATGTCGGGCTAAAACCATGACCGTCGACCATCAGCAGTGGCAACCAGTCGTTGGCAGAACCTTCTGCAAACGCCATCGCCAGCACAATCGTGCCAATCAGAATCAGTTGCAGATCTTTATAAAAGGGCGGGTGCGGTTGGTGCGGATCGGCGGAATTCGCATCGGCATTGTTTTTACCGACCCCATGGGGGATTGCGGTGATCGCGATAACAATCGGTGTAATGACGATTAAGCCAATCACCAACAAATGCCCATAAGCCGTGACGTTAAAGGCCGTCAGACTCATACCGATACCTGCGCCGGCCAGGGTTCCGAGGCTGTAAAAACCGTGCATCATCGGTAGCACCGTTTTTTTCAGCAGGCCTTCAACAATGGCACCTTCGACGTTCATCGCCACTTCGGACGAGCCAAGCCCGGCACCTAAAATCGCCAGCCCTAGTGCGAACAGCCATGGGGACGAAAGGAAAAGTGCAACGCCCATCACCAACATGCCGGTCACCATCAACGTCATGCCGCTGCGGATTATATTGCGTGTTCCAAAACGTTTAACCAGCCAACCGGAACAGAGAATACCGCTCATCGAACCAATCGACAGGCCGAACAGTACAATCCCCATCCCTGCGGTCGACACGCTGAGCGTGTCACGAATAGCAGGAGTACGTGTTGCCCAGGAGGCCATCACAAGACCAGGCAGAAAGAAGAAGGCGAATAATGCCCAGGTGCGACGTTGAGTCGCTTTACGTTGGCTAATAGCGGCAGACATGGAAATACCGGTTGGCGATGAATGAGAATTACACTAGCAAGATCGTGTACATTTGTACACATTGCCTGGTAAACTCTTTTTAGTCTGGTTTAAACGAGTGAAAATAATGAGCAAAGCCCCGCGCCGTAACGATCCCGACCGACGTGAACGCATTCTACAAGCGACACTGGATATGCTGGTAGAGCACGGAATTAGCCATATTACGCACCGTAAAATTGCTGAAGCAGCTGACGTTTCGTTAGGTTCAATGACCTATTATTTCGACGGAATTGAATCTTTGCTGAGTGAGGCATTCACGCAATTCGCCATTCAAATGTCAGATGAGTATCGTGCGCGAATGAAACAAGCGGGTAATCGCGATGAAGCCTGCGAGGCTATCGTGGATATGATTTGCGGTGAGAAAATTGCAACCTCCTACAATCTGCAAGTGATGTATCAACTTTATGCCTACGCCAATCGTAACCCCGCTGTAAAAATCATCATGCAAGACTGGATGTGTCGCAGCCAACAAGTGCTGGAGGCCTTCTTTGACCCGATAACTGCCCGTACGCTGGATGCTTTTATCGAAGGCATGACCTTGCATTATGTGACGGACCGGCATCCATTAAGCCGCGATGATCTCAGCAGAATGCTGGCGAAAATTATTGGATAAATTGCCAGGTGATTTTCTGCGTATTGTTAGCTAGAGTTTGATGCAGTTTCTTAATATGAGTCTCTGACCAATGTAGTTTTTTCCTTCGCAATAAACACAGCTTTTAAACCGACGAAAAGTCGGCGACTTCTTTGTGCTTGTTGATAAGGGATAACTGATGTTTTTTCTCATTCTGCGTACGCTTCGCCAGCATCGCTGGTTTGCCCTGCTTGGGGCGGCATTACTGCTCTCGTCTGTTGGGAACGGGCTGACTTACGTCATTGTTTTTGGAAAGCTCCTCGCCCTCGAAGCGAAACCCTCGGTACTTACACTTGCCTATATTCTCGCGCTAGCGCCAGGCTTTCCGGGAAGTTATCTGGCAGAAAAACTGCTCACCAAAATGGCTCCCATTCCAGTAATGATTTTTTGTGAAGTCATAGGGCTGGTGGGGCTGGCATTGCCTGCATGGTCGTTATTTAGCGACAACCTTATTCTGTTACTTTCAAGCCAGGCGGTGGCGGCTTTTGCGAGTGGCATGATGGTGCCGGTATTAAGCCAGACATTAAAAAGCGGCCTGAAACCGGCAGAACTCCCCGCAGCCTCTGGCCTGGAAACATTTATATTCGCGGCAAACGTTATTCTTGGCATCGGCATTGGCACGTTGCTGTATGGGCATATCGCGGTGGCATCGCTTCTCGCCCTCGATGCGATGAGTTTTGTGCTCGGGATCGTTCTGCTTTTCGCTGCTCACAGGGCGTATCGGCCGGTGTCTGCTCAGGAAAATGGGGAGGTTATATCCAACCTCAACTGGCGAGAACTCACACAGCTACAACGCCGTAGCCTGCTGTTTCTTCCAGCAATTGCCTTCGTTGGCGCACCCGCCATGGCCCTGTTACCCGCGCTGGCTCCAAACTTTGGTGGCAGTTCTTCAGGCTCAGGGCTGATGTTGTTATTGGCGCGAAGTGTGGGGCAACTTATTGGCCCGTTGCTATTGTCTGAAGCGCATTTGCAACGCCACACGGGGAAAATCAATGTGCTTATCATTTCGCTTGCGCTGTTTATTTGCTGCTATGCCCTGGTTTCCATCACGGACAGGCAATGGTTGGCGATGTTATTGATTGTTATGGCGCATATCTTTACTAACATCGTCTACGTACTGGCGACGTTAAATATCATGCAGACCTTTCCCGCCTCGATAACCGGCAGAGCGATGGCGAAGGCGTGGCGCTTTCAGCTTATTATCACGCTAATTTTGCCCGTCATCGCAGGGTTCGCAGCTGATATTTACGATCCCGCATGGGTGTTGTATCTGAGTTCTGGTGGTGGGTTTGCTGTGATGATTTGTCTGCTGGTGGCGAACCATATCGTGGGGCGACGACGGTCAGGATTACGCCGGGACGTTCACCACCCATAAAGGGAGTGACTGCCTTTTAGGAGCATCATGTATCCCCTCATATCAGCTTGCTCCATAAAAAGTATGGGCAATAACACACATACCGTAAAAGGAGAGGTGCATCCATGCTGAATATGACCGGGACATGGTTTGTACCGCTATGCAGTCGCTAGGGGCAAGAAGGAGAGTAGCAAGCTGTTGATCTGAAAGGGTCTAAATTTCAGGCAATAAAAAAACCATTTATGTAAATGGGTTAGTAAAAACAATGAGTTACTTGTTTATCAATGACTTAATCAGGCGGTGAGTGGGGAGGAAATAGGGGGATTACCAACCTCTGCCGCCATTTTGTCGCCACTATTATCTTGAGGTAGGGGCGGCATTGTGGCTAAAGGGTTGTACCGCAAAGCGGTGTCCAGGTGATCGGGAGCGAGGTGAGCATAACGCATCGTCATTTTAATATCGTGGTGAACAAGGATGCGCTGTAGTGCCAGAATGTTGCCACCCGACATCATGAAGTGTGCTGCGAAAGTATGGCGTAGAACGTGGGTGAGCTGGCCGCGAGGCAGCTTGATAGACGTTGAATCTACGGCACCCATAAACTGGAAGTAGCATTCCTTGAAAAGCTTGTCAGTCTTGCGAGCAGTCAGTTCTTCATAAAGTTCTTTGCTGATTGGAATGCTGCGGTTTTTCTTTCCCTTCGTCCGAACGAAAGTGATCTTGTGTTTTTATATCTGTGAACGTCCCAGATTTTCAGCCTCACGCCAGCGTGCGCCGGTACTCAGGCAAACCTTAACTATTAGAGTTAAATCTTCGCCAAGCCGATTACATGCCGCCAGGAGTTCTGTTATTTGTTCATGCGTGAGCCAGGCCATCTCTTTCTCGGCAGTGGTAAATTTCCGCATGGTTTCTAATGGATTCGGTTGTGTCCATTCTCCAAGGCTCGATAGTTCGTTGAACACGCTGCTTAGATAGCTTTGCTCAAGATTGATGGTGACCGGGTCCGCGCCATTCTTCCACTTCTCGTTAAAGTAAATCTCTCCTGACAGACGTTTGTCTCGATAGTGGGCGAACTGCTTAGCTGTGAAGTCTGTCGCCAGGGGATCTTGCAGGGCTTCGACAACTAATTTGAGTTTGTTAAAAACGCGCTCACCTGCGGTTAGGGATTTTCCGTGCAGGTTGTACCAAAGCGTGACTACCTCGCTTAGCCTGCGGTGATCTGCTGCTTCACCTAACCAGGGCTTATTGGTCGCTTCCTCCATGGTGTGCAGTTCAAATGCCAACGCTTCGCCTTTCGTAGCGAACTGCTTACGCACACGGCGCCCACCACGCCCGGCGGGGTAGCATTCGCAAATCCATTTTCCTGTATCGAGTTCTTGTGGATTAATCATCGATTCATAAAATATTAGCGCCAACTAATGGCGCTAATATTTTGGTTAAAACAATTCATTAACAATACTTTTTGTCCATTCGTATGTGTAGTGGTTGTTATCAAAGAACATAGGTACGTTATCGTCATTTAATAATTTGCATTTATCTTTCTGGCAACCGTAATTATAAATATCAATAAAATCAATTGCAGGTAGATCTTTCTTCATTTTATTATAGAAAGTATGACTATCTTCTGTTGGGGCTATATCATTTATGTTTTTTGAGTTCATGATTAACATCGGAAGCGAAGTGGAATAATTCTTCGTTTGACTAATGAATTTAACAGTAGGTATCTTTTCTTTAAGTAATTGGTTTGTTTTGTTTATTCCCGAAATTATATCATTAGTTGCAGCAAAAGCACTCCAGTTAGCACCAACTATAGCGAGGTCGATTTGTTTATCTTTTATAATCTTGTTAAAGACCATGTTAAACAGAGTTTGACAAGTCCCTTCACCTTTAACATTTATGATAGGCGGGCATCCAGAGGAAGTTGCTTGAATTATATTGTAATTCCAGTACTTTTCCCGAATAGCCTTAGAGAACTCGGCTACATGGCTATCGCCAAATAATAAAATTGTTTTCTTGTGTTTTTCTGTATTAGTACAATAACTATAGTCGTAATCATTAATGGATGGGTTTTTGCTGCTTAAAAAACAACTTTTTGCTGGATCTTTGGGGTTTCCATTAAATTGAGGATTAATATTGTATTTGCTGTATGAGTCCAATAATAGATCATTTTTACCCAACCATTTTTCATGCAAATATAGATATTTCCCAAGCACTGGTGTAAAAACAGCTACCAGAGCTAAAACGGCGATAGTTTTCTTAGGGATGTGTTTATTATTCTCGACAAATCTATATGATATATATCCAAGAACAATAGAGAGAACTAAGAATGTTAAAACTAAAAAAATATTATTTTCTAGATTATGCGTAACTAAAATTGATGCCAGTGGCCAATGATATAAATATATTGAATACGACCATTTTCCTATCCCTTGGAAAAGTGTGTTTTTAATGGCGATATCATCATTGTCAATTTTTAATACTAAAATAATGAAGGTAAGTAAGGTTGGTATAATTGCCTTTACATCAGGCCATGAAGAGGGAGAACCTCCAAAAATGACATATGCCAGGATTCCAAAAATGCAGAAGATTTCGACTGCTTTCTTTGCCTTAGGCTTTAATTTTACAACATCACCAATTGACGAGGCATAAGCACCTATCAGTAGTTCCCATGCCCGAAATGGGAGGTTATAGAATGCTACTGTTTGATCATTGTTTACCATTACCAGGCAAAAAATTAAAGACAGCACAGCTGAAAAGGCTAATGCCAAACTTTCATTAAATTTAAATTTCCGTATATTTAATAAAATTAATGGGAAGATTAAATAATATTGAAACTCTAATCCCAATGACCAAGTATGGAGGAATATATAACTATCTGCTGTTTGTGAAAAATAGCTGGAAAGTGCGTTGGTAAAAAATAAATTTGATGTAAAAGTCACTGCAGAAAGAACTTGGATTGTGATGTTATTCAGAAGAGATAAAGGGCTTAGAGTGGTAGAAATTATGGAGAAAATAAATAAACATACAGCTAGCGCTGGAAAAATACGAGAGAATCTTTTTTTATAAAATATTATTATGTTAGCTCGGCTAAGCGTGTTTTTGGACAGCATAAGATGCATGAGATACCCAGATATCACAAAGAAAATATCGACACCAGAATATCCTCCAGAGGTATAGGGCACTTTAAAATGGAATAATACAACTGATATTACTGCCAAAAATCTAAGTGCATTTATATCTAGTCTAAACATTAACACCGCTTCCTGTTTGTACTTTATTTATCACTGTGCCAAAAGCTGTTTTGGATGTCAGTTACAATTAAATCATTTGTTCCTGACCATAATTTGGTTGCGAATATAGCAAAGAAACGGTACTAAATCACCAAGTTGGAATCTTGAAGCGTACCGCCAGAAGCAACTAGGGTTGGTAAATTTAAACACATCACACCGAAGTTGATATGCTCGGAGTCTGGACTACATTTCTATTCTGCCATTTATCCTACAACCCCAAGAGGCGGATCTTTAGGATGACAGCCTCACCATAATTCTGACCCGTTATAACAGGAGACAGTTTCATGGCTCAGGATTACCACCTTGGGGTGCGCGTTGTTTAAATCAAGGACGGCACCCGATCAATTTCCACGGTAAGCACGGCTATGATGACGGTGAGCCCGCGCATCTCAACCCCAACCCTGACCGCGCAGGAAATGGCGGAATTGGACCCAGCCGATCTGACCTCGCTGTCCGTGGAGGTCATCACTTTTTTGTTGAAGAAATCGGTGCTTGCCGATTTACCAACAGCCTGACGGTTGACGATTTAGTGGCAGATATTGCCACCATCTTTCACTGGCCGCCCTCCGTTAAGTACGTTATGCCGCTGACCGAAGTGCTGGAGTGGCGACACAAAGCGATTCAGAGAAGCGGGGCCAGCGATGAGTGATAACAACCTGCGCCTGCAGGTCATTCTTAATGCGGTTGATAAAATCACCCGTCCATTCCGATCAGCTCAAGCCAGTTCAAAAGAACTGGCAACAGCTATCCAGCAAAGTCATGCCGGCTCAAAAATTTAGACACTCAGGCGGGGCGCGTTGAAGGTTTCAGAAAGGCCAGCGCCATGCTTGCCGCTAATGGAAATAACCTCAAATCCGCACGCGAAGAAGCCGCAAAACTTGCCACGCAGTTTTCTGCAACCAACCGGCCCGCGGCGGCGCAGACTCGTCTGCTTGAACAGGCAAAGAATCGTGTCATTGAGCTGCAGGGAAAATATAACGGCTTACGCCAATCGGTGCAGTGTCAGCGTCTTGCACTCAATGAGGATGGTCTTGATACGAAGAAACTTAGCAGCGCACAACGGGAACTGAGGCCGAGCGCTGACGAAACCCGACAGGCGTTGGACCGTCAGCAAAAGTCCCTCAAACGGCTGGGCAAACAACAAGCGCGGATGAACGCAACACGCGATCAATATTCACGTAGTCTGCAGGTACGTGACAGTATCGCTGGAGCAGGCGCAACCACAACGGCTGCCGGCTGGCAATGGGTGCATCGGTTGTGGCTGCAGTGAAAAGTTACGCCAGCGCCTCGAATGCCATGGTGCGCGAGCTGTCGATTGCCACCATGCAAAGCAAGCGCTTCTTTGAAGGGATGGATCTGCTGAAACTTATTCCGGCTGAGAATGAAAAGCTGATGAGGCAAGATGCGATGGGCACCATCCAGCGGGTGCTGGAGAAGATCAACCATCTGCCGCAGGACAAGCGCGTGTCCGCCATGACGATGATTTTTGGCAAAGAGTGTGGCGATGATGCGGCGAAGCTTGCGAACAACCTGCCGGAGCTGCAGCCCTAGCTCAGTCTCACGTCTGGCGGGGATGCAAACGGTTACATTCAGAAAGAATCCGATATCAATAAGGATTCATTATCCGCGCAATGGTTACTGGTTAAGACCGGTGCCCAGAATGCATTCAGTAGTCTGGCTGAAACATTCCGTCAGCCACTGCTGGACATTATGAACGCCGTGAAGGGAGTCACCGGAGCGTTGCGCCGTTGGGTGGAGCAAAACCCGCAGTTGGCTGGCACTCTGATGAAGGTTGCAGCAGCCACGGCAGCGATCACAGTGGCGCTTGGCACGCTTGCGGTGGCAATTGCTACAGTGCTCGGACCGCTGGCGTTGATCCGTTTTGGCCTGTCCACTTTGGGCATAAAAACGTGCCGTCTGTGACCCGGACTGGCAATGCGCTGTCATGGCTTGCCAGTGCACCGCTTTATTGCGTCGTGGTCTTGCTGCATCTGATAGCAGCACCAAGTTATTGACCGCCCCGCTTAATGCGCTGCGCCGTTCTGTAGGATTGGATGGTGAGGACGCTTAAATGATGATTTGTCCATTGTGTGGGAACTCGGCCCATACCCGCAGCAGTTTTCAGGTTTCTTCAACAACCAAAGAACGATACAACCAATGTCAGAACATCAACTGTAGCCATACATTCATCACGCATGAGACTTTTGTGCGGTCAATCACAACCCCTAAAGAAAACCATATGGTGCAGCCACATCCCGCCAATTCAGGTCAGGTCGCCATGTCTCTTTAAGCGCTGCCGCCATTTTGTCGCCATTAGCTCAGATAGGTAAGGGTAAGTTACTGATATGAAAAGCCGTAAATTTCAGGCAATAAAAAACCCATCAACCTTGAACCAAAGAGGCGGGGTTGATGGGCTCCACAAATTGGGGACATCAAAGAAAAGCAGTGGCACTAATTAAGACTTTGCCTTGGGCAAAAAGTTCGCACTGTCATAAAAAAATCTTTTTTCTTTGTCTGCAACATGGATCACAAACCTGGCCATATGATTACGATAAGCGTCCCCGCCAGGGTTAACAACACGTTAGCGATAGCGTAAGTCCCGGCGTAACCCAGTGCCGGAATGTTGCTACGTGCTGTGTCGCTGATGATTTCCATTGCTGGTGCGCAGGTACGTGCGCCCATCATTGCGCCAAACAGTAATGCGCGGTTCATACGTAAAACATATGCACCAAACAAGAAGCAGATAACGACAGGAACCAGGCTGACGATGAGCCCGGCGACCAGCATTTGCCCGCCAACTGCGCCTAAGCCATTGCCAATGCCGCTGCCTGCACTTAAACCTACGCCTGCCATAAACACCATCAACCCGAACTCTTTCACCATATTCAGCGCCCCTTGCGGGATATAGCCGAAAGTAGGGTGGTTGGCTCGCAGGAAGCCCAACATAATCCCGGCGAACAGTAAGCCTGCCGCATTGCCCACACCAAAACTAAACGAGCTGAACTGGAAGGTGATCATGCCGATCATCAAACCAATAATGAAGAATGCGCAAAAGGCGAGCAGGTCGGTAATTTGGCTGTGAATCGAGATAAAGCCGATACGCTCAGCGACGGTTTTCACACGACGGGCGTCACCACTGACCTGCAGTACATCACCTTTATTGAGCACGATGTTGTCGTCGATAGGCATTTCAATCTGGCTGCGGATAACGCGGTTCAGGAAGCAGCCATGATCGGTTAACTTTAATTGCCCGAGGCGGCGGCCTACTGCATTGTGGTTTTTCACCACGATTTCTTCGGTGACGATGCGCATGTCCAGCAGGTCGCGGTCAAAGACTTCTTTACCGTTTCGGAAACTCGGGTCAAGGCGGGAATGGGCATCCGGATAACCCACAAGTGCTATCTCATCACCTTTTTGCAGCACCGCGTCGCCATCCGGGTTTGCCAGAATGCCATTACGACGAATGCGTTCAATGTAACAACCGGTCTGGCGATAAATACCGAGTTCACGCAGATTTTTACCATCAGCCCAGGCGACCAGTTCAGAACCGACGCGGTAGGCTCGAATCACGGGCAGATAGACTTTGCGAGCAGCGTCAGTATCCAGGCCGCGTTCCCGGGCGATTTGTTGTGCGCTGGTTTGCAAATCCTGATGCTGCAGTTTTGGCAAGTAACGTGCGCCAACAATCAGGCTAACCAGGCCGATAAGATAAGTCAGCGCGTAACCGACACTCAGGTTATCCAGTGACGCGGCTAACTGGGCTCCGGCGGCACCAGAATGGCGTAAAGTGTCCCCCGCACCCACTAATACTGGAGTTGATGTCATCGAGCCTGCGAGCATCCCGGCGGTCAGACCGATGTCCCAGCCAAAGAGTTTCCCCAAACCTAATGCCAGCAACATGGCGGATCCGACCATGACCAGGGCCAGCATCAGATAATTTTTGCCATCGCGGAAGAAAATTGAAAAAAAGTTTGGCCCAGCCTCCACGCCGACACAAAAAATGAACAGCATGAAACCCAAATTTAGGGCGTCAGTGTTAATCGAAAAATGTTGTTGGCCGAGTATTAAAGAGACCACCAAAACACCAATGGAATTACCCAGTTGGACGGAACCAAGGCGTAATTTCCCCAGGCACAAGCCGAGGGTCAGAACAACAAATAATAACAGGATGTAATTCCCGCTTAACAAATCTGCGACGTTTATATTCACGAAGGCTAACTTCTTGTTTACTAGTAACTTGTTGAAAGGGATGGTTTTTTGGTTTAAGGTTTCAACTAATAACGACGCAATTTGATGTATTTTCTTTGCATTAAAATATCCAGTGCGCGGACCTCATAATGGCCGGTAGTTTAATCTTTATAAAGATTAACGGCTAGTAAGAATATTGTGCTAATTACGCTATCTATTTTTTAGCAAGGATTGCTGAAACTTATCTGACTCGGGCAGGTTCTGCGTGCAGAACTGTAATTTTAAGTTCGATATAGGCGATCGTCAGGAGGATGTGTGTTCATGCGTGGACAACGTTGGTTTGGGGTCATTTGCTGCTTCGTGTTGTTTGTTGGCGTGTTTCTTTCACAGAAATTGATGGCCGCCAACAGCTACCCGGGTGATAAGCACGCTGAGTGGGGGATGCTGTTTTTTATCCTGCCGGGTATTATCGCAAGCGTGTTTTCCCGCGATGGCAGAGTGATCAAACCGCTGATAGGCGCAGTCCTTGCTTCACCGCTTTGTCTGTTAATCATTCAGTTTTGGATGTCGCCAACGCGAACGTTCTGGCAAGAAATGGCCTGGATGTTTAGTGCTGTGTTTTGGTGTGCTCTTGGAGCATTGTGCTATTTGTTTTTACATAACGTGCTCCGCCGTCAGCGGCGATAAAAAAAACCGGCTCATTGAGCCGGTTTTTTTGTCTGCTGCTTATTCCGCGTTCTGGAACAAACTCAGGTGTTCTTTTGCGTAAGCTTCGAAATCTGTGCAACCACCGATGTGCTTCTGGTCGAGGAAGATCTGTGGAACGGTTTCAACCGGTTTACCGACAGTTTTTTCCAGATCGGCTTTGCTGATGCCTTCTGCATGGATATCAACATAACGGAAGTTGAAGTCGTCACGCTCAGCGGTCAGTTTCTCAGCCAACTCTTTAGCACGAACGCAATATGGGCAGCCTGGACGGCCAAAAATTACTGCAAACATGGTATCTCCTTCATTTTTTGTGGCCGAACGAAGCGGCGTATGACAACTATAATGCCGCTAACTGTTACGAATGGGAAGAAGGTCTTGCCTGTTAGTCTGATATTCGCCGCCTATCCCCGCATCCCGCGACTCGCAAGTTTTGGGGGGGAGTCTGGGGCATAAAAACACCGGACACCAGGGTATACTGAGTCGATTATTGCCTCTGGAGACAAGCGGATGCGTTCACTTGGTTCGTTACCGAAGCCGGTTTTAATTCTCGAAGTTATCGGTATCGCTTTTTTACTGCTTTCCTATCTCTCCCTGAATGGTTATGTGACATTACCTGCGCCCGTAGGGAGTGCCACAGCGGCTATTGTCATGGTATTTTTGGGAATTGCTCTAATGATCCCCGCGGCGGGCTTTATGGTTTGGGTGATGGCGCAGAACGTTGCACCGCTGCTGACCAAAGGCGAGCCACCAGTGGATAAAACTCTTTCAAATAAGCCAAAGGATAAACGCGATGACGCCGACCATTGATCTGCTGCGTTCACACCGTTCCATTCGTCGATTTACCGACGCCCCCATTACCGATGAACAGCGTGCAGCGATTGTTGCCAGTGCCCAGGCGGCTTCCAGTTCCAGCTTTTTGCAATGCACTTCGATTATTCGTATTACCGATAAATCACTGCGTGAACAGCTTGTCCCGCTAACAGGTGGCCAGAAACATGTGGCTCAGGCCGCTGAGTTCTGGGTATTTTGCGCTGACTTTAACCGCCATTTGCAAATCTGCCCGGAAGCACAACTTGGTCTGGCGGAGCAACTACTGCTCGGCGTAGTCGATACCGCACTGCTTGCGCAAAATGCGTTTACGGCAGCGGAGTCGTTAGGTTTAGGCGGTGTCTATATTGGCGGCATTCGTAACAGTATCGGAGCGGTGACAGAATTACTGGAATTGCCGAAACACGTTCTACCGCTGTTTGGCCTGTGCCTTGGCTGGCCGGATGAAGATCACGACCTCAAACCTCGCATGCCTGCGGCGATGGTGATGCATGAGAATAGCTATAAGCCGGTTGATGCTGAAGTGCTGGCACAATATGACGAAGAGATCGCGCAGTATTATCTTTCTCGCGATAGTAATGCCCGCCGCGACACATGGAGTGACCACATTCGTCGTACCATCATTAAAGAGAACCGTCCTTTCATCCTGGATTATTTGCATCAGCAGGGGTGGGCAACACGGTAGTGACTCAAGCGATGGCATCAGCCATCGCTAATCAATACATTTTCGGTATCAATCATCGGCTCAAACGGTATTGGTGATGCGTAGTCGCAAGTCGGTATAACAGAGTGATTCACACTTCCTCTGATTATTTCGACACCAAGACAAGGAGCACCTGATGCCGATGACTACACTTGATAACTCCCCGTTTTACGCCGCAGATATTATCCGTTCACGTATTAATGGCCTGGTCCCGCGCGTGGCTTTCATTCTGGGCTCCGGCCTTGGCGAACTGGCTGAGAAAATCGAACAGCCGGTCGTTTTCCCTTATGAAGAGCTGCCTGGCTTCCCGGTTAGCACCGTGCACGGCCATGCCGGCGAGTTAGTCGTTGGGACGCTCGCGGGTGTTCCAGTCGCGTGTATGAAAGGGCGCGGACATTTTTACGAAGGACGCGGCATGTCTGTGATGACCAATGCGATTCGCACCTTCAAACTGCTGGGCTGTGAAATTCTGTTCTCGACTAATGCGGCGGGTTCACTGCGCCCTGAAGTTGGCCCTGGCGAGTTGGTTGCGCTTAACGACCACATTAATACCATGCCAGGTACCCCGACTGTTGGCCCGAACGATGAGCGCTTCGGTGAGCGTTTCTTCTCTCTGGCGAATGCTTACGATGCTGATTACCGTGGCGTTTTGCAGACAGTAGCGAAAGAGCAGGGCTTCCCACTCCCTGAAGGGGTGTTTGTTTCCTACCCAGGTCCAAACTTTGAAACCGCAGCAGAAATTCGCATGATGCAAATCATTGGCGGTGATGTTGTAGGAATGTCAGTGGTACCAGAGGTGATCAGTGCTCGCCATTGTGGCCTAAAGGTTGTGGCGGTTTCGGCGATAACTAACCTGGCTGAAGGTCTGGGCAGTGTTCAGCTTTCCCACGCACAGACCCTGGCGGCTGCAGCACTTTCGCGCCAGAACTTCATCAATCTGATCTGCGGTTTCCTGGGCAAACTCGCCTAAGGCACTTCCAACACACCGGGTAAAACACATGGCGATTAACTCCATAGCGATTCAACCACGCTTGAAAATCATGTTGTTTTTGCAGTATTTCATTTGGGGCGCCTGGCTTGTCACACTGGGCTCCTACATGATTAATACCCTCGGGTTCCGGGGGGCTGATGTGGGCATGGTCTACAGCACCAAAGGGATTGCCGCGCTATTAATGCCGGGGCTCGTGGGTATTATTGCCGACAAATGGCTGCCCGCGAATCGTGTTTACGCGCTATGCCACCTGGTGTGTGCGCTCATGCTGGCCTGGGCGGCCAGCATTAACCAACCGGGGCTGATGTTTTGGGTGATGCTGGGTAATGCGATGGCATTTATGCCAACTATTGCGCTATCAAACACCATCTCTTATGCCAGTCTCGAAAAAGCCGGCCTGGACACCGTCAGCCATTTTCCACCGATCCGCGTGTTTGGCACCATCGGGTTTATTGCCGCCATGTGGACGGTCAGCCTGATGCGTTTTGAACTGAGTAATGTGCAGTTGTACATTGCGGCGGGTGCTTCTCTTGGGCTGGCACTTTATTCACTCACTTTGCCAACTATTGCGGTGGTAAAAGGCGGGGTGTCCCGTAGCTGGGTGAGCCGTCTGGGATTAGATGCTTTTGTGCTGTTTAAGAATCCACGCATGGCCGTCTTCTTCTTATTTGCCATGTTGTTAGGTGCGGTATTGCAAATCACCAACACCTTCGGCAATCCATTCCTGCATGATTTTGCTCGTCAGCCTGAGTTTGCGAATAGCTTCGTGGTGCAATATCCCTCGATTTTGCTGTCGGTTTCTCAAATGTCCGAAGTGGCATTTATTCTCACCATCCCCTTCTTTTTACGTCGCTTTGGCATCAAACAAGTGATGTTGATGAGTATGGTGGCATGGGTATTGCGTTTTGCCTTGTTTGCCTGGGGCGACCCATCAGCATTTGGCTTTGTATTACTGCTGCTTTCCATGGTGGTGTATGGTTGCGCCTTCGATTTCTTCAATATTTCCGGTTCCGTGTTTGTAGAACAAGAAGTCGACTCGCGTATCCGGGCCAGTGCTCAAGGGCTGTTCATGACGATGGTGAATGGGGTTGGCGCGTATGTTGGCGCGATTTTGAGCGGCTATGTTGTGGATTACTTCAGTGTGGATGGCGTCAAAGACTGGACGACCATTTGGTTAGTCTTCGCGGGATATGCGTTGGTGCTGGCTGTTATTTTCCACTTCAGTTTCCAGTATCGTCACACCCCTTCGCTTAAAGCTTCGGCACCTGTCGCACATTAATCGACGGCTGGATTACAGTGAGCGACAGGAGTGATAACTTATGGGGCTGCCAGAGCATAGGGAGCCTCATGAGCCATTCACCGCGAACTTACCGTACCGATTTAAAACTACTGCGCTATTTTCAGGCTGTTGCGGAAGAGCTGCATTTTGGTAAAGCCGCGGCGAGGCTTAACATGTCGCAGCCGCCACTGAGCTTCCACATCAAAGAGTTAGAATCCCAACTCGGCACCGTTCTGTTTATACGTCACTCCCGTAGCGTCGCCCTGACCTATGCGGGAGAAGTGTTGCTCGAAGAAACCCGACAATTGCTGGATAGCGCGAACCAGGCATTGGCGCGCGTGGAACAGATCGGTCGTGGGGAAGGGGGACGAATTCATCTTGGAATTGTCGGTACGGCAATCTGGGGTGGGTTGCGTTTGGGGTTACAGCAATTTATTGCTGACTATCCTGCTATCGATATTTTGTTCCGCGAAAAGTCACCGGGTGACCAGCTTGCTTTGATTGACCGTCATGATATTGATGCCGGAATCTGGCGCATGGAAACCAATCCTCCTCCGGGTTTACGCAGTGAAAAGCTTCACGACGCCACGTTCCTGGTGGCGTTGCCAGAAAAACATCCCCTGGCAAAAAAATCGGCCATCGATATTGAGCAATTGCGCCGCGAGGCTTTTGTGACCATGACGGCCGTGCACTCTGACTGGACTTTTTTGCAGGGTGTTTGCCGCGAGGCAGGCTTTGTCCCACACGTGGTCAGGGAAGCTGTGGAGCCGCAAACGGTCCTGGCGTTGGTCAGCATTGGTATGGGGTTAACCATCATGGCGGATAGCTATGCGCAAATGAACTGGCCGGGTGTTACGTTCCGCCCGCTGACGAAAGCCATCCCGGCGGATCTTTATGTGGTCTACGATCCGCATCATCTGGCATCCACTACGCGTCATTTAATCGACGTGTTAAAACAATCGCCGGACACATTGCCCATTCGTTGAAATGTAATGGCAGTGTTATGATAGCTCCGCTGTCATTATTGGACTGGTCGCGCAGAGGTACAGGGTGAAAATCGCCATTTTATCCCGGGATGGAACGCTTTATTCTTGCAAACGCCTACGTGAGGCGGCATCCCGCCGTGGTCACGTTATCGAAATCATCGATCCCCTTTCTTGCTATATGAACATCAATCCGGCTGCCCCGTCAGTGCACTATAAAGGGCGGCAGTTGCCTCATTATGATGCGGTGATCCCGCGTATAGGCTCGGCCATTACATTTTATGGCACCGCCGTATTACGTCAGTTTGAGATGTTGGGCAGTTATCCGCTCAATGAATCTGTGGCGATCACTCGCGCCCGCGACAAACTGCGCTCATTGCAGTTGATGGCACGCCAGGGTATCGATTTACCCGTCACCGGTTTTGCCCACTCTCCCGATGACACCAGTGATCTCATCGACATGGTCGGTGGGGCGCCGCTGGTGGTGAAACTGGTCGAAGGGACACAAGGCATCGGCGTGGTGTTAGCGGAAACACGGCAGGCGGCAGAAAGCGTGATTGACGCCTTCCGAGGTTTGAATGCCCATATTCTGGTGCAGGAATATATCAAAGAAGCGCAGGGCAGGGATATCCGTTGTCTGGTTGTCGGGAACAACGTCGTGGCGGCAATCGAACGCCAGGCAAAACCCGGGGACTTCCGCTCCAATTTACACCGCGGAGGAGTAGCGAATCAGGTCGAAATTACCGAGCGTGAGCGTGAAATTGCCCTGCATGCGGCGGCAACTCTGGGGCTGGATGTTGCAGGCGTCGATATTTTACGTGCTGAACGTGGCCCGCTGGTGATGGAAGTGAATGCATCGCCGGGTCTGGAAGGCATTGAAAAGACGAGCGGTGTGGATATTGCGACTTTAATGATCCAGTGGATTGAGCAGCAGGCGCAACCAGGCTTTTGCCTGAAAACGGGCGGCTAAATTCGAGCATCCGCGCCATCGGGCGCATAATATTAGTATGAGGCGTTATTTTTGCGTAAGCTATACCCCTCATATTTCAGGCTGCATCTTTGTTGGCTACGTTCATTCCCCTTTTTAAAGAGGCTACGGCATTTATGGATTCACTCGTTGTCCCTACTCTGGACATCTTACGCCGCTGGCTTGACGAAATCGGCGTGACCATTTTCGAGTGCGATACCTGCCAGGCGCTCCATCTGCCCCATATGCAGAATTTTGATGGTGTCTACGATGCGAAAATCGATCTGGTCGATAATATCGTCTTGTTTTCAGCCCTGGCCGAGGTAAAGCCTTCCGCGTTGCTGCCGCTGGCATCCGATCTTTCGTCGATTAATGCCAGCTCACTGACGGTGAAAGCGTTTTTAGATATCCAGGATGATAATTTACCTAAACTGGTGGTTTGCCAGTCGCTACAAGCGGCAGTGGGTATTACTCGCGAGCAGTTTGCTTCCTTTGTAAAACAGAGCGAAGAACAAATCTCGATGGTTATCCTCGAAGCTTGCGCGAACCAGTTACTGTTTATCTCTGATGAAGAAGTGCAAGACGACACAATTATTCAAACCCACTTTCTGCACTAATCGTTCGTTTCCTGGGCGCAGCGGCTACCATACCCGCTGCGTTCCACGCGTTTTTATCCTGTCTCAATCACATCCAGCCAGCATATTTGTCGCCGCTGCAGCCATTTTTAGGCCATAGCGTAGGCGTTTTATACTTAAAAAATTGATAAATGGCGTTTTTTTATCCGAGCTATAGTCACTAACTATGGCTACAGTTATTCTTGCGGGACGCTTAAAGCGTGCAACGTCTGCAGGAAGGCGACCGTCCTTTTTTTGCAGCAGTTTGAATAGAGATGCATGATTCTTGCATGTTACACAGGCGAGAAAAAAATGCGTAAAAGTTCGAGTGAGTAATTTATGCTCGCGAAAGCGGGATTGGTACCCAAAATTATTCAAGGTGCAGGAAGGCGGCAAGTGAATGAATCCCAATGAGCTTACTGGAGTAAGTGATTTGGGTGAATGAAGGTAGCCAACGCACCTGCAACTTGAAGTATGACGGGTATACCCTTTATTCAGAAGGAATGACATATGTTCACCCAACGTAAAAAATTGCTATCGGGTATGGTAGCGGGTTTGCTGATGGCCGTTTCTGCCACCTCGTTTGCCGCTGAACAAAAGACGCTGCACGTTTATAACTGGTCTGATTATATCGCTCCAGATACGTTGGCAAACTTTACTAAAGAAACCGGCATCAAAGTGGTGTACGACGTCTTTGACTCCAACGAAGTCCTGGAAGGGAAGTTAATGGCGGGCAGCACGGGTTATGACCTCGTGGTGCCTTCCTCGCAATTCCTTGAGCGTCAGGCCCAGGCAGGTATCTTCCAGCCGCTTGATAAGAGCAAACTGCCCAACTACAAAAACCTCGATCCGGAAATGCTTAAACTGGTCGCCCATAACGACCACGACAACAAATACGGCATTCCGTACATGATGGTCACCACCGGGATTGGTTACAACGTCGAGAAAGTCAAAGCGGCGCTGGGCAAAGATGCGCCAGTAGATAGCTGGGATCTGATTCTGAAACCAGAAAACCTTGAGAAGCTGAAAAGCTGCGGCGTTTCATTCCTGGATGCGCCGAGCGAAGTGTACGCAAGCGTGCTGCACTATTTGGGTAAAGATCCTAACAGCACCGATCCGAAAGATTACACCGGAGCGGCGAACGATCTGCTGATGAAACTTCGCCCATCAATTCGTTATTTCCACTCTTCCCAATACATTAACGACCTGGCTAACGGTGACATTTGCGTCGCGATCGGATGGTCTGGGGATATTCTTCAGGCAGCAAACCGCGCCAAAGAAGCAAAAAATGGCGTGAATATTGCTTATACCATTCCTAAAGAAGGGGCGATGGTGTACTTCGATATGTTCGCAATGACCGCTGATGCGAAGAATAAAGACGAAGCTTATCAGTTCCTCAACTACCTGATGCGTCCAGATGTGGTGACAAATATCAGTAATCATGTTTATTACGCGAATGCGAATAAAGAGTCGACTCCGCTGCTCAACGCTGAGATTCGTGATAATCCAGGTATTTATCCACCGGCTGATGTGCGTGCCAAATTGTTCACACAGGGTGTGCAATCGCCAAAAGTTGACCGCGTGATTACTCGCGCGTGGACTAAGGTTAAAACAGGCAAATAACTACATATCTTAGTTATTTATAACCTTTGGCATCGTAGGTCGGTTAAGCAACGCGTCAACCGACCAAACGAGTGAAAATGGTGGATGGCGCTATCGCTTATCCACCCTTCAAGATCTCGCGAATGACCTGGGTATGAGTGCCTTATAATAAGATTCGCCGGAGAGCAACATATTGAACGACGCAACCCCTCGTCCGCATGCGAAAACTCGCAAAGCGCTTACTCCGCTGCTTGAAGTTCGCAATCTCACCAAGTCCTTTGACGGGCAACATGCCGTTGATGATGTCAATCTGACTATTTATAAAGGCGAAATTTTTGCGCTGCTCGGTCCATCCGGCTGTGGAAAATCAACCCTGTTACGCATGCTGGCGGGTTTTGAACAGCCAAGTGCCGGGCAGATTGTGCTGGATGGCGTGGACTTGTCCCACGTACCGCCTTATCAGCGTCCCATCAATATGATGTTCCAGTCATATGCGCTTTTCCCGCATATGACGGTCGAGCAAAACATTGCGTTTGGACTCAAGCAAGACAAACTCCCAAAAGCGGAAATCGCCCAGCGCGTGCAGGAAATGCTGACGCTGGTACATATGCAAGAGTTTGCCAAACGTAAGCCGCACCAGCTTTCAGGCGGCCAACGTCAGCGTGTCGCGCTGGCACGTAGCCTGGCAAAACGACCTAAATTATTACTTCTGGATGAGCCGATGGGCGCTCTGGATAAGAAATTGCGTGACCGGATGCAACTCGAAGTGGTGGATATTCTGGAGCGTGTTGGCGCGACCTGCGTGATGGTGACCCATGACCAGGAAGAAGCGATGACTATGGCGGGGCGTATCGCGATTATGAATCGCGGCAAATTCGAGCAAATTGGCGAGCCAGAAGAGGTCTACGAGTATCCGGCCACGCGCTACAGCGCAGAATTTATCGGCTCGGTGAACGTCTTTGAAGGGCTGCTGAAAGAGCGCCAGGAAGATGGTCTGGTCATTGAAAGCCCAGGGCTTGTCCACCCACTCAAAGTTGACGCAGACATTTCTGTCGTTGATGGCGTGCCGGTCTACGTGGCGTTGCGTCCTGAAAAAGTGATGCTGTGTGATGAACCGCCAGCCGACGGCTATAACTTTGCGGTCGGTGAAGTGGTACACATCGCTTATCTGGGCGATTTGTCGATCTATCACGTACGCCTGAAAAGCGGCCAGATGATCAGCGCGCAGTTGCAAAATGAGAACCGCAATCGTAAAGGAATGCCAACATGGGACGATGAAGTTCGACTGTGTTGGGATGCTGAAAGTTGTGTGGTGCTGACGGTTTAAGGGGGTGAAATGAGCACGATGAATGAACGCCCGGCCGAGCCACCGGCAAGCGGTTTGAAATTGTGGTTGGGAAAAATGCAAATGCGTCATGGCCGCAAGCTGGTGATCGCATTGCCTTATCTGTGGCTGATTTTGCTGTTTATGCTGCCGTTCTTGATTGTCTTCAAGATAAGTTTTGCAGAAATAGCGCGTTCTATTCCACCTTATACCGACTTAATTACCTGGGCTGATGATCAGATTTCCCTGGCGCTGAACCTTGCGAACTATCTCCAGTTAACGGACGATCCGTTGTACGCCGAGGCCTATTTGCAGTCATTGCAGGTAGCAGGTATATCAACGATTTGCTGCTTGCTGCTGGGTTATCCGCTGGCGTGGGCGGTGGCGCACAGTAAATCATCAACGCGTAATATTCTGTTGTTGCTGGTGATTCTACCGTCGTGGACCTCATTCCTTATCCGCGTTTATGCGTGGATGGGGATACTCAAAAACAACGGCGTACTGAACAATGTTTTGATGTGGCTGGGTGTGATTGACCAGCCTCTGGTGATTCTGCATACCAATCTGGCGGTGTATATCGGTATCGTTTATGCCTATTTGCCGTTCATGGTGTTGCCGATTTATACCGCGCTGACACGTCTCGATTACTCGTTAGTGGAAGCGTCTTTAGATTTGGGGGCTCGCCCACTGAAAACCTTCTTCAGTGTTATCGTGCCACTCACCAAAGGCGGCATTATCGCCGGTTCCATGCTGGTATTCATTCCGGCAGTGGGGGAATTTGTTATCCCTGAACTGCTTGGCGGGCCGGATAGCATCATGATTGGTCGCGTATTATGGCAGGAGTTTTTTAATAACCGAGACTGGCCTGTGGCATCAGCGGTGGCGATAACCATGCTTATCTTGCTGATTGTGCCGATTATGTGGTTCCACAAATACCAGAACAAAACTGCGGGGGACCACGCATGAATAATTTACCGGTAGTGCGTTCACCGTGGCGCATTGTGATTTTGGCGATTGGTTTCACCTTCCTCTATGCGCCAATGTTAATGCTGGTGATCTACTCGTTTAACAGCTCAAAGCTTGTGACCGTCTGGGCAGGATGGTCAACGCGCTGGTATGTGGAGTTGTTCCATGACTCCGCGATGATGAATGCGGTGGGGCTGAGTCTGACGATTGCAGCGGCAGCAGCCACTGCGGCGGTTATTCTTGGCACCATAGCCGCCGTGGTGATGGTTAGATTTGGTAAATTTCGTGGCTCTACGGGATTTGCCTTTATGCTCACTGCACCGCTGGTTATGCCTGATGTCATCACCGGTCTGTCGCTGTTATTGCTGTTCGTCGCATTAGGACATGCCATTGGTTGGCCAGGTGACCGTGGCATGTTGACCATCTGGCTCGCGCACGTCACATTTTGTACTGCGTATGTTTCGGTGGTCATCAGCTCACGCCTGCGGGAGTTGGATCACTCCATTGAAGAAGCGGCGATGGATTTGGGTGCTACCCCGTTGAAGGTATTCTTCGTTATCACCGTCCCGATGATTGCACCGGCGATTATCTCCGGTTGGTTGCTGGCATTTACCTTATCGCTTGATGATTTAGTTATCGCGAGCTTTGTCTCAGGCCCTGGGGCGACGACGTTACCGATGCTGGTTTTCTCAAGCGTAAGAATGGGGGTTAATCCTGAAATAAACGCATTGGCGTCTATAATCTTAGGAGTTGTTGGGGTTATCGGTTTAATTGCCTGGTGGTTTATGGCGCGAGCAGAAAAGCAACGTCTGCGCGACATCCAGCGTGCAAGGCATAGCTGAAAGGTTTAAAATCTGATAAAACCCACAGTGCCGCGCTTGTCGCGGCACTGTGTCGTATGGAACACGAGGTTTGCGGAAATTTTCAGGAAACGAAGTCAAACACAAGCTAAATTGAACGCTCCCACATTAGTGCTGGTGGCGGCGATTGCTATTCTTTCTACACGCATCCTCGATCTGATGTTGATTTTCAACCTGCTCGGTGTGAGTGGAGTACTTGATTTCATTCACCGTAGCGTACAAACCTGGAGCCTGACGCTGATTTTCCTTGGCAGCCTGGTGATGCTGTGCGTCGAGTTACGCTGCGCATTTGTCATCATGAAAGGGCGGAGTTGGGGACGTTGGGTGTTTCTTGGGACGCAGGTGATTAGCGTCAGTTATTTATGGGCCGCATCACTTGGCTGGGGTTATCCCGAGCTGTTTAGTATCCCAGGCGAGTCAAAACGAGAAATATTCCGATCGCTAATGACGCAAAAACTACCCGACTTGTTGGTGTTATTTTTGTTATTTATCCCTTCTCGCAGTCGACTTTTTTTTAAACTTCAATAACCACGCAGTGTTACTATCTGCGTTTCAAGTCTTCAGGATTTTATTATGCATTGCGCGCTCTATGAGGCTAATCGCTGCCGCTCTTGTCAGTGGATTGAACAGCCGATTTCCGAACAACTCACCGCTAAGATGAAGGAACTTCAGCATTTGCTGGAGGGCATTGCGGTGCAAGACTGGTGCGCGCCAGTCAGCGGCCCTGAGCACGCATTCCGTAATAAAGCTAAAATGGTGGTCAGCGGAAGCGTAGAAAAACCTCTGCTAGGGATGCTGCATCGCAATGGTAATCCTGAAGATTTAACCGATTGCCCACTTTATCCGGCTTCATTCCCAGCGGTGTTTAACCTACTGAAACCGTTTATCGCCCGTGCGGGACTGACGCCGTATAACGTGGCGCGTAAACGCGGTGAGCTAAAATATCTGCTGTTAACAGAAAGCCAGTTAGACGGTGGCATGATGCTGCGTTTTGTCCTGCGAAGCGATGCCAAACTGGAACAGCTACGCGCAGCACTGCCGTGGTTGCAGCAACAACTTCCGCAGTTAAAGGTTATCTCCGCCAACATTCAGCCGGTGCATATGGCGATTATGGAAGGCGAGCAGGAGATCCCGTTAACCGAGCAACAGTGGCTTGAAGAGCAGTTTAACGGTGTGCCGTTGTATATCCGCCCGCAAAGTTTCTTCCAGACCAACCCGGTCGTTGCGGCTTCTTTATATGCCACGGCTCGTGAATGGGTACGGGTGTTGCCCGTCAAACATATGTGGGATTTGTTCTGCGGAGTGGGCGGCTTTGGCCTGCATTGCGCGACTCCCGATATGAAACTGACCGGCATTGAAATTGCCCCAGAGGCGATTGCCTGCGCACGCCAGTCGGCGGAAAAACTGGGGTTGACGGATATTCACTTCCAGGCGCTGGATTCAACGAAATTCGCCACAGAACAGCACGACGTTCCTGATCTGGTTCTGGTGAATCCGCCACGGCGCGGAATTGGCCAGGCGCTCTGTTATTTCCTCAATAACATGGCACCGAAATACATTATCTATTCCAGCTGCAATGCACAGACCATGGCGCGGGATATCGCGTCGTTGGCAGAATATCGGGTAGAGCGTGTGCAGTTGTTTGATATGTTCCCGCACACCGCGCATTACGAGGTGTTGGCGTTGTTAGTGCGCGGGTAGTTTCCCCCTCACCCTAACCCTCTCCCCAGGGAGAGGGGATTGTCCGGTAATGTCCTAAGGTTTTCTCCCTCTCCTGTGGGAGAGGGCCGGGGTGAGGGCATCCTGATTTAGAAAATAGTTACTGTGGGAACCACTGGTCACTAATTTTCTGATACGTCCCGTCAGCTTTAATTGCCGCCAGCGCAGCATTCAGTTTGGTTAACAGCGCCTGATTATCCGGACGCACCGCAATACCCAACCCCGTTCCAAAGTATTCTGCATCAGTCACGTGCTCGCCAACTGTGCTTAATTGCGGGTTGGTTTTCAGCCATTCATTCACCACTGCAGTGTCACCAAATACGCCATCAATACGGCCATTTTTCAGGTCGATAATTGCATTCTGATAGCTATCGTATGACACCGTTTTAATTTCCGGATGCTTATCCTGGAGATATTTCTGGTGGGTGGTGCCATTTTCCATGCCAATCCGTTTGCCTTTAAGTTCGTCAAAAGATGTGAACGCACCTTTTTTGGCAATCACTACCGCTGAATTAGCGTAGTACGGCGTGGTGAAGGAAACTTGTTTGCTACGTTCAGGCGTAATATCCATGCCTGAAATTACCGCGTCATATTTGCGGAATTTTAGCGACGGGATCAGGCTGTCAAAGGCGTGGTTGGTGAATGTGCATTCAGCCTGCATTTGTTTGCATAAAGCTTTAGCCAAATCGATATCAAAACCGACAATCTGATTACTGGCGTCAAGCGATTCAAATGGCGGATAAGTCGCCGAAGAACCAAAGTTGATTTTGTCGGCTGCGGCCGCGCTGAATGCGGCTGTAGCGAACATAGCGGCCAAAATAAACTTCTTCATGTGTGTTGCTCCCGTCTGTCGTGTTTTATAGTTTTCACCGTTTCCCGGCGTCAAAAAATCATGCCAGCAAATGAATTTATATGCAAATAAAATGTATAGTTATATTTATTTGGGTGTAAAAAAGGCGGGGAAGTCCCCGCCTGTTTGAGTGATTAGTACAGCCTTAACGATGCCTTAATTACGGCGTTCGAATGCCAGCGCCCGCCGCTCTATCACACGCATTAACAGCGTCAGTAATCCGTTAACCACCAGATAAACCAAACCTGCCGCCCCGAACACCATCACATCGTAAGTGCGGCCGTACAGCAACTGCCCGTGGCCCATGACTTCCATCAGCGTAATGGTGTACGCCAGAGAAGTACTTTTAAACACTAAAACTACTTCGTTCGAGTAAGAAGAAAGCGCGCGTTTAAATGCATAAGGCAGCAAAATCGCGAGGGTGTCTTTCTTGCTCATTCCAAGTGCGCCGCATGACTGCCATTGCCCATCAGGAATGGCGCGGATCGCACCGTAAAACAGTTGTGTGGTGTAGGCTGCACTGTTTAATGACAGCGCAATCAGTGCACATAACCATGGCTCAGAAAGCAGGTGCCACAAAACCGGGTAGTTCTGAATCGATGGGAACTGACCTGGGCCGTAGTAAATCAGGAAGATTTGCACCAGCAAAGGTGTACCGGTAAACAGGGTGATGTAGGCACGAACAATGTAAACCAGTACCGGTGTTTTCAGCGTCAGAACGATGGTGAAAAACAGCGATAAAATCAACGCGACCACAATGGATGCCGCGGTGAGTGTCAGGCTGGTGTGCAGGCCTTTAAACAGTTCCGGTAAATACTCAAGCATCAGCCGGGTCTCCGTTCAAAACGTGTCGCTCTCTGGTCAATACGATTGAGCACGTACTGGCTGATGAGGGTGATCACGAGGTAGATCGCGGCAGCAACCACATACCAGGTAAACGGCTCCTGAGTACGGGTGGCGATACTTTTCGTCTGCAACATTAAATCATTGACGCTAATCAGCGAAACCAGCGCGGTATCTTTCAGCAAAACCAACCACTGGTTGCCTAATCCCGGCAGCGCGTGGCGCCACATTTGCGGCATCACCAGACGGAAGAAAATGGCAGCTTTCGACAGACCTAACGCCTGGCCAGATTCCCATTGCCCGATTGGCACAGCTTTGAGTGCGCCACGCAAAGTCTGCGAAGCATAAGCCGAGTAGAGCAGGGAAAGCGCAATCACCCCACACAAGAACGGGCTGACATCGAAATTCTCAATTTGTAGTTGAACAGGAATTTGCGCAAAACCGAGATTGAGCACAAAACCATCAGAGAGGATAAGCAGCAACTGTGAGGAGCCGAAATAGATAAACAGCACCACCAGAATTTCAGGCAGGCCGCGCAGCACCGTTACCACGGCTGAACCCAGCCAGGCAATCGGACGCCATTTCGCAGACTCCCACACGGCGAAAATCATCGCCAGAGCCAGGCCGATTACCAGCGCGCAAACGGCAAGGCCGACGGTCATCCCGGCGGCGCTCGCTAAAGGAAACATTTCGTTCATTCAGATTACTTCTGGAACCATTTTTCGTAGATGGTCTGATAAATCCCATCTTTTTTCACTTTTTCCAGCGCGGTGTTGAACTTCGCCTGCAAATCAGTGTTGCCCTGACGGACTGCGATGCCCAGACCGGTACCGAAGTAACCTTTATCTGTCACTTTATCGCCGATAGCACCCAGTTTCGGTTCTGCTTTCAGCCACTCGGTCACTACAGCGGTGTCACCAAATACTGCGTCGATACGACCATTTTGCAGATCGAGTTTGGCATTTTGGTAGCTGTCGTAAGGAACGGTGGTGATTTCTGGATGTTTATCCATGATGAATTTCTGGTGCGTAGTCCCGTTCTGCACGCCAACTTTCTTGCCCTTCAGCGCCGCGATATCAGCAACTTTGCCTTTCTGGCCAACGAACAGGGCAGAGTTATCGTAGTACGGGTTGCTGAACAGAACTTGTTTTTCACGCTCAGGAGTGATGTCCATACCGGCCATGACTGCGTCGATACGACGGAATTTCAGGCTTGGGATCAGGCTGTCAAAAGACTGGTTAGAGAAGGTGCAAGTGGCATCAATCTCTTTACACAGCGCGTTAGCCAAATCGACGTCAAAACCCACGATCTTATTGCTGGCATCCATAGATTCAAACGGAGGGTAAGAAGCTTCCGTAGCAAAACGAATAGTTTGTGCAGCCGTCGCGGAAAGGCTCAGGCTGGCTAATAATGTGGCAAGCAGAACTTTTTTCATGGTTATTTTCCCGGATACATCAGTGTGACAGATAGAATTTAAACGCTTCGGTCTGTGGTTTTGCGAAGCAACTCGCATCACCTTGTTCAACGATGTGGCCATTTTCCATGTAAACCACGCGGCTTGCGGTTTTACGCGCAACTTCCACTTCGTGGGTAACGATGACCTGCGTGATGTTGGTTTCAGCCAACTCACGAATGATGCTGACGATTTGCGCGGTGATTTCTGGGTCCAGTGCTGCGGTCGGTTCATCAAACAGCAGGATCTGTGGTTCCATCATCAATGCACGGGCGATTGCGACACGCTGCTGCTGACCACCTGAAAGGTGGAGCGGATAGCGGTCCTGATAGGGTTTCAGACGTAAACGCTCAAGCAGTTTATCAGCACGAAGGCGTGCTTCATCTTTGCTGATCCCAAGGACGCGGCAAGGCGCTTCCATCAGGTTTTGCAGCACAGTGAGATGAGGCCAAAGATTGTATTGCTGGAACACCATACCCACATTGCGACGCAGTTCGCGGATGGCTTTGTCGCCTGGCGCTTTTGCAAAATCGAAATGGTTGTCTGCAATGGTGAGTTGCCCAGAGCGCGGCATCTCAAGCAGATTGAGTACGCGCAGAAGCGAGCTTTTACCTGCGCCGCTTGGACCAAGCAGCACTAGCGTTTCGCCCTGTGGGCAACTAAGAGTGATATCGAACAGCGCTTGATGTGCGCCGTAAAAACAATTAATGCCGTTTAGTTGAATACTCATGCGCATAAGTTGAATAGCAATTGAAGCCGCAAAGGGTACCTTTAACAGAATAGTTATGCAATCTTTGTGCGTTAAAACCTAAAAATAACTACTCGCATGCATTAAAGGTAGCACAAAATAGCGAGGCGGGAGGGAGGCAAGAATAAATGTCGGAGTTATGAGAAAATTCCAGACTATTTACAAGGGTTACCATCCGTCTCCCGCAGGGGAAATTACTCGGTTTCTATCGCCTGACGCAGGCTGCCAGAAGGTGCATGGCTATTTACACCCAGATAACGTACGTCATCGACCGCCCAGCACTGGCCTTCACGGATCATCAGCACCTCATCTTGCCAGCTTTGACTGCCTTTAGTGAGGTCTACACGCAGTGGGATATTGCGCGCATCGGTGTTAGGAATGGTTGACGCCGAGGCCACGGTGGCACTGTCAGCGCCATCGGCGTTGCTGGTAAACATGTTGCTACGCATAAAGTCATTTTGCGCATTCGGCGACGTACTGGCTTTTTGCATTTGCTGTGCCAGAGCATCACTCATATACGGACGCAAGCCGGTAATGGCGCTGTTGCCCTGGGATTTATGGCTTATCTGATAATCATAAAATTTCTGTGCCACGCTATCCGGGCCGCCTTCAATACAAGGGCCGCTGCGGGCGCCAATATCTTTAAAAGCGGGCGTGACGGGGGTAGTACAGGCCGTGAGTAACATCGCGCACGGAAGAAGAACCAAAACTGAGCTGCGCATTTTTATTTCCTTATCTTCTCAGGAGGACTAACTTAGCATAGCGTATCGTTGTCAAAATGCGTGGCAGGTAATGCGCTAAGATGTTGATACAAAGAGAGGAGAAGCTTATGCAATTTACAACTACCCCAACGCTCGAAGGGCAGAGCATCACTGAATATTGTGGCGTGGTGACAGGAGAGGCGATTCTGGGGGCCAATATTTTTCGCGACTTTTTTGCCGGGGTGCGCGAT
The DNA here is from genome assembly GCF_049686335.1 of Buttiauxella sp. Classification (NCBI taxonomy): domain Bacteria; kingdom Pseudomonadati; phylum Pseudomonadota; class Gammaproteobacteria; order Enterobacterales; family Enterobacteriaceae; genus Buttiauxella; species Buttiauxella sp. The sequence continues at coordinate 829,191 of NZ_JBAVHX010000004.1, read as the reverse complement.
ATCGTCGGTGGCCGTTCCGGTGCATACGAAAAAGAATTACGTAAAGCGCGCGAGATAGCGTTTAAAGAATTGCAGGAACAAGCTGAAGGTTTGGGCGCCAATGCCGTGGTCGGTATCGATATTGATTACGAAACCGTGGGCAAGGAAGGGAGCATGCTGATGGTGAGTGTCACCGGTACTGCGGTAAAAACGCGTCGATGAAGGGCCGTTTAGCCACATTTTTAATCGCGGCGTTATTGACGGGGTGCGCCAGTAAGCCTGAGGTTGTCGATAAACGCATTATCGATAAAGGCGATTATATCGTCGATACCCAACACGCTGCACAGGCCGCGTATCCGCGCGTGAAAGTGTTAGTTATTCACTACACCGCCGATGATTTTACCGGTTCGTTATCCACTTTAACTGACAAAAATGTCAGTTCACATTATCTGATACCCGATACGCCACCGATATCTGGCGGCAAGCCGGTTATCTGGCAACTGGTGCCTGAAAGTGAACTGGCGTGGCATGCTGGAGTGAGTTTCTGGGGTGGTGCGACACGCATCAATGACACGTCGATTGGTATCGAACTGGAAAATAAAGGGTTTACCCGCATCGGGCGCGTTAACCAGTTTTACCCGTTCAACGCGGCACAAATTTCAGTGCTAGAGAAGCTGGTGAAAGTTATCATCGCTCGTTATCAAATCAAGCCGCAGAACGTGGTCGCACATGCGGATATTGCCCCGCAACGTAAAGTCGACCCGGGTCCGTTATTCCCCTGGGAGCAACTGGCGCAGCAGGGCATTGGTGCCTGGCCGGATGCCAACAGAGTGGCCTTTTATCTGAATGGCCGTGGTCCATACCAACCTGTGGATAAGCGGGGTTTGCTCAATTTACTATCGCGTTATGGGTATCAGGTGACGCCTGAAATGACGCCAGCGCAGCAACAGAGGGTGATTCAGGCTTTCCAGATGCACTTCCGTCCCAACGAATATTCTGGCCTGCCGGATGCACAAACTGAAGCTATCGCTGAAGCGTTGCTCGAAAAATACGGGCAAAGCTAGACGGCGTAATTAACGAAGCAATGTACCGTGATCACGCAACCAGAGAGCGGTACGACGTATGCCTTCATCCAGCGTCACAATCGGCTGATAACCTAATTCTGTTTCAGCGCGCGTGGTATCAAGCGTGAGATCAAAGTTGAGTTTCGATACCCCGTAATGCGTCAACACAGGTTCTTTGGCCGATTTATTACCAAAACGCTCCATGCTGCGGGCGATCATATCCAGCATCGGATAGGGAACGGAGCGAATGCGACATTTGATCTCTAAATCATCAATCAGCTTTTGCACGATCACGCGTAGCGGGCGAGCTTCCATATTGGTGATGTTATACGCGCGCCCTGAAGGCAACGTTTCGCAACGCTCAGTGGCGAGCCACATCGCATGCACCGCATTCTCAAGATAAGTCATATCGACCATCGCTTCGCCGCCGCGTGGCAACAAAACGCTGCCATAATGGCGCATCATCTGCACCAGGCGCGGGAAAAACACTTTATCATGCGGGCCAAACAAACTTTGCGGACGCAGAATGGTAAAGCGTGTGTGCGGGTTTGACTGTGCTAACAGCTGAATCACTTCTTCGCTGGCGGCTTTGCTGCGGGCAAATTCATTGGCAAAGCGCACAGGGCGGAAATCTTCGCTGATATTACGATGATGGTGATAATCAAAGTAGAGCGATGGCGAGGAGATATGCACGAAGTTACGTACGCCCCAGGCAACGGCCCATTCGCCTAAGCGACGGGTTGCACGGACGTTAGCGAGATCGAACGCTTCCTGAGTGCCCCACGGCGAGGTGAAGCTCGAGCAATGCCAAAGTGTATCGACATCCGCCAGCAATACCTTGGCCTGCGAGGAAACCAATTCGGTAAGGTCAGCGCGAATAAACTCCGCACCCATTTTTTCCAGCAGTTTGCCCATGGCTTCATTGCGCCCGGTAGCCCGAACACTGATGCCTTTCGCGCGAAGAAATTCGACCGCGTTTCGGCCTAAACCGCTGGTGGCGCCCGTTACCAGTACCTTCATGTAGACCAACTCATGGTAATTGAGATTTACGCTGCGCATTTTTCCGTGAAATGGCAGCGCTTGCAATGGGGAATGCTAAAGATTAGGAGAACTTAACGGACTTTATGTGACAATTGTTCGGAAACCTGGCAAATCCTTCGGGCCATTCCCCGGAAAATGAACAGATGCGCGGGAATCATGACTAACCAGTAGAATAAACCTGCGGTTCCATGTGGATGCCACCAGGCGCGAACATCCAGCGTGCGATGCTTACCATGGTCACGCAAAGTGAACGAAAGCCGACCCAGCCCTGGCGCTTTCATACCAAATAACAGCGTCAGCTCTTTTTGCGGGTCGACAATAATCACTTTCCAGCTATCGACTTGATCGCCCACCTCCAGCATGTCGCGCGCCGGTCGGCCTTTCGCCAGTTTATGCCCGACTAACAAGTCCATTAAGCCACGGGTTTTCCACAAAATATTGCCGAAGAAATAGCCCTCTTTGCCGCCAACCTGATTCACCACTCGCCATAAGTCGACCAGTTCAGCAGATGTCTTCAGCGTACAACCCGCTTGCTTCGGGAAATAACCATACTCCGGTCGCCAGCGAGCAAATGCCTGAGCGTCGTAACCCCAGTCTTGCGAGTTTGCGAGCTTGTTCTCGTCAGCAAGGGTCGCACGGACCGCGTCATCAAAGTTCAACAGTTGCTGCGGGATCAACGCGCGTAATGCGCGATCGTCCGCCAAAAGATCGTGTTTCAACCCCTGGATCAGCGCCTTAGCAATAGTGGGGGGCACCGAGGTGATCATGTTGAGAAACCACACGGAGATCCAACTGGTCGGCAGCGGAACGGGGATTAAAGGACGGCGTTTGCCGCTGATCGCCATAAAACGCTCGAACTGCTGCTGGTAGCTCAGCACTTCAGGCCCGGCGGCTTCAAAAACGCGGTTTTCCTGCGATGGATGATTTAGCAGTTCGACTAAATAATGCAGTAAATTTTCTAATGCAATCGGCGTGGTGCGCGAACGAACCCAGCGCGGTGGCGTGAGCACCGGAAGGTTATAGACCATGTCGCGCATTACTTCGAAAGCGGCTGAACCCGCACCGATAATAATCCCCGCACGCACTTCCGTCACCGGTACGGCCGCATCACGTAAAATATCGGCTGTCAGCTGGCGGGCACGCAGATGCTCAGAGTCCCCATCACCTTCGGCGGCTTGCAGCGAGCTAAGAAAAATCAGCTGTTTTACCGGATGCGCACGTAATGCGTCGCGCAAATTAAGCGCGGTCTGGCGTTCATGGGCGACGAAATCCGCCCCGTCACCCATGCTGTGCACCAGATAATAAAGCGTATCGACATTTTCCAGCAGTGCCGGGAGCGTCTCGGGCCATTGCAAATCGACGTGCCGACAGACGACAGAGTCCCAGGGTTGTTTCTCCAGCCACTCAACCCGCCTTGCTGCGGCGGTGACATGATGCCCGGCTTGGGCAAGTTGCGGCACCAGATGTTGCCCTATATAGCCGCTTGCGCCGAGCACCAGAATATTTTGTGGCTGTGTCATCGTCCTTGACCCCTGATTAGCGCTGTAAAAATGCCTGCCAGTGAGAAACCACTTCGGCCAGCTGTTGGCGGTTGACATCAAGGTGAATCACCAAACGAGTGACTGGCCCAGCGCTCATTAAAATACCGCGTTCTTTCATGAATTTGCCGAGGCTTTCAGCTTGTTCAACCGGGACGCGCACAAACACCATATTGGTATCCTGACGGGTCACATCCACACCAATTTCGCGCAGTTCGCCAGCCAGCCAGTGGGCGTTGTCATGGTCGGTTTGCAGGCGCTGAACGTTATTCTCAAGGGCGTACAAACCTGCCGCTGCGAGAATACCGGCCTGACGCATTCCACCACCGACCATTTTACGCCAGCGAGTCGCTCGCTTGATGTATTCGCGGCTGCCGACTAACAGTGAACCCACCGGCGTACCCAGCCCTTTTGAGAGGCAAATCGTAAAGGTATCGCAGTAGCGCACTACTTCTTCGAGGGTGCAGCCATACGCCACCACGGCATTGAAGATACGCGCGCCGTCAACATGCAGCGCCAGATTGTGGTTGCGGCTAAAATCCCAGGCTTGCTGAAGATATTCACGCGGCAGGACTTTGCCGTTATGGGTGTTTTCCAGACTAAGCAGTTTGGTGCGCGCAAAGTGAATATCATCAGGTTTGATTTTCGCGGCGACTTTATCGAGCGGTAACGAACCGTCCGGACTGGCGTCGATAGGCTGCGGCTGAATACTGCCTAATACCGCAGCACCACCGGCTTCATACAGATAATTGTGGGCCAGTTGTCCGACAATATATTCCTCACCGCGTTCACAGTGGCTAAGCAGTGCGACCAGGTTTGCCTGAGTGCCAGTTGGCAGGAATAACGCTGCTTCTTTGCCGCTGATTTTCGCAGCATATTCCTGAAGCTCATTAACCGTTGGGTCATCACCGTAGACGTCATCACCCGTCGGTGCGGCCATCATACGTTTGAGCATTTCTTCGCTCGGGCGGGTTACTGTATCGCTGCGCAAATCAATCACGGTAGATCCTTATTATTATCCTCAATTAAAGGAATGTTTTACCGGAACCAGTTCGTTTTCGCCAGTTCGATAACTTCATCACCGCGTCCACTGATAATGGCGCGCAGCATGTAGAGGCTAAATCCTTTTGCCTGTTCGAGTTTGATTTGCGGAGGGATCGCCAGCTCATCTTTCGCCACCACCACGTCCACCAGCACCGGACCGTCAATGCTAAAAGCACGTTGCAGCGCGTTATCCAGATCCTCAGCTTTTTCCACGCGAATACCGGTAATGCCGCAGGCCGTGGCGATATTGGCAAAGTTAGTGGCATGCAGCTCGGTACCGTCCGTCAGATAGCCACCTGCTTTCATTTCCATCGCCACAAAACCCAACACGCTGTTGTTAAACACCACAATTTTAATCGGTAATTTCATTTGCACGACGGAAAGAAAATCGCCCATCAGCATGCTAAAGCCGCCATCGCCGCACATCGCGACAACCTGACGATTCGGATCGGTTGCTTTTGCCCCCAACGCCTGCGGCATGGCGTTCGCCATTGAACCGTGGGTGAACGAGCCAATCAGCCGACGTTTGCCGTTCATTTTCAGATATCGCGCGGCCCATACGGTTGGTGTGCCCACATCACAGGTAAAAATCGCGTCGTCATCAGCGTAATGGCTGATTTGCTGCGCGACATATTGTGGATGGATAACGCTGCCATCACCGGGCTGCGCCAGTTCATCGAGGCCTTCTCGCGCTTCACGATAATTATCCAGCGCTTTATCAAGGAAGCTGCGGTCGGTTTTTTCTTCCAGTAGTGGAATCAATGCCGCAAGCGTGGCTTTAATATCTCCGACCAGCGCCATATCCACTTTGCTATGCGCCCCAATACTGCCTGGATTGATATCAATCTGAATAATTTTCGCATCGGTCGGATAGAAGGCGCGATACGGGAATTGGGTGCCGAGCAGGATCAGCGTGTCGGCATTCATCATGGTATGGAACCCGGACGAAAAACCAATCAGCCCGGTCATGCCGACATCGTAAGGGTTGTCATATTCCACATGCTCTTTACCGCGCAGGGCATGAACAATCGGCGCTTTAAGCGTCGCGGCAAATTGCACCAGCTCCTCATGCGCTCCGGCACAACCGCTACCGCACATCAGGGCGATGTTGTCGTTATAGCGCAATAGCTGGGCAAGCTTTTTCAGCTCATCCTGTGCGGGAACAATGACGGGTTGCGGTGCAGGATACCAGTGTGTACTGGCCGTTTCAGGGGCAGGTTTGAGCGCTACGTCGCCGGGCAAAACAATGACGGATACGCCACGATTGAGTATCGCTTTGCGCATGGCGATCGCAAGAATTTGTGGAATTTGTTCCGGGGATGACACCAGCTCACAATAATGGCTGCATTCGCGGAATAACTCTTCGGGATGGGTTTCCTGGAAATAACCGCTGCCAATTTCACTCGACGGTATATGGGCCGCAATCGCTAGCACCGGTACGCGATTCCGATGGCAGTCGAATAAGCCGTTAATTAAATGCAGATTGCCGGGTCCGCATGAACCCGCACAAACCGCCAGTTCGCCGGAAAGGTGGGCTTCGGCTCCGGCAGCAAAAGCGGCGACCTCTTCATGGCGCGTTGGCATCCATTGGATAGTCCCCATGCGGTTGAGGCTGTCGCTCAATCCATTGAGGGAATCGCCGGTCACGCCCCAGATTCGTTTCACACCTGCGCTTTCGAGAGTTTTTGCCAGATAAGCGGCTACAGTCTGTTTCATTACTTCTCCTTGTCACGATTCAGTTAACGTAAACAAGCTTAGTCAAGGAAACAGAAGAGGCTGAGCAGAAAGTGCCACTCTGCGTTGAGTGGCACGTGTGAGATTAAGCGAGAACTAAATCACCTTGCGGATGGCAACAGCAGGCCAGCACATAACCGTTAGCAATTTCTGCTGCGGTCAGGGTCATAGTGCTGCTGACCGAGTAATCACCGGATTCGACTTTGGTTTTACAACTTCCACACACCCCGGCACGGCAGGCGGCATTCACCGGAACACTGTTGCTTTCCAGCGCAGCCAGCAGGGTGCTGCCGACAGGCGCGTAGAACTCACGCAGAGGTTTTAACGTGGTGAATTTCAAACCGCTGTCGACAGGTGCCACAACGGGGGTGAAGAATTTTTCGCAGTAAAAGTTCGTTACGCCCAGGGCTTTGACCTCTTTCTCCACCATTTCCATATAAGGCGCGGGCCCGCAGGTCATCACGGTGCGTGAAGCGAGATCCGGTACGCTTGCCAGAATGTCGCGTGTCAGGCGCCCGGCGATGAAACCCTGGGGCGCATTATTCTCGGCAACCAGCGTCACGGGATAGTCCCGCCATTCCTGCGCAAAGATGACATCTTCCGGTGAACGGACGTTATAAATCACCTGCACATCAGCCTGCGGACGATGTTTCGCTAACCAGCGGCGCATCGCTATAATGGGCGTCACACCGCAACCGGCGGCCAGTAGCAAAAAACTTTCAGCCGCTAAGTCTTCGCAAGTAAATTCCCCCTGGCCTTCTGAAAGCCACAGGTAATCGCCGACTTTCACTTCTTGCGTCAGCCATTGAGAACCAACGCCATTCTCGATTCCACGGACCGTTAGCGTAATAAATGGGCTGAGGCCTGGTGTCGAAGAGATCGTGTAAGCACGGAGTGTTTCGTCACTATGACGAATACTCACCAGCGCGTATTGCCCGGCCTTGTAAGGATAAAAGTCGTGATTAATCAGCGACAGCGTCCAGACATCCGGCGTTTCCTGGTGAATATGATGCACCTGCATACGATGCGGGCACAGTGGCGTTGGCATAGTCATGGCGGCTCCTTATGCGCTCATCAGCTGTTCAATATCTTGTTCAACGGTCGTAATGGCGCGCAGGCCAAACTTCTCGTTAAGAACGGCCAGCAGATTTGGCGTCAGGAAGCCCGGAGCGGTAGGGCCAGTGACGATATTTGTCACGCCCAGCGACAGCAGGGTCAACAGGATAACAATCGCTTTTTGCTCAAACCAGGACAGCACCAGGCTCAGTGGCAAATCGTTAACGCCACAACCGAGTTTCTCCGCGAGCGTGACCGCAAGGATAATCGCCGAATAAGCATCGTTACACTGGCCGGCATCCACCAGGCGCGGCAAGCCTTCGATATCGCCGAAGTCCAGTTTGTTGAAACGGTATTTCCCGCACGCAAGCGTCAGGATCAGGCAATCTTTCGGCACGCTGGTGGCGAAGTCGGTGAAGTAGCTACGTTCGCCACGTTCGCCATCACATCCACCGACGAGGAAGATGTGGCGCAGTTTTTCACGGCTCACCAAATCAATCAGTGTATCGGCAGCACCCAGCAGAGTCTGGCGGCCAAATCCGACGGTGATCAGATGTTCGATTTCGCTGTAAGGGAAGCCCGCCATTTGCTGTGCCTGGGTAATGACCGCGGTGAAATCATCACCTTCGAGGTGGCTCACACCCGGCCAGCCGACGATGCTGCGGGTCCAGATACGGTCGGTGTAAGAGCCGACTTCTGGGTTAATGATGCAGTTGGATGTCATCACAATTGGCCCAGGGAAGCGGGCAAATTCGCTTTGCTGATTCTGCCAGCCGCTACCGTAGTTACCGACCAGATGTTTGAATTTACGCAGTTCCGGATAACCGTGTGCAGGCAACATTTCGCCGTGGGTATAGACGTTAACGCCAGTACCTTCAGTTTGTTCCAGCAAGTTATAGAGGTCTTTCAGGTCGTGACCGGAAATCAAAATACATTTGCCTGCAACCGGGCGGACGTTGACCTGGGTCGGTGTCGGGTGGCCGTATTTCTCCGTTTCGCCGTGATCCAGAATACTCATCACTTTGAAGTTCATCTGGCCGATTTCCATCGAGCATTCCAGCAACGCGCCCATATCAGCAGGCCAGGTGCCGAGCCACGCCATAATTTTATGGTATTGGGCGTAAATGTCGTTGTCGTACTGGCCGAGAACGTGGGCGTGTTCCATGTAAGCTGCGGCACCTTTGAGGCCGTACAGGCATAACAGGCGCAGGCCAAGAATATCTTCACCGATTTCTGCTTTATCGCGGTTTGGCGCGAATTCAGCTGCCTGGCGTTGCAGGTCGCCCAAATCGTTGCTGACCAGTTGAAGTTCAGCCATCGGGTTGGCGACGGTGAGTTGTGGGTTAATGGCGAGGCTACGCGTTTTCAGGCTTTCACGCAGCGCGATGGCTTCTTGCGCGTATCCGACAATGCGTGGCGAATCGAAGTTAACGTTAGTCAGGGTAGAGAAGAATGCGCGAGGCGCAAAGTTGTCGATGTCATGGTCGATAATACCGACTTCACGTGCGGCAATGGCCCATGCAGACAGCCCCTGTAAGGCGGCAATCAGCAGATCTTGCAGATCAGATGTTTCGGCGGTTTTGCCACACATACCCTGAGCGTAAGAACAGCCGTTGCCCGCCGGGGTGCGGATTGTTTGTTCACATTGCACACAAAACATAATCGTACCTTTTAAAGTTATATTTGATATACATGTTTAAGGTTATGCTCAGTGCTGCAGAGGGAAAAGGTATTTTTTATGCAACTTAAGTGGAGATTGATTTAGCGCAATTTTGGCGGCAGGAACCTACCGCCAATGAGGTATCAGGAGGCGAAAAATGCCATTAACAGCGGAGTCAGTAAGCTAAGGATAAAGCCGTGAACAATTGCCGCCGGGACAATTTCCAGGCCGCCACTGCGTTGCAGCACCGGGAGGGTGAAATCCATTGATGTTGCGCCAGATAACCCGAGCGCGGTGGAGCGACTGCGGCGGACCAGGCCTGGAATCAACATGATGGCAATCAGTTCCCGCGCCAGATCGTTAAAGAACGCCGCGCTGCCAATCACCGGGCCGTAAGATTCCGTCATCAAAATACCGGAAAGCGAATACCAGCCGAAGCCAGACGCCATGGCTAAGCCGGTTTTAATCGGCAGGTCGAGAATAAAGGCATTGATAATGCCGCCCGCCAGTGAGCTGAGAGCGACGACTACCGCGACTATCATGCCACGGCGATTTAACACTATCTGCTTTAAGGTCATGCCGCTGTTACGCAACTGGATACCAACAAGTAATAACAGGAAGATCAGCGTGTACTCGCTGGCGGCAGTGGCATGGTGCAAAATCGGCCATGCGGTAAGGCCGAGCGCAAATCCGGCCACCACAACGCCACAGAGCTTGAGCGATTCCAGCGCCATCGCAATACGCGACGGGAGTTGTTCCTGCTGGTGACTGTGCCGCCATGGCATGGATCGTTCCAGCCAAAGCAGTGCTGCGGCATTACACAGCAGTATCACCACCACGCTAACCGCCGCGTATTGAAATATCGCCAGCAGATTACTGGCCAGGTTATCGAGAAATGCGAGGCTGATGCCCATGAAAAATAAAATGACGTAAACAATCCAGCTCAGCAGGCGATTAATTAGCTTAAGCAAACTGGTTTGTTTTAAAGGAATGAGATAACCGACGATCAGCGGTACTAAGATAATTAACAATCCCGAAAACATGGTGCGGACAATCCTTGCAAAATAAGTAACGGCGTATGTCACACTACCCAAAGAAGGGGAATGAGTAAAGCGCCGAAAATAGAGGGTTTTTATGCAAGTTGTACGCGGCAAAAGAAGAGAGTTTGCGTAGGGCAGAGGAATCTACCCTACGCGAGTCAATTAGTTACGTTTTTCCAGTAAAGTGCGGTAGATAACGCCACCCAGGATACCGCCAATGATTGGCATCACCCAGAATAACCACAACTGTTCTAAGGCCCAACCACCCTGGAAGATAGCCACCGCAGTACTACGCGCTGGGTTCACCGACGTGTTGGTGACCGGAATACTAATCAGGTGAATTAACGTCAGTGCCAGGCCGATCGCAATTGGTGCAAAACCGGCTGGGGCAAATTTATCTGTTGCACCATGAATAACAATCAAGAAGCCGCAGGTTAATACGATTTCAATAATAATTGCTGACAACATGGAATAATTACCAGGCGAATGTTCGCCATAGCCATTTGAAGCAAAGCCACTGGCCGCTGCATCAAAACCGCTTTTACCGCTGGCAATTAAATAGAGAATACCCGCCGCAACGATACCGCCAATTACCTGCGCAACAATATAGCCAATCACTTCTTTTGCCGGGAAGCGACCACCAGCCCATAAACCCAGAGTCACTGCCGGGTTAAAATGGCCGCCAGAAATATGACCGACTGCATAAGCCATGGTTAATACGGTTAAACCAAAAGCTAATGCAACACCGGCAAAACCAATTCCTAATTCTGGAAAAGCTGCCGCGAGCACAGCACTCCCACACCCGCCAAAGACCAACCAAAATGTACCGAAAAATTCTGCTGCTAATTTCCTAAACATAACCACCTCTGCTTTCTAAAAAAAACGAAATTCAGGCAAGTTATATCCTCAAATTTCAAGTGGCAGAAACGCGGACTGAATCCATTCATCTGAGTCACAAAGATTACATTGTGAGCGGGATTTATGGACTTGTCGTTCAACAACAACACAAGATATTTGGGATATTTTTAAAACTTACCCGATTATTTTTTGTTACAACCATTATGGAAGTAAGGCTATAAATAAAAGAGCAGTGATATTAATGAGTTCGGTATAAAAGAACCAGTTGATTAAATCCTCTTAAATTGACTTAGGGCATTGATATACCATTGTTTACAAGGGCATACGCATTTAGAAGTATAGAAGATTTTTAAATAAATAAGAATCTTCTTGTATCGATCGCATTTTCTGTTAACCAGATAAATAATAGATAGTTATTACAATTTGACGCGTTTTTTATTACACCTCTTTTAGGGAGGGAAGTGCACTTCATCTCCCGCTATACCTGTCCTGCTTCAAGTTGTTGGCGACGTTTGCTCGCCCAAATCTCTTACTACAGTTAGCTCATCGGGACTCGTTCTCTTGCCACCTGCCACAACTCGAATTATTTTGGGTATATACTCGAATAATGCAGTCAGGTTCGGGTTGATAAAGGAAAGCATCACCAATCTGGAGGGATTATGTTTCTTGAGCGAGTGGAAGTTGTCGGGTTCAGAGGGATTAACCGTCTATCGTTAATGCTTGAGCAAAATAACGTGTTGATTGGTGAAAACGCCTGGGGTAAATCCAGTCTGTTAGATGCATTAACGCTATTGTTGTCGCCGCACCAGACGCTGTATCACTTCCAAAAAGATGATTTCTATTTCCCGGCCGGGGACGTACAAGGTCGGGAGCATCATTTACATATTGTTCTGACTTTTCGGGAAGCCGCACCCGGGCATCATCTTGGGCGACGCTATCGCGCGCTTGCACCGGTATGGAATCAAGGCGAGGGCGGTTTTCATCGCATCATGTATCGGCTGGTGGGTGAACTCGCGCAAGATGGCTCCATTCTGACGCTGCGCAGCTTTCTTGATAATCAAGGCCGGGCAATCGAACTGGATGACATCGACAACCTCGCGCAGCAAATCATCCGCCTCAACCCCGTATTACGTCTGCGTGATGCGCGTTTTATGCGCCGCTTGCGTAACGACAGCATTCCCGCGATGCCAGAAACCGAAATGACCGCTCGCCAGCTCGATTTCCTGGCGCGAGAACTGGTCTCACGCCCGCAAAATCTCACTGATGCGCAGCTGCGGCAAGGTCTGACGGCGATGGTGCAACTGCTTGAGCACTATTTCTCCGAGCAAGGCGCGCCCGCGCATAATCGTTTGTTGCGTCGTCGCTTGCACGATGAACAACGTAGCTGGCGCTATCTGGATATCATTAACCGCATGATCGACAAACCCAATAGCCGGGCACATCGCATGATTTTACTGGGGATGTTTTCAACGCTATTGCAGGCAAAAGGCAGCGTCGCGCTGGATAAAGACGCCCGTCCGCTATTGCTGGTGGAAGATCCGGAAACCCGCCTGCACCCGATTATGTTATCGGTGGCCTGGCATTTGCTAAATCTGCTGCCACTACAAAAAATCACCACCACCAACTCTGGTGAACTGTTGTCCCTCACCCCAGTCGAGCACGTTTGCCGCCTGGTGCGCGAATCATCAAAAGTGGCGGCCTGGCGGCTGGGTCCTGCTGGGATGAATGCAGAAGATAGCCGGCGCATCGCATTCCATATCCGGTTTAACCGCGCCTCGTCGTTGTTTGCCCGCTGCTGGTTATTAGTGGAAGGCGAAACGGAAGTCTGGGTCATGAATGAACTGGCGCGCCAGTGCGGGCATCACTTCGACGCCGAAGGGGTGAAAGTTATCGAATTTGCCCAATCAGGCCTGCGCCCGTTGATCAAGTTTGCCCGCCGGATGGGTATTGAATGGCATGTGCTGGTGGATGGTGATGAAGCTGGGAAGAAATATGCGTCCGTGGTGCGCGGCATTCTGGAAAATGACCGGGATCAGGAACGCGAGCATCTCACTGCGTTGCCGGCAATGGACATGGAACATTTCATGTATCGCCAGGGGTTTGCGGATGTGTTCCATCGGGTGGCGCAAATTCCCGAAAACGTGCCGATGAATATGCGCCGCGTGATCGTGAAAGCCATCCACCGTTCATCCAAACCCGATTTAGCCATAGAAGTGGCAATGGAAGCGGGAAGGCGTGGAGTGGATGCCGTGCCGTCGCTGCTGCGCAAAATGTTCTCCCGGGTGTTATGGTTGGCGCGTGGCCGGGCCGATTAGCCCGGCGACTGGCTTAAAGAAGGCGCTCGATTTGTTCCATCATCTCATCCAATAACGTGTAGCGGCGGCGATACTCAGCGCGTTTTTTGCTGGCGATCTCTTCGATAGGTTTGCGAGCCACGCCGAGTGGCATCTTAAAGTAACCTTGAGGCTGTAATTCGCCGCTCATCGACTCCCAGAAGCTATCATAATCGGCATGGATCTTGTCTTTCTTCTTATTGGCATAACGCCACGAGCGATAAATATGTGCGTTATTGCTGACGGCAAGAATGGTGTTCACCCCTAAATGACGTGCTAACAGGCAGGTCGCTTCCAACACCAGACGTTTTGGGAATAATCCATGACACGCTTTGGTCGCGAGCTGAATATATTCATGTGGAATATCATTTTTGGCACCCTGCAGGCCACCAATAAACAGGGTAGGCTTTTGCTGATGCAGGCAAAGGGTGAAGGTTAATCCGGCCAGAACCACACCGTCCTCGCGGGTCAGCGTGACGGTGGCTTCACCTTCTTTATCAACATTGGCGTCGGTGCGTAAATCAAGATGGTAGAAGTTCTCATCTTTACCCGTTATTGTTGCCAGACGTGCGCCGTCAGGGGAGTAGTGCTGTAATAACAAGCGCTCAGGGAGTGCGCGGGTCAGGGCCTGATAGTGGAAAGACAAGGCATCAACCGCCGCCTTACGGTTAAACCTGGCCGTTAAATAGGGGCGATGGACCCGGCAAGGTAGGCCAGGTTGCGCGGTTAGCAGTTTTTCTAACAACGGCTGATGCGATAAGTCGCTCATTAAGCGTGCGGTGGAAAGCGGGTTAGCCAGCGATCGCAGGACAAATTTGCGGCGGTAAGTGGGATTGTGCCAGGCACTTCCAGGCATCCACTGTCCCTTCGCTAAAGAAAGAAACAGCCGCCAGCCATTGAGTTGGGTTGTTGTTCTGAATTCGTTTTCGGCAATTGATGACATGATTGAAACCTGGTTGAAAAACATTGGCGTAATTTCACCATTTGTTCATTCAACAGATGTTCAATCAGGACCAGGCTGATACGGGTTTACGACTTTTGTTGATACTTTATTTAATTAGCCAGTCTGCTTGCAGGATACTTATGAGATTCAAGGGAAAAATAAAAAAACGTTATTGGCTTCTGGGCCTGCTGGTTGTGTTGTTGCTCGTCTGGCTTTGGAAATTCTTGAATGCGCCAACGCCGGTTTACCAGACCATGATTGTGCGCAAAGGCGAGTTGCAGCAAAGCGTGCTGGCGACCGGGAAGCTGGATGCGTTGCGTAAAGTTGATGTCGGTGCTCAGGTGAGTGGGCAGTTGAAAACGTTGTCGGTAAATATCGGCGATAAGGTGAAAAAGGATCAGCTGTTGGGGGTTATCGATCCCGAACAGGCACAGAACCAAATTAAGGAAGTTGAAGCCACCTTAATGGAATTGCGTGCCCAGCGGCGTCAGGCGGTGGCTCAGGCGAAACTTGCGCAAGTGACGTTAAATCGTCAACGAGCGCTGGCAAAAACTCAGGCCGTATCACAACAAGATCTCGACACGGCGGTGACCGATCTTGAAGTCAGACAGGCACAAATTGGCACCATTGATGCGCAAATCAAACGCAATCAGGCCTCTTTAGATACCGCCAAGACTAACCTCGATTACACGCAGATTGTTGCACCTATGGCGGGTGAAGTTACTGAAATCACTACCAAACAAGGCCAGACGGTGATTGCTGCGCAGCAAGCGCCAAACATTCTGACACTCGCCGATCTGAGTACCATGTTGGTGAAAGCTCAGGTTTCTGAGGCGGACGTGATTCATCTTAAGCCGGGTCAAAAAGCCTGGTTCACCGTGCTGGGCGACCCTTTAACGCGTTATGAAGGGGTGTTAATCGATATTCTGCCGACGCCTGTGAAAGTGAATGATGCCATTTTCTATAACGCGCGATTTGAAGTCCCGAACCCGCAAGGCGTATTGCGCCTGGAAATGACTGCACAAGTTCATATCCAGTTGGGTGGAGTGAAAGATGTATTAACCATTCCGCTGGCGGCACTGGGCGAGCCGGTTGGCGATAGCCGCTACAAAGTCTCCGTGTTACGCAACGGCGAAACCCGCGACCGTGAAATTACCATCGGTATGCGTAACGATACCCAGGTGCAAATTGCGACGGGTCTCACCGAAGGTGAAGAAGTGGTTATCGGTAAATCCACTGCCGGGAGCGCACCATGACGGCACTGCTTGAGCTACGGGATATTCGCCGTAGCTATCCGTCGGGAGACGAACAAGTTGAGGTGCTAAAAGGCGTTAATATCACCATTGAAGCCGGTGAAATGGTGGCGATTGTCGGAGCGTCGGGGTCGGGTAAATCGACACTGATGAATATTCTCGGATGCCTCGATAAGCCCAGTAGCGGCAGCTATAAAGTCGCAGGCCAGGATGTCGGATTGCTCGACAACGATGCGCTTGCTACCTTACGTCGCGAACACTTTGGTTTTATCTTCCAGCGCTATCATTTGCTCTCGCATCTGAATGCTACGCAGAATGTGGAAGTGCCGGCGGTGTATGCCGGAACGGCGCGTGTGTATCGCCAGCAACGCGCGCGTGCTTTATTGATGCGCCTGGGGCTTGCGGAACGCGTCGATTACCTGCCTTCACAGCTTTCTGGCGGCCAACAGCAACGTGTCAGTATTGCGCGTGCGCTGATGAATGGTGGGCAGGTGATCCTCGCCGATGAACCGACCGGTGCGCTGGATAGCCATTCGGGCGAAGAGGTGATGGCGACGCTCAAGCAACTGTGTGAGCAGGGCCATACTGTCATCATAGTCACGCACGATTCGACTATTGCCGCGCAGGCACAGCGGGTGATTGAAATCCATGACGGCGAAATCATCAGTAATCCTCCCTCGGTGGCACATCCCCCCGTGTCACGCAAAGAGCCGAAAACCCAGCCCGTTTACTCGGCCTTTCAGCAAACCCTGAGCAGTTTTCGCGAAGCGTTCACCATGGCCTGGCTGGCGTTGGCGGCCAATAAAATGCGCACGTTGCTGACCATGCTGGGGATTATTATCGGCATCGCGTCAGTGGTCTCGATTGTGATTGTTGGTGATGCGGCAAAACAGATGGTATTGCAGGACATCCGCTCCATTGGCACCAACACGATCGATGTCTATCCCGGCAAAGATTTTGGTGACGACGATCCTCAGTATCAGCAGGCGCTGAAATACGACGACCTGGTGGCCATTAGCCAGCAACCCTGGGTCAGTTCGGCGACACCGTCGCTTTCCAGCAATTTACGTGTGCGCTATGGCAATGTTGATGCCGCCGCGAGTGTCAACGGAGTCAGCAGCCAGTACTTCAACGTCTATGGCATGGGCTTTAGCGAGGGCAATACCTTCAACGAAGAGCAACTGGCGGGACGCGCGCAGGTGGTGGTGCTGGACAGCAATACCAAACGGCAACTGTTCCCTGATAAAGCCAAAGTGGTCGGCGAAATTGTGCTGGTCGGGAATATGCCTGCAACGGTGATTGGTGTGGCGCAAGAGAAGCAGTCGATGTTTGGCAGCAGCAAAATCCTGCGGGTCTGGTTGCCGTATAACACTATGGCGGGCCGCGTAATGGGGCAAAGCTGGCTGAACTCCATCACGGTGCGGGTTAACGAAGGCTATAACAGCCATGAAGCCGAGCTTCAGCTAAATCGGTTGTTGCAGCTGCGTCACGGCAAGAAGGATTTCTTCACCTACAATATGGATGGCCTGTTGAAAACCGCAGAAAAGACCACACGTACTCTACAGATGTTCCTGACTTTGGTGGCGGTCATTTCGTTACTGGTCGGCGGTATTGGCGTGATGAATATCATGCTGGTGTCCGTGACGGAACGTACTAAAGAGATCGGTATCCGCATGGCGGTGGGTGCAAGAGCCAGTGATGTGCTACAGCAGTTTTTGATAGAAGCCGTGCTGGTTTGCCTGGTGGGAGGCGCGTTAGGGATTTCGTTATCTCTGTTAATTGCCTTCACTTTGCAACTGGTCTTGCCGGGCTGGGAAATTGGCTTTTCACCGATGGCGTTGCTCACGGCATTTGCCTGTTCGACCGCGACGGGAATTATTTTTGGCTGGTTACCGGCGAGAAATGCCGCGAGATTGAACCCTATTGACGCTTTAGCTCGTGAATAATTTTCATCTGAGGTATTACGTTTGGTTATAAAAATGCCAGCTGATGGGCTGGCATTTTGACCCTGGGATGTACACAATGAAACAAAAGGGTCAGGCGACCGCTGCTGCTTCGAGTTCCAGAGGCACAATCAAACTAGCGTGGTTGCCTTTAGGCCCCTGATGTACATCAAACCTGACAATTTGTCCGGCTTTCAGCGTTCTGTAACCATCCATCTGAATGGTGGAGTAATGAGCGAAGATATCTTCGCCGCCGCCTTCAGGGCAGATAAAGCCGAACCCTTTAGCGTTATTGAACCATTTAACAGTACCCGTCTCCATGCTTCTACATCCTTCGTAAATCTTATAAGTGAGATGGAATGAACCGGTGGGATGAGGGTGGGCTGTTCAAAACCTCACCAACTCACGCTTGTACAATGTAGATAATTTAAGCATGTCGTCAAGCGTTGCACGGGGGGGTAAGAATGAAAATGAATCAAAAATTTGAAGCAGTTAACGCTATTGTGATTAATGTGACAGAGCTCTCGTAAGCGAATGACTGTCACTTTTGAACACGATGAGTCACGTTATCTGAAAGCGTATTACACTCAACCTATGGGCTTCGCCTTAATGACAATGGGCGATTAAACATGATGACGATTTGCAATGGGTAAGACGAACGATTGGTTGGATTTCGACCAGCTGGTGGGTGACAAACTGCGCGAAGCGCTGAAACCACCGTCGATGTATAAAGTTATGTTAATGAACGATGACTACACGCCGATGGAATTTGTTATTGACGTGCTGCAAAAGTTCTTTTCTTATGATGTAGAACGTGCAACGCAATTGATGCTCACTGTGCACTATCAGGGTAAAGCTATCTGTGGCATTTTTACTGCAGAAGTAGCGGAAACCAAAGTCGCGTTAGTGAACCAGTATGCAAGAGAGCATGAGCATCCGCTGCTGTGTACGCTAGAAAAAGCCTGAAGAAGGCAAAATTTGGGGGAGGTGCCTATGCTCAATCAAGAACTGGAACTCAGTTTAAACATGGCTTTCGCCAGAGCGCGCGAGCACCGACATGAGTTTATGACTGTCGAGCACCTGTTGCTAGCTTTGCTAAGCAACCCGTCAGCTCGCGAAGCGCTGGAAGCGTGTAGCGTAGATCTGGTGGCGTTACGACAGGAACTCGAGGCCTTCATCGAACAAACCACACCGGTTCTGCCAGCCAGTGAAGAAGAGCGTGATACACAACCTACGCTCAGCTTCCAGCGTGTGCTGCAACGTGCGGTGTTCCACGTCCAGTCTTCTGGTCGCAGTGAAGTGACTGGCGCAAACGTGCTGGTGGCTATTTTCAGCGAGCAGGAATCCCAGGCAGCGTATCTGCTGCGTAAACATGAAGTCAGCCGACTTGATGTGGTCAACTTCATCTCTCACGGTACACGTAAAGACGAACCTAATCAGGCACCGGGTGCAGAAAATCCGGTCAATGAAGAGCAAGCAGGCGGGGAGGAACGTATGGAAAACTTCACCACCAATCTCAACCAGCTTGCACGTGTGGGAGGGATAGATCCGCTGATTGGTCGCGAGAAAGAGCTCGAGCGTGCCATTCAGGTTCTCTGCCGTCGCCGTAAAAACAACCCGCTGTTAGTGGGTGAGTCGGGCGTAGGTAAAACAGCTATTGCCGAAGGCCTTGCCTGGCGTATCGTGCAGGGCGATGTTCCGGAAGTGATTGCCGATTGCACCATCTACTCGCTGGATATCGGTTCGTTACTGGCGGGCACAAAATACCGTGGTGACTTTGAAAAACGTTTCAAAGCGCTGCTTAAACAACTCGAGCAGGATCAAAACAGCATCCTGTTTATAGATGAAATTCATACCATTATTGGTGCGGGTGCCGCATCCGGCGGGCAAGTTGATGCTGCAAACCTGATCAAACCGTTGCTGTCGAGCGGCAAGATTCGGGTTATCGGCTCAACGACTTACCAGGAGTTCAGCAATATCTTCGAAAAAGACCGTGCTCTGGCGCGTCGCTTCCAGAAGATTGATATTACTGAGCCAAGCGTTGAAGAAACCGTTCAGATCATTAACGGCCTGAAACCGAAATACGAAGCGCATCATGACGTGCGTTATACCGCGAAAGCGATTCGTGCGGCGGTAGAACTGGCGGTGAAATACATCAACGATCGCCATCTGCCAGATAAAGCGATTGACGTTATTGACGAAGCGGGTGCCCGTAGCCGCCTGATGCCGGTGAGCAAACGTAAGAAAACGGTCAATGTTTCCGACATTGAAACCGTGGTTGCACGTATCGCCCGCATCCCGGAGAAAAGCGTTTCGGCAAGCGATCGCGATACGCTGCGCAGCCTTGATGATCGCCTGAAAATGCTGGTGTTTGGCCAGGATAAAGCCATTGAGGCATTAACCGAAGCCATCAAAATGAGCCGTGCGGGATTGGGTCATGATCACAAGCCTGTGGGTTCATTCCTGTTTGCCGGGCCAACGGGTGTCGGTAAAACCGAAGTCACCGTACAGCTGGCAAAATCGCTGGGCATTGAGCTGTTACGTTTCGATATGTCGGAATACATGGAACGCCATACGGTAAGCCGTTTGATTGGCGCGCCTCCAGGTTATGTAGGTTTTGATCAGGGCGGGCTGCTGACGGATGCAGTGATTAAACATCCTCATTCCGTATTGCTGCTTGATGAGATCGAGAAAGCGCACCCGGATGTCTTTAACCTGTTATTACAGGTGATGGATAACGGAACGCTGACCGATAACAACGGACGTAAAGCTGACTTCCGTAATGTGATTCTGGTGATGACCACCAACGCCGGTGTGCGTGAAACGGAGCGTAAGTCTATTGGCCTGATTCGTCAGGACAACAGCACCGACGCAATGGAAGAGATCAAGAAGATCTTTACGCCAGAATTCCGCAACCGTCTGGACAACATCATTTGGTTCAACCATCTGTCTACGGATGTGATCCACCAGGTTGTTGACAAGTTTATTGTCGAGCTTCAGGTGCAGTTGGATCAGAAGGGGGTGTCGCTTGAAGTGAGCCAGGAAGCCCGCGATTGGCTGGCAGAAAAAGGCTATGACCGTGCAATGGGCGCACGTCCAATGACACGTGTTATTCAGGATAACCTGAAGAAACCGCTCGCTAACGAACTATTATTTGGTTCACTGGTGGATGGTGGACAAGTAACGGTCGCTTTGGATAAAGAAAATCAGAAACTGATTTATAACTTCCATGGCGCTCAGAAACATAAACCGGAAACTGCTCATTAATTTATCAGTATGACGGAATAAAAAAAGGCCAGGTCATCGACCTGGCCTTTCTATTACTAATTTGTACTTATATTGTTCACGCCGCCTGTTGTTGCCGCAGCGCTAAATAAAACTATCAGCGACTACGGAAGACAATGCGGCCTTTGCTCAGGTCGTACGGGGTCAGCTCTACAGTGACTTTGTCACCCGTCAGGATGCGGATATAGTTTTTACGCATTTTACCGGAGATATGAGCGGTAACCACGTGCCCGTTTTCCAGCTCAACGCGGAACATGGTGTTAGGTAACGTATCAAGTACGGTACCCTGCATTTCAATATTGTCTTCTTTGGCCATCTAATCCTCGAGGGTATCACTACCATAGTTTTGAACCGGCAAGATAATGCCCAAGTTCACGTATCATGTAAAGAATTGTTGGTGAAATCACCAGCGAAAGTGCAATTTGCGCATTACCCGAGACCCACTCAAAAGCCGCACAATTGGCGCTCACGAAGAAGGCTGCGAAGAGATAAACGATGGGCTGTCCCTGTTAAAGCTAATCCCATACAGCGGCGGGGTAATGAGCAGAGCTCACTCTGCGGGGCTAATTATAACACTCTTAACAGTAATGTGCCGTAAACATTATCGTTACGACAGGATTTGTGGTACCCAGCAATAGGATGCGAGCGCTTGTGGGCGAAATATAGACAGATGTGAGAGATATTCCCGGCGGGGAATTTCAATTGCGCCCAAAGATGCGGTATGGGCATTAAGCACCTGGCAGTCAATAAGCTTGCCGCCATAGCTGATAAAGTGCTGACAGAATATCAGCAGGGCCGTTTTAGAGGCGTTTTCTCGTCGGCTAAACATAGATTCACCGCAGAATAACGCACCTTGCGCCACGCCGTACATTCCACCAACCAGCTCATTATCTTCCCAGACTTCAATCGAATGGGCGTGCCCGAGTTCATGCAGCCGTTTATAAGCATCAATAATGTCAGGAGTAATCCAGGTCCCTTCATCGCGATCGTCAGCACATTCGCTAATCACACGTTCGAAAGCATGGTTTAGCGTCACGCGGTACGGGGAGTTGCGATGGAATCTCTTCATGCTGCGGCTTAAGTGAAAGCGCTCAGGAAAAAGCACCGCACGCGGATCGGGCGACCACCATAAAATAGGGTCGCCAGGAGAGAACCACGGAAAAATGCCGCGCTGATAAGCCATCAATAAACGGGCTGGACTTAAATCGCCCCCGAGCGCCAGTAACCCATTAGGTTCACGCAACGCGCCTTCCGGGGAAGGGAAGGCAATTGAGTCACGAGAAAGCTGAATAAGGCGCATGACTTCTTAACTCCGGGCAACGGGGTAATAATTATTGATATTAGACCAATTACACAGCCTACAAACGCTGATGGAAATGATAATAACGTCCACCGCTCGCCATTAATTCGGCGTGAGTACCATGCTCAATAATTTGTCCATTGTCCATCACAATAATGCTGTCGAAATGAGCCAAACCGCGCAGGCGATGGGTAACCATCAACACTGTTTTCTCTTTGGTCACTTCAGACAGTAAATCAAGGATCTGGCGCTCAGTTTCCGCATCTAAACCTTCTGTCGGTTCGTCGAGTAAGAACAGCGGAGCGTCATGCAGTAAGGCACGCGCAATGGCTAAACGGCGTAATTCCCCACCGGAAAGCTGACGACCGCCTTCACCCAACCAGCTATTCAGCCCGGCGTCTTCCTGTAACTTCTCAAGACCGACACGGGTCAGGACGCGACATAAGTCTTCATCGCTGGCCTGTGGTGCGGCAAGCAGCAAGTTGTCGCGTAATGTGGCACTAAATAAATGGACGCGTTGCGATACCACACTGGTGGAGGTGCGTAATGCCGTTTCATCGAACTGGCTTAGCGCTTCGCCATTGAGAAGGATCTCGCCTTGCTGGCACTCCCACGCGCGGGTCAGCAATTGAAGCAGTGTTGATTTACCACAACCGGTACGCCCCAAAATCGCAACGTGCTGGCCTGCTTCAACGTTAAGTGAGATATCCCGTAGCGCCATCTGAGATTGCTCAGGATACGCGAAACTCACATGGTTAATTTCCACTGCCACGCGCTCAGGAACGGCATGAGGTTGTTGAGTGAAAATGACTTCTGGTTTTTGGCTGGTGATTTCCGTTACCCGCAGTGCTGAGGCGATAACCTGGCCAAGATGCTGAAAAGCGCCGGTGACAGGTGCCAGCGCTTCGAACGACGCCAGTGCACAGAAGACAAACAGCGCAATGAGCGCGCCCGGTGTAGTATTTCCGCCTACGCTTTCGGCGGCCATCCATAACATCAGAATCACCGCCATCCCGCTAATCAGCAGCATCACGGCTTGAGACAATGCCGTTAACTCGGCCTGACGACGCTGTCCTTCTTGCCAGTCATCTTCGGTCTTATCCAGTTGTTCACGGTAACGTTGGGAGGCACCGAAAATGGTCAGCTCCGCATGGCCTTGCAGCCAGGCTGTCAGTTGCTGGCGGTATTGACCGCGCTGAATGGTAATCGCTTCGCCGGTTGATTTCCCGAGGTAATAAAATATTGGCGGAAGCAATACTAAAGTCGCGAGTAAAATAGCGCCGAGTGTGAGAGCCAGTCGCACATCCAGCCAGCTCAGACCAAAGGTCACCACCACAATCACCACAAACGCGCCGACCATCGGCGAAATCACGCGTAGGTAAAGGTGATCGAGCGTATCTACGTCCGCAACCAGGCGGTTGAGTAATTCGCCCTGACGAAAACGTGCAAGACCAGCAGGTGAGAGCGGGAGCAGTTTGCTAAATGTGGAAACGCGTAAATGCTGAAGCACGCGGAATGTCGCATCGTGGCTCACCAGACGCTCAAAATATCGTCCTGCAGTACGGGTGATCGCTCCGCCTCGCACGCCTGCCGCGGGCAGCATATAGTTAAAAGTATACAGGCCAGCGACGCCAACCACCGCCGAAGCCGAGAGGAACCAGCCAGATAAAGTCAGCAGTCCAATACTTGCCAGAAGGGTGATAATGGCTAATACCACGCCAAGCATCAATAGCCATTTATGACGGCAATAAAGCGCCAAATACGGGAGTAAAGCACGCATCAGATCTCCTCCTGGCGGTGAGCCAGTAACGTAGCAAACGGGCCTTGCTCGGCGGCAAGCGTGGCGAAATCACCTTGTTGTACGATTTGACCCTCACGCATGACCCAAACCTCATCCCAGTCGTTGATGTAATCCAGTTGGTGGGTCACCATCAATGTGGTTTGCTGACGGGATGCGTGGCTTAGCGCGTCCATGACACGTTGTTCACTGTGAGCGTCCAGGCTTGCTGCCGGTTCATCGAGCAGCAGTAATCCGCAGGGCATCAGCAACGCACGTGCAACCGCGACTCGCTGTGCTTGCCCGACAGACAAACGCGCCGCTGCTTCGCCCAGCGGGGTATCCACACCTTGTGGCAGCAATGGGAGGAATTCACTCACCGAAGCTTTATCCAGTGCAGCTGTCAGCTGAGCGGTACTCGCATCAGGTGCGGATAACAGCACATTTTCGCGGATGGTCGGTGCAGGGAGTTGCGGGTTTTGCCCAACCCAACTCAGTTGTTCACGCCACCATTTAGGCTCCAGTGCTGAAAGCTCAACACCGTTTATCAGCAACTGACCTTGATACGGTAAAAATCCGGACAATACATTGAGTAGCGAACTCTTACCTGCGCCGCTTTGCCCGACCAGCACCACTCGTCGTCCGGCTGAAAGGGAGAAGTTGAGCGGCCCGGCAAGAATTTTCTCTTCAGTTGAGAGGATAACCAAATCTCGAGCTTCAATGCTGACAGGCTCGTTATTGTTGAACTTAGCCGTGCCTTGTTGACGTTGCTGCAAAGGCGAATCAAGGAACGTCATCAGGCTGTCTGCGGCACCTACGGCCTGCGCTTTGGCGTGATAAAAGGTGCCCAGATCGCGTAATGGCTGGAAGAACTCAGGCGCAAGGATCAGGGCCAGAAAACCAGCAAATAGCGTTACGCCGGTGCTGTAGTGGCCAAAGTTTAGCTCGCCTAAATAGGAGAAACCGAAGTAAACCGCGACCAGAGCGATGGATAAAGAAGCGAAGAATTCCAGTACGCCGGAAGAGAGGAACGCAAGGCGTAACACTTCCATGGTGCGTTGACGGAAGTCCTGGGAAGCGGCGCGAATATTCTCCGTTTCAGCAGTGCCACGGTTAAACAGACGCAATGTCTCCATACCGCGCAGACGGTCAAGGAAATGCCCGCTCAGTCGCGCAAGGGCCTGGAAGTTACGGCGGTTAGCATCTGCGGCACCCATACCGACCATCGCCATAAACAGCGGAATAAGCGGCGCGGTGCAGAGCAGAATCAGGGCGGCAACCCAGTTAGAGGGGAAAATAGCGATAAGTATGAGCACCGGCACCATCACCGCAAGCGACATTTGCGGCAGATAGCGAGCATAGTAATCGTGCATATCCTCGATTTGTTCCAGCACGAGAGTGGCCCAACTGCCGACAGGTTTTCCCTGAATCCTGGCTGGCCCCGCTTCATGTACCCGATCGAGCACTTTTCGCCGAATTTCCTGACGAATGTGCAACCCCGCGTAAAAACCGACTTTTTCTCGTAGCCACACCACCCATGCGCGCAATACAAAAATCAGTATCAGGATAACGAAAAGCAACAGCAGCGCTTCACGGGGGATGTTATCCATGATCATGTGCTGCAACATTCTGGCTAACAGCCAGGCTTGAGCCACAATTAAAAGCCCACTGACCAGTCCCAGAACGCGGGAAAGCCCTAACCAGCGGCGGGAGATAATGCTTTGTTTTTTTAGCCAGCGGCTAAGTTCTTGTTGACGGGTTTTATTCATGAGTGCCAGTAGTTGCCGGTGCAGGTTGATAATGAATTATCAGGCAAAATTTGCGGGCAATGTTACAACGCAGGCAAAAGAAAGGCGACCTATTCAGTCGCCTTTACTTATCTTCAAACTGCCACCATGGGCAGTTAGAGAGACTTATTCTGTTCGGCTAGTCCGTCAAGGTAGCGCTCAGCATCAAGTGCCGCCATACAGCCAGTGCCTGCAGAAGTGATGGCCTGGCGATAGATATGGTCCATTACATCACCCGCTGCAAACACGCCTGGGATGCTGGTTTGCGTGGCATTACCGTGAATACCAGATTGAACTTTGATGTAGCCATTTTCCAGTTCAAGCTGATCGGCAAAGATGCCAGTATTTGGGCTGTGGCCGATAGCCACGAACAGGCCTGCAACTTCCAGCTCTTCAGTGGTGTCGGTATTGTGCACATCGCGAAGACGCAGACCGCTCACACCCATTTGATCACCGGTAACTTCATCTAGAGTGCGGTTGGTGTGCAGCACGATGTTGCCGTTCTTCACCTTCTCCATCAGGCGGTTGATGAGGATTTTCTCGGCGCGGAAGCTGTCACGGCGATGAATCAAATGCACTTCAGAGGCGATATTCGCCAGATAAAGCGCTTCTTCAACGGCGGTGTTACCACCACCGATGACTGCGACCTTTTGATTGCGATAGAAGAAGCCATCGCATGTTGCGCAGGCAGAAACGCCACGGCCTTTAAACGCTTCCTCAGAAGGCAAGCCCAGGTAACGAGCGGATGCTCCGGTCGCAATAATCAAGGCATCACAGGTGTATTCGCCGCTGTCACCCGTCAGACGGAATGGACGATTTTGCAGATCAACCTTCGAGATGTGGTCGAAAAGAATTTCTGTTTCGAACTTGGCTGCGTGTTCGTGCATACGTTCCATTAACGCAGGGCCAGTCAGGTCGTTAGGATCACCCGGCCAGTTCTCGACTTCGGTCGTGGTGGTCAACTGGCCACCTTTTTCCATCCCGGTAATCAAAACGGGCTTGAGGTTGGCGCGTGCCGCGTAGACTGCTGCGGTATAGCCCGCAGGGCCGGAGCCAAGAATTAGCAATTTACTGTGTTTAGCGGTGCCCATGAGATCCTCATTGTTCGTTGGCAGACAATCGAGGGATTGTAGGGAATTTGGCGGGGTAAAAAAAGGGTACAGGGGTTGTGTTGGCGATAATGTTAACTATATGTGCAATAGCTGTGTTCAATCAGCCGCATTAAATTCAGTAGAAGCGCATAAAAAATCATTCAGAAAGTCTAAATACTCACCTGGGTAAAGTGATGAATAATCGTCAAGTAGCCCAGATATCCGGCACGTTCCACTAAATTTAGATGTTTTGCTTTGACAATCCGCTAAGCATTTGCGAAAACATTCGAGGAAGAAAAACATTTGGTGTGACAGTTGCAAAATAATCACGCATACCTGATGCAATTTTACCGGGTTATTGAAATCTACTCATGGCGTGGACAGACGCCATAAGTGATGTCGTTAGCAGCCATTGGGCACCGGTCTTCTCACGTACACCCGGAACATTGACGTTGACCGGGTTATGGCAGGTGAAGGAAGGAACACAGAGAGACTATAATAATGGTAGATAGCAAGAAGCGCCCTGGCAAAGATCTCGACCGCATCGATCGCAACATCCTTAATGAACTGCAGAAGGATGGGCGTATTTCCAACGTCGAGCTTTCTAAACGAGTAGGGCTTTCACCGACTCCGTGCCTTGAGCGCGTGCGTCGTCTGGAACGACAGGGTTTCATCCAGGGCTACACTGCTCTGTTGAACCCGCATTATCTGGATGCATCACTTCTGGTATTTGTTGAGATTACTCTGAATCGTGGCGCACCGGATGTGTTTGAGCAATTTAATGCCGCAGTTCAAAAACTTGAAGAAATTCAAGAGTGTCATTTGGTATCCGGTGATTTCGACTACCTGTTGAAAACCCGTGTGCCGGATATGTCAGCGTACCGCAAATTACTGGGCGAAACCTTGTTGCGACTGCCGGGTGTGAACGATACCCGTACCTATGTGGTCATGGAAGAGGTCAAACAGAGCAATCGTCTGGTTATTAAGACCCGTTAACACGGGCCAGGTGCAAAATCTGCGTATTTTGGTTACACTCCTGGTAATTCATACAGCAACAGTGCCGGGAATGCCCGGCATTGTTGCTCTCCATATTTATTAAGGACCTGGAGAGTCTTACTTGAGCCAGGAATACACCGAAGAAAAAGAAGTTACATTGAGGAAACTCAGCAGCGGGCGTCGGGCATTAGAGGCGTTACTGCTTCTTGTGGCCATTTTTGCCGTCTATTTGATGGCAGCGTTGCTTAGTTTCAATCCTTCCGATCCCAGTTGGTCACAAACCGCATGGCATGAACCTATCCATAATTTGGGTGGGACGCCCGGCGCATGGTTGGCCGACACGCTATTTTTCATCTTTGGCGTAATGGCCTACACCATTCCGGTGATTATTATCGGTGCATGTTGGTTTACATTCCGCAATCGTGATAGCGAAGAGTTTGTCGATTATTTTGCCGTTTCCTTACGTCTGATTGGCGTTCTGGCCATGGTGCTGACGGCTTGCGGCCTCGCGGCGATTAACGCCGATGACATCTGGTATTTCGCCTCCGGCGGCGTTATCGGGAGTCTGCTGAGTACCGCCATGATGCCTTTACTGAATAGCAGCGGCGGGACTATCGCATTGCTGTGCGTATGGGCCGCGGGCTTGACCCTGTTTACCGGTTGGTCGTGGGTCAGCATTGCTGAAAAAATTGGCGGAGCAACCTTAAGCGTGCTCACCTTTGCCAGCAATCGCACTCGTCGTGATAACACCTGGCAGGATGATGATTACGACTACGAAGAAGATGAAAAACATGACGGAGAACACGCGCCAGAAGTCGAAAAGCGTGAGTCTCGTCGTGCGCGCATTTTACGTGGCGCTTTAGCCCGTAAGCAGCGTATCTCAGAGAAGTTTGCTAATCCAAACGCGCGCAAAACAGACTCTGCGCTGTTTTCTGGTAAGCGAATGGATGACTCTGAAGACGACGTTTTGTTCTCAAATAACAAAGCGACGCTGCCGGAAGATGACGTGCTGTTCTCGGGTAATAAAGCCACTTTGCCGCAAAGCGAAGAGTACGATCCGCTTTTACACGGCCAGTCTATTGTTGCACCGGTCGCCGCGACTGCAGCCGCGGCGATGGCAAATAACCCAGACTACGCAGCACCGGTTATGCCAACGGCAACCGTGCCTCCGGTTACGGCACCGGCTCCAGAAGTGGAACCTACACCTGCTATTGCCTGGGAACCTGCGCCAACCACCGTCACGCCAGACCCCGTGATTGCGCCTGCTCCTGAAAGCTATCAGGCACCGCGTGAGGCCGAGCAATATATTCCGCAGCAGGTGACTAACCACTGGTCAGAACCTGTCGTTGAGCCAGTGGCAGTTGAACCTGCTTACTACGAGCCTGCGCCTGTCGAGCCAATCTCAGAGCCGGAACCGGTAGTAGAAGAAGTTAAACCGTACGTCCGCCCGCCGATTTACCATTTCGAAGAGGTTGAAGAGCGACGTGCGCGTGAGCGTGAGCAACTTGCTGCCTGGTATCAACCGGTTAACGAGCCCAAACCTGATCCCTACGGCTATGATCAAAGCCCTGCGTTTACTCAAACGACCTCGACGACAGCGCCACGCATTGAAACACCATCAATGCCGCAAGGTGTGTTCGACACCCCATCTGCGGTGCCAGCCCCAACGGCTGCCATTCCGCAGGATGTAAAAGATGCGGCAAAAGTCGTGGGTGCAGCGGCAGCCTTTAGCCCGGTATTTAGCATAGCCAGTGATGCGCCACGTCCTCAAACTAAAGAGGGGATTGGCCCGCAATTGCCACGCCCAAATCGAGTGCGGGTACCGACTCGCCGTGAACTGGCTTCATATGGGATTAAGTTGCCTTCTCAGCGCATGGCTGAAGAGGAAGCTCGTCGTCAAAATGGTATGGACATCGAAGATGAGTATGCCGACGATGCCGAAGAAGTTCAGCAGCATGAGCTTGCTCGTCAGTTTGCTGCTCAACAACATCAACGTTATGGCGAAGAGTATGAAGACGACGCTTCCCAGCAAGATGAAGATGAGGCCGAACAGGCTGAGTTAGCGCGTCAATTTGCGGCACAACAGCAGCAACGCTACTCAGCACCTGAGCCGCAATCCACTCAGCAACAACCGAATAATGCGCCGTTCTCACTGGATGATTTTGATTTCTCGCCAATGAAAACCTTAGTCAACGATGGGCCAAGTGAACCATTGTTTACGCCGAGCCCGGTTGAAGAACCCGCACCGGTTCAGCCTCAGCACAGCTGGCAAGCAGCCCAACCGCAGAGTACGCCGCCACAGCCTGTTGCACCGGTTGCCGCACCAAAGGCGCAGGAAAGTTTGATCCATCCATTCCTCATGCGAAATGGTGATGATCGTCCGTTGCAACGTCCTACCACGCCTTTGCCGTCGCTGGACTTGCTGACCTCACCGCCAGCAGAAGTTGAGCCTGTGGACACCTTTGCGCTTGAGCAAATGGCGCGCCTGGTGGAAGCGCGCCTTGCGGATTATCGTATTAAAGCCGATGTCGTGGATTACTCTCCAGGCCCGGTCATCACTCGTTTTGAGCTTGATTTAGCTCCAGGAGTGAAAGCCGCGCGTATTTCCAACTTGTCTCGTGACCTTGCGCGTTCATTGTCGACAGTCGCAGTGCGTGTCGTTGAGGTTATTCCGGGCAAACCTTATGTGGGTCTGGAGTTACCGAACAAAAAGCGTCAGACCGTCTACTTACGTGAAGTGCTCGATTGCGCCAAGTTCCGTGAAAGTGCTTCACCGTTAACGGTGGTGCTGGGTAAAGACATCGGTGGTGAACCGGTGATTGCTGACCTGGCGAAAATGCCGCACTTGCTGGTTGCCGGTACCACGGGCTCCGGTAAATCTGTTGGCGTCAACGCCATGATCCTCAGCATGCTGTATAAAGCGACGCCTGAAGAAGTGCGCTTTATCATGATCGACCCGAAAATGCTTGAGCTGTCAGTGTACGAAGGCATTCCACATCTGTTGACTGAAGTCGTTACCGATATGAAAGACGCCGCTAACGCATTGCGTTGGAGCGTTAACGAGATGGAACGCCGCTACAAACTGATGTCAGCGTTAGGCGTGCGAAACCTGGCAGGCTACAACGAACGAGTGCTGGAAGCTGAGCGCATGGGCCGTCCAATTCCTGATCCATTCTGGAAGCCGGGCGACAGCATGGAAGTGTCTCATCCAATGCTTGAGAAGCTGCCATATATCGTGGTGTTGGTGGACGAATTTGCTGACCTGATGATGACGGTTGGCAAGAAAGTGGAAGAGTTGATTGCTCGTCTGGCACAGAAAGCGCGTGCTGCGGGGATTCACCTTGTACTGGCCACTCAGCGTCCATCGGTTGATGTGATAACCGGTCTGATTAAAGCCAACATCCCGACGCGCGTAGCGTTTACCGTATCGAGCAAAATTGACTCTCGTACCATTCTTGATCAGGCTGGCGCTGAGTCACTGTTGGGGATGGGGGATATGCTCTATTCTGGGCCAAACTCAACGCTGCCAGTGCGTGTTCATGGCGCGTTTGTCCGTGACCAGGAAGTGCATGCGGTCGTTCAGGACTGGAAAGCGCGTGGGCGTCCACAATATATCACCGGCATTACCTCAGATAACGAAAGTGAAGGTGGTGCAGGTGGCGGCCTTGACGGGGATGAAGAACTCGATCCGCTGTTTGATCAAGCCGTTGCTTTCGTGGTCGAAAAACGTAAAGCGTCTATTTCTGGTGTTCAGCGTCAGTTCCGGATCGGCTATAACCGTGCTGCCCGAATTGTTGAGCAAATGGAAGCGCAGGGGATCGTCAGCCCACAAGGGCATAACGGTAATCGCGAAGTACTGGCTCCGCCGCCATTCGAGTAAACCTGAGTACAAGGGTCGCTGATGTGGCTCTTGTGCAAAGAAGGGTAAATTACCGGAAAATCAGCTTTTTCTTCTATTGCTCATCAATAGCACTCGACTAGAGTGGGCAACAGAAATGCCACAGCGCAGTCGCTTTGTGGCGCATGAATTTTAAGGGATCATAATGAAAAAAATCGCTATTACTTGTGCTTTGTTGACTGCTATGACCGCAACTGCTGCCTGGGCTGATGCCGCAGGTGACCTGAAAGATCGTTTAGATAAAGTCAGCAGCTTCCACGCCAGCTTCACTCAGAAAGTGACAGACGGTAGCGGTGCTGCAGTGCAAGAAGGTCAGGGTGATTTGTGGGTTAAACGTCCTAACCTGTTCAACTGGCACATGACTCAGCCCGATGAAAGCATTCTGGTTTCTGATGGTAAAACGTTGTGGTTCTATAACCCGTTTGTTGAACAAGTTAGCGCAACCTGGTTGAAAGATGCGACGGGCAATACGCCGTTTATGTTGATTGCGCGTAACCAAAGCAGCGACTGGCAGCAGTACAACATCAAACAAAGCGGTGATGATTTCATCCTGACGCCAAAAACCAGCGCCGGTAACCTGAAGCAGTTCACCATCAATGTTGGACGCGACGGGACTATTCATCAGTTCAGTGCCATTGAGCAAGACGACCAACGCAGCAGCTATGCGCTGAAAACCCAGCAAAATGGTGCTGTAGATATGAGTAAGTTTACGTTTACCCCGCCTAAAGGCGTGACGGTGGACGATCAACGTAAGTAGAGGTATGAGTGAGCAACCTGTCGCTCGATTTTTCTGAGAATACCTTCCAGCCTCTGGCCGCTCGAATGCGGCCGGAGAACCTCGCGCAGTACATCGGTCAACAACATCTGCTCGCCCCTGGCAAACCGCTTCCTAAGGCTATCGAAGCGGGACATCTCCATTCGATGATTTTATGGGGCCCACCCGGCACGGGGAAAACCACGCTTGCTGAAGTGATTGCTCACTATGCTGACGCGGATGTTGAACGTATCTCGGCTGTCACTTCCGGTGTGAAAGAAATTCGCGAAGCCATAGAGCGCGCGCGTCAGAACCGGAACGCAGGTCGTCGCACTATTCTGTTTGTCGACGAAGTCCATCGCTTCAACAAAAGCCAACAAGACGCTTTTTTGCCTCATATTGAAGACGGCACCATCACGTTTATCGGTGCCACTACCGAAAACCCCTCATTCGAGCTGAACTCGGCACTGCTGTCACGCGCACGCGTTTACTTGCTTAAATCACTTACCACGGAAGATATCGAAAAAGTCCTCGACCAGGCGATGAGCGATAATGCACGCGGTTATGGCGGCCAGAATATTGTCCTGCCGAATGAGACGCGTAGAGCCATCGCCGAACTGGTGAATGGCGATGCCCGCCGCGCGTTGAATACTCTCGAAATGATGGCTGATATGGCCGAAACCAATGCCAATGGAAATCGTGAGTTGCACATTGCTCTGCTGACGGAAATTGCAGGCGAACGCAGCGCGCGCTTTGATAATAAAGGCGACCGTTTCTACGATTTGATTTCAGCCTTGCATAAATCAGTTCGCGGCTCATCCCCTGATGCTGCACTGTATTGGTATGCGCGCATTATTACAGCGGGTGGCGACCCGTTGTATGTGGCCCGCCGGTTGTTGGCGATTGCCTCGGAAGATGTGGGGAATGCCGACCCGCGCGGGATGCAGGTCGCTCTTGCGGCGTGGGATTGCTTCACCCGCGTTGGCCCGGCGGAAGGTGAGCGTGCGATTGCTCAGGCCATTGTTTATCTTGCATGCGCGCCAAAAAGTAATGCGGTTTATACGGCTTTTAAAGCCGCCATGGCCGATGCCCGCGATCGCCCCGATTACGATGTTCCGGTCCATTTGCGTAATGCGCCAACCAAATTGATGAAAGAAATGGGATATGGTCAGGAGTATCGATATGCTCATGACGAACCTAACGCCTACGCGTCCGGCGAGGTCTACTTTCCGCAGGAAATGGCACAAACTCGCTATTATCAGCCGACAAACAGAGGTCTTGAAGGCAAGATTGGTGAAAAGCTCGCCTGGCTTACTGAACAGGATCAAAATAGCCCGACAAAACGCTACCGCTAATGAAGGCGTTGCGGTAAGGTTAGCAAGAATATCAATGCGGTTGCAGGCTGTGACCGTATCCCCTCCATTAATTCGATAAGCACAGGATAAGCATGCTCGATCCCAATCTGCTGCGTACAGAGCCAGACGCAGTCGCTGAAAAACTGGCACGCCGAGGCTTTAAGCTGGATGTAGAAACGCTGCGCTCTTTAGAAGAGCGTCGTAAAGTGTTGCAGGTCAAAACTGAAAATCTGCAAGCTGAACGTAACTCGCGATCGAAATCCATCGGCCAGGCGAAAGCACGCGGGGAAGACATCGAGCCATTGCGTCTGCAGGTAAACCAGCTGGGTGAAGAGCTGGATGCAGCGAAAGCTGAGCTTGATACTCTGCTGGCAGAAATTCGCGATATCTCTCTGACTCTGCCGAACATCCCGGACGATTGCGTACCGCTGGGCAAAGATGACAGCGAAAACGTTGAAATCAGCCGCTGGGGCGAGCCGCGTAAATTCGATTTCGAAGTGCGCGATCACGTGACCCTAGGCGAAATGGCTAAAGGCCTGGATTTCGCTGCTTCGGTAAAACTGACGGGTTCCCGCTTTGTGGTGATGCAGGGGCAAATCGCCCGTTTGCACCGCGCGCTGAGCCAGTTCATGTTGGATCTGCATACCGAACAGCACGGTTACTCTGAGAACTACGTTCCGTATCTGGTCAACCATGAAACGTTGTACGGTACCGGTCAGTTGCCAAAATTCGGTGGTGACTTGTTCCATACACGTCCGCTGGATGAAGAAGCTGACAGCAGCAACTATGCTCTGATCCCAACCGCAGAAGTGCCATTGACCAACCTGGTGCGTGACGAGATCATTGATGAAGATACACTGCCGCTGAAGATGACTGCTCATACGCCATGCTTCCGCTCCGAAGCCGGTTCTTACGGTCGTGATGCTCGTGGTCTGATCCGCCAGCACCAGTTCGATAAAGTTGAGATGGTGCAGATCGTTCGTCCAGAAGACTCTATGGATGCACTGGAAGAACTGACCGGGCATGCTGAGAAAGTGTTGCAGTTGTTGGGTCTGCCATACCGTAAAGTGCTGCTGTGCAGTGGTGATATCGGTTTTGGCTCGGCTAAAACCTACGATCTTGAAGTCTGGTTGCCGGCGCAGAACACCTACCGTGAAATCTCGTCTTGTTCCAACATGTGGGATTTCCAGGCGCGTCGTTTACAGGCTCGCTGCCGCAGCAAGGCAGACAAGAAAACTCGTCTGGTGCATACCCTGAACGGTTC
This sequence comes from Buttiauxella sp., assembly GCF_049686335.1. Lineage (NCBI taxonomy): Bacteria > Pseudomonadati > Pseudomonadota > Gammaproteobacteria > Enterobacterales > Enterobacteriaceae > Buttiauxella > Buttiauxella sp. The sequence continues at coordinate 794,198 of NZ_JBAVHX010000004.1, read as the reverse complement.
TGGTTTGGCTGTAGGTCGTACCCTGGTCGCCGTGCTGGAAAACTACCAGCAGGCAGACGGTCGTATCGAAGTGCCTGAAGTATTGCGTCCTTACATGAAAGGCCTAGAGTACGTCGGCTAATCGGTTAGTACGATTAAATGCTTAAAAAGCGCCTACGGGCGCTTTTTTTTCGCGTAAATATTCTCATTCCCAGAGTCAGTCAGACTTTATTGACTCCAAACAATAACAAATACCCCTATATGAGTATGATCATCCCCAGAAAGCGAGTGATGATTACTTACACAACTCATTCAGTATTCTTATCATTTGTCGGCTTAGGTTAAATGACTTAACCGGGTCGTCAATCGTGATACTGACAAAAATTAAGACACTCCTTTCTCTTTTTGGCTGAGCAATGGAAGCACGGGCCGTACCTCCCTGAGTAACCGCTGCCGGCTTGTTTAAATGTGAGCACGAAACAAGTGGGTCCTATGAAAGAGAAAACTTCTAATGCGGTACTTACTGCCCCTGTAAGCCGCCGTAAGCTGGTGAAAACCACGGCTATCGGTGGGCTTGCTGCTGCGAGCGGTGCATTAACACTTCCCTTTAGCCGCCTGGCTTTTGCACAAAACGCTGCTGATACCGTAAGTAAACCTGAAAAAGTTATCTGGAGTGCCTGTACTGTCAACTGTGGTAGCCGTTGCCCATTGCGCATGCATGTTGTAGATGGCGAGATCAAATACGTTGAGACAGACAATACCGGAAATGATGATTACGAAGGGTTGCATCAGGTTCGCGCCTGTTTGCGTGGCCGTTCCATGCGCAGACGTGTCTACAATGCCGATCGTCTGAAATATCCAATGAAGCGGGTGGGTGCCCGTGGCGAAGGTAAATTTGAGCGTATTAGTTGGGATGAAGCCTTCGATACCATCGCTAACAGCATGAAAGGCATCATAAAAGAATACGGCAACGAAGCCATCTATCTCAACTATGGCACTGGTACGTTGGGTGGCACCATGACTCGTTCGTGGCCACCGGGTTCAACACTGATCGCACGACTTATGAATTGCTGCGGCGGTTATCTGAATCATTATGGTGACTATTCAACCGCTCAGATTGCCGCTGGCCTGAATTACACCTACGGTGGATGGGCGGATGGCAACAGCCCGTCTGACATTGAAAACAGCAAGCTCGTGGTGCTGTTTGGCAACAACCCTGGCGAAACGCGTATGAGTGGCGGCGGGGTGACCTATTACCTCGAACAAGCGCGCGAAAAATCTAATGCTCGCATGATTATCATCGATCCGCGTTATACCGATACGGGTGCAGGGCGCGAAGATGAATGGATTCCAATTCGTCCAGGTACTGACACCGCGCTTATCTCCGCGTTAGCGTGGGTGATGATCACTGAAAACCTCGTTGATCAGCCTTTCCTCGACAAATATTGCGTCGGCTACGACGAAAAAACACTGCCAAAATCGGCGCCTGCAAACGGGCACTATAAAGCCTATATTCTGGGAAATGGTGTCGATGGCGTGGCGAAAACGCCGCAGTGGGCGGCGAAAATCACCGGTATTCCTGCTGAACGTATTATTCAATTGGCTCGTGAAATCGCCATGGCTAAACCGGCCTTTATCAGCCAGGGTTGGGGGCCACAACGCCACTCGAATGGCGAACTGGTTTCACGTGCTATCGCTATGTTATCAATTCTGACGGGTAACGTTGGGATCCACGGCGGGAACAGCGGTGCGCGCGAGGGTTCTTACAGTTTACCGTTCGTCCGTATGCCTACGCTTGAAAACCCGGTGCAGACCAGTATCTCGATGTTCCTGTGGACCGATGCCATCGAGCGTGGCCCGGAAATGACGGCCACTCGCGATGGAGTACGGGGCAAAGATAAACTGGATGTTCCAATCAAGATGGTCTGGAACTACGCCAGTAACTGTCTGATTAACCAGCACTCACAAATCAATCGCACCCACGACATTCTGCAGGACGACAAGAAATGCGAAATGATTGTGGTCATCGATAACCACATGACTTCATCGGCTAAATATGCAGATATTTTGCTGCCAGACTGCACAGCGTCTGAACAAATGGACTTCTGTCTCGATGCGTCGTGCGGCAACATGGCTTATGTGATTTTTGCCGATCAGGCAATCAAGCCACGTTTTGAGTGCAAAACGATCTATGAGATGACCAGTGAACTGGCGAAACGTATGGACGTTGAGCAGAAGTTTACCGAAGGCCGCACGCAAGAAGGCTGGATGCGTCATTTGTATCAACAGTCTCAGGAAGCGATTCCTGCATTACCAGGCTTCGATGAATTCCGCAAACAAGGCATCTTCAAGCAGCGCGACCCGCAAGGGCATCACGTGGCTTATAAAGCCTTCCGTGAAGATCCCGCAGCTAACCCGCTGACCACTCCGTCCGGCAAAATTGAAATCTATTCTGAACAGCTGGCTGAGATTGCCGCGACGTGGCAACTCAACGAAGGGGATGTTATCGATCCACTGCCGGTTTATAGCCCTGGCTTCGAAAACTATGGCGATCCACTCGCCGAGAAATGGCCATTGCAGATGACCGGTTTCCACTACAAAGCGCGTACGCACTCAACCTACGGCAACGTGGAAGTATTGAAGGCAGCTTGTCGTCAGGAAATGTGGATCAACCCAATTGATGCAGGACAGCGCGGGATAAAAAATGGCGATATCGTGCGCGTTTTCAACGGTCGTGGCGAAGTCAATATCAACGCGAAAGTTACGCCACGCATTATTCCTGGTGTTGTGGCAATGGGGGAAGGGGCATGATACAGCCCGGATGCTAACAAAGTGGATCACGCAGGCTGCATTAACGTGTTAACCACCCAGCGACCATCGCCACTGGCGAAAGGTAACCCATCCCACAGTAACCTCGTCCAGGTCGAGAAGGCGTAAGGAATAGCTGATGACAACTCAATATGGATTTTATATCGACTCCAGCCGCTGCACCGGGTGCAAGACTTGCGAGCTGGCTTGCAAAGACTACAAGAACTTAGGTCCGGATGTCAGCTTCCGCCGCATCTATGAATATGCAGGTGGTGACTGGCAGGAGGATAACGGTGTCTGGCAGCAAAATGTGTTCGCTTACTATTTGTCGATTGCCTGTAACCATTGCGAAGACCCTGCCTGTACCAAGGTCTGCCCAAGCGGTGCAATGCATAAACGTGAAGACGGTTTTGTCGTTGTAAACGAAGATGTGTGTATTGGCTGCCGCTATTGCCATATGGCTTGCCCATACGGTGCACCACAGTACAACGCGGAAAAAGGGCACATGACGAAATGTGATGGCTGCTATTCGCGCGTTGCTGAAGGTAAGAAACCTATTTGTGTGGAATCTTGCCCGTTACGTGCTCTGGATATGGCGCCTATCGCGGAACTGCGTGAAAAGTATGGCGAGCAAGCAGCGATTGCACCTTTACCATCACCACACTTCACGAAGCCAAATATCGTCATTAAACCCAACGCCAACAGCCGTCCTTGTGGGGATAAAACCGGCTATCTGGCAAACCCGAAGGAGGTGTGAGATGGGTAACGGATGGCATGAATGGCCTTTAATGGTCTTTACAGTTTTGGGACAGTGCGTTGCGGGCGGTTTTATTGTCATGGCGCTGGCATTGATGACGGGTGTTTCAGAACGCACACAGCAAAAACGTGTCCATTGGGCAATGATTGTATTGTGGGTGCTAATGGGTATTGGTTTTATTGCCTCAGTTTTACACTTAGGCTCTCCGTTGCGCGCGTTCAACTCACTCAATCGCATTGGTGATTCAGCACTGAGTAATGAAATTGCCAGCGGTTCGGTCTTCTTCGCTGTCGGTGGCTTCTGGTGGCTGGTGACCGTGCTGGGCAAAATGCCTCAGGCGTTGGGTAAAATCTGGATGGTTTTGACAATGATTCTCGGCGTTGTCTTCGTCTGGATGATGTGCAAAGTTTACTTGATTGATACCGTACCCACCTGGTTTAGCGTTTACACACCGCTGAGTTTCTTCCTGACCATGTTTATTGGCGGGCCGCTGTTGGGTTATTTGTTGCTGCGTGTTGCGGGCGTAACTGGTTGGGGAATGCGCATGCTTCCCGCAATTTCGCTGCTGGCGGTGGTAGCAAGCAGTGTTGTCGTTATGATGCAAGGCATGGGACTGGCAACGATTCAAAGCTCGATTGCACAGGCATCAGCACTGGTGCCGCAATACGGCGCATTAATGTCATGGCGACTGCTGGCACTGGCTGCAGCTTTAGTCATTTGGATTGTTCCGCAGCTGAAAGGGCGACAGGCGAGTCCGGCATTGCTGACTCTTGCCTTAGTTCTGGTGATTGCAGGCGAACTGATCGGGCGCGGCGTGTTCTACGGTCTGCATATGACCGTCGGCATGGCGATTGCCAGCTAGTATCAATAATCATAATTAAATGCGCCTTCGGGCGCATTTTTCAATATCGCATAAGAAAATAACCACCCATTCTCCATGAAATATTTCATCCATTCCGCTTCGGTTCGCAATCGCTGATCTTATCAAAAACAGAGAGATAGCATTACCGTCCCATACTTTGCTGACAACTTAGATAAGTTTTTCAAATCGACAACTTGCAAATCGTGCCAGGCCCCGTCAGCGCTGGATTGACAATCAATTTTCCAGTGGCATGATGCGCACAAATTTCATCTCTTCCTCTCGGTTTTTTACATGTCCACCTATACACGGCCAGTCATGCTTTTGCTCTGCGGTCTGATGCTTTTGACCCTGGCGATAGCAGTGTTAAACACGCTGGTTCCACTTTGGTTAGCGCACGAAAATCTTCCAACCTGGCAAGTCGGGATGGTGGGCTCGTCGTACTTTACCGGAAATCTGGTGGGTACTTTGATGACCGGTTGGCTGATTAAGCGCCAGGGATTCAACCGTAGCTATTATCTTGCATCGTTGATCTTCGCTGCGGGCTGCGCAGGCTTGGGATTAATGACCGGGTTCATGAGTTGGATGATGTGGAGGTTTATCGCAGGTATTGGTTGCGCGATGATCTGGGTGGTGGTCGAGAGTGCACTGATGTGTAGCGGAACGTCGCGTAACCGTGGGCGCTTGCTGGCAGCCTACATGATGGTTTATTACGTTGGCACGGTGCTTGGCCAGTTGATGATCAGCAAAATGCCGACCGATATAGCCAGTGTTTTACCGTGGGTTACGGCGTTAACGTTGACCGCTATTCTTCCGTTACTGTTCACTCGCATTGTGAATGATCGCAGTGAAAACCAGGAAGCGGCACAAGTATGGCCTATGCTGCGTCTGCGCCATGCACGCCTGGGCGTCAACGGTTGTATTATTTCCGGGATTGTTCTCGGCTCCCTGTATGGATTAATGCCACTGTATTTAAACCATCAGGGTGTGAGTGATGCCGGGATTGGTTTCTGGATGGCGGTGATGGTAAGCGCAGGGATTGTAGGGCAGTGGCCAGTTGGCCGTCTTGCCGATCGTTTTGGCCGTTTATTAGTGCTGCGTGTTCAGGTGTTTATTGTGATTCTGGGTTGCATGGCGATGCTGAGTCACGCCGCCATGGGGCCGACTTTATTTGTACTGGGTGCGGCTGGTTTTACGCTTTACCCGGTGGCGATGGCGTGGGCTTGTGAAAAAGTTGAACATCACCAGCTGGTCGCGATGAACCAGGCGCTGCTGCTGAGTTACACCGTTGGCAGCTTGCTTGGCCCAACATTGACCTCAATGCTGATGCAAAGCTACTCGGATAGCCTATTGTTTGTGATGATTGCCGGAGTGGCATTTGTTTACTTGCTAATGCTGCTGCGCAAAGCAGGGCCACATTCCACACCTATTGCCCATGCCTGATACAAAATGGCCCTCAAATTGAGGGCCATTTTTGTTAGGTGTATAAAGATCAGTACATTACTTTGTGACCATACTGTTCCAGAATGCCTTTAACGCGTTCCATGGTCTCTTTCTTCGGCGGATGAACGCCATCAAGTTTGTACTCTTCGCCCATCGCCACCCATTTATGCTTGCCCAACTCGTGGTACGGCAACAATTCAATTTTTTCAACATTGCCCATATCACGCGTGAACTCGCCGAGGCGATGTGCGGAATCATCATCGTCTGACCAGCCTGGAACGACAACATAACGAATCCAGACGTTAATGTTTTTATCAGAAAGGTAGCGAGCAAACTCAAGCGTGCGATGATTAGAAACACCAACCAGATTCTGATGAATCTCGTCGTTCATCTGTTTCAAATCGAGCATCACCAGGTCAGTCACTTCCAGTAACTCATCGATAACCGGATCGTAGCGACGAACAAAACCGTTGGTATCAAGACAAGTATGAATGCCTTCTTTGCGGCAGGCACGGAACCAGTCACGTACAAATTCAGCTTGCAGAATAGCTTCACCACCTGAAGCTGTGACACCACCGCCAGAAGCGTTCATAAAGTGGCGATAGGTCACCACTTCTTTCATCAGTTCTTCAACAGTAATCTCGTTGCCGCCGTGCGTATCCCATGTATCACGGTTATGGCAATACAGGCAGCGCATAAGGCAGCCCTGGAAAAAGGTGATAAAACGAATACCGGGACCATCCACGGTACCGCAGGATTCAAAGGAATGAATTCGGCCAATTACTGACATTGCGGTGTTTTCTCCAGTATTGGTCCATGCTTTTAAGCACGAACCAGGTTGAGCGCGGTCTTTAGACAGAATGCCGCGTCGAATCAATTTTGCAAGATACCCTAAACGTAGCAGTTATCTTGCAAAATAGGTTCTGATATAAGAAAAGGCCCCACCGAAGTGGAGCCTTTATTCTACGCCTTTTCAGACAAACCGTGAATTACATGGTTTGAGTGAAGGTACGGGTAATAACGTCTTTCTGCTGTTCTTTAGTCAGAGAGTTAAAACGTACAGCGTAACCAGATACACGAATAGTCAGCTGAGGATATTTCTCAGGGTGTTCCATCGCATCCAGCAGCATTTCACGGTTCATTACGTTCACGTTCAGGTGTTGACCACCTTCGATGGACGCTTCGTGGTGGAAGTAACCATCCATCAGACCCGCGAGGTTAGTTTTACGAACTTCGTCGTCTTTACCCAGTGCGTTAGGAACGATAGAGAAGGTATAAGAAATACCATCTTTAGCGTAAGCAAACGGCAGTTTAGCAACGGAAGTCAGAGAGGCAACAGCACCTTTCTGGTCACGACCGTGCATTGGGTTAGCACCTGGACCGAATGGAGCGCCTGCACGACGACCGTCTGGGGTGTTACCGGTTTTCTTACCATAAACCACGTTAGAGGTGATGGTCAGAACAGACTGAGTCGGGATAGCGTTACGGTAAGTAGTCAGTTTCTGAATTTTCTTCATGAAACGTTCTACCAGGTCAACAGCGATGTCATCTACGCGAGAATCGTTGTTACCGAACTGTGGATATTCGCCTTCGATTTCGAAGTCAACAGCCAGACCGTCTTCGTCACGAATTGGTTTAACTTTCGCGTACTTGATTGCAGACAAGGAGTCAGCTGCAACAGACAGACCTGCGATACCACACGCCATGGTGCGAACAACGTCACGGTCATGCAGAGCCATCAGAGACGCTTCGTAGCTGTACTTATCATGCATGTAGTGAATGATGTTCAGCGCGGTGACGTACTGTTTAGCCAGCCAGTCCATGAAGTGGTCCAGACGATCCAGAACGTTATCGTAATCCAGAACATCAGCCATGATTGGCGCTTCTTTAGGACCGATCTGCAGTTTCAGTTTTTCATCAACGCCGCCGTTGATTGCGTACAGCATGGTTTTCGCCAGGTTTGCACGAGCACCGAAGAACTGCATTTGTTTACCAACAATCATTGGGCTTACGCAGCAAGCAATTGCGTAGTCATCGTTGTTGAAGTCAGGACGCATCAGATCATCGTTCTCGTATTGCAGAGAAGAGGTATCGATGGAGACTTTAGCAGCGTATTTCTTGAAGTTCAGTGGCAGTTTTTCAGACCACAGAATAGTGATGTTCGGCTCCGGAGAAGGACCCATGGTGTACAGGGTGTTCAGGAAGCGGAAGCTAGATTTAGTGACCAGAGTACGGCCGTCAACACCCATACCAGCGATGGATTCTGTTGCCCAGATTGGGTCACCAGAGAACAGCTCATCATACTCAGGGGTACGCAGGAAGCGAACCATACGCAGTTTCATGACCAGGTGGTCAATCATTTCCTGTGCTTCAAGCTCAGTGATTTTGCCTGCTTTCAGGTCACGTTCGATGAATGCATCCAGGAAGGTGGATACGCGACCGAAGGACATTGCAGCGCCGTTCTGAGATTTAACTGCAGCCAGATAGCCGAAGTAAGTCCACTGAATAGCTTCTTGAGCGTTTTTAGCAGGACCAGAGATATCGCAGCCATATTTAGCAGCCATTTCTTTGATCTGACCCAGAGCACGGTGTTGCTCAGAGATTTCTTCACGCAGACGAATTGTTGCTTCCAGATCTTCGCCGTTTTCCAGTTTAGTTTGCAGAGAATTGAACTGGGCGAATTTGTCTTTCATCAGGAAGTCGATGCCGTACAGCGCAACGCGACGGTAGTCACCGATGATACGACCACGGCCGTAAGCATCTGGCAGACCAGTGATTACGCCTGATTTACGGCAGTTCAGGATGTCTTTGGTATAAACGTCAAACACACCCTGGTTGTGGGTTTTGCGGTATTCGGTGAAGATCTTCTTAAGCATTGGGTCAAGTTCACGACCGTATACTTTGCAAGAACCTTCAACCATTTTGATGCCACCAAACGGAATAATTGCACGTTTCAGTGGAGCATCAGTTTGCAGGCCGACGATAGTTTCGAGGGACTTGTTGATGTAACCAGCATCATGAGAGGTGATGGTGGAAGCGAGGTCAGTGTCGAAATCAACAGGCGCGTGAGTGCGGTTTTCCTGTTTAACGCCTTCCATGACGCTATCCCACAGGGTGGTGGTTGCTTCAGTAGCACCTGCCAGGAAGGATTCGTCACCCTCGTAAGGGGTGTAGTTTTTCTGAATAAAGTCACGCACGTTGACTTCATTCTGCCAGTCACCTTTGGCAAAACCTTCCCAGGCTGTGGCTAACTTCTCATTAAGCTCGGACATTTAACACCTACCTTCTAATGTGGATTTCTTATTCCCTACACGTTAGCGAGCACTTAGTGCTTATCACCACCGCGCAGATAAATTACCCAGTACGTCAACCCAACCAGTACGCCGCCACCAATAATGTTCCCGATAGTTACTGGGATCAGGTTGTCGGTGATGAAGTTCAATACGGTCAAGTGAGAGAAATTGTCCGGAGACGACCCTACAGCGGTCCAGAATTCCGGGCTTGCAAAGTTGCGTACTACGATACCCAAAGGGATCATGAACATGTTTGCGATACTGTGCTCAAAACCACAAGCAACAAACATGGCGACCGGGAGGATCATAGCAAACATCTTGTCCATCAAAGTGCGGCCAGAGTAGCTCATCCAGACAGCCAGACAGACCATCAAGTTAGCTAAAATACCGAGGCACACAGCTTCAATAAAGGTGTGATGCATTTTGTGGTCTGCGGTTTGTAACACATTCAGACCCCATGCACCGTTGGCTGTCATATACATACCTGACAACCAAATCAACGCGACAAACATCAACGCGCCGCAAAGGTTACCGACATAAACGTTAATCCAGTTCTTTGCGAGCTGGCCCCAGGTGATACGGCCACTGGCTTTAGCGACCACAATTAACACCGTAGAGGTGAACAGGTCAGCACCGCAGATGACGCAAAGGATAAGCCCCAGGGAGAAGCAAGTACCGCCAATCAGCTTTGCAATCCCGAATGGGATAGTTGCAGTGCCTGTTGTAGCAGTGATGTAAAAGACAAAGGCAATCGAGATGAACATGCCCGCTGTAATCGCTAAATAAAACGTGGTCAGCGGGTGTTTAGTTGCTTTATAGACGCCAACATCTTCGGCGACTTTAGCCATAGCGGCTGGGAGCAATAGATCAAAAGGGTTGTCAGCTTTCACACTAACTCTCTCTTATTTAATTCGGCGACGAGATACTAACAAAGCATTATAGAGTAAAATTTGATATGGATCATATCTCGCCAAGCTTATAGGCCTGAAAAAAGCAGGTGATTACCTGTAATTCAGCTTAAATTGTTGATTTTGATGATAAAAATAAAGTTTAAATTTTATAATGTAATTTGATATTTAGCCTTTAAGCTCCGGTGACAGGTTAATTAGAATGGAGTATTTCAATAATTTCGCAACATTATTTGTAGTTTAAAATAATAATATGTCACCAATATTTAACTATTGAGACACAAATGAAATTATTACGCTGCCAATAAAAACAAGGGGCAATAAAAATCGCCCCGTAATATAGCGTAAACATTAAGGTTTACGTAGCTTGAGTTTTAGTTTTTGGCACTATTTCCAGAAAGCGGCTTTTGCGCGTTGCAATTTTTCATAAGCTGCTAACAACGCTTGATGTGCAGGGAAGGCTTTCAAATCGCTGTCCACGGCTTGCAGGCCGTAGAATGGCGCTTCACCGCTCAGTGCGGCACTCGCAGCTTCCACCGTTTCTGCGCCATACATACGCACGAAGGCATTCAGATACTGCAACGGCTGGCGATCTTCTTCCATAGCCAGCAGCAACAACGTTTGCAGGCAACGATAGTAGTTAGCACGTTCCGCGCTGAAAATAGATGCGTTGAACTCCATCGTCCATTCAGTCCAGATAAGCGCCTGTTCGGTGTCACCACCAGCCAGCGCTAACATGGCTTTCAATTCACCGATACGTAAGGTGTACCAGCCATTGTCTTTACCTGTTGCCAGGCCAAGCAACTCACGTACGCGAGTGAAATCATCGTGGCCTTCTTCATCAAACTGAGAGATGAGGTCCAGATAATCTTGCTTCTCCCACTCACTGCCCGGCAGCGCCAGAATAGTGTCACGCAGGTGATAGCCCATATTATTGTTAGCAAGCAGCAGGTCTTCAGCAGGGTAAATATCGGACATCCCTGGCACGATGATACGACAAGCGTATACGTCTAAATGCTGGTAATCGGCGATGTAAACTTCTTGATCTTCTGCGTCGAAGATAGCCATCAAGGTGGCGAATTCTTCTTCAGTTGTGCCAGAGAAGCTCCAGTCAGCAAACGGATAGTCAGCATCTTGCTTGAACATATCCCATGAAATCAAACCGCTGGAATCGATGAAATGAGTTTCGAGGTTGGCATGCTCGCCAACTTCTTCGTCGTCAAAGGTTGGCGGAGTGAAGACATCCAGATCTTTCAGGCCACGACCCTGAAGCAGTTCGGTGACAGTACGCTCCAGCGCCACGCCAAAGTCTGGGTGGGCACCGAATGAAGCAAAGCAGGTTCCATTCGCTGGGTTGAACAGCACAACGCAGATAACCGGGTACTTGCCGCCTAATGAACCGTCATAAGCGAAGATTGGGAATCCTTCCGCTTCCAGGGTCGCAATCGACTCAACCACACCAGGGTAGCGAGCCAGCACTTCCTGTGGAATTTCTGGCAGGCTGATGCTTTCAGCAATAATGCGATTTTTAATATGACGTTCGAAAACTTCTGACAGACCCTGTACGCGAGCTTCGTTTGCCGTATTCCCTGCAGACATGCCATTTGAAACGTACAGGTTGCCGATAATGTTCATTGGAATATAGACAGTTTCTTGATCCGACTGGCGGGTAAATGGCAGGGCGCAAATCCCACGCTCTTCATTACCTGATTGCAGATCGATAAGCATCCCCGCAGTCACTTCGTTTTCCGGATCGTAAAACGCACGCAGACGATCGTCGAGAATGCCTTCTGGCAACTGCTCATCTTCTGGAATTGGGAACCACTTCTCGTTTGGATAATGCACAAACGGGCCATTGGCGATGGTCTTGCCCAACCAGAAATCAGCGAAGAAATAGTTGGTCGACAGACGTTCGAAATATTCACCCAGAGCGGAAGCCAATGCGGCTTTTTTAGTTGCCCCTTTACCATTGGTAAAGCACAGCGCGCTGTCTTTATCACGGATATGAACTGACCAGACGTTAGGAACGGGGTTTAACCAGGAGGCTTCTTCAATATTAAAGCCAAGGGAGGAGAGCTGCTTCTGGAAGCGAGCGATGGAATCTTCCAGTGCGGCATCTTTGCCAGGAATAAAGGTTTGAGTCATCAGGTTTCACTTTTGTCGTACGCAAAGCGCGCAATGATACGGGTTTTAGCAGACTGACGCCATTGTCAGCAGCAAGCAGGCGGCAATAGCATAACAGGCTATGCTTACTGTCAGTAACCTACTGTTATGGCGGAAAAATGAAGACCTTTGATCTCCAGCGGATGGCTTTGAACGACGTACCCCTCGATTTCCTCTGGGAAGTCGCTTTACGTAGTCTTTATACCTTCATATTGGTGTTTCTGTTTTTAAAAATAACGGGGCGGCGCGGCGTACGGCAGATGTCGCTATTTGAAGTGCTGATAATCTTAACCCTTGGCTCGGCGGCGGGGGATGTGGCGTTTTATCATGACGTGCCAATGCTACCGGTGTTGATTGTTTTCGTTACGTTGGGGGGGCTTTATCGGCTGGTGATGTGGCTGATGAGCCATAGTGAAAAACTCGAAAACCTGTTTGAGGGAAAACCTTCAGTCATTATTGAAGAAGGGGAGTTTGCCTGGGAAAAAATGAAGTCGCAAAACATGACTGAATTTGAGTTTTTTATGGAGCTTCGCTTGCTGGGCGTTGAACACCTTGGGCAAGTCCGTCTGGCGATACTTGAAACCAATGGCCAGATAAGTGTCTATTTCTTCCCTGACAAACTCGTCAGACCGGGATTACCCATTTTGCCTGAGCACTGCTGTGAACGGTTTATTAAAATGCCAGAAGATGCCGACTATGCCTGTATCCATTGCAGTGAAGTCACTACGTTAAATGCCGGGGACGAATCCACGTGCCCGCGCTGTGCAAACAAAGTTTGGGTTAAGGCCAGCACCGCTTCGCGAGTGACCTGACGGGTATTTATCGGGTGTTTAATTCAGCGAGTAGTTGATTCTGTTGTGTGATTTTGCGCACATTACTCGGTCACACCTGATTAACCATTGCAGGCTCAGCATCTGAGTGATAAAACCGATAACGTATAAAAACTTGTTGATCTAAGCGTGGTGAGGGGAAATGACTCAGGTATACAATTTTAGTTCCGGTCCGGCGATGCTACCAGCTGATGTGCTTCGTCGTGCCCAACGTGAACTTTGCGACTGGCAAGGTTTAGGCACCTCCGTGATGGAGATTAGCCACCGTGGAAAAGAGTTTATTCAGGTAGCTGTTGAAGCTGAAAAAGATTTTCGTGATCTGCTGCAAATCCCCTCGAACTACAAAGTTTTGTTCTGTCATGGCGGCGGTCGCGGTCAATTCGCGGGCGTCCCTCTCAATTTGTTGGGTGACAAAACGACTGCGGATTATGTGGATGGCGGCTACTGGGCGAGCAGCGCAGTAAAAGAAGCACACAAATACTGCGCTCCAAATGTTTTCGATGCGAAAGTGACTATTGACGGCCTGCGCGCACTCAAGCCAATGAGCGAGTGGCAGGTTTCTGAAGAGAGTGCTTATCTGCACTACTGCCCGAATGAAACCATCGACGGCATTGCAACTCACGAAACCCCAGATTTTGGCGATAAAGTGGTGGTTGCGGACTACTCATCCTCTATTTTGTCGCACTCGCTGGACATTAGCCGTTTTGGCGTCATTTATGCCGGCGCACAGAAAAATATCGGCCCGGCAGGTTTAACGCTGGTTATCGTGCGTGAAGATTTGCTCGGCAAGGCGCATAAAGCCTGCCCGTCCATTCTTGACTACACCGTGCTAAATGAAAACGAATCCATGTTCAACACGCCACCTACCTTTGCCTGGTATCTGTCAGGTTTGGTCTTTAAATGGCTGAAAGAACAGGGTGGTGTGGAAGTCATGGACAAAATTAACCGTGAGAAAGCGAGCCTGCTCTACGGTGTGATTGATAAAAGCGATTTCTACCGTAACGATGTGGCTCCTGCCAACCGTTCGCGCATGAACGTACCATTCCAGTTAGCGGATAGCGCGCTGGATAAAGTCTTCCTCGAAGAGTCGTTTGCTGCTGGTTTGCATGCATTGAAAGGCCACCGTGTTGTGGGCGGAATGCGTGCATCTATCTACAATGCGATGCCACTTGAAGGCGTTAAAGCGTTAACCGATTTCATGGTCGACTTTGAGCGTCGCCACGGTTAACCGTTGCTCGTTGTTATTCTCCCCGCGACATCGTTCGCGGGGTTTTTATTCTGTTTGAGTTGAGAGTATTTTTCCCATGCTGGAATCCCTGACGTTACAACCCATCGCACTGGTCGACGGCACGATTAACCTTCCTGGTTCAAAAAGTGTGTCAAACCGCGCGCTGCTGCTTGCTGCACTGGCGCAAGGCACCACTGAACTGACTAACTTGCTCGATAGCGACGATGTGCGTCATATGCTCAACGCTCTGAAAGCATTGGGAGTTAGCTATACACTTTCTGCCGACCGTACGCGCTGTGAAGTCACTGGCATGGGCGGCCCATTACAAGATGCTGGTGACCTGGAGTTATTCTTAGGTAATGCAGGGACCGCAATGCGCCCGCTTGCGGCAGCATTGTGCCTCGGCAGCAATAATATTGTACTGACCGGTGAACCTCGCATGAAAGAACGTCCGATTGGTCATCTGGTTGATGCTTTGCGTCAGGGCGGGGCTCAGATTGACTATCTGGAACAAGAAAATTATCCACCGTTGCGTTTACGTGGCGGTTTTAGTGGTGGCCAGGTAGCCGTCGATGGCAGTGTTTCGAGCCAGTTCTTGACGGCGCTTTTGATGACGGCACCGTTGGCGGAAAACGACACCGAAATCACCATCAAAGGTGATCTGGTATCAAAACCCTATATCGACATCACATTACATCTAATGAAAACCTTCGGTGTGGATGTAGAAAACCGCGATTACCGCAGTTTCGTCATTCGCGGTAGTCAGCAGTACGCCTCTCCAGGTGCTTATCTGGTGGAAGGCGATGCCTCATCTGCTTCTTACTTCCTGGCTGCCGGTGCAATCAAAGGTGGAACGGTAAAAGTGACGGGTATCGGTCGTAATAGCGTTCAGGGCGATATTCGCTTTGCCGATGTGCTGGAAAAAATGGGTGCGAAAGTGACCTGGGGCGATGATTTCATCTCCTGCGAGCGTGGTGAACTCAATGCCATCGACATGGACATGAATCATATCCCTGACGCAGCAATGACTATCGCGACTGCAGCGTTATTTGCTAAAGGCACCACCACGCTGCGTAACATTTATAACTGGCGTGTAAAAGAGACGGACCGACTGAGCGCGATGGCAATTGAATTGCGTAAAGTGGGCGCTGTAGTAGAAGAGGGTGAGGATTACATCACTGTGACTCCACCGGCCCAGCTACAAGTCGCTGAAATTGGGACCTATAACGATCACCGCATGGCGATGTGTTTCTCGCTGGTGGCGTTGTCAGATATCCCCGTCACTATTATGGATCCGAAATGTACTGCGAAAACCTTCCCGGACTATTTTGAACAGTTAGCGCGCATTAGTACATTAGCTTAATACCCTCTAACCGCATCAACTATGGTGCGGTTTTCTCACATCACCACCTTTCGTTACAACGCAAGTTGCGCAATTCTTCTACACTCAGCGTCATTAACGACGATAATTGGCAGGAAAGATAACGGTCAGGAATCTGGCGGCGTATAATATGCGGCGTTTCTATTTTAGGTCCGCAATTTCAGCGAGAGGAGAGTACGATGACGGCACCCGCCCCGGTAATAACGATTGATGGCCCAAGCGGCGCAGGTAAAGGCACGCTGTGTAAAGCCATGGCGGAAGCGTTGCAATGGCATCTGCTTGATTCTGGAGCAATTTATAGAGTCCTGGCATTAGCGGCCTTGCATCATCAGGTTGATGTGACCTCTGAAGATACTCTGGTCCCGCTCGCTGCACACCTTGATGTACGCTTTGTTGCCGCCCATGGCAATCTGGAAGTCGTGCTTGAAGGCGAAGACGTCAGTGCGGAAATCCGTACTCAGGAAGTTGCCAATGCAGCTTCTCAAATCGCTGCTTTTCCACGCGTTCGTGAAGCGTTGCTGCGCCGCCAACGTGCATTCAGAGAAGCGCCAGGCCTGATTGCTGATGGCCGAGATATGGGTACCGTAGTTTTCCCTGACGCGCCCGTGAAAATTTTCCTTGACGCATCTTCTGAAGAGCGTGCGCGCAGACGTATGCTACAGTTGCAGGAGAAGGGCTTTAGTGTTAACTTTGAGCGCCTTTTGGCAGAAATAAAAGAACGTGATGACCGCGACCGCAACCGTGCAATAGCACCGTTAGTCCCAGCTGCAGATGCGCTGGTGCTGGATTCAACCAGTATGTCTATCGACGACGTCATCAAACAAGCGCTGACTTATGCGCAGAAAATTTTAACACCAGCTCAATAGTGAATATTGCGCTGGTGGAAGTTTTGTCATATTTGTCATGATATTGCCATAGTGGTATCCTGACATATCGGGTAGTTTTTTACCCCTGTAACCTAAACCCTGTCGGCATGGAGCCAATGGCGGGGTATGTGAAACAACCCCATTCGGCGGGATGCTAAATGGACGTTAAACTAAAGAACCTTGAAGATTAACAACATGACTGAATCTTTCGCTCAACTCTTTGAAGAATCCCTTAAAACAATCGAAACCCGTCCGGGTTCCATCGTTCGTGGCGTTGTAGTTTCTATCGATAAAGACGTAGTACTGGTTGACGCTGGTCTGAAATCTGAATCTGCAATTCCTGCAGAGCAGTTCAAAAATGCTGCTGGCGAACTGGAAATCCAGGTTGGTGACGAAGTTGATGTTGCTCTGGACGCTGTTGAAGATGGCTTTGGCGAAACTCTGCTGTCCCGTGAAAAAGCTAAGCGTCACGAAGCTTGGATCACGCTGGAAAAAGCTTACGAAGAAGCTGAAACTGTCGTCGGTGTTATCAACGGCAAAGTTAAGGGTGGCTTCACTGTAGAGCTGAACGGTATTCGTGCGTTCCTGCCAGGTTCACTGGTAGATGTTCGTCCGGTACGTGACACTCTGCACCTGGAAGGCAAAGAGCTTGAGTTCAAAGTCATCAAGCTGGACCAGAAGCGTAACAACGTTGTTGTTTCTCGTCGTGCAGTTATCGAATCCGAAAACAGCGCAGAACGTGATCAACTGCTGGAAAACCTGCAAGAAGGCATGGAAGTTAAAGGTATCGTTAAGAACCTCACTGACTACGGTGCATTCGTTGATCTGGGCGGCGTTGACGGCCTGCTGCACATCACTGATATGGCATGGAAACGCGTTAAGCATCCAAGCGAAATCGTGAATGTTGGCGATGAAATTACCGTTAAAGTACTGAAGTTCGACCGTGAGCGTACTCGTGTGTCTCTGGGTCTGAAACAACTGGGCGAAGATCCATGGGTCGCTATCGCTAAGCGTTATCCAGAAGGTACCAAACTGACTGGTCGCGTGACTAACCTGACTGATTACGGCTGCTTCGTAGAAATCGAAGAAGGCGTTGAAGGTCTGGTTCACGTTTCCGAAATGGATTGGACCAACAAAAACATCCACCCATCCAAAGTTGTTAACGTTGGTGATGTAGTGGAAGTTATGGTTCTGGATATCGACGAAGAACGTCGTCGTATCTCCCTGGGTCTGAAGCAGTGCAAATCTAACCCATGGCAGCTGTTCGCTGAAACCCACAACAAGGGCGACCGCGTTGAAGGTAAAATCAAGTCTATCACTGACTTTGGTATCTTCATCGGCCTGGACGGTGGCATCGACGGCCTGGTTCACCTGTCTGATATCTCCTGGAACGTTGCAGGCGAAGAAGCAGTTCGTGAATACAAGAAAGGCGACGAAATCGCGGCTGTGGTTCTGCAAGTTGACGCAGAACGTGAGCGTATCTCCCTGGGTGTTAAACAACTCGCAGAAGATCCGTTCAACAACTACGTTGCACTGAACAAGAAAGGTACTATCGTTACTGGTAAAGTAACAGCAGTTGACGCGAAAGGTGCTACAGTTGAATTAGCAGATGGCGTAGAAGGCTACCTGCGTGCTTCTGAAGCTTCCCGTGACCGCGTTGAAGATGCAACTCTGGTTCTGAGCGTAGGCGACGACGTTGAAGCTAAATTCACCGGCGTTGACCGTAAAAACCGTGTTGTAAGCCTGTCTGTTCGTGCTAAAGACGAAGCTGACGAGAAAGATGCAATCGCTACTGTTAACAACAAACAGGAAGATGCACCGAACTTCTCTAACGCTATGGCTGAAGCATTCAAAGCAGCTAAAGGCGAGTAATCGTCTGAGCACTAAATCAGGGCGGCTACGGCCGCCCTTGTTCGAATGATAGGTGTAAGTTAATTTTCCTGAAAGGAAACCGGAGGAATCATGACCAAGTCAGAATTGATAGAAAGACTTGCAACTCAGCAATCTCACATCCCAGCGAAAGCTGTAGAAGATGCAGTTAAAGAGATGCTGGAGCATATGGCCTCTACTCTCGCCCAAGGTGAGCGTATTGAAATCCGGGGTTTCGGCAGTTTTTCCTTACACTATCGCGCACCTCGCACCGGACGTAATCCAAAAACTGGCGATAAAGTGGATCTGGAAGGCAAGTACGTTCCGCACTTTAAACCAGGTAAAGAATTGCGTGACCGCGCCAACATTTACGGTAATTAAATCCTCGGATTTAATCATCAAGAACGGCACCTATGGGTGCCGTTTTTTTATGTCAAAAATCACAGTTTTCGACTTTGCTCGCAAATAATTAAATCGCATTTGCATGCAACGCTGAAAACCTCGAACCCTCCTCGTAGAAGTGATAATCCGTAGCTGACGCCATCTTTTTGAAAGTCCACACTCGCTTCAACAAGGAGGCTGACGTGAGGAATACAATCAGATTATGTTTCAGTGCAATTATTGGCATTCAACCTTTGATGTGGTTGCCGGCTATTCCCGGGCTGTCTGTTATCACTGCAATCCTCCTGGCAGCAATATGCTTTGGGCTCATCCCACTTCGGTTTGCACGCTATGTCGCTTTTAGTCTGTTGTGCTTTTGCTGGGCGCTATTTAGTGCAAGAGGAACCCTGACACTTTTTGAACAATGGACGTCTAAACCTGTTGCGGTTGTAGCGGTAATGACGAGTACTGACGGCAAGCAAAACCACGACTGGGAGATAGCGTCTGTTGAAGGGAAACGCGTTTTTCCCCCATTCGGTGTCAGAAGTCGCGGCAGTTATTTACCAGGTAGCATCTGCGCCGGACAGCGCTGGCGCCTGAAACTGCAACTGCGACCCGTGCATGGTCAATTGAACGACGGCGGATTTGATAGCCAAAGATATGCTCTTGCACAGCATCAGCCTTTGAGAGCTCGTATTCTCTCGGCTGAGCCCATCAGTCAGAAGTGCAGTCTACGTGCTCAATGGATGGCTACTGTTCAAATCGCGACTCAATCTTTGCCATATCAGGGTGTGATCCTGGCATTAGCATTTGGCGACCGCTCGGGAGTCAGTGATGAACAGAAAAACTTACTACGTGAGAGCGGAACGGCCCACCTTATGGCCATTTCGGGAATGCATATTTCACTGGCCGCGATGGTTGGCTGGCTCATTGCGCGGTTGATACAAATGAGTTTTCCTGCTCATCGAATACATTTCAGAATGCCTTTATTAGCCAGTGTTGCTGCAGCGGTTGTCTATACCTGGCTCGCGGGTGGCAATCCTCCGGCTGTCAGAGCCTTGATTGGTGTCGTTATCTGGCTTTTTCTACGGCTGCAGGGCCGATGTTGGTCCGGGTGGGAGGTGTGGCTTTGCTGTATCACGGGCATTCTGATTTATGATCCTCTGACTGTTTTGTCAGACAGCTTTTGGCTATCAGTACTGGCCGTGGCATCGCTGATTTTCTGGTACCAGTGGATGCCGCTTCCACAGCTGATTGCCGGGGAAAAAGGGTTCTATCGTTACCCGCTCACATTACTGCACTTACAAATTGGCATCATGGTTTTGCTTTTGCCTCTGCAAATTTTCATTTTCCACGGCGTTAGCCTCAGTGCGTTATTCGCGAATTTACTCGCAGTACCGCTGATTACATTCGCTGTAGTTCCATTGCTGTTGGCAGGTTTAGTGCTTAACAGTGTTCCATGGGCAGGAGAGTGTTTGTGGTGGAGTGTTGATCGTTTGCTGGCGCTGCTTTTTACCTCATTGTCACTGCTTCCTGACGGCTGGCTGGAAGTGGATAAACGTTTCCAGTGTTTGAGCCTGAGTGGTTGGATTGGGGTCATCATCCATCGGTTGGCATTATGGCGCAGTTCGTTTTTATCTGTGATCGCTCTCATGGTATCACTGGTCGCTTCCACCATGCGGACCGAGGAAAAAGACGACACGTGGCAAATCACCATGTTGGATGTGGGACATGGGCTGGCTGTCGCCTTTATTCGGCAAGGGAAAGTCTTTCTCTACGATACCGGGAACGCCTGGCCGGGTGGGGATGCGGCGCAGCAAGTCATCATTCCATGGTTGCGTTGGCACAACCTCACGCCTGAGCAAGTCGTCATTAGCCACGAACATCTTGATCATCGCGGGGGTTTAATCAGTTTACAGCGTGAATGGCCCTCGTTAAAAATTCTCAGTCCACTGCGTTGGGCAGGGCATCATCCTTGTTTTCAAGGGCAGGAGTGGCAGTGGCGGGGATTGAAATTTACTGCGATATGGCCCCCGACTCAGCCAGTGATGAAAGGTAATAATGGATCTTGTGTGGTGATGGTGACTGACGGGTACTTTCGGATTTTATTAACCGGTGATGTGGAAGCTGAAGCAGAATTAGCTATGCTCAAGAAGCGTTGGGGTTCCTTAGATGCTGATATTATTCAGGTCCCTCATCACGGAAGCCGTACATCATCCAGTGCGCCGCTGCTGCGTGCAGTTTCCGCCAGTGCTGCGCTTGCATCAACATCGCGCTACAACGCTTGGCATTTACCCTCCGGGAAAGTGGTTCAACGCTATAAATCTCAGGGGGTCAAATGGTATAGCACGGCCCAATCAGGCCAGGTCACTATCGAAATAAATAGTGATAAATGGCAAATCAATAGCTTCAGAGAGCAAATTTCACCCCGTTGGTATCATCAGTGGTTTGGTGTATCCCAGGATAATGGGTAGAATATGCGGCTATTTCATCTAATGCTGGTTTACTGAATGCATAACGATAAAGATCTTTCCACATGGCAGACCTTCCGCCGTCTTTGGCCGATGATTGCTCCTTTCAAGCCGGGTCTGATTGTGGCTGGTATCGCGTTAATCCTTAACGCTGCCAGTGATACCTATATGCTGTCTTTGCTTAAGCCGTTACTGGATGATGGTTTTGGAAAAACTGATAAATCAGTGCTGCTATGGATGCCGCTGGTTGTTATCGGGCTCATGGTGCTTCGCGGTGTGACGAGCTACGTCTCCAGCTATTGCATCTCCTGGGTATCAGGGCAGGTTGTCATGAACATGCGTCGTCGCTTGTTCAGCCACATGATGGGGATGCCGGTTGCGTTCTTTGACCAACAATCCACCGGTACACTGCTCTCACGAATTACTTACGATTCTGAACAGGTAGCTTCCTCATCTTCGAGCGCCTTAATTACTGTGGTACGTGAAGGCGCATCCATCATCGGCCTGTTTGTGCTGATGTTCTGGTATAGCTGGCAGCTTTCATTAATCCTGATTGTACTGGCACCTATCGTTTCCTTTGCGATTCGTATGGTGTCCAAACGTTTCCGTAATATCAGCAAAAACATGCAAAACACGATGGGGCAGGTGACCACTAGTGCGGAACAGATGCTGAAAGGCCATAAAGAAGTGCTGATCTTCGGTGGCCAGGAAGTGGAAACTGAACGTTTCAACAACGTCAGTAACCGTATGCGTCGCCAGGGGATGAAACTGGTTTCAGCTTCATCCATTTCTGACCCAATCATTCAGCTTATTGCTTCGCTGGCGCTGGCCTTCGTAATTTACGCGGCGAGTTTCCCGAGTGTGATGGAAACGTTGACCGCCGGTACGATTACCGTGGTGTTCTCTTCAATGATTGCACTGATGCGTCCACTGAAATCACTGACTAACGTCAATGCTCAGTTCCAGCGCGGTATGGCGGCTTGCCAGACTCTGTTCTCTATTCTCGATTCAGAACAAGAGAAAGATGAAGGGAAACGTGTGATTGAACGCGCGAAAGGTGATGTTGAATTCCGTGACGTGACCTTTACCTATCCTGGCCGTGAAGTGCCTGCTCTGCGTAAGATTAACCTCGACATTCCCGCCGGTAAGACCGTGGCATTGGTTGGGCGTTCTGGTTCAGGCAAGTCCACAATCGCCAGTCTGATGACGCGTTTCTACGATATTCAGGAAGGTAACATTACGATTGATGGGGTGGATATTCGTGAATACACCTTGTCCTCACTGCGTAATCAGGTGGCTCTCGTTTCGCAAAACGTTCACTTGTTCAATGACACCATTGCTAACAACATCGCCTACGCGCGTACTCAACAGTACAGCCGTGCCGACATTGAAAATGCTGCACGTATGGCATATGCAATGGACTTTATCAGCAAGATGGATAACGGCCTGGATACGATTATCGGCGAAAATGGCGTCCTGCTATCCGGTGGCCAACGCCAGCGTATTGCCATCGCACGTGCATTATTGCGTGACAGCCCAATACTGATTCTCGACGAAGCAACCTCCGCTTTAGATACAGAGTCAGAACGTGCCATTCAGGCGGCGTTAGATGAACTGCAGAAAAACCGTACATCTCTGGTCATCGCTCACCGCTTATCAACCATTGAACAGGCTGATGAAATTGTGGTGGTCGAAGATGGGCGTATCGTGGAACGCGGTCCTCACGCAGAGTTGATTGAGCATCGCGGCGTTTACGCGCAACTGCACAGAATGCAATTCGGTTCATGATAGAACGCATTTGGTCGGGGAAATCTCCCCTCTACCTTTTGCTGTTACCGCTCTCCTGGCTGTATGGCCTGGTGAGCGGTGCTATCCGTCTTTGCTACCGGCTGGGAATTAAAAAATCGTGGCGTGCTCCGGTGCCGGTCGTGGTAGTGGGCAATCTGACAGCCGGTGGCAATGGGAAAACACCCGTTGTCATATGGTTGGTTGAACAACTACAGCAGCACGGTATCCGTGTTGGGGTGGTCTCCCGTGGTTACGGCGGTAAAGCCGAACAATATCCGTTATTGCTTGATGCAAGCACCACTACATCCCAGGCTGGAGATGAACCGGTACTTATCTATTTGCGTACTGGTGCTGCCGTAGCGGTAGCTCCGCGACGCAGCGAAGCAGTGCAAATGTTAGTGGAAAAAGCACAACCGCAATTGATCATCACCGATGACGGTTTGCAGCACTATGCACTCGCGCGTGACAAAGAAATTGTGGTTGTTGATGGTGTCAGGCGTTTTGGCAATGGCTGGTGGCTTCCTGCCGGGCCGATGCGCGAACGAACAGGTCGTCTGGCTTCTGTGGATGCCGTCATCACCAATGGTGGTGAAGCTCAATCGGGTGAAATCAGCATGACATTGCAGCCAGACGAAGCGGTCAATTTGTTGACGGGCGAACGCCGTCCGGTGCATACACTGGAAAACGTGGTCGCAATGGCTGGTATTGGCCACCCTCCACGGTTTTTCGCGACCTTGCAGCAATGTGGTTTGACTCCGATTCGTACGGTCAGTCTCGCAGACCATCAGACTCTTAGCGAGAGTGACGTAGAAAAATTAGTGCAACCGGGCCAAGCCCTATTGATGACTGAAAAAGACGCAGTCAAATGCCGCGTGTTCTCTGCCGGCCACGATAACTGGTGGTTTTTGCCAGTGGATGCCCATCTGGCTCAACCACAAGCCGATGCGTTATTGCAGTCATTATTGGCGCTGGTGCGATAAACCTCCTTTTCCGCACCAGAATTCGAGTTCGCTAAATACAGGACTCTTTTATGTCCGTACCGCAACTGACTTTACGTGCTGCTCGTCACCTCCATCTCGCGGCGCAAGGCTTATTGCTCAAGCCTCGCCGTCGCTCCAAATCGGCCGATGTTGTCGCGGCGATTAACCGCATGTCGCTGCTCCAGATCGATACCATTAATATTGTCGCTCGTAGTCCCTATCTGGTGTTATTCAGCCGCTTAGGCCAGTTCTCGCAAAGCTGGCTGGATGAAGCTTTGCTCAACGGCGATTTAATGGAGTACTGGGCACACGAAGCCTGTTTTTTACCGAGAAAAGATTTTTCGCTGATTCGTCATCGAATGCTTCATCCCGAAAACATGGGATGGAAATATCGTCCTGAATGGATGGTTGAGCATGCGGAGGAGATTGAAAAACTGCTGGCTCATATTGAGAGCAATGGCCCGGTACGTTCAGCAGACTTTGAACATCCTCGCAAAGGTGAGAGTGGCTGGTGGGAATGGAAACCGCACAAGAAACATCTTGAGGGTTTATTCACGGCCGGGAAAGTCATGGTGATTGAACGGCGCAATTTCCAGCGTGTCTATGATTTGACCTCGCGTGTGATGCCGCACTGGGATGATGAATTGCATCTTATCCATCAGCACGATGCCGAGCAGCAGATGCTGGAAAACAGTGCGCGTAGCCTCGGGATTTTTCGCCCCGAATGGCTGGCTGATTATTACCGCTTAAAGAACATCGCTCTCAAGCCGTTGCTGGCTCAATGGCAGGAAAACGGCAGCGTCATACCGGTAAACGTTGAGGGTATTGGCGAAATGTGGCTTCACTGCGACCAGTTTCCGTTACTGGCTAAAGCCGAACAAAACACGCTGCGTGCCACTCACACAGCAGTGTTATCCCCCTTTGATCCTGTAGTCTGGGACCGTAAGCGTGCTGAAGCGCTGTTTAACTTCTCTTATCGTCTTGAATGCTACACCCCCGCTGAAAAACGCAAATATGGTTATTTTGTTTTGCCATTGCTGCATCAAGGGGCGTTAGTGGGGCGGGTTGATGCAAAAATGCATCGTAAAATAGAAGAGCTGGAAATTATCAGCCTCTATCTTGAGGACGGAGTTAAGCCCAGTCAGTCCTTGTTAAATGGCCTGCACACGGCATTTACTGAATTTGCTCAATGGCAAAATGCTAAGCAAATTCGCCTGGGTAACATCCCGGCGGCATTCGCTTCATCATGGGGTGAAGGTTGGGAAATTAGCCCGGAGGGCGCGTGAGTTATGTTATTCTTTCGTCTTTGATGGCAGCCATTCTGGAGTAACCATGGATCATCGATTACTTGAAATCATCGCTTGCCCGGTTTGTAACGGTAAGCTGTACTTTAATCAGGAAAAACAGGAGCTTATCTGCAAACCTGATCATCTGGCGTTTCCTCTGCGCGATGGCATTCCAGTGCTGCTGGAAACTGAAGCACGAGTTCTGACTTCTGACGAGACTAACCCATGAGTTTTGTGGCAATAATTCCTGCTCGCTTTGCTTCCACACGCTTGCCGGGCAAGCCGTTAAAAGATATTAACGGTAAACCAATGGTGGTCCACGTTCTGGAACGCGCCCGCGAGTCGGGAGCCGATCGCATTATTGTTGCAACCGATCATGAAGAAGTTGCTCGTGCCGTTGAAGCTGCGGGTGGCGAAGTGTGCATGACGCGTGCCGATCACCATTCAGGTACTGAACGCCTGGCTGAAGTTATTGAAAAATATAATTTCAGCGATGATACCGTGATTGTGAATGTGCAGGGTGATGAGCCGATGATCCCGCCGGTGATCATTCGCCAGGTTGCCAACAATTTGGCCAATAGCCAGGCCGGTATGGCTACTCTTGCAGTGCCAATCGACTCTGCAGAAGAAGCATTCAATCCGAACGCGGTAAAAGTGGTGATGGATGCGCAGGGTTATGCGCTGTATTTCTCCCGTGCGACCATTCCATGGGACAGAGACCGTTTTGCCCAGTCACGTGAAATGATTGGCGATACCTTGCTGCGTCATATTGGAATCTACGGTTATCGCGCCGGTTTCATCCGTCGCTATGTGACCTGGGAGCCAAGCCAGCTCGAACAAATCGAAATGCTCGAACAATTGCGCGTGCTGTGGAATGGCGAAAAAATCCATGTTGCCGTCGCGAAAGAGGTTCCGGGTATCGGCGTTGATACGCCTGAAGATTTGGAACGTGTTCGCCTGGCGATGCGCTAACCGCTCTGTCATCCTCTAGAGGACAGAGCGTAAATCACGTTCATTTATTAAAAACCGGCGCAAAATGCCGGTTTTTTTATTATCTCAAGGCATATTGATCTGAGGTGATGACATCCGCTGCCAGCAAGCTCATTATAAAAACACCAGTGTTGTAAGGGGTAATGAGTCATGGAGTTGCTACGCAAGGAACTGAGTCATCTGCTGGGTGAAAAACTAAGCCGGATCGAATGCATTAACGAACAGCCAAACACCGCCCTATGGTCGCTGTATGACAGCGATGGTCATGCGATGTCTTTGCTGGCGAAAAGTTTTAGTACACCAGGTGTTGCAGCGCAACTCGCCTGGAAAATGTCGATGCTTGCCCGCTCCGGCACGGTACGTTTGCCTGTAGTTTACGGTGTAGTGACGCATGATGACACGCCGGGTCCAGATGTGCTTTTAATGGAGCGCTTGCGTGGCGTACCTGTTGAAGCGCCCACCCGTACGCCTGACCGCTGGGAACATCTTAAAGATCAAATCGTGGAAGGGCTGCTGGCCTGGCATCGCGTCGATAGTCGCGGTTGTGTCGGTAACGTCGACAGCACCCAGGAAAATATCTGGCCTTCATGGTATCGGCAGCGTGTCGAAACCCTGTGGGCCACCCTCAATCAATATCCTAACAATGGCCTGACCATGCAGGATCGCCGCATCCTGTTTCGTACCCGCGAATGCTTACCGCGCTTATTCGACGGCTTTAATGATAACTGCGTGCTGGTCCACGGCAACTTTTCGCTCAGTAGTATGCTCAAAGACGGACGCAGTGACCAGTTACTGGCGATGGTCAATCCTGGAATGATGCTTTGGGCACCGCGTGAATATGAAATATTCCGTCTGTATGAACCTGGCCAGTCGGAAAGCCTGCTCTGGCATTATTTGCAGCGAGCTCCGGTTGCGGAGTCATTCTTGTGGCGGCGGTGGGTGTACGTCCTGTGGGATTGCGTCGCGCAGTTGTTACAGTCGGGCCGACTGAATCGACCCGCCTTTGATCTCGCTTCGAAAAACTTACTGCCCTGGATCTCCTGACGATCCTTTTAACCATTGCCACACGCGACCCACACTTTCATAAATGGCGCGATCGCTGTGCATTAACCAAACCGGTGCGGGGATAATTCGCTCCCAGGGGTTAAGAGGCGAGGCGATGGCCAGTTGATTGGCAGGGGCAGGGATCGGATCCAACCCGGCATGTTTAAAGAAAATCATCGCTCGCGGCAGATGGGATGCGGAACTCACCAGTAGAAATGGCTGGTGCCCGATAGTTTTAGCGACCGCTGCCGCTTCTTCCTCAGTATCTTTTGGATCTTCCAGCGTGATGATGTTGGTACGCGGAACCCCCAGGCTTTCTGCCACCCGAGCACCAGCTTCCGCTGTACTAACCGGATTGGTTATCGCACGTGCGCCGGTAAAGATCATTTTTGCGCCAGGATTCGCTTGCCACAGACGAACCGCTTCTGTCACCCGGGGCAAACTATTGTTGATCAGATTGGAACTCGGTGCCCATTCAGGGTTCCACGTATAGCCGCCGCCAAGCACCACGATGTAATCCACTTTTTCGCTACCCCGCCAGGTTGGGTAGGTATCTTCGATGGGCTTGAGCATTTTATCAGCGACCGGCTGCAGGCTAATCAGCAGCAAAACTAACCAACTCACACTTAAGAGTACTTTTGCGCTTTTTTGCCAGCGACTAAACCAAAGCAAGCAAAGCGCAAAGCCCATCATCAATAGCAAAAAGGGTAACGGAAGCAGCAGCCCGCCGATATATTTTTTCAGGATAAAAAGCATGAATTATGGGTCCTTTTTTAGCCATACAGCAGGTAAACGCTGGTGATATTACACCAGACGGGTTCATTCCTGGCGCAGCTGTGCCAAAATAGCGTCTTTCTAAGATGATCCCTTTCCCCATGGAGCCGTACCCGTGCGTGACCGCAATTTTGACGACATTGCTGAGAAGTTCTCAAGCAACATCTACGGTACAACCAAAGGACAGCTCCGCCAGGCCATCTTATGGCAAGACCTTGATGCACTGCTTTCCACGCTGCCCGAAAAATTACGCGTATTAGATGCGGGTGGTGGAGAAGGGCAAACTGCGAGTGGTCTCGCTGAACGTGGCCATGACGTCCTGCTTTGTGATGTTTCTGCTGAGATGATTTCCCGCGCCCAGGCCCTGGCCTGTGAAAAAGGTGTGAGCAGCAACATGCATTTCATACATTCCTCCGCTCAGGATATTGGTCAACATTTGGAAAAGCCGGTTGATCTGATATTGTTCCACGCGGTGCTGGAATGGGTCGTCGACCCACAAGCGGTGCTGAAAACCTTGTGGGACAGCCTTGCACCTGGCGGTGCTTTATCCCTGATGTTCTACAATGCTAACGGCTTGCTGATGCGAAACATGTTTGTCGGCAACTTCGAATATGTTCTTCAGGGTATGAAAAAGAATAAGAGAAAAACACTTTCGCCTGACAATCCGCTGCAGCCAGAACAGGTTTATCACTGGCTGGAGCAAATTGGCTGGCAGATTACCGGTAAAACCGGTGTGCGAGTTTTCCACGACTACTTGCGCGATAAGCACAAACAACGCGATGGTTTTGAGAATTTGCTTGAACTGGAAACGCGTTATTGTCGGCAGGAACCTTTTGTGAGCCTCGGCCGCTATATCCACGTGACAGCAATCAAGCCGCTTGAGCCAAGGAAAAATTATGAGTGATGTTTCCCAGACAGTGCCGGAACTGGTTGCCTGGGCCAGGAAAAATGACTATTCGATTTCGCTACCGACAGAGCGTTTGACGTTTCTGTTAGCGATCGCCACGTTGAATGGTGAGCGACTCGACGGTGAAATGAGTGAAGGTGAGCTGATTGATGCCTTCCGTCACGTGAGTGACGGTTTTGAGCAGACTAGCGAAACCATAAACGTTCGTGCTAATAACGCCATCAATGACATGGTGCGCCAGCGTTTACTTAACCGTTTTGTCAGCGAAATCAACGAAGGCAACGCTATCTATCGCCTGACTCCGCTCGGGATTGGCATCACAGATTACTACATTCGCCAACGTGAGTTTTCGACGCTGCGTTTATCCATGCAACTGTCAATTGTGGCGGGTGAACTGAAACGTGCTGCCGATTCGGCAGATGAAGGTGGTGACGAATTCCACTGGCACCGTAACGTCTTTGCCCCGCTGAAATACTCGGTTGCCGAGATTTTTGACAGCATCGATCTCACCCAGCGCATCATGGATGAGCACCAGCAACAGGTTAAGGATGACATCGCACAGCTGCTGAACAAAGACTGGCGAGCTGCCATTTCAAGCTGCGAAATGCTGTTGTCGGAAACTTCCGGGACACTGCGCGAATTGCAGGACACCCTGGAAGCGGCGGGTGATAAATTGCAGGCAAACCTGCTGCGTATTCAGGATGCAATTCTGGGGCGTGATGACCTGCACTTTGTTGACCGTCTGGTATTTGATCTGCAAAGCAAACTCGATCGTATCGTTAGTTGGGGCCAACAGGCCATCGACTTGTGGATTGGTTACGACCGCCACGTGCATAAATTCATTCGTACCGCTATCGACATGGATAAAAACCGTGTCTTTGCCCAGCGTTTGCGTGTTTCGGTACAGAATTATTTCGATGCGCCATGGGCGCTGACGTATGCCAATGCTGACCGTCTGCTCGATATGCGCGATGAAGAAATGGCGCTGCGCGATGATGAAGTGACCGGTGAACTGCCAGGCTATTTGGAATTCGAAGAATTCAACGAAATCCGCGAGCAACTCGCTGCACTGATCGAAGCCGCATTGCAGGTCTACAAAACCAGACAAGTGCCGCTGGATTTAGGTGTAGTAATGCGGGACTATCTGGCGCAATACCCACGCGCCCGCCATTTTGATGTGGCGAGAATCGTAGTCGACCAGGCGGTACGTCTGGGTGTGGCTGAAGCAGATTTTACTGGCTTGCCGCCACAGTGGCAGGCAATTAACGATTACGGAGCCAAGGTACAGGCGCATGTCATCAACAAATATTGAAAAAGTGATGCCAGTAAAACTGGCACAGGCGTTGGCCAATCCGTTATTTCCGGCACTCGATAGCCAATTACGCTCCGGACGACACGTCGGGCTCGACGAGCTGGATAATCATGCCTATTTGATGGATTTCCAGGATGAACTGGAAGAGTTTTACACCCGCTATAACGTCGAGTTGATTCGCGCCCCGGAAGGTTTCTTCTATTTGCGCCCGCGCTCCACCACGCTAATTCCGCGCTCTGTATTGTCCGAGCTGGATATGATGGTCGGTAAAATTCTTTGTTACCTCTATCTCAGCCCGGAACGCCTGGCAAACGAAGGCATCTTCACGCAGGCTGAACTCTACGATGAGCTGTTAACGCTTGCAGATGAAAACAAGTTACTAAAACTTGTGAATAACCGTTCTACAGGTTCGGATCTGGACCGCCAAAAACTGCAAGAAAAAGTCCGTGCGTCGTTAACCCGTCTGCGCCGCCTCGGCATGATCTGGTTTATGGGCCACGACAGTAGCAAATTCCGTATCTCTGAATCTGTATTCCGCTTTGGCGCCGATGTGCGCGCCGGTGATGACGCGCGTGAAGCGCAATTACGCATGATCCGCGATGGTGAAGCGATGCCGGTAGAGACTCGTTTGCAACTCAATGATGAAACGGAAGAGTCGCAAATTGTTCAGGATAACGCGGAGGATGAACAGGAATGATTGAACGCGGAAAGTTTCGCTCACTAACGCTGATTAACTGGAATGGTTTCTTCGCGCGTACTTTTGATTTAGATGAACTGGTGACTACGCTTTCTGGCGGTAACGGTGCTGGTAAATCCACTACCATGGCGGCGTTTGTCACCGCGCTTATCCCTGATTTAACGCTGCTGCACTTCCGAAACACCACCGAAGCGGGAGCCACATCAGGTTCACGCGACAAAGGCCTGCACGGTAAGTTAAAAGCCGGTGTGTGTTATTCGCTGCTTGATGTGGTC
Organism: Buttiauxella sp.; assembly: GCF_049686335.1. Lineage (NCBI taxonomy): Bacteria > Pseudomonadati > Pseudomonadota > Gammaproteobacteria > Enterobacterales > Enterobacteriaceae > Buttiauxella > Buttiauxella sp. The sequence continues at coordinate 762,909 of NZ_JBAVHX010000004.1, read as the reverse complement.
AACTCGCGTCACCAGCGGGTTGTCGTCGGTGTGCGCCTGCAACAAGTGGCAGGCCGCGACCGCAAAGTCGACATCAAACCGTTCGCGATTCAGGGATTGCCGACGTCTATTCAGCCAACGCAATTGCTGACCGAAACGCTTAATGAGCGTCAGGCTCGCGTTCTGAGTCTGCAAGAACTGAAAGATAAAGTGGAAGCCATCGAAGGTGTTCAGTTTAAACAGTTCAACTCGATTACTGATTACCACTCGTTGATGTTCGATTTGGGTATTGTGGCGCGTCGTCTGCGCAGCGCCTCGGATCGCAGCAAATACTATCGTCTTATCGAAGCCTCGCTGTACGGCGGGATTTCCAGCGCCATTACCCGTTCTCTGCGTGACTATCTGTTGCCAGAAAACGGCGGTGTGCGTAAGGCGTTCCAGGATATGGAAGCGGCATTGCGTGAAAACCGCATGACGCTCGAAGCGATTCGCGTGACTCAGTCAGATCGTGATTTGTTCAAGCATTTGATTTCGGAAGCCACTAACTATGTGGCGGCTGATTACATGCGTCATGCCAACGAGCGCCGTATTCATCTGGATAAAGCGCTCGAATTCCGCCGTGAATTATTGACCAGCCGTAAGCAACTGGCTGCGGAACAATACAAACATGTTGAAATGGCACGCGAGCTTGGCGAACACAGCGGCGCGGAAGGCGATCTGGAAACGGATTATCAGGCGGCCAGTGACCACCTGAACCTGGTGCAAACGGCGATTCGCCAGCAGGAAAAAATCGAGCGTTACGAAGCCGATCTCGACGAACTGCAGATGCGCCTCGAAGAACAAAATGAAATTGTTGCCGAGGCCTCCGAGCAGCAAGAAGAAAACGAAGCTCGCGCTGAAGCGGCTGAACTCGAAGTCGATGAACTGAAAAGCCAGCTTGCGGATTACCAGCAGGCGCTGGATGTTCAGCAGACGCGCGCCATTCAGTATCAGCAAGCGTTACAGGCTCTGGAACGTGCGCGTTCACTGTGTCATTTGCCTGACCTGACCGCCGAAAGCGCGGAAGAATGGTTAGAAACTTTCCAGGCAAAAGAGCAGGAAACCACAGAAAAACTGCTGACCCTGGAACAGAAAATGAGCGTGGCGCAAACGGCGCACAGCCAGTTTGAACATGCTTATCAACTTGTTACTGCTATTAATGGCCCGGTCAGTCGCAGTGAAGCCTGGGGCGTTGCGCGTGAATTATTACGTGACAGCAATAACCAGCGCCATTTGATGGAACAAGTTCAGCCGCTCCGTGCGCGTCTCAATGAACTTGAACAGCGCCTTCGCGAACAGCAAGAAGCTGAGCGCATGTTCGCTGAATTCTGCAAGCGTCAGGGCAAACACTTTGATCCTGAAGATCTGGAAGTGCTGCACGAAGAACTCTCAGAACGTATCGAAACCTTGCAGCAGCGTGTTTCTGATGCCAGCGATCAACGTGCAAACTTGCGCCAGGAACAAGAGCAGATTCAGGCACGCACCAAGCGCCTGCTGCTACGCGCACCAATTTGGGTGGCGGCGCAAACCAGTCTCAATCAGCTTTGCGAGCAGAGTAACGAGCAGTTTGAAAGCAGCCAGCAAGTTACCGAATACATGCAGCAATTGCTTGAGCGCGAACGTGATGTCACGGTTGAACGTGATGAAGTGGGTGCGCGTAAACGTGCTATCGACGAAGAAATCGAGCGCCTTAGCCAACCCGGCGGTGCCGAAGACCCTCGTTTAAATGCGCTGGCAGAACGTTTTGGCGGCGTGTTGCTGTCCGAAATTTATGACGATATTAGTCTCGACGATGCTCCTTACTTCTCGGCTTTGTATGGTCCGTCACGTCACGCCATTGTGGTGCCAGATTTATCGCTGGTGCGCGAGCAGCTAGACAACCTGGAAGATTGCCCGGAAGACCTGTATTTAATCGAAGGGGATCCGTCTTCCTTCGATGACAACGTATTTACCGTTGAAGAATTAAACGCAGCCGTTCTGGTGAAAACCGCTGAACGCCAGTGGCGTTATTCTCGCTTGCCTGATCTGCCAATATTTGGCCGTGCGGCGCGTGAGAATCGCCTTGAAAGCCTGCATGCGGAACGTGAAACCCTGGCAGAGCGTTTTGCGACACTGTCGTTTGATGTGCAGAAATCACAGCGTTTACACCAGGCATTCAGTCGTTTCATCGGCCAGCATTTGGGCGTGGCATTTGATGACGACCCGGAAGCTGAAATTCGCCAGCTCAACACCCGTCGTGGTGAAGTTGAACGTGCTATCAGCAGCCATGAAAATGACAATCAGCAGCAACGTCAGCAATATGATCAGGCGAAAGAAGGGGTTGATCAACTTAACCGCCTGTTGCCGCGTATCAGCTTGCTTAATGACGAAACCCTGGCTGACCGTTGTGATGAGATCCGTGAACGCCTCGACGAGGCAGAAGAAGCCGCGCGCTTCCTGCATCAGTTCGGTACTCAACTGACTAAACTCGAAGCCGTGGCATCGGTACTGCAAAGTGACCCTGAGCAATTCGAGCAGTTAAAAGAAGATTACCAGTACGCACAGCAAGTGCAGCGTGACGCCCGTCAGCAGGCGTTTGCGTTGACTGAAGTTGTGCAGCGTCGAGCGCACTTTAGCTACTCTGACTCCGCCGCAATGCTTGATGGCAACAGCGATTTAAACGAGAAATTGCGTAGCCGTCTTGAGCAAGCCGAAGCAGAACGTACTCGCTCCCGTGAAGCCTTGCGTCAGCATGCACAGCAATTAAGCCAGTTCAGCCAGTTAATGGCGTCACTGAAAAGCTCATTTGATACCAAAAAAGAGCTGTTAACCGACCTGCACAAAGAACTGCAGGACATCGGTGTTCGTGCTGATATTGGTGCTGAAGAGCGCGCACGTTCACGTCGTGATGAATTGCACACCGCATTGAGCAATAACCGCTCCCGCCGCAATCAGCTTGAGAAAGCGCTGACGATGTGTGAAGCGGAGATGAGCAACCTGACGCGTAAACTGAAGCAACTGGAACGCAGCTATTTCGAAATGCGCGAGCAGGTTGTGACCGCGAAAGCCGGTTGGTGTGCCGTGATGCGGATGGTGAAAGAGAATGGGGTTGAACGCCGTTTGAATCGTCGCGAGCTGGCATACGTCACCGGTGATGAACTGCGTTCTATCTCGGATAAAGCGTTGGGCGCGCTGCGTCTGGCTGTTGCCGACAACGAACACCTGCGTGATGTGCTGCGTATGTCTGAAGATCCGAAGCGCCCGGAACGTAAGATTCAGTTCTTCGTGGCCGTTTATCAGCATCTTCGCGAGCGTATTCGCCAGGACATTATCCGTACCGATGATCCTGTTGAAGCTATCGAGCAGATGGAGATTGAACTAAGCCGTCTGACGGAAGAGCTGACTTCACGCGAGCAAAAACTGGCGATCAGTTCTCGCAGTGTGGCGAATATCATCCGTAAGACTATTCAGCGCGAGCAAAACCGTATCCGTATGCTGAACCAGGGCCTGCAAAGTGTCTCCTTCGGCCAGGTGAACAGCGTGCGTCTGAATGTGAACGTGCGTGAAACCCATGCGACGTTGCTGGATGTGCTTTCCGAACAACATGAGCAGCATCAGGATCTGTTTAACTCCAACCGCCTGAGCTTCTCTGAAGCATTAGCGAAACTGTACCAACGTCTGAATCCACAGATTGATATGGGTCAACGTACGCCGCAGACTATCGGTGAAGAACTGCTCGACTACCGTAACTACCTTGAAATGGAAGTGGAAGTTAACCGTGGTTCAGATGGTTGGCTGCGTGCAGAAAGTGGCGCGTTGTCGACCGGTGAAGCCATCGGTACCGGGATGTCGATTCTGGTGATGGTGGTTCAAAGCTGGGAAGAAGAGTCGCGCCGTCTACGCGGTAAAGACATTTCCCCATGCCGTTTGCTGTTCCTCGATGAAGCCGCACGACTGGATGCGAAGTCGATTGCCACGCTGTTTGAGTTGTGCGAACGACTTGAAATGCAACTGATCATTGCAGCGCCAGAGAACATCAGCCCAGAAAAAGGCACCACTTATAAGCTGGTCCGTAAAGTGGTTCAGAACCATGAACACGTTCACGTTGTAGGTCTGCGAGGCTTTGCCCCGCCGCTTCCCGAGCCGGTTGCTGACACTTTAGATGCATCATAAAAAACGCGGGCTTCGGCCCGCGTTTCTTTTGTTGATTGTTCTTAATCTTTAATTTTATTTACATTTATACGGGCAATTACTTTTTCCTGTTTATATACTGATATTAAAACCCAGCGACATAAACTGGGGGAAATAGAAAGTGAAAAACAGGGGGCAAGGGATGTTGCTTACAAAATTGCACGGTTTTCGACTGTCAGCGCTTTCATTTGGGCTGGCACTCAGTTTCGCTCCACTGTTTATGGCACATGCAGATGAGCCAGCAGTCGTTCAATCTGACAGCTCTGCGGTGAGCATTGAACCCGCGAGTTCTCCAGACCAGCCATTACCACAATCTACCGCTACCGCTAATATGGTGGGCGTGTTACCACTCAACTCAACAGGCATGTCTGCCGCACAAAGTCGTTCTCAGCTGGTCGCCAGTTTGCCTGCGGGTTACACCCCGGTTTACCTGAATGCGCTCTCGGCGTTCTATGCTGCGCGTGAGATGAAGCCGATGTGGGAGAACCGCGATGCGGTTAAGGCTTTCCAGCAACAGCTTGCTGAACTGGCGATTGCAGGTATTCAGCCACAATTCACCACATGGGTTGAGCTGCTCACCGATCCGTCCGTTACCGGTTTAACCCGCGACATCGTATTATCTGATGCGATGATGGGTTATCTGCAATTTGTTTACGGCATCCCAACGGAAGGCAACCGCTGGTTGTACAGCACCAAACCTTACAAGATGCAAACGCCGCCCATTTCTGTGATTAACCAATGGCAGGTGGCGGTTGACCAGGGAACGCTGGTGAGTTTTGTCGAAACCCTTGCGCCGCAACATCCGCAGTACGCCAAACTGCATCAATCTTTAGTGCATTTGTTAAGTGATTCGCGTCCGTGGCCACAACTGACGGGCCGCGAAACGCTTCGCCCGGGGCAGTGGAGCAATGATACGCCAGCGCTAAGAGAGATTCTGGCTCGTACTGGCATGCTTCAAGCCGAGCCTGCTTTACCGCTTCCTGAACGTGCGGGTTCATCTACTGCCGCCGTTGCCGTTAGCCCCTCGGCTATTCAGTTAGACAGTGAGCAGACCACACAACAGATCCCAGATGCGGTAGCGGGTAAGAAAAAGAAATCGGCTCCAGCGGTGAGAAGTGTTTACAGCAAAGAGCTGGTGGAAGGGGTGAAACGCTTCCAGAAATGGCAAGGGCTGGGTGTTGATGGCTCGATTGGGCAACTCACCCGTGACTGGCTGAATGTGACGCCACAACAGCGTGCATCGCTGGTGGCGTTAAATATTCAACGTTTGCGATTACTGCCGAAGAAACTCGATACCGGCATCATGGTCAATATCCCTAACTATTCCCTGAGCTATTACCTTAACGGCAGTGAAGTCTTGGCTTCGCGCGTAATTGTTGGACGTCCCGATCGTAAAACGCCAATGATGAGCAGCGCGCTCAATAATGTGGTGGTTAATCCGCCGTGGAACGTCCCACCAACACTTGCGCGTAATGATATTCTGCCAAAAGTGCGCCAGGATCCGGGCTATCTCGACCGACACGGTTATAGCGTGCTGCGTGGCTGGAGTAACAATGCCGAATCTATAGACCCGTGGCGCGTGGACTGGGAAACCATCACGGCCAGCAATTTGCCTTTCCGCTTCCAGCAAAAACCTGGCACGCAGAACTCGTTAGGTCGATATAAATTTAACATGCCAAGTTCTGATGCGATTTATTTGCATGACACGCCAAATCACAACCTGTTCCAGAAAGATGCGCGTGCGCTGAGCTCTGGTTGCGTCAGGGTCAATAAAGCGTCTGAACTGGCAAACATGCTATTGCAAGATGCGGGTTGGAACGATGCACGGATTTCCAGCCAGCTTAAAGATGGCAGCACCAAATATGTGAATATTCGTCAGACAATTCCAGTCAATCTCTACTATCTGACTGCATTTGTCGGTGATGATGGTCGGACACAATATCGAACTGATATTTACAATTATGATCTCACCGCGCGATCTGGCGCACAAATCCTTTCAAAAGCTGAGTTATTGATACGGTAAATGCAGCAATTCTAATGAATTAGCGGTCGTAATAATTGTGAAACTCATCCGGGTCCTCTACAGGACCCGGTTTATCTGGGTTTTAGCGTGCCTTGACTCATGTTGTTTTGGCGGTTAAGGTGCGGGCAGTGCGCCTGAAGTGCATATTATTCGATCGTTTATTACATGTAGACCTGGACATCATGGACAAATTTGACGCAAACCGCCGCAAGCTGCTGGCGTTGGGCGGCGTGGCTTTGGGTGCCTCGCTGTTGCCAACACAAGCATTTGCTATGCTATCAACACCGCGCCCGCGCATTCTGACTCTCAATAATTTGCATACTGGTGAGTCATTAAAAGCCGAATTTTTCGATGGTAAAGGCTATATTCAGGATGAATTAGCAAGACTTAATCATTTCTTCCGTGATTATCGCGCGAATAAAATTAAATCCATCGACCCTAAATTATTTGACCAACTTTATCGCCTGCAAGGCTTGTTGGGGACCAACAAACCAGTGCAACTGGTGTCGGGTTATCGCTCTGTGGACACCAATAATGAACTACGCGCTCGCAGCCGTGGGGTGGCGAAAAAAAGCTATCACACCAAAGGGCAGGCAATGGATTTTCATATTGAAGGGATTTCGTTGAGCAATATTCGCAAAGCAGCATTATCTATGCGTGCAGGTGGTGTAGGATACTACCCCAGCAGCAACTTTGTGCATATTGATACCGGGCCACTAAGGCACTGGTAAAACAACGGAATCCGGCGATTGTTGCCGGTATTGGAGCCTCATGAACTATCACATTATTCCGGTCACCGCATTTGCCCAAAACTGTTCATTGATTTGGTGTGAAGAAACGCTGCAAGCAGCAGTGGTTGATCCTGGCGGCGAAGCTGAAAAAATCATCCAGCACGTCACGGCGAAAGGCGTGATGGTCACACAGATCCTGCTGACGCATGGTCATCTTGATCATGTTGGAGCCGCCGCTGAACTGGCAGAACATTACGGTGTTCCCGTTATTGGGCCGGAAAAAGAAGACGAATTCTGGCTTCAAGGTTTACCGGCGCAAAGCCAGATGTTTGGGCTTGAAGAGTGTTTGCCACTGACGCCAGATCGTTGGCTAATTGAAGGCGATAATGTGTCGGTAGGCAATGTGCCGTTAAAAGTGCTGCATTGTCCTGGCCATACACCGGGCCATGTCGTGTTCTTTGATGCGCAATCACAGTTACTGATTTCCGGTGATGTGATTTTCAAAGGCGGAGTGGGGCGGAGTGATTTCCCACGTGGTGACCACGCAGCACTGATTGATTCGATTAAGCGTAAACTGTTGCCACTTGGCGATGATGTCACGTTTATTCCAGGCCATGGCTCGTTGTCGACTTTGGGCTACGAGCGCCTGCATAATCCGTTCCTGCAAGACGAATTACCGGTCTGGTAAATCTGGGAAGGGCAGTTTGCAAAATAGAAGAGCCGCATTGCGCGGCTCTTTTTTTATCGGTCTGGCTTTTACAGCACAGCGACAATGGCTTCACACAGTGGAGCCATATTATCTGGCGTCATCCCCGCAACGTTTACACGTCCGGAAGCAACTGCATACACACCGAACTCTTCACGTAAACGCAGCACCTGCTCTTTGGTCAGGCCGCTGAACGAGAACATGCCGTTCTGGTTGATGATAAAGCTAAAGTCGCGGTTAGCGCCTTTCTCTTGCAGGGTATTCACGAACAGCTGACGCATACGGTGAATACGCTGACGCATGTCAGACAGCTCTTGTTCCCAGATAGTACGCAGCGCGTCGTTGCTCAAAATCGTGGCAACAACGGATGCGCCGTGCGCTGGTGGGTTAGAATAGTTGGCACGAATAACAGATTTCATCTGGCTGAACGCGCGATCGACGGTATCTGCATCAGCAGCAACCAGCGTACAGGCACCCACGCGCTCATTATAGAGACCGAAGTTCTTAGAGTAAGAGCTGGCAACAATCAGTTCCTGGTGGCTTGCAGCAAAGATACGCAGACCTTCAGCATCTTCTTCCAGACCACGAGCAAAGCCCTGATAGGCGAAATCGAACAGCGGCAACCAGCCTTTAGCCAGTGACATTTCTGCCAGGGTGTTCCACTGCTCAGCTGTTGGATCGATACCGGTTGGGTTATGGCAGCAACCGTGGAACAACACCACGTCACCCGCTTGCGCTGCTTGCAGGCTGTTAATCAGACCATCGAAATTCAGAGAGTGGTTCTGCGCGTCATAATAATCATACTCGCACACTTCCAGGCCTGCGGAGTTAAACACGCTTTTATGGTTTGGCCAGCTTGGATTACTCACCCACACACGTTTGGTGGTGGTGTTTTTAGCGAGGAAATCAGCAGCAACACGCAGCGCACCTGTACCACCCGGGGTTTGTGCAGTTCGAGCACGTTTGTTTGCGCTCAGAGCATTATTTTTCCCGAACAGTAATTCCTGGGTGCAGCTACCAAATTCTGGAATACCGTCAATGCCGAGGTAGTTCTTGGTGTTCTCATTTTCCAGCAGATACAGCTCTGCTTTTTTAACGCAGGTCAAAACCGGAGTTTTACCCGTTTCATCCTTATATACACCAATGCCGAGGTTAATTTTAGTCGGACGGTCATCGGCGCGAAACAGATCGGCCAGGCCAAGAATTGGATCAGCTGGAGCAGAGGTAATGTTCTCAAACATGACGAGTTTCCATTGTGATATCGAGGGAGTAACGCTCTCAGGTTAACTGCTGTTTTAGTAAATGCCAACCGTTTGCAACAAAAAGAAACCGCTCTTGTCACAAGTTATTTTTTTCTACTTTGCAGGTATAAAAAAACAGGGCCGAAGCCCTGTTTTTTGAACCATCTGGCAACGAAGTTGCTGGATAATTAGAACTGGTAAACGATACCAACTGCAGCCTGGTCGTCTGTTGCCAGTTTAGCAGATTCGCTGTAGTTGTTGTCGTCCAGCAGGTTGAACTTATACGCAGCGTATACGTTCATGTTTTTGTTGAAGTAGTACCAGGTACCCACTTCTACGTATTTAACCAGGTCAGCATCACCGCCGTTGAAGGTACCGCGAGATTTCAGGTCCTTACCTTTAGACTGCACGTAAGCGATGGATGGACGCAGACCGAAGTCGAACTGGTACTGTGCTACAGCTTCGAAGTTCTGAGTTTTGTTAGCGAAGTTGTTATCAGCTTCACGAGTCATGTTCAGAGTTTCTGCATACATAACTGCAGCGTAGATGTTGTTCGCATCGTACTTAGCAGCAGTAGACCATGCTTCAGCGCGGTCGCCACCAGCACTTGCCCAAGCGGTAGAAGTACCTGCAGAAACCTGCTCGTTGGTACGGTCAGCAGTTTCATAACCAGCAGCAACGCTGAAGCCTTCGCCGATGTCATAAGTCGCAGCGGTGCTTACGCCGTCGCCGTTAGCTTTAGCGCCGTTACCAGCACGACCCAGAGAGATGGTACCGTTGTCATCAACGCTTGGAGCAACTACGTTGCTACGCTCGTTTTTGCCCTGGTACTGCACAGCAAATGCCAGGCCATCAACCAGACCGAAGAAGTTGTTGTTACGGTAAGTCAGAACGCCAGTAGTACGGCCGTTCATGAAGTTGTCGGTAGCAGCCCAGGAATCGCCGCCCCACTCAACCAGCATATCGGTATAAGCAGCTACGTCGTAGATTGCACCGTAGTTACGGCCGTAATCCAGGGAGCCTGCATCACCAAATTTCAGACCAGCAAATGCCAGACGGGTGTTAGTACCCTGAGTGCCTTCTGCGTTAGAGGCATTCATGTTGTATTCCCACTGGCCGTAACCGGTCAGTTGGTCATTGATCTGAGTTTCGCCTTTGAAACCGATACGAGCGTAAGTGGTGTCATCGCTTGCAGTTGCACCGTTAGTGGTCCAAATGTGCTCGCCAACAGCTTTACCGTAGAAATCCAGTTTGTTGCCGTTTTTGTTATAGATTTCTGCAGCGTTAGCTGCACCGGCTACCAGCAGAGCAGGGATTACCACTGCCAGAATATTGCGCTTCATCATTATTTATTACCCTCATTGGTTTTTTTTGTGAACACCTGCCACTGCCGTCAATAATTCTGTACGGAACTATTGATGAGAGTTTGGTGTCTTTCTGTATCTGTCAGGCATCTTTCCATCCATGAAACCGTTTCGCTAGCCAGAAAGTGCTACAAACATCGAGAGTGAGTTACAAAAAGAAACTATGTGTAACTAAATATGTATTTTATGGAACTTTGTGAACTATCTCAAACTTCCTTGCCGCTTCGCCTAAAAAATCACCTCTCCTATCCTATATATATGAATTACTTATGTTTAATTCGCATAATGAAATCCCAGGTGAATATTATGCTTACATTTGTACATTCTTTGAGTAGTTTTTGGATGTCCAGACATCTGAGCGAGTTTTAACCATTTATGCTAAGTCAATGTTAAAACCGGGAGCGCGAGCGGAAAGTGGGGTTAATTTATGTTTATCTGTTTCACAGACACACTTCGTAACCGGGGAGTTGTGGAATGGGGTTGAAATTGACGTTTGTTTAACTTTCGTTGAAGAAAAAACACGTTCATGGTGCAGATGTAAAAAAGGCCAGCAATGCTGGCCTTCGTAAAAAACGCGGTTTTAGAAGTTCGCGTTACGTGGTGTACGTGGGAATGGGATCACGTCACGCACGTTCTGTACGCCGGTGACATAAGCAATCAGACGCTCAAAACCAAGACCGAAGCCGGAATGCGGAACGGTGCCGTAACGACGCAGATCGCGATACCACCAGTAGTCTTCTTTATTCAGACCCATCTCAGCCATGCGCGCATCCAGTACATCCAGACGCTCTTCACGCTGAGAACCACCGATGATTTCACCGATACCCGGTGCTAACACATCCATTGCGGCAACGGTTTTACCGTCTTCGTTAAGGCGCATATAGAAGGCCTTAATGTCTTTAGGATAGTTTTTCACCACCACCGGCGCTTTGAAGTGTTGCTCGGCAAGATAACGTTCATGCTCGGAAGAGAGGTCAACGCCCCAGTAAACTGGGTTCTCGAATTTCTGACCACAATTCTCGAGAATTGTAACAGCGTCGGTGTAGTCAACCTGAGCAAAGTCAGCATCGATGAAGCGCTGTAAACGTTCCACTGCATCTTTGTCAACGCGTTCAGCGAAGAACTCCATGTCATCCATACGCTCATCAAGCACAGCTTTGAAGACATACTTCAGCATGGCTTCAGCCAGACCTGCAACATCGTCAAGATTGGCGAAAGCGACTTCAGGCTCCAGCATCCAGAACTCAGCCAGGTGACGGCTGGTGTTGGAGTTTTCAGCACGGAAGGTTGGGCCAAAGGTATAAACCTTGGACAAAGCACACGCATATGTTTCGCCATTCAGCTGGCCGGATACGGTCAGGAACGCCTCTTTACCAAAGAAGTCTTTATCGAAATCAATTTTGCCCGCATCAGTACGCGGAAGGTTTTCGAGATCAAGCGTAGAAACGCGGAACATCTCGCCTGCACCTTCGGTATCTGACGCAGTAATCAGTGGCGTGGACACCCAGAAGTAACCATTTTCATGGAAGAAACGGTGCAGCGCTTGAGCCAGGGTATGACGCACACGAGCCACCGCGCCAATCATATTGGTGCGTGGGCGCAGGTGAGCCACTTCACGCAGATACTCGATGCTGTGGCGTTTAGCTGCCATCGGGTAAGTGTCAGGATCATCAACCCAGCCGGTCACTTCGACTTCGGTTGCCTGGATTTCAAAGCTCTGGCCCTGACCAAGAGATTCAACCACTTTACCGGTGACAACAACGGAGCAGCCGGTTGTCAGGCGCAGTACATCTTCATTGTAATTAGGCAGAGAATTATTAATGACGGCCTGTACAGGAGAGAAGCAGGAACCGTCATAGACGGCGAGGAATGAGATACCAGCTTTTGAATCTCTTCGAGTACGCACCCACCCGCGAACGGTGACTTCTTGGTCAACGGCTACACGGCCCTGGAGTACGTCGGCTACAGGCACAACGCTCATATTTTTCTCTCTATTAATTGGTCAGTGACAAAAGAAATAATTACCCACAATCGGGGGTTATCTATGTTACCTGTCGCGTGCGATGTGACAAGCAGAAAAATCAAAGCAGATGAAGAAATACAATAAAGAAGGGAACCCATAAACAAGATGAATACCGTTCATGGGTTTTATCAGGATTAACTCGCTTTCTTAACCAGTGGCAAATCGAAGGCTTTGCGCAGTGCACGAACAAAAGCTTTATCGTGGCAAATGGTTTTGCCTGGGCTGTCAGAAAGTTTGGCTACCGGCTTGCCATTACATTCCACCAGCTTAATCACGATGTTAAGCGGTTTTACCAGTGGAAGATCACACGTCAAACGGGTGCCAATACCAAAACTCAAATTGACCCGATCGCAGAAATGCCGATAGAGCTCAATGGCTTTTGGCAAATCGAGATTGTCAGAAAACACCAGTACTTTGGTTTTTGGATCGATTCCGAGCTTTTGGTAATGAGCGATTGCTTTCTCACCCCATTCAACGGGATCCCCGGAGTCGTGGCGCAATCCTTGATAACGGCTGGCAAAAGCGAGGTCAAAGTCACGCAAGAAGGCATCCATAGTGATGCAATCAGTCAGCGCGATGCCTAATTTATCCGGATACTCATCAAGCCACGCCTGGAGTGCCGCACGCTGGCTGTTAGCAAGCGTCGGGCTGATTTGTTGATGCGCCTGGAACCACTCGTGAGCTTGCGTGCCCATTGGCGTTAAATCCATGCGGTGTGCCAGGTCGTAGTTGCTGGTGCCAACAAACCACGGTTCTTGTTGCAGACGGCTGACGATTGCCTCCTGGACCTCACGCGAGAAACGGCGACGGGTACCAAAATCCATCAAGCGGAATGCCGAAAGATCAATATCTGCTGTCAGCTCTTTGAACTGAAGCAGTTTGCTTTCCAGATTATCCAGCGCCATTTGCGCCGTCACGCCAGGGGAGCGGTGTTGATGCACCACTTCACTGATCACCGCCAGCAGGGGCACTTCCCACATAATCACTTCCAGCCACGAACCGGTTAGACGAATATCTAAATGCCCGTTGTTATTGCGGATGTGCACTTGAGTGGGGTCGTAGCGGAAGGTACGCAGCCACGAGAGATAATCTGCTTTAAAGAACGGCAGAGTTTCCAGGAAAGCGAACTCCTCGTCTTTGAGCGCAAGGTGCTGCATTAAATCCACCTGTTCACGGATGGCATCTGCATAGACGCCCAGCAGATCGTCACCGCGGCAACGGAACTCGGCCGCGACGCTCACGTCGTGATAACGGTGGAATACCGCCTGCTGCATATGAAGCTTATAGGCGTCAGTATCCAGTAGCGTTTGCAAAATCGGGGAAGCGTGTCGTGTCATGGCGCGTTGCAGCATCCTCTCACAGGAGCGTTTCCATCAAGGGCTAAGCAGATAAAAGACGCAGGAGTATACCCTGATTATCAGTTTATTAAACCTGGATCACAACACACGAACCGATCCGGGTCGATGGCAATTCGTGCCGCTTGTTATAAAAATGTAGCAATTCGCGTGAGAAGCCCAGAAAAGATAATGATTCTGCGTGGCAACATTAGGGCAACAGGAATAGACTGAACCTCGAAAACTTACGGATGATATATAAGGTTTTTTATGACACAACAGCCACAAGCCAAATATCGCCACGATTACCGTGCGCCGGATTACACGATTACCGATATCGATTTGACCTTTGACCTTGATGCCGCAAAAACCCTGGTCACAGCCATTAGCCAGATTACCCGCCACGGGGCAGCAGGCGCACCACTGCGTCTTGATGGCGAAGACCTGACGCTGGTGTCTGTTGCTGTAAATGGCACTGCCTGGGAAGATTACCGCCAGGAAGAGGGTGCATTGATTATCGAATCACTGCCAGAAGCCTTCACGCTGACCATCGTTAATGAGATAAGCCCTGCAACCAATACCGCGCTGGAAGGGCTTTACCTTTCAGGCGACGCGCTTTGCACCCAATGTGAAGCTGAAGGTTTCCGCCACATTACCTGGTATCTCGACCGACCAGACGTTCTGGCGCGCTTCACCACTAAAATCATTGCCGATAAAAAACAGTATCCATTCCTGCTCTCTAACGGCAACCGTATCGCCGAAGGCGAGCTGGAAAATGGCCGTCATTGGGTGCAATGGCAAGATCCGTTCCCAAAACCGTGTTACCTGTTTGCGCTGGTGGCAGGCGATTTCGACGTGCTGCGCGATAGTTACAAAACGCGTTCTGGCCGTGAAGTCGCCCTCGAGTTATTTGTCGACCGTGGCAACCTCGACCGTGCAAGCTGGGCGATGACCTCGCTTAAAGCTTCGATGAAATGGGATGAGTCCCGCTTCGGTCTCGAGTATGACCTCGACATCTATATGATTGTCGCCGTCGACTTCTTCAACATGGGCGCCATGGAGAACAAAGGCCTGAACGTCTTTAACTCTAAATACGTGCTGGCACGTGCTGAAACGGCGACTGATAAAGACTATCTCGATATTGAACGCGTCATCGGTCACGAATACTTCCATAACTGGACCGGCAACCGTGTCACTTGCCGTGACTGGTTCCAGTTGAGCCTGAAAGAAGGGCTGACGGTTTTCCGCGACCAGGAATTTAGCTCAGATCTCGGGTCACGCGCGGTCAACCGCATTCAAAACGTGCGCACCATGCGAGCCCTGCAATTTGCAGAAGACGCAAGCCCGATGGCGCACCCGATTCGTCCGGATAAAGTCATTGAAATGAACAACTTCTACACGCTGACCGTGTATGAAAAGGGTTCAGAAGTTATCCGTATGCTGCACACTTTACTGGGCGAAGAAAACTTCCAGAAAGGTATGCAACTGTACTTTGAACGTCATGACGGCAGTGCAGCGACTTGTGATGATTTTGTCCAGGCGATGGAAGATGCGTCAAACGTTGACCTGTCCCATTTCCGTCGTTGGTACAGCCAGGCGGGCACGCCGGTTGTCACCGTGCGTGATGACTACGACCCGGAAAAAGAGCTGTATACGCTGACGATCAGTCAGACAACGCCGCCAACGGCTGAACAGCATGAAAAACATCCGTTACATATCCCGTTCGACATCGAACTGTATGATAACGAAGGCAAAGTCATTCCATTGCAGAAGAATGGTCACCCCATTCACCATGTGTTGAATGTGACTCAGGAAGAACAGACGTTTGTCTTTGATAACGTTTACTTCCAACCAGTGCCATCTTTGCTGCGTGAATTCTCAGCACCGGTAAAACTGGAATATAAATGGAGCGACCAGCAACTGACGTTCCTGATGCGCCATGCTCGCAACGATTTCTCCCGTTGGGATGCGGCGCAAAGTCTGCTGGCAACTTACATTAAGCTCAATGTAAACCGCAGCCAGCAGGGCCAGCCACTGTCTCTGCCGTTGCATGTGGCCGATGCGTTCCGCGCCATATTGCTGGACGAGAAAATCGACCCGGCACTAGCCGCAGAAATTCTGACGCTGCCTTCGCAAATCGAAATCTCGGAACTGTTCCAGATTATCGACCCGCAGGCGATTGCCGCTGTGCATGAAGCCTTGACCCGCACCCTGGCAAATGAACTGGCAGATGAGTTCCTCGCCGTTTACAACGCCAACAAGCTCGATGCTTATCGTGTGGAGCATGCTGATATTGGTAAACGTGCGTTGCGCAATACCTGTCTGCGTTATCTGGCGTTTGGTGAGCAACAGTTAGCCGAGCAACTGGTGCGTCATCAGTATCAAGCTGCCGATAATATGACCGATTCCATCGCGGCGCTGTCTGCAAGTGTTGCTGCGCAATTGCCATGCCGAGTCGAGCTGCTGGCGGCGTTCGATGAGAAGTGGCATCAGGACGGCCTGGTGATGGACAAGTGGTTTGTGTTGCAGGCGACAAGCCCTGCGGCAGGCACATTGAACACCGTGCGTGAATTACTGCACCACCGTTCATTCAGCATGGGTAACCCAAACCGCGTACGTTCACTGGTTGGAGCATTCGCGGCGGCTAACCCATCAGCTTTCCATGCCGTCGACGGCAGCGGTTATCAGTTTATGGTGGAAATGCTCAGCGAGCTGAACCACCGTAACCCGCAGGTGGCGTCACGTCTGATTGAGCCGTTAATTCGACTGAAGCGTTATGATGCGAAACGTCAGGAAATGATGCGTGCGGCACTGGAGCAACTGAAAGGGCTGGAAAATCTGTCCGGTGATTTGTTCGAGAAGATCAGCAAGGCGTTAGCTTAAAAACCACCCTCACCCTAACCCTCTCCCTGAGGGAGAGGGGATTATCCGGTGCTCTCCCTTTCCCTGAGGGAGAGGGGATTGTCCGGTGCTCTCCCTTTCCCTGAGGGCGAGAGGATTACGGACTTCCTCCCTCTCCTGGGGGAGAGGGAACTGCTCGGTTTTCTCCCTCTCCTGGGGGAGAGGGCCGGGGTGAGGGCGAACAAACTTAACCGGTGCGCACCACGCGTTCCGGTTCTTCAACCACCTGCCGTTTCATCACACGTTCTAAAACCTGCGCTTCCAGTTCAGCCAGCCGGACAGAGCCGAGCTTACGTGGGCGAGGCAGATCAATCGTCAGGTCGAGGCCTATCTTCCCTTCTTCAATCAACAAAACACGATCCGCCATGGCTACGGCTTCGCTGACGTCGTGCGTCAC
This sequence comes from Buttiauxella sp., assembly GCF_049686335.1. Taxonomy (NCBI): domain Bacteria; kingdom Pseudomonadati; phylum Pseudomonadota; class Gammaproteobacteria; order Enterobacterales; family Enterobacteriaceae; genus Buttiauxella; species Buttiauxella sp. Next base: position 746,001 of record NZ_JBAVHX010000004.1, on the reverse strand, counting down.
CAGCAACACCGTAAAGCCATGTTCCTGCCACAGAGAAACAATTAACTCCTGCATTTCGATGCGCGTCAGGGCATCCAGCGCACCTAATGGCTCATCAAGTAACAACAGACGTGGGCGATGAATCAGCGCCCGAGCCAGCGCCACACGCTGTTTCTGACCACCGGACAGGGCGGCCGGCCATTCATTAGCACGATTGGCAAGCCCAACCGCTTCCAGCGCCTTCGTTGCTGCCTCTTTCCAGTTTCCTTTCAGTCCCAGCCCCACATTATTAATCACGGATTTCCACGGCAGCAGGCGCGCATCCTGAAACATTAAGCGGGTTTCATCCTGGCTTTCACGAAGCGGCGCGTTACCGGCATTCAACGTGCCGCCATTGGGATTTTCAAGCCCTGCAAGCAGACGCAACAACGTACTCTTACCACCGCCGCTACGCCCGACCACGGCAACAAACTGCCCGGCGGGAATGCGTAATTCCAGCTCATCAAGAATCGTTTTATCGCCGTAACGTTTGGTCACGTTGTTAAGGAGTAGGGGAGTCCCCTGGTTTAAACGAGCGGTATTCATGCGTTCTCCTCCTGTAACTGGTAAGCCGGGTGCCAGCGAAGCCAGACACGTTCGAGTAATTGCGCGCTAATATCAGCGAGCTTGCCGAGCAAGGCATAAAGAATAATGGCGACCACGACAACATCGGTTTGCAGGAACTCACGGGCATTCATCGCCAGATAGCCAATCCCTGAGTTAGCAGAAATGGTTTCTGCCACGATTAACGTCAGCCACATCAGTCCGAGGGCGAAACGGATCCCGACCATAATCGAAGGAAGTGCGCCTGGCACAATTACCTGAGCGAACAGGCTGAAACCGGACAATCCGTAGCTGCGTGCCATCTCCAGCAAGCCCTGGTCGATGTTGCGGATACCGTGCCAGGTATTGATGTAAATCGGGAACAAGGTCCCCAACGCGACGAGGAAAATTTTCGCTGACTCATCAATACCGAACCACAGAATCACCAACGGGATCAGCGCCAGATGCGGAACGTTACGTAACATTTGAATGGAGCTATCCAGCAAACGCTCCCCCCAACGGGAGAGCCCGCTAATCAGCCCCAGTATTAATCCCAAAGAACCGCCGATACTGAAACCAATCACCGCACGCCAGGAACTGATAGCCAGGTGCTGCCACAATTCGCCGCTGGCTGAGAGGTTCCAGAATGCGACAACCACCCCTTCTGGCGAAGGGAGGATGCGATTTGAGAGCCAGCCTGCACTCGACGAGAGTTGCCAGATTGCGATAATGGCAACCGGCAGCGCCCACGGGGCAAGTCTCAACAACAGTTTGTGCGTTGAAGGTGTCATGGGCGGCTCCTTAGCTTTGCGCGACTTTGCGCGGAATAAAGTCATTCGCCACCACTTCGCCTTTCTCATGGATCTGGCGCGGTTGTGGAATTTGCGGAATGGCGACATCAAGGTGTGGGAACAGCAACTCACCGACGCGATAAGCCTCTTCCAGATGCGGATAACCGGAAAGAATAAAGCTGTCGATACCCAGTGCGGCGTACTCGTTAATGCGTTCGGCCACGGTTGGGCCATCCCCGACCAGCGCAGTACCTGCACCGCCACGTACCAGACCCACCCCTGCCCACAGGTTCGGGCTTATCTCCAGATTGTCACGCTTGCCACCGTGCAACGCAGCCATACGATGCTGGCCGACTGAATCTGTGCGGGCGAAAGCAGCCTGCGCTTTGGCAATGGTTTCATCATCCAACTGTGAAATCAGACGATTGGCCGCATCCCACGCTTCTTGATTAGTTTCACGCACAATCACGTGAAGACGAATACCGAAACGCACAGTGCGCCCTTGCGCGGCAGCTTTAGCGCGAACTTGCTCGATTTTCTCTTTCACCAGATGGGGCGGTTCGCCCCAGGTCAGATAGAGATCAACCTGCTCGGCAGCCAGGTCTTGAGCCACATCAGATGACCCGCCAAAGTAAAGCGGTGGACGTGGTTGCTGCACAGGTGGGAACAACAATTTTGCCCCTTTGACCTGAATATGTTTGCCTTCGTAATCAACCGTTTCACCTTCCAGCAGGCTGCGCCAGATGCGAGTAAATTCGGCGGAAGCTTCATAACGTTCCGTATGATTGAGGAACACGCCGTCTGCGGCTAACTCTTCAGGATCACTCCCGGTAACCAGGTTAAACAAAGCCCTGCCGTTTGACAGTCTGTCGAGGGTTGCCGCCTGACGAGCTGCCACGGTTGGCGAGACAACACTCGGGCGCAGAGCGACCAGGAATTTCAAACGCTGCGTCACCGGGATCATGGATGCGGCAACTAACCACGCATCTTCGCAAGAACGGCCCGTCGGGATCAGCACACCGGTAAAGCCCAGTCTGTCCGCTGCCTGGGCAATTTGTTGCAGATAACCGTGGTCAACCGGACGCGCCGCATCATTGCTGCCTAAGTAATGGCCATCGCCATGGGTAGGTAAGAACCAGAACATATTCAAACTCATGATTTATCTCCTTAATACCCTTCATACTTCAAGTTGTCTCTTTGTTGGCTGCGTTCACTTACCCGAATCACTTACTTATGTAAGCTCATTGGGATGCGTTCTCTTGCCGCCGCGATACCACTCGAATTATTCGGGTATTACTGTGGTTAGGGTTGCCAGATTCGGGTGCGGATATCGACTTTCTTCGGCACTAAATGGTTTTCGTAAAACAGGTCAGCAGTTTGCTGTTGTTTAGCAGCCGTTTCTGCACTGACCGGGGTGATCACTGTCGGTGGACGGTGGTCGAAATAGGTGGCGATAACGTTTTCAGGCAGCCCCATGGTTTTTGCCAGTAACGCGACACTTGCCTCGCGCTGACTGCGGGTTAACGCATCAGCATCGCTAAATGTTTTGAGGACGTGTTGCAGGAATGGGCCATTTTTTTCAGCATAAGGGCGTGAAGCGAGATAGAAAGAGCCGGTTTGATTCAGTTCGCTGCCATCGGTCAGGACACGGACACCGCCGTTCAGCAGGGCGGCTGAGTAGTACGGGTCCCAAATCGCCCAGGCATCCACGTTGCCTTGTTGGAAGGCTGCTCGTGCATCTGCTGGAGTTAAATAGGCCGCCTGAACATCAGTAAATTTCAGCCCGGCTTTTTGCAAGGCGCGCAGCACGAGGTTGTGAGAGCTGGAGCCTTTCTGGAAAGCAATTTTATGCCCTTTCAGATCGGCCACGGTTTTCAGCAGGCTGTTCTCTGGCACCAGGATCACTTCGGCTTTAGGTTTGGCCGGTTCTGAACCGACATAAACCAGGTCCGCTCCCGCTGCCTGCGCGAAGATTGGGGGAATATCACCGGTACTGCCAAGATCAATACTGCCAATATTCAGCGCTTCCAGCATTTGTGGGCCGGCCGGGAATTCAATCCACTGGAATTTGGTCTGCGGGTACTCTTTTTCCAGCAGCTCATGGCTTTTCGCCAGAACCATACTGACTGACCCTTTTTGATAACCGATACGCAGCTGGTCTGGTCCGGTTTCTGCGGCGTGAAGCGTCGCGCTCAGACTCAAAGCACCTGTCAGCATCAGCCAGGGGGCAGTACGTTTTAGCAGATTAAACATGAGCAGCTCCTTGAGTTTTAAACGGGGAAGAGACGATAAAATCCCGGCGATGCAATGCCTGCCAGAAGGTCTCGAGGGCGCTATCTAAGCGCTGTTGTAAATTGTTAGAGAACACCGGTTTGTGCTGGTAGTCAGCAATCTGGCTATCGTCAGCAAACACACCGTGCAGAATCTCCTGAGCTTTCAGCGCATTAAGGACAGGCTTCAAGGCGTAATCGACGGCCAGCATGTGGGCTACAGTTCCGCCGGTCGCTAAAGGGAGGACAACTTTCTTATCCAGCGCACGTTCAGGCAGCAGGTCGAGCAGTGTTTTCAGTGCACCGGAAAAAGAAGCTTTATAAACGGGTGTCGCGATGATCACGCCATCGGCCTGCTGCAGTTGTTCGGTTAAGGCGAGCAGTGCGGGGCTATCAAAACGGGCGTACAGTAAATCTTCAGGGGCGAAGTTCTGTAGATGCCAGTGACACACCTCAATATCCAGTGCGCTTAATCTTTCGCGGGCATACTCCAGCAAAGCACTGGAACGGGAAGGGAAGCGGGGGCTTCCTGCAAGGGTAATCACACGCATGTCGCATCCTTATAACCAAATGTTTGCATTTAGGTAACTTTGATAACAATTGAGTGTGATAGTCGCGCAGAAGTGTTTTTCCACTAAATGATTTATCTGGTAATCAATTTGCAAAAAACGCATAACGCAGAGGAGGATAAGAAAACGTTTGCGCTGATGAGGCCTTTTTTGTTGCAGGTCAATTCCATTCAGGGGCGTTATCGTTAATAATACTGCCCCAGTTTGCATACTGGGAATTCTGGAGTGTTCATGTACTACCCCTTCGTTCGTAAAGCCCTTTTCAAGCTCGATCCCGAGCGCGCTCATGAAGTGACATTTCAGCAATTGCGTCGTGTAACTGGTACACCTCTCGAATGGCTGGTGCGGCAAAATGTACCCTCTAAACCTGTGACCTGCATGGGCCTCACGTTTAAGAATCCTTTAGGTCTTGCTGCCGGCTTAGATAAAAACGGTGAGTGTATTGATGCACTGGGTGCCATGGGCTTCGGCTCGATTGAAATTGGTACCGTCACGCCGCGTCCACAGCCTGGAAACGACAAGCCGCGGATCTTCCGTCTGGTAGAAGCAGAAGGTTTGATCAACCGCATGGGCTTCAATAACCACGGCGTGGATAACCTGGTTGAGAACGTCAAAAAATCCCATTTTGATGGGGTGCTGGGCATCAATATTGGTAAGAATAAAGACACTCCAGTTGAGCAGGGTAAAGACGACTATTTGATCTGCATGGATAAAATTTATCCGTATGCCGGTTATATCGCGATCAATATTTCCTCGCCAAATACCCCTGGATTACGCACGTTGCAATACGGCGAAGCGTTAGACGATCTGTTAGCTGCGATTAAAAATAAACAGCAAGCCCTCCAGGAATTGCATCATAAATATGTGCCAGTGGCGGTGAAGATCGCTCCGGATCTTTCTGAAGAAGAATTGATCCAGGTGGCCGACAGTTTAGTGCGCCATAATATTGACGGAGTCATTGCCACCAATACTACGCTTGATCGTAGCCTCGTTCAGGGCATGAAATATTGCGATGAAATGGGGGGATTAAGTGGCCGTCCAGTGCAGTTGAAGAGTACAGAAATTATTCGTCGTCTTTCACAAGAATTAAATGGTCGCTTACCGATTATTGGTGTTGGCGGAATTGATTCGGTGATTGCTGCTCGCGAGAAGATGGCGGCGGGTGCTTCACTGGTGCAAATATATTCTGGTTTCATATTTAAAGGCCCACCGCTGATAAAAGAAATCGTCTCAGGAATCTAATCCCAACATTTTATCTTTCAGACAACCAGGGCTTTATTTTCAGCCCTGGTTGTTTTATATTCCACCACTGTTGCTAAATTATACATATTGGTCTTTTATTAATATGGTCTTTAACGAAGCGGCGATAAGGATGTTTTAAATCGTGGGAATAAACGAAAGGGCAAATAGTTATGCGGATAAAACCGGACGATAATTGGCGTTGGTATTTTGATGAAGAGCATGATCGTATGATGCTCGATTTAGCCAATGGCATGCTATTCCGTTCTCGTTTCCCTCGTAAAATGCTTACCCCCGATGCCTTTGAAAACACAGGTTTTTGTGTTGATGATGCTGCGCTGTTTTTCTCTTTCGAAGAGAAATGCCGCGAGCTGGTATTAAGTAAAGAACAGCGTGCTGAACTGGTATTAAATGCGCTGGTCGCCATTCGTTATCTCAAGCCGCAAATGCCAAAAAGCTGGCACTTCATTTCTCATGGAGACTGTTGGCAGCCCATTCCAGGTGATGCCGCGTGTGTCTGGTTGAGTGACGATATGCAGCAGGTTAATCTGCTGGTGGTTGAAACCGGTGATAACGCAGCGTTGTGTTTGTTGGCACAACCGGGTTTACAACTTGCCGGTCGTACCATGCAACTTGGCGATGCGATTAAAGTGATGAATGACAGATTAAGGCCGCAACCGGTGGTTAACGACCTCAGTCTCGATCAGGCGGTTTAAACTTCTTCGAGTTTTACATCCCCAGCAGGAACGCAACTGCAACACAGAATAGTGCCATCATTTCCTACGGCGCTTTTTTTCAATGCTTTCACTTCTCCACTGACTAACTTAATTCGGCAGCTGCCACAGATCCCAGCCCGGCAAGAATAGGGCACCCGAACGCCTTGCTGTTCTAGCTGTTCAAGGAGAATTTGTTGGTTATTGCCGCGGAAAACCTGACCCTGCCAGTCAACATCAACAAGGCTTTCTTGTTGCTCGAAAGCTTCAATCGCTTCTGCGGTTTCCCCTGCGCCATAAACTTTCGCTGGTTTGGTGGATAACACTTCCAGTTCATCACCGACACGAATCACACCGCTGTTGCGGGCAATCAGGTTCTGACCAAAATCGACATCACCGTTATCCAGTGCGGTGCGGAATTGTTGCAATGTCGCCAGCGGTTCGCCGCCCGGATGTTTACGTCCACGCTCCGGACTGACGGTGGTGAAAATACACCGGCTGCACGGTTTCGCGACATCAAAAGTCACACCGCCTATGCGTACCACTTGCCAGCTATCTTCCGCCCAGGCTTGCGCGCCAGTGACGACAATATTCGGGCGGAACTGTGTCATTTTCACGCTCGCCGGGCAGCGACTTTGCAAATCACGCAATGAGGCGTCGTTAGCTAACAAGAAAGGAAAACCGTCGGCAAACGACAAAGGCACGTCTTCATGACGTTTCACGCGGCGGGTTAAAGTTTCGCCCAGCCAACGCAATTGCACAGGCCGTGAAAAAAAGCCGCTTAGCCACTGGTTAATATCTTCCGGCGCTATCTGCGCGGTGAAATGATTGCCCCAGACTTCGGTCGGCTCGGCTTGTGGCTGAAAATCGACGAAGCGTACGGTGGCAGAACTGCCGTCTGGTGCACTCATAAACAGGCCATCGTGTGTGATTGCCGGGGTAAAGAGCACCATTTGTGGAAATTGTCGCGCGGTAATAAAAGTGCCGTCAGGTTCTGTCACCATAAAGATGCGATCGAAAGCCAAACCGCTGGTGGTTGCCTGTGCATGAGAGAGGGCCAGCCCGCGCATTGATTTCACCGGGTGGATATAAAGCTGGGATAAGGTGATCATCGCATTCCCTGGACAGAAATAAATAAACAATATAAGAGGCCAACTTTATGACATGCGTGGCAGATTGGCTATAATGCGCCACAATTTTCTTTTTACACCTGATTAAGTGACGATATGAATTCTCTGTTTGCCAGTACGGCGCGTGGGCTTGAAGAGCTATTAAAAACTGAACTGGAGGGCCTTGGTGCGCAAGCATGCCAGGTGGTTCAGGGCGGCGTACATTACCAGGGGGACTCACGTCTGCTCTATCAAAGCTTGATGTGGAGCCGCCTTGCGTCCCGCATTTTGCTGCCATTAAACGAATGCAAAGTTTATAGCGATCTGGATTTGTACCTCGGCGTACAGACCATCGACTGGCCTGCGCTGTTTGGCCCGGATGCGACCTTCGCGGTGCATTTCAGCGGCCTGAACGAAGTTATCCGTAATAGCCAGTACGGCGCGCTAAAAGTGAAGGATGCGATTGTTGACTCCTTCACGCGTAAAAATCTGCCGCGTCCAAATGTTGAACGTGAGCAACCAGACCTGCGTATTAATGTCTGGCTGAATAAAGACACCGCCAGTATCGCGCTGGATTTAAGCGGTGAAGGCCTGCATCAGCGTGGCTACCGTGACAGCACCGGTGCCGCTCCAATTAAAGAAACGCTGGCATCCGCCATTGTGATACGTTCAGGCTGGCAGCCGGGCACACCGCTGCTCGATCCAATGTGTGGTTCCGGTACGCTGCTGATTGAAGCGGCAATGATCGCAACCGATCGTGCACCAGGTTTGCATCGCAAGCACTGGGGTTTCCTTGGCTGGGCTAATCACGATGTGGATCTATGGAAAGAAATCACTACCGAAGCTCAGGTTCGTGCCCGTAAAGGCCTTGGCGAATACACCTCACGTTTCTTCGGCTCGGATAACGATTCACGAGTAATTGAACGCGCTCGCGCCAACACCCGTCGTGCGGGTCTGGGCGATATCATCAGTTACGAAGTCAAAGACGTGGCGAAATTGACCAACCCGCTGCCGGAAGGCCCGGTGGGAACGGTTATCAGCAACCCGCCTTACGGCGAGCGTCTGGACAGTGAGCCTGCACTGATTGCCTTGCACAGCCTGCTTGGCCGCAATATGAAGAACCACTTCGGCGGCTGGAACTTGTCACTGTTCAGTGCTTCCCCAGACTTGCTGAGCTGCCTGCAGTTGCGTGCCGAGCGCCAGTTCAAAGCGAAGAACGGCCCGCTGGATTGCGTGCAGAAAAACTATCAGTTAGCAGAAAACAGCACCGGCGCAACGTCTGGCCAAATTGCTGATGATTATGCCAACCGTCTACGCAAAAATATCAAAAAACTCGACAAATGGGCGCGTCAGGAAGGTATCGAATGCTACCGAATTTACGATGCGGATCTGCCGGAATATAACGTTGCCGTTGACCGCTACGGCGAGTGGGTTGTGGTGCAGGAATACGCACCGCCGAAAACCGTTGATGCGAACAAGGCTCGCCAGCGTCTGTTCGATGTGATTGCCGCAACGCTGTCAGTGCTGGAATTACCGTCCAACCGCCTGATTCTGAAAACCCGTGAACGCCAGAAAGGGAAAAGCCAGTATCAGAAAATGGATGAAAAGGGCGACTTCATGGAAGTCAGCGAATATAACGCGCGCCTGTGGGTCAACCTGACGGATTACCTTGATACCGGTTTGTTCCTCGACCACCGTATTGCACGCCATATGCTGGGCAAAATGAGCAAAGGTAAGGACTTCCTTAACCTGTTTGCTTATACCGGCAGTGCGACCGTTCATGCGGGGTTGGGCGGCGCAAAAACCACCACTACCGTCGATATGTCCCGTACGTATCTGGAGTGGGCGGAACGTAACTTGCGTCTCAACGGCTTGAGTGGCCGCGCACATCGCCTGATTCAGGCTGATTGCCTGGGCTGGCTGCGTGAAACCGATGAACAGTTTGATCTGATTTTTATCGATCCACCGACGTTCTCGAACTCAAAACGTATGGAAGAATCTTTTGATGTCCAGCGTGACCATCTGGTGCTGATGAAAGACCTGAAGCGCCTGCTACGCCAGGGCGGCACCATTATGTTCTCCAACAACAAACGTGGCTTCAAAATGGACTTTGACGGGCTGGCTAACCTGGGCTTGAGCGCTCAGGAAATTACTCAGAAAACCCTGTCGCAAGACTTTGCCCGCAATCGCCAAATTCATAACTGCTGGCTCGTTACTCACGTAGCCAAGGATTAATTGTCATGTCATTAATTAGTATGCACGGTGCCTGGTTGTCCTTTAGTGACGCACCGTTATTAGATAACACCGAACTCCATATCGAAGAAAATGAACGCGTCTGTCTGGTAGGGCGTAACGGCGCGGGTAAATCCACGCTGATGAAGATCCTGAATCGTGAAGTCCCGTTGGATGATGGGCGCATGATTTACGAACAAGATTTGATCGTGGCGCGTCTGCAGCAAGATCCTCCGCGTAATGTTGCGGGAACAGTTTACGATTTCGTTGCCGAAGGCGTTGAAGAGCAGGCTGAACATCTCAAGGCTTATCACGATATTTCTCATAAAGTGATGACCGATCCGAGCGAGAAAAATCTCAACGAGATGGCGCGTATTCAGGAAATTCTGGATAACCAGAATCTCTGGCAACTGGAAAGCCGCATCAATGAAGTACTGCTGCAACTCGGCCTGGATGCAGATACCGAATTGTCTGCACTGTCTGGTGGCTGGCTGCGTAAAGCGGCGCTGGGCCGTGCGCTGGTCAGTTCTCCGCGCGTATTGTTGCTTGATGAGCCTACCAACCACCTGGATATTGAAGCGATTGACTGGCTGGAAGGCTTCCTGAAAGAGTTCCAGGGCAGCATCGTGTTCATCTCCCACGATCGTTCCTTTATTCGCAATATGGCGACCCGTATTGTCGATCTCGATCGCGGCAAACTGGTTTCTTACCCGGGCAATTACGATCAGTATTTGCTGGCGAAAGAAGAAGCCCTGCGAGTGGAAGATCTGCAAAACGCCGAGTTCGATCGCAAACTGGCCCAGGAAGAAGTGTGGATTCGCCAGGGTATTAAAGCGCGTCGTACCCGTAACGAAGGCCGTGTCCGTGCGTTGAAAGCGATGCGTAACGAACGTAGTGCACGTCGCGAAGTGCTGGGCAGCGCCAAAATGCAGGTTGAAGAAGCGGCTCGCTCAGGGAAAATCGTCTTTGAGATGGAAGAGGTTTGCTACGCCATTGCTCAACGTGCGCTGGTGAAAGACTTTTCAGCTCAGGTACAACGCAGTGACAAAATTGCACTGGTTGGGCCAAACGGCTGCGGTAAAACTACGCTGTTGAAACTGATGTTAGGCCAACTGGAAGCGGACAGCGGTCGCGTACATTGCGGTACTAAACTGGAAGTGGCGTACTTTGACCAGCACCGTGCCGAGCTTGATCCAGACCGTACCGTAATGGACAACCTGGCCGAAGGTAAGCAAGAAGTAATGGTGAACGGTAAGCCGCGTCATGTTCTTGGCTATTTGCAGGACTTCTTGTTCCACCCTAAACGTGCAATGACGCCAGTCCGCGCGTTGTCGGGCGGTGAGCGTAACCGTTTGTTATTAGCCCGCTTATTCTTAAAACCAAGTAACCTGTTGATTCTCGATGAACCGACAAACGATCTGGATGTCGAAACGCTCGAACTGCTCGAAGAACTGATTGATGGTTATCAGGGTACCGTTATGCTGGTGAGCCACGATCGTCAATTTGTCGACAATACCGTGACCGAATGCTGGATTTTCGAGGGTGAGGGCAAAATCGGTCGCTACGTCGGTGGTTATCATGATGCGAAAGGCCAGCAGGCTTCTGCTCAATCTTTACGCCAGTCTGTGGCAGATAAGGCTCAAAACAACACCGCTGCTAAAGCCGAAGTTGTTAAACGTGCAAGCAGCAAGCTAAGCTATAACCTACAACGCGAACTAGAGCAGTTACCGCAACGTCTTGAGCAGCTTGAGAATGAGCTAGAAGCCCTACAGGCGAAAGTCGGTGATGCAGAGTTTTTCAACCAACCACATGATGTCACGCAAAAAACCTTGGGCGACCTGTCTGCAGCCGAGAAAGCATTAGAAGATGCTTTTGAACGCTGGGAATATCTTGAAGCTCTGAAAAACGGCGCCTAACGCAAGGAGACACGATATGTGTGCCACGCATCACGATCGTTCACACATATTGTGTTCACAATGTGACTTACTGGTAGCCCTACCAGTATTAGAAGACGGCCATAAGGCCGTCTGTCCCCGTTGCGGCACCACTCTTTTGACGCAGTGGTCGTCGCCACGGCAACGTCCTACAGCTTATGCGGTAGCCGCTCTGTGTATGCTGGTGCTCGCCAATCTTTTCCCCTTCATTAATATGAAAGTTGCCGGTATCAACAGTGAAGTTTCACTGCTTGAAATTCCTGGTGTGCTCTTTAATGAAGATTACGCCAGCCTCGGCACCTTTTTTATCGCCTTTGTGCAAGCTGTACCGGCGTTTTGTCTCATCACTATTTTGCTATTAGTTAACCAGGTCGCCATGCCGTTAACGCTTAAAAAGCGCCTGGCGCGGATCCTGTTTAACTTAAAATCCTGGGGGATGGCTGAGATTTTTCTTGCCGGCATCCTGGTCAGTTTCGTCAAGCTTATGGCGTATGGCGACATTGGTGTCGGCAGTAGCTTTCTTCCATGGTGTTTTTTCTGCATCTTGCAATTACGGGCCTTCCAGTGTGTCGACCGACGCTGGCTTTGGGATGATATCGTTCCTGTACCTGTTATCAATGCGCCACTAAAAGTCGGCGTGGCGGGTATTCATCAAGGGTTGCGGTCGTGTTCATGCTGCACGGCTATCGTGCCCGAAGATCAGGAAACCTGCCCGCGTTGCGAAACGAAAGGCTACATCCGTCGTCGCCATAGTCTGCAATGGACGCTCGCGCTGTTGCTGACTTCAATTATGCTTTATCTACCTGCCAACATCTTACCCATCATGATAACCGAAGTCCTTGGGAGCAAAATTCCCTCGACGATTATTGCCGGGGTTATCTTGCTATGGAGTGAAGGGTCTTATCCTGTGGCAGCGGTTATTTTCATCGCCAGTATTATGGTTCCAACACTAAAAATGCTGGCGATCGCCTGGTTGTGTTGGGATGCCAAAGGTCACGGTCAACGTGATAGTGAAAGAATGCATTTGATCTACGAGGTCGTCGAGTTTGTCGGTCGGTGGTCGATGATCGATGTCTTCGTGATTGCCGTTTTATCGGCACTGGTGCGGATGGGAGGATTGATGAGTATCTACCCGGCAATTGGTGCTGTCATGTTTGCATTAGTAGTTATTTTGACAATGTTTGCGGCGATGACCTTTGACCCTCGCTTGTCCTGGGATCGCGCACCTGATTCAACTTATGAGGAGTCGTCTGAGCATGGAAAATAAAAGCGGGGAAGCAAAAGTAGCAAAGGTTAAAAACTGGTCCCCAGTATGGATTTTCCCGATTGTTACGCTGCTCATCGGCGCGTGGATTTTATTCTACCACTACAGTCATCAGGGGCCTGAAGTTACGCTGATTACCACCAACGCAGAAGGTATTGAAGGTGGGAAAACCACCATCAAAAGCCGCAGCGTGAATGTGGGCGTCGTCGAACGTGCGGTCTTGTCAGATGATTTACTGCACGTGGAAATTACGGCACGTCTGAATTCCGGTATGGAAAAGCTGTTGCATAAAGACTCAGTTTTTTGGGTGGTGAAACCACAGGTTGGACGTGAAGGTATTTCCGGGCTTGGAACCTTGCTCTCCGGTGCTTATATCGAACTGCAACCGGGAACAAAAGGTGCCAAACAAGAGAAGTATGACTTACTGGATTCACCACCGCTGGCACCGCCTGATGCGAAAGGGATCCGTATTACCCTCGACAGTAATAAAGCAGGGCAGCTCTCTCCGGGCGACCCGGTTTTGTTCCGCGGCTATCGCGTCGGTTCGGTTGAAACCAGTAACTTTGATGCATCCAAACGCCTAATCAGTTATCAGCTGTTTATCAGTGCGCCAAATGACCGACTGGTGACCAGCAACGTGCGTTTCTGGAAAGACAGCGGAATTGCCGTTGATATGTCTTCCCAGGGCATGCGCGTTGAGATGGGCTCGCTCACGACGCTATTTAGCGGCGGCGTGAGCTTCGATGTGCCGGAAGGTTGGGAGCTTGGAAAACCGGCTAAACCGGGCAGCGAATATAAGCTCTTTGACGATCAAAAAAGTATTCAGGATTCTCTGTATACCGAACACATCGATTACCTGATGTTCTTCAAAGATTCCGTGCGTGGCTTGCAGCCTGGTGCTCCGGTTGAATTCCGTGGTATTCGCCTCGGGACGGTGGCTCAGGTGCCATTCTTCACCGATGGTATGCGTCAGAAAATTAACGATGACTTCCGTATTCCTGTTCTGATTCGTCTTGAACCTGAACGTTTGCAGAATCTGGTAGGTGATGACGTGCGTATTCAGGACAACATGGAATCGCTGATTAAACGCGGTTTACGCGCCTCGATGAAAACCGGCAGCCTGGTGACCGGCGCGCTGTTTATCGATCTCGATTTCAACCCGAAAGCACCGCCGGTGACTGATTTGCCGACCTTTGATGGTTATCAGATCATTCCAACCATGAGTGGTGGTTTGGCGCAGATCCAACAACGATTGCTGGAGACTCTGGATAAGATTAACAACTTGCCATTGAATCCGATGATTCAAGAGACAACCAACTCGCTGGCTGAAAGCCAACGCACGATGAAGCGCTTGCAGCAGACGCTGGATAATCTGAATAAGATTACGTCGAATAAGTCCATGCAATCGCTGCCTGAGGATATGCAGACCACATTGCGTGAGCTTAATCGCAGCATGCAGGGCTTCCAGCCGGGCTCCGCGGCATACAACAAGATGGTTGCCGATATGCAGCGCCTTGATCAAGTTCTGCGCGAGCTGCAGCCTGTTCTGCGCACGTTGAACGATAAGAGCAATTCGCTGATCTTTGAAGCGAAGGATAAAAAAGATCCCCAGCCGAAGAGGGCACAATAATGAAAAAATGGCTTCCGATAATTGCTGCTTTGGTTTTAACGGCTTGTAGCAGCACTGATGATGGAAAAACGTATTACCAGCTACCACAAAGCTCATCGCCTGCTATGCAGGCTGTGAGCCAGCCTGGCACCCATTTATTGTGGGTAGAGCAGGTGGCGGTGCCTGATTACCTCGCCGGAAACGGCGTGGTTTATCAGACCAGTGATGTGCAATACGTTATTGCCACCAGTAATTTGTGGGCGAGTCCGTTGGATCAGCAATTGCGCAATACCCTGGTAAGCAATTTAAGCAGCGCGCTGCCAGGCTGGGTGGTGGCATCACAGCCGCTTGGCAGTGTTCAGGACACCTTAAGTGTTAACGTGACAGGTTTCCACGGACGTTACGACGGTAAGGTGATTGTGAGTGGTGAATGGCTTCTCAATCATCAGGGACAGCTGATAAAGCGCCCATTCCATGTTGAACTGACGCAACAAGCCGATGGTTATGATGCGATGGTGAAAACGTTAGCTCAGGCGTGGCAACAAGAAGCCCAAAGTATTGCCAGCCAGCTAACACGCTTTAATTAATTAGCTCAATAGCACAAAAAAGCTGCGTCATCCCCTTCAAGCGGAGCGCAGCTTTTCTTTTGACATGAATTTGTTATCCCGCCTGTCTCACATTTTTTTGTAAAAAACGACCCCACGTAGCTCGCATTTATGACATTGGCGTGAATATTGCGCATTGACGATATCAGTTTTTACAGGTATTCGTTATATGTGGTTGCACGTTTTGTAGCCACTGTTTTCTTTCCACCAGATTAAAGAAATGAGGGAAACGAGGCATGAAGAGACAAAAACGAGATCGCCTGGAACGGGCTCATCAACGTGGTTATCAAGCAGGTATCGTCGGACGTTCCAAAGAGATGTGTCCTTATCAGACACTGAATCAAAGGTCGTACTGGATGGGAGGCTGGCGAGAAGCCATGGAAGACAGGGCGGTTACCGCGTAATCACTGTCTCTTTAGAAAAGAAACCTCCGCAATGCGGAGGTTTCGCGTTTATGCCCATCATCTTTCAAGCTTCAGGGGTGCTGGCTGCACTCACTTACCCGAATCACTTACCTAAGTAAGCTCATCGGGATAAGCTCCCTTGCCGCCTACCTGCAACTGGAATGCTAGCGGGTATAGAGAGCTAGAAAGCGGTAGTGTCTTTGAACAGACCGACTTTCAGGTCAGTAGCGGTGTAAATAACACGGCCATCAACCAACACTTCACCATCTGCCAGGCCCATGATCAGGCGGCGATTGATGACGCGTTTGAAATGAATACGATAGGTCACTTTTTTCGCGGTTGGCAGAATCTGGCCGGCGAGTTTAACTTCACCCACACCCAGAGCACGACCTTTACCTTCGCCACCGAGCCAGCCGAGGTAGAAACCTACCAGCTGCCACATCGCATCCAGGCCCAGACAGCCAGGCATTACCGGGTCGCCGATAAAGTGGCAGCCAAAGAACCACAGGTCAGGATTAATATCTAATTCTGCTTCAACGTAACCTTTATCGAAGTTACCGCCGTCTTCGGTCATCTTGACCACGCGGTCCATCATCAGCATGGATGGTGCAGGTAACCGTGGGCCTTCAGCGCCAAACAGTTCGCCACGACCAGAGGCAAGAAGATCTTCTTTAGTATAGGATTCGCGTTTATCTACCATGTTTACAGTAAGCCTTTTTATAATGAAGCACGCATGTTAGCTAACACGTGTACGCTCAACAAGTCCGATCAGTTTTGATTGAACCAGTTAAGCCAACGCAGTGGCCATGGATAACGGTGCCGAATATCTTGCGCCGATGCCTGAGCAATTCGCTCCTGTACCGCACGCATGAGCGTATTTTGCCCCTCACCATCCCAGGGCAGATTTGTTAATAATGGTAGCGCATCAGTGACATCGTCGATGGCCCAAATCGTGAATTGTCCTTGCTCCACCGCATCCAGAACATCCTGATGCAGGCACAAGTGGCGAACGTTAGACAGCGGGATTATCACGCCTTGCTTGCCGGTAAATTCACGTTCCTGGCAGATACGGAAGAAACCTTCAATCTTCTCATTCAAGCCGCCAACGGGCTGTACGCGCCCGAATTGATCAACTGAACCCGTCACCGCGATATGCTGATAAATCGGCACATTCGCCAGCGCACTGATTAATGCACACAGTTCAGCCATTGACGCGCTGTCGCCATCAACTTCGCTATAAGACTGTTCAAAAGTCAGTGATGCTGAGAAAGGGATTTGCTGTTCGAGCTGCAATTCAGACATCAAAAATGCCTGCATAATCATCATGCCTTTCGCATGAATATTGCCGCCCAGCTCTGCTTTGCGCTCAACGTCCGTAAATTCACCATCGCCTACATGGACGACGCAACTGATTCGGGAAGGTTCACCGAATGCACGTGGATGGCCAGGAAACTCGATTACCGACAACGCGTTGATTTGGCCGATCATTTCGCCTTCGGTTTCAATCAGGATTTGCTCAAGCAGAATTTCGTCCTGCATGCGCTCAGACAGATAGCCTTCACGCCATTCACGTTGGGTCAGCATTTGGATAAGTTCATCCGCGCTGAAGGTTTCTTCTTCAGTAAAAGCGGCGACCTCACGCAGTTGGCGGCCAATCCACGATGGGCACAGCGGAAGCGTTTCCTGATCACCCGTATAACGTACTGCTTCACGGATAAATGCAGTCCAGGCATCCGTTGCCGGCGCAGGTAGCGCTTTGGATTTCGCGACGGCGTAAATCCACTGGCACCACAACGCCATGTCATCGGCAGAAGTAATTTGCAGGTTTTCTTCAAATTCGCTGTAAATAGCGGAGGTTGCCAGCTCGGGTTCCATTTCCTGGAAATCAGCCAGCGATTCACGTTCACCAACCAGAACCAGTTTCAGGCTCAAGGGTAATGAAGGAATGCTTACAGGCAACGGACGCGTTTCGTCAGGCGAAATCCAGTCAAAGCGACCCTGAATCACCATTTGCTTCAGACGCAGCCACAGCAGCGGTTGTGCCAACACGCTACGCAATGACAGAACCAGAATGCCGCCATTAGCCTGGTGAACCAAACCTGGAGTCAGGGTTATTTCGCCCGCAAACTGACGAACACAGCCAAACAACTGCTCGGCTTCAATCCAGTCAGCCACGACGACTTCCGACTGACCGGCAAAATTATCTTCAGCCGACTCAGCCGGGCGTAATGTGATACGCGCGCCTTCTATCAGATAATGTCCGCCGGTCAATGTGTTTTCCGGGGACCAGCAATCGCGAGCCGCGCTTGCAATAAGATTAAGGTATTCGGCTTCTTCAGCGGCTTTTACCAGCATCAGATCGGCCGAGGCTACCGGTTGGCTGAGCTGCACCAGTCCATAGGTCAGACGGGGTTGCACAGCGGAGAAAGGGGCAGTTTCGGAATCATAAGGCTGTGCGAAAATTTCCTGATAGCTTTCGGTATCAGGTACAAGAGCACGCCATTCAAGTCGATTAGTCGTCAAAGTCGCTATTTATTAATTAGATGTCAAAGGCGCGATTATACAAGAATAGGCAGAGCAGCACACGGATTATGCGGAGCGGCAAGTTTACTTAGCTCACAGCTTTCATTTTTCAGGTAAGCGAAAATAAAAAAAACTGTTATTCTGAAACGAGTTACACGGTCACACTGAGACAACAATGAAATATCAACAGTTGGAAAATCTCGAGAGCGGCTGGAAGTGGAAGTATCTGGTTAAAAAACATCGCGAAGGCGAGCTTATCACGCGTTATATCGAGGCGAGTGCTGCGAAAGAAGCCGTTGATGAACTGCTAC
The DNA here is from genome assembly GCF_049686335.1 of Buttiauxella sp. Taxonomy (NCBI): domain Bacteria; kingdom Pseudomonadati; phylum Pseudomonadota; class Gammaproteobacteria; order Enterobacterales; family Enterobacteriaceae; genus Buttiauxella; species Buttiauxella sp. Next base: position 727,867 of record NZ_JBAVHX010000004.1, on the reverse strand, counting down.
GCTTTGAAAATGAGCCTGTGCACGTGTTGAGCTGGATAGAGAAGCATATGAATCCAGTACTCCACAACCGCATGAAGCAAACTATCCGCGCACGTCGTAAACGGCACTTTAACGCCGAACATCAACATACGCGTAAAAAGTCCATCGACCTTGAGTATCTGGTCTGGCAGCGGTTAGCAGGGCTTGCTCATAGACGAGGATGCACGCTTTCAGAAACGATAGTGCAACTCATTGAAGATGCCGAACGTAAAGAGCAATACGCCAATCAGATGTCTTCGCTGAAACAAGACCTTCAGGCCATGCTGGGTAAAAAGTAGAGCGCAGTTGAGTTGTCACTGTGCTTTTTTACTGTGATTTTCCGGAAGATTAAAAACAAAAAACCCCGCCTTGGCGGGGTTTTTTTATAACGGTAACTTATGCCGCAGGCTGAGTTACAACGTCTTTGATACCTTTAACTTCGATCTCTACGCGACGATCTGGAGCCAGGCAATCAATCAGTTTAGCTTTAGGAGCTACGTTATCACAGGTGCTGCCAGTAACTGGGTTAGATTCGCCCATACCGCGTGGGGAGATCTTGTTAGCTGGGATACCTTTAGAGATCAGGTAATCAACAACAGACTGTGCACGTTTGTCAGACAGTTTCTGGTTGTACTGGTCGGAACCGATACGGTCGGTGAAGCCCAGAACTACAACAGAACCATCTTTCGGGTCGAGGTTGCTCAACTGAGTATACAGTTGATCCAGTGCCTGCTGACCTTCTGGTTTCAGAGTTGCTTTGTTGAAGTTGAACAGAACATCAGACTTCAGAGTGAAGTGCTTGGTCTGTACTTCTGGAGCTGGAGCTGGAGCCGGAGCTACAACTGGAGCTGCTTCGTATTGGCCGAAACGGTAAGAAACACCCAGGCTCAGCATGCCGTTGTCTGGACGAGTACCAACGGTATTCGCGTCACCGATGTTGTTAACCCACTGGTAATCCAGGCGGGTTGCGATATCACGGGTGATTGCATATTCCAGACCAACTGCTGCCAGTGGGGAAACGCCAGTGTCGTGTTCGCTGCGGGTAACGCCAGTAGATGCGTAGTTACCTTTAGAGTCTGCACGCCATACCATACCACCCAGACGAGTGTAGATGTCCAGGTCGTCATTGATTGGATAGCTCAGTTTAGCAGCCAGTTGAACGCCTTGCGCTTTGAAAGCACCGTTATCAACGCTGCCTTTATAAGGCATACGACCTAACCAGTCATAACCCATTTCGAAACCAACGTACGGGTTAACCTGGTAACCACCGAACGCACCAGCACCCAGTTGGCTGCTGTGAGTAGGGCCGTTGTTGTTCTGGTAACCGTTACCGTAGAAACCGGTATCGTGGAACTGGGACCAACCCAACTTACCACCTGCATACCAGGTGTTATCTTTCGGTGCGGCCTGCGCTACGGTAGCGAAGCCAGCCAGTGCCACTGCAATCGCGATAGCTGTCTTTTTCATTTTTTGCGCCTCATTATCATCCAAAAAGGCCATGAGCTTTAAAATCGCTCTAAAGCCCAGGGTTAAATCCTTCGCCCGAGTTTATGCTCACTTGTTACTCTACCGATCAATCGGTGTTATGGAAGAGCAACCCTGGCGAGCTAAAGTCTACAACGTAGTTGAAAACTTACAAGTGTGAAGTCCCTCAGGCATATGAAAAAAAACGAGTTGCGTTCACATTTTTTCACAAATTTGCACAAAAAATAGACTCAGCGAAACGGGGGGAAGGCCGCCAGGAGCGGCTTGCAGTGCGGATTCTCGATAATTCACAATGAATTGTCAGCAGAGAAGAAAAAGTTCCAGGATTTCTCTTAAATTTACTTAATGATACAAACTAGAATGAATTTTTAGCCCGCTTCGTGGTCGACAACCTGTTTTCGAGGTACGGGTGGGACGCATAATGAAGCCAATTGCGTTACCCATTTCAGCAGCAGATGACAGTTTATAATGCTCTTCGTCAGTCAATTCTTCCGGTAACCAACCGATCACAACGCTGTAATTTCCTGTCTGCAATGCTTTTACCATAGCATCTACGGTAAAAAGTGGATCTAACTGGCTTACCTGCATCACTTTTGTCAGCGGCAAACCAGCAGATTGTACCCACTTACGACTCAATTTTTGCTGCGGCGTTAGCCACAGCTGCCAACGCGATTGCTGACCAAGCTGTTGCAGAAGAGGCAGCAACACCAACTGCGTAATCCATGGCTGATCTTCGCTGTAGATCACTTCACTGATCAACCCTTTAATGTTGTTACCTGCTGATGACTGAGTCAATGAAGACCCAGAAGTTGGAACAGTGGCAACGTGAGTTAGAACGTTATGTGATTGCATAGTTAATCCCGCCTGATGGGTTACTGTATGAATATACAGTAATACCAGTTCGGACAAAGATCAATCTAAATTTCGGAAAGCATATCGCAATTTCAACATGTAAATCGGCGGAAAGAAAGAATGTGATTGCCGTCGGTCATCAGGTTACATATTTTCGTGTTACGGGATACGGTAACAAATCGTGATGATGCGTTATAGATTGATATTTAAGGACATATTCATGAAAAAGCGGTCTTATGCAAGGATTCATCAATCAAAAGAATGTCTATCTCCATTAGGCGATATCAGCTATCGCTCGCTATTTGGTGGATACAGTTTGACCGTCGAGAATGTGGTGTTTGCCATGGTTTCTGAGGGGGAACTTTATCTGCGAGCGTGCGAACAATCGGAAGTTTACTTCGTTGAAAGAGCGTCAGAGTCGCTGGTTTATCAAAAGCGCGGGCGATCAATCGCGCTCAATTATTATCATGTCGATGAAGCGCTGTGGTCTGATCGAGAAAAACTTTTACAGCTTTCAACCGATGCGTTGTTTAGCGCCCGACGTGAAAAATCACGCCTGAAAGCGCAGCAACGTCTCAAAGATTTACCCAATTTAACCCATAGTCTGGAGATGATGTTGTGGGAGGTGGGGATAGCTGATGTGCGAACCCTTCATGCATATGGCGCGAAACGCACATGGATAAAATTGAGGCATTTGAAGAAAGGGCTGGGTGTCCGCGTGTTGTTGGCTTTAGCTGGCGCGATTAGTGGTGTTCATGAAGCGGCACTCCCGGCGTCAACGCGCCGGGAGTTAGTCGAGTGGGGGCATCTTTACGCGAAACGAAAGTCCCGTTAATCATGTTGCTGCGACACCTGTTGTTGAAGTCGTGATATTTCAGGCAGTAGCGCAACCAGCAGGCCAATTTGTTGCAGCACTAATGGCTCTTTGGTATCTGGTTGCGGCTCAAGCGAAGTGATACGTTCGGAAAGCCCTTGCAGCGCTTTTTGCACTCGCTCTTCATCGGCAGGCAAATGATGAAGGGCATCGTCTACGTAACACACTGCGTCATCAAGTAGCAGCAAGATATCATCGTTGGTGAGTTGTTCGCGGTGCGCACCTAACGCCGAAATATAGCTGTTAAAGGTATGATTGAGGCATAGCAAGCGAAATGCAGTTTCCTGCATCTGCGGTGTAACGCGCGGCTCGGACGACATGTTGGACACGACTGATGCCAGTTCCGCATCCTTGTTATGTGCATCCCGTCGCGCGATTCGGTATTCAACACGGTTATCTCGCCCTTGATGGTATTGCTCAAGAATCGCATCCAGATAACGGCAGTTCGCATTAAATGCACGCTCAACCACCAGCGGCAACCTGCGAAAACGCCAGTCTGGCCAGACGAAACTCACCGCAGCCCAGGCAATGGCACAACCTAACAGTGTATCGAAGATACGCGGCACGGCGACTTCAAACCCTTCACCGAGTAAGTTAAAGCACAGCAGTACCAGTAAGGTGATAAACATCGTGGCGTGCGCGTACTGCACATTGCGAAAAGAAAAGAACAGCACGCCAGTAATCACGATTAATACCAGTTGGCCTTCTATTGACGGCACGAAGAACAGCACCGGCAGCCCGACAGCCACACCGACTAACGTACCGATGATACGCAATGCTAAACGGCGGCGCGTGGCGCTGTAGTTTGGCTGGCAGACAAACAGGCTTGTCAGCAGGATCCAGTAACCATGTTTTAGCCCGGTAAACTGAATGAAAGCGTAGCCGACACACAGCACCAGCGACATTCGTACCGCGTGGCGAAATAACGCAGATTCCGGAGTTAAATTGCGTTTCAAACGCTGCCAGACATCGCCAAAACCAGTGATACGATCATCAGCCAGACGGTTTTCGATATCGCTTTGCGGGGCGGCAAGCGCTTGCTCGGATTCAATGGTCGCCAGTTGCGCATCAATGGCGCGTAAATTACTCACCAGGAAGCCAAGCGCTTTAAATTCGCCCGCCAGATATTGGTCGGCTTTCAGCCTTTCGACCGCGGCATCAAGGTGGATAAAAGCACGTTCAAAACGTGGATCGTGTTGATACTTCTCACGCAACAAAATTGAACGTGAAAGTTGTAAACAGGCCTGCGACTGCATGGTCAGAAGGCGCTGAAAGCGGAACATAATATCGCTGTAGCGGAATTTATCCCGTAGCGCCTGATACTGAATATGCGAGGAGCTGGCGCGTTCGTGAATATCCTGCGCGACAAAATAATAATGCAAAGTCCGACGAGTGCCCCGCTGTCCACGATCGCCGCGTAAACGTGTTAATAATGAGCCTTTCGTCTGATTCAGCGTCGTGACCAGTTGGCTGTTAGCCATTGCAAGTTCAAGCATTGGCGCCTGACTTTCTTCTTCGATGTCAGGGTCAAATAGCGTTGCTTTGACTTCGAGATAACGCGCGAGGCTTTCATAACATCTCGCCAGGTTATCCTGAAGCGGGCGAATCGGGAAGACCAGATGCCCGGCGAGCGTCAGTACGTTGTACCAGATTGCCCCCGCCAGCAGCAGGATCGGTTGTTGATACCAGTGCTCATATAAAGTGATCCCGAGCATGGTATAAATCGCGATAAGCAGAGCTCCAAAGGCAATGGTGGCGTAACGCTGACCTAATCCGCCGAGCAGAATGAATCCGCTGGTGGAAATCATTAGCCCGATGCCAAAAAATACTGGCCATGGGAACAAGAGTTCAACCGATGCTGACGCAATAAAAAAGCTGATTAAGGTAATCAGGAGATTACGCAAACGTCCGGTCAGCCGGTCATCCAGATCTGCCAGTGCCGCGGCAACAACACCCAGTGTTAATGGGATAGTCAGCTTTACCTCACCCAGCCACCAGGGCAGGGCAGCCGTACCCGTAAGCGCGATGAAAATGCGCAAGTTATACAGCCACGTGCTGTTCCAGGTATAGCGGCGCAGAATTGGACTAAGCATTAATACTCACTATTCTTGTCTGAATTACTGGAAACGACGGCGGGCATTTGCTTCACGTGCAGCCTGCGCAGTTTCAACAGAAACCACACGGCGGCCAACTGGCCAAAGCGCGATAGCCGCTATTTTGAAGTTAGCAATCCCAACAGGAATGCCAATAATAGTGATGCATTGGGCAATACCGGTGCAGATATGCAGCACACAGAGCCACCAGCCGAAAAACACCAGCCAGACAATATTCAGCAACGTCCCACCGGTATTCATGATGGCACTTTTGCTCTGCGGGCTGAGTTCATCAACATGAACGGCTTCGTTGCCGTACGGCACGAAGGAAAGTTTGGTAATCTCCCAGCAGGATCGAGTCAGCGGCAGGGTGAAAATAAAAATGATACTGACAAGCGTGGCCAGCAACCAGGAGAGAGTGGTCAAAAAGCCACCCAGTACAAAGTTCAAAATATTAAGGACTGTACGCATACTCACTCTTCGTTGGTTTAAAGTTCTATAAATGAATAACCACAACAATTGTAACGCGTTTTTACCCTGGAGCGTCATTCCTTCGGCGGGTAAACTTAACCACAACCTCTATTTTGGATCAGGCAAAGCGTAATGGAACTGAAAGCGACCTCCCTAGGCAAACATTTAGCACAACATCCCTACAATCGTGTGAGATTGCTGACTGCAGGTGTTGAGGTAAAGGGTGATCGTCATGAATACCTTATTCCATTCAATCAGTTAATTGCCATTAATTGCAAGCGTGGTCTGGTATGGGGTGAACTGGAATTTGTTCTGCCGGACGATAAAGTCGTGCGTCTGCACGGTACAGAATGGAGTGAAACGCAGCGCTTTTATCATCATCTCGACGAGCTTTGGCAGAGCTGGAGTGCTGAGATGAGTGAAGTCGCGGCACAGGTTTTACACCAGCAGTACGCTGAAATTACACGCCGAATCCAGCAGGAGAAATGGTTTAAACGCAGCGATATGCAGGCATTACAAAAGAATGTCCGCGCTGCATTTACCGGGTTGCCCCTTCCTCAGGCGCGACTCGAAGCGTTCGATAATTGCCGCGACGTCTGGTTACAGTGCAAGGCCTGGCTTGAGCAAGGCGATCAACGCCGCCATCAACGTAATACCGCTTTCACTAATCACATGCTTGAAAAGTATGCTGACTTCTTCGAGAAAATAGAAAGCTCTCCATTGAACCCTTCTCAAGCTCGCGCGGTGGTGAATGGTGAAGACTCGTTGTTAGTGCTGGCAGGAGCGGGGAGCGGCAAGACTTCGGTTCTGGTTGCCCGTGCGGGTTGGTTACTGCAACGCGGCGAGGCCAGCGAAGAGCAAATTTTATTGCTGGCGTTTGGTCGCAAAGCCGCGCAAGAAATGGACCAGCGCATTGCTGAACGTCTGCATACTGATGCGATTTCTGCTCGCACATTCCATTCTTTGGCGCTGCACATCATCCAGCAAGGGAGCAAAAAAGTTCCGCGCGTGAGCGATCTGGAGTCAGATACCCAGGCACGCCATCAACTGCTGATTGAGAGCTGGCAGCAGCAATGCCATGAGAAAAAAGCACAGGCAAAAGGGTGGCGCGAATGGCTGAGCGACGAGTTGCAGTGGGAAGTCCCCGAAGGGGAATACTGGAAGGATGAACGTTTAGCCAAACGCCTGGCCAGCCGCTTAGACCGTTGGCTGGGATTAATGCGTATGCATGGAGGTTCTCAGGCAGAAATGATTGCCTCAGCCCCAGATGAGATCCGTGATGTGTTCACAAAACGCGTCAAACTGATGGCGCCATTATTAAAAACCTGGAAAACAGCGCTGAAAGCCGAAGAAGCCGTCGATTTTTCAGGTTTGATTCATCAGGCCGTCAACGTACTGGAAAAAGGGCGCTTTATCAGCCCGTGGAAACATATTCTGGTGGATGAGTTTCAGGACATCTCGCCGCAGCGTGCAGCGTTGCTGGCAGCATTGAGAAAACAAAACTCCCAGACTTCGCTGTATGCCGTTGGGGATGACTGGCAGGCGATTTATCGTTTCAGCGGTGCGGAAATGTCGTTGACGACCGCCTTTGCTCACCACTTTGGCGATGCAGATCAGTGCGCGCTGGATACCACCTACCGTTTCAACGATCGCATCGGTGAAATCGCAAATCGATTCGTGCAGCTGAACCCGCATCAACTGGCTAAGCCGCTGAATAGCCTGTCCAAAGGTGATAAAAAATCGGTCACGTTATTGGCTGATGACCAGATTGAAGCGTTGTTCGATAAGATGAGCGGCTATGTGCAGCCACAACAGCGCATTCTGGTGCTGGCGCGTTACCACCATTTACGCCCGGCAATTTTGGAAAAGGCAGCGACGCGCTGGCCTAAACTCACGATTGAGTTCATGACTATCCATGCCAGCAAAGGGCAACAGGCTGACTATGTGGTGATCCTGGGGCTACAACAGGGGAAAGATGGATTCCCGGCGGCGGCGCGTGAATCTGTTATGGAAGAGGCATTACTGCCACAGCCGGAAGATTATCCGGATGCTGAAGAGCGGCGATTGTTGTATGTGGCGATAACGCGGGCCCGTCATCGTGTCTGGCTGTTATTCAACAAAAAAGAACCATCCAGTTTTGTCGATATCCTGAAACAACTTGGCGTGCCCGCTGCAAATCGACCGTAATTATTTCAGTCGCTCTGCCAGATAACGCGCGTAATCGGGGATCAAAATTTCCACTGACTGATTAAAGCCCGGCGATTGAATAATAAAATCGGCGGTAGATAAGTTGGTCGCTACAGGAATGTTCCATACCGTCGCCAGACGCAGTAACGCCTTAACATCTGGGTCGTGTGGAACAGCATTCAACGGATCCCAGAAGAAAATCAGCACATCAATCTTCCCTTCAGAAATCAAAGCACCCACTTGCTGATCGCCGCCCATTGGGCCACTTAGCATGGCATTGACATCCAGACCGCTGCCGCGCTGGATGAGATTCCCGGTAGTGCCGGTCGCGTACAACACGTGCTGAGCCAGAACAGACTTGTGGCGCTCAACCCATTTCAATAACGCATCTTTGCAGTGATCGTGCGCAACCAGCGCAATATGCTTCTTTTCCGCCAGGGTGCGGGAGGTTAATTCCATTGGTTAATCCTGATTGATTAAGATTGAACGATTAATAATGCCTACAGCTTACTGGAAGCCACTGATGCTGCAAGAGAAGGGTGTGAAAAATGCGGGAATGGAAAGGCAATTATTGCGCGGGGTTGTCCTTCACCCATTGTAAGAAACGCTCGCGAGTCGTTTTGTCTGCTTGTAAGAACCAGTACTTGAGTCGTTGCTCGGTCATCGTTTCGGACTGAGGAGGTGGCGCATCAAGTTCGGAATCGCGGGACAGCAATGTACTGTCATCAGCCATCATGGTGGCAAAACCTTTTACTGACGCGACCTTACCCGATTTGTTGTAAACCTGGGTGTCCTGCTCGTAATCAATGCCTTGTGGCAGCACTTTTACCGGCAAAATATCCACTTTCACCGGAATGACTGCGGCGTTACCGTCCAGTAATTGAAGATGCGGTGCGAGGTCAAATTCCTCGCTCTCTTTATCGTTTTCGATGCGGGGTAGATTAAAATTTACCTGGCTGACTTCCTTAGTATCGAAACTGACGATTAAAGGCGGCGAAATATAAAGACGCTGTTCGCGTGTGCTGTTGCGAATATTTTTCTCAATGCGAAACACCATTTGATGCGGGCCGTTATCGAGTTCGAGGCTATCAGCCCCTCTTAATAAAGAACTGGAAACTTTTTTCCCATCAAGCACCAGCAAATCGATATCCGTGGACAGACGTAACGTTGTCGCCCACGATTCAGACGGCAAAAGAAGGCTCCAACATATCGCGATAAAGAACACCGTTCTCATCAATTTCTCCTGCCGGGGTAAATGGGGCTATCCCTTACTGAATGTATCAAAATTTTTCACAAGGACAGTTTATTAACATATAGACATATTTCGCAAAATTGCTCTACTACCTCTGTATGGGAAAGATGGTGAGTCAGTAATGGATGACATACACTTTTGATTACGAAGTCCCAGCGGAGAGTGTGATGAAACAGGCAGATATCGAAACTATTTTAAAAAGCACCCGAACAATCGCACTGGTGGGAGCCAGTGATAAACCTGATCGCCCAAGCTATCGGGTGATGGCGTATTTGCTGGATCAAGGATATGAAGTGATTCCGGTGTCACCAAAAGTGGCCGGCAAGACCCTGTTAGGGCAACAAGGCTATGGGTCGCTTGCTGAAATTCCACAAAAAGTGGATATGGTCGACGTGTTTCGTAATTCAGAAGCTGCGTGGGAAGTGGCGCGAGAAGCCATCGCCATCGGTGCAAAAACATTGTGGATGCAGCTAGGTGTGATTAATGAACAGGCTGCGGTGTTGGCACAGGATGCAGGGTTAAACGTGGTGATGGATAAATGCCCGGCGATTGAAATCCCCCGCCTGGGTCTGGCGAAATAATTAAAAAACCCCGCGATTGCGGGGTTTTTGCTAATTACGTAGGCGAGGTGCCTGAAGTTGCTGCCGTATCGAAGCCGCCAATTCATCCATCGACGGTTGTTCGGGATGCTCGTCTTGTGACTCCCCACTTAACTGGGCTTCAGCAAGATAGGTATGCACCGCCTGGCCATCATCATCTTCCATCACTACATGATACCAGGGGGCACTACGGAGGACATCGTTGTCGGCCAAATCATCTTCTGCGGGTTCATCCAGAGAGTATTCCGGGTCGATATCGACCACTACCCCCAAATAGCCCAGCAAAGAATGTCGTACTTGCTGGCCAATGCCGAATTTGCTGGCAATCATAGTCACCTCCTGAGAAACATTACCTGCAATTAATGTGCGGGCAACATTCCATTTTTCAAGTTACATGATGCGACAGGCAAACCCTTTCAGATACAGCCCTTCCGGATAGGTAGCGATGACTGGATGATCGGCTGCCTGACGGAATTGCTCTATAAATTGTACATCACGCCCAGCATCTACGGCGGCATCGGCGATGATTTTCTGGAATAAATCTGTCGTCATTAATCCTGAACAGGAGAACGTCATCAGGATCCCGCCTGGGTTCAATAACTGGATTGCCAGCATATTGATATCTTTATAACCACGGCAGGCGCCCATCAGCTGGTTCTTATTCTCAACAAACTTCGGTGGGTCCATCACGATAACGTCGAATTTTTCACCCTGGTCGCGGTATTTGCGCAGCAGTTTGAACACGTCATCACGCAGGAATTCCGCTTTGCTCAAATCGAGTTTGTTCAGCTCAACGTTTTTCTTCGCTACATCTAAAGCGTCCTGAGACGTATCCACGCTGACAACCTGGCTACAGCCGCCCATCAGTGCAGAAACCGCAAAACCACCGGTGTAAGAGAAGCAGTTCAACACACGCTTATCTTTCACATACTGGCGCGTGGCAAAACGGCTGTCGCGCTGGTCAAGGTAATAACCGGTTTTGTGGCCACCTTTAATATCTACCAACAACTTCATGCCATGCTCTTCGATTGGTAGCAGGTCAGGTGGCAGTTCGCCACTCACTGGGCCTTGCGTTAATTCCATCCCTTCTTTCTTACGCACCGCGACATCTGAACGGTCATAAATAGCGCAATCTGGATAGAGATTTTGCAGTGCCGCGACCAAAGCAGGGCGTTGGTATTCCGCACCAGCAGAAAGTAATTGCAGCACCAGGAAGTTACCGAAGCGATCGATTGTCACACCTGGCAGACCATCAGATTCGCCCGCAATCAGACGGTAGCTGTCCAGTCCATCACGAGCGGCCAGCCATTCACGCCACTGCTGGGCTTGCTGCAGACGGCGGGTGAAGAATGCGATATCGATGCTTTCATTGGCGTCGAACGTCCAGACGCGTGCACGGATTTGCGAGGAAGGAGAATAAGCGGCACGTGCCAACCATTTGCCCTGGCTATCGACAACATCAATTGTTTCGCCGGAATTGGCTTTGCCTTCCATGCGTGCGACAGCACCAGAAAACACCCACGGATGACGGCGCAATAACGATTTTTCGCGCCCTTTGGTTAACACTAAACGTACACTCATAATTTGCTATGCTTTCTTGCTAAGAATTTGGCGTCATTTTCCGGTTAACACCGGGAAAATGCAACGTAAGAACCCGAAACGGAGGAAGTTATGACCACAGTATGCACACTTGCCTGGGTCCACGGCCTGGTTCAGGGGGTAGGTTTTCGCTACAGCACACAACGTGAGGCGCTAAAACTGGGTTTAACCGGTTACGCCCGTAACATGGATGATGGCAGCGTTGAGGTATTAGCCTGCGGTGAAGCACCGCAGGTCGAAAAACTTGTCGCGTGGCTAAAAGCAGGGGGGCCGCGCAGTGCCCGGGTTGATAAAGTGCTGACTGAGCCTCACCAACCCGACCGTCAATGGACAGATTTTGGTATTCGCTACTAAATACACTTCACCGGCTTTGGCAGACCGGCAATTTTTGTTGCCTGCCTGGCCGGCCCTTTAGGGAATAAACGGTATAAGTAACGGCTATTGCCTTTTTCTTCGCCAAATTTGTTGGCCATCGCTTTGACCAGCATACGAATCGCCGGAGAGGTATTAAATTCCAGGTAAAACTCGCGTACGAAGCGCACCACTTCCCAGTGTTCAACTGCAAGCGTGATACCTTCTTTTGCTGCAATTGATTCTGCCAGCGGTTCACTCCACTCCTGGCTATTTTTCAGATAACCATCGGCATCGGTTTCTATTTCTCGGCCTTCAAACATCAACGTCATTATTCTTTGCTCCAGAAAAACTGGCCGCAGTGTAGCAAATTTTGCCGCGTCAGAATAAACAAAGCCCCGCATTAGCGAGGCTTTAGAATGGAGAGTGGTAAGCGATTAATCGCGGCTTGCGAAGCCCAGAATGCTCAACAAGCTGATGAAGATATTGTACAGAGAAACGTACAAGCTCACCGTTGCGCGAATATAGTTCGTTTCGCCACCGCGGATGATGTTGCTGGTCTCAAACAAAATGGCGCCGGAAGAGATCAGGATAAACACCGCGCTTATCGCCAGGTGCAGGGCAGGCAGTTGCAGGAAGATGTTAGCAACCATACCAACCAGCACAACGACAACACCCGCCATCAGCATACCGCCGAGGAAGGACATGTCTTTACGCGTCGTCAGCACATACGCAGAGCAACTAAAGAACACCAGCGCCGTGCCGCCTAACGCCATGCCAATCACATCTCCCATACCGGCAGAGATGTAGGAGTTCAGCATTGGTCCAAGGATATAACCCAGGAAGCCAGTAAAGGCGAACGCTGCAAGAATACCGGTTGGCTTATCTGCCAGGCGGTAGGTTAAAAACATCAGGCCATACATGCCGACCAGGGTCAAAATCAGACCCGGAGATGGCAGCATCAACACCGTGCTGGCGGTTGCGGTTATCGCAGAAAACGCCAGTGTAAGGCTGAGCAGAAAATAAGTATTACGCAGTACCTTGTGGGTACTCAGCAGTGACGAACGGTCACGCGAGGAAGTAATAATGCGATCCATTCAGAAACTCTCTCTTATAGCAGGTGGTTATAGTGACCGAGAATAATGGCCTCCTTTATTGCAAGGAAGCCCTTTTACCCATCTTTACCTTGTCCAGAATTCAATAACAGACAAGACATGCGTCATAAATTTCACTTATATGTGGCTGGAAATTATTGCTTAAATTAATACGGGTGCTAAGAGTGTTAACCGTACCGTCGTTAATAACTCAAATAAGGCGTGTGTAATGAAAGCAACCCACCACAACACATTGATCAAATCTTTTATCGCTATTGGATTGGCTAGTGCCATTTCCGGTGCCTGGGCGGCTAACGTGCCGGCAGGGACTGAACTGGCACAGAAACAAGAGATTGTGCGCAACAATGGTAGTGAACCTGCTTCGCTGGATCCTCATAAGGTCGAGAGTAGTGTTGAGTCGGCGATTATCAGTGACTTTTTTGAAGGTCTGGTAGAAGTACGCAACGACGGTTCAATTGAACCCAGACTCGCCGAAAAATGGGAAGAGAAAAACAGCACGGTCTGGGTTTTCCATCTTCGACCTGGAATTAAATGGTCAAATGGTGAGTCGATAACTGCTGAAGATGTCGTCTGGAGTTGGCAGCGTCTGGTTGACCCTAAAACCGGGTCGCCTTATGCAAGCTATCTCGGCAATATGCATGTGGAAAATGCGGCAGATATTGCAGAAGGTAAAAAATCCCCTGATACGTTAGGTGTTAAAGCGTTAGATGATTCGACGCTACAAGTTACGCTGACCCAACCAACCGCCGCATTCCTCGCAATGCTCGCACATACATCGTTGGTGGTTGTTGATAAAGCTGTTGTTGAGAAATTCGGTGACAAATGGACGCAGCCAGGCAATTTTGTCAGCAGTGGTGCGTATACGCTTTCAGACTGGGTGGTTAACGAAAAAGTCATCGGAGTGCGTAACAAACAGTACTGGGACGATGCCCATACCGTTATTAATAAAGTCACTTATCTGCCGATAGCTTCTGAAACGGCAGACATCAATCGTTATAAAGCAGGTGAGATAGATATAGTTTTGACCGTCCCCCAAACGCTATACGCTTCATTGAAGAAATCCATTCCGGATCAGGTTCACGTCACCCCGAAGCTTGCAACCTACTACTACCAGTTCAATACCACTCAAGCGCCATTCAATGACCCGCGTGTGCGGCGTGCGCTGAATATGGCGCTCGACAAAGATATCATCGCTGAAAAAGTGTTAGGGCAGGGGCAAATTCCAGCGTGGGTTATCAGTCAGAAAAGTATTGGTGGCGTTGAACTCAAATCTCCTGATTACGCCAGCTGGAGCCATGAGAAGCGTGTAGCAGAAGCAAAAAAGCTACTGGAAGAAGCGGGATTTAATTCCTCTCATCCGTTGAGTTTTAATTTGTTGTACAACACCTCTGAATCGCATCAGCGCATTGCCATTGCCGCCAGTTCAATGTGGAAGAAAAATCTGGGGGTTGAAGCGAAGCTGCAAAACCAGGAATGGAAAACGATGCTCGATACAATGCATAACGGAACATTCGACGTGGTGCGTTATGCATGGATTGCTGATTACGACGATGCAGCAACTTTCCTGAACAACTTCCGCACTGGCGATAGCGAAAACACTTCGAAGTACAGCAATGCCGCTTTTGATGACGCACTAAAAAATGCAGCCAAAGCCGACAATGTTGAACAGCGCGGTAAGTTCTATCAACAAGCTGAGGATAAACTTGCAGAAGACGTGCCAGCCATTCCGGTTTATCACTATGTTTTAGCCCAGTTGGTGAAACCTTTTGTCGGGGGATACGCGCCAAACAACCTTGGTTTCTACTACACCAAAGATATGTACATTAAAAAACATTGATGCCCGCTGGATGCAGGCTGCAAAGCTGCAACGATCCTGATGTTAAATTACTCAGGTTGTTGATGTTTCGCTCAAACAACACGAGTTTGGTGAATTATCAGGCGAACGAACAAAATCGTGCTTTACAGGAAGTATGGGGATGTTTATAGTTCGCCTCGTTGGAAGCGTGGCCGAGTGGTTGAAGGCACCGGTCTTGAAAACCGGCGATCCGAAAGGGTTCTAGAGTTCGAATCTCTACGCTTCCACCAACATTCAGGCCCCAGCTTAGAAATAAGCTGGGGCTTTTTCGTTTTTAGCGTTTGAGTCGTTTCAAGTGCGCGAGCCGCCAGTGAAGTCAGAGTGTGTGCGAGGCTCTACAGGAGCGGGTGATCAAAGACTTCCACGGCATTCCTGCCATTCTTCTTGGCGCGATACATGGCTTCGTCGCCAAAGTGCAGTAAATCGCGCACGGTGTCCGCCTGGTCAGGGTACATCACCACACCAATACTCGACGAAATCTCCAGCACAACGTCATTCTCCATGACAAACGGGAGTTCCAGTACCGCACGGATCTTCTCCGCCACCAGAACGGCATCTTCTGTGGTGTGAGTATCGGGCAGCAGGATGACAAATTCATCGCCGCCAATGCGTGACACCGTATCGGAGAGGCGCAGTTGCGCACTCATCCGGTAGGCAACCTGTGGCAGCAGCCAGTCACCCGCCTGATGACCGTGCTGGTCATTCACCGCCTTGAACTTATCCAGATCGACAAACAGCAGCGACAGCTTGCGTTGCTCCCGTTTCGCCAGTGCCAGCATCTGGCTAAGCCGGTCTTCCATCATCCGGCGATTGGGCAGACCCGTCAGTTGGTCGAAGAATGCCATATTCCGAATAACTTCCTCCGCCGCTTTGCGTTGCGTAATGTCCAGCATCACACCCACCAGACCTGCCACCTCTTTGTTGCTGTTGCGGAATACCGCCCGGTTAAATAAGGCATCACGTTGTGACCCGTCACGATACACTGCTTTCGCTTCATACATCTGGGAATGCGGATTGTCGAAGAGTGCGCGGTCTGCCTCAGAGTGGACCTCTGCCATTTCCCGCGGGCATAGATCGAAAACATTCTTGCCGAGTATTTGCTGGTGGGACTTGCCTTTGTATTCCTCATACGCCGTGTTGCACATCATGTAGCGCCCCGTAAGGTCCTTGGCGAACACCGGGTTGGGAATCGCATTGATGAGTGTTTGTGCAAACAGTAACTGGTCAGCGAGTTGCTCCCGGGCCAAATGCAATGCGTTCTCGGCGGCTCTGCGTTTGGTTATGTCGCGGGTGTTGCCGATGATGTGAGAGGGTTTACCCTCACTATCGAGCATGATGGTGCCCTTAGCTTCGACCGGAACCACGCGTCCATCCTTGTGCAAATGCTCCAGCTCCATGCTAAAGAACTGGCCCGACAGGTCGCCTTCGCTGATTCGTTGCATGCAGTCCTGGAGCGTCTCTTGTATCAGTCGCACTGAGTCTTCCGAGACCATCTCCTCCAGTTGCTGTTCCATTATTTCTTCTGCCGTCCAGCCACGTATCCGTTCAGCCGACGGGCTGACATAACTGCAGGTCAAAAAGGGATATTTCATCACCCAGATAAGATCATTGCTGTTTTCTGCAATCAGACGATACAGGGCCTGGCTTTCCTGAAGCGCTACGGCCATTCGCGCACGCTCAATAGCCATTTGCGCGAGACGGGCGTAATCCTCCAGCAGGGCAAGATCATGGGTATCCGGAGTGGCGGGTTCCCGCTTGTACATACCGAAGACGCCGAGGATCCGGCCTTCATTGTCTTTGACTGGCTGCGCCCAGGCCGCACGCAGCCCCTGACCACAAGCGACTTCACGTAACGCAGCCCAACACGGATGGATGGCAATGTCCTCGGCAATCACGGTTTCACCCCGAAGCACCGCTGTCACCGCAGATCCGTAGCCCTCTTTGACCGGAAGCCGCGCACTGTTACTCCACCAGGCTTCAGGTAAATCCGGTCCTGCACAACCAATCAGTGTCTTGCCATCATCATCAAGCAGTAGCACGGTACTCATCATTCCCGGGCGATAGTCATTGATGATGCGCACCATGGTGTCCAGCACTTCGGAAAGCGGGGTGTTATCACCCAATTTCTCCAGGACGATGTTGTGCAGCAATAGCGAGTGGTTGTGCGCCGCCAGCTCAATCTCTGCGGCTTCGCGGGCGAGGGTTTGCTGATGTAATTCGGTGACATCATTCGAAATACCCACCAGGGCAGGCAGTTGCCCTGGCAATTGCACCGGGACCTTAATGGATGAGTAATAACGGGTTTCCCCTTGCGGATTGGTCACAATTTCTGTGCACATCTGCTTGCTACCCGCAGTGAGCACCTTGCTGTCCGTGATCCAGAAATCATCAGCCATTTTCTGTGGCAGAACTTCGCTATCCCGTTTGCCAATGATCTTTTCGGCGCGAAGGCCAAACAGCTCTGCGGTCTTTGCATTGACGTAGGCAAAGTGCCGTTCACTGGTTTTGAAATAGACGCAGGCGTCCACGGAATCAAGGACCAAATCCAATAGCAGGCGCTGCTGGCGACTGCGCTGATAAGCGCTCATCAGTAACCACTGTAATACCGCAAGACAGGCAAATAACAGGATGGAAATAACCACCTGACGTTGCCAGTAAAACTCGTAGACGTTCTTACTTTGAGCGGTCAATTGCAGCCATTGCCCCTGATGCAGAGGTTGCAGCACCGCAAGTCGCTCCACACCGTCAATCGGCGAGCGGTAGAACTTCACATTTGGTCCGTACTTTGTGTCGCGAAAATGTGCCTTTGCGATCACCCCTGAGTCACTGTGATTTTTATTTATGGGATCCTGGGCATACGAATAGCGATACAGGACATCGTCAGTGCGGTTATCAAGAAGGGCCAAAATACCGTCCTTGCCCAGATCAAAACCCCGTGTGATATCAGTCCTGAGCAAGGAGGACAAACTGTTCAGTTTGGTATAACCCACCACACTGCCTAAAATTTCTCCCTCGCGTGATGAGATGGTCTGGTACATCACCAACCCTTTGCTGCCTGCTTCAGAGGCGTAATGCCGGGGTACAAAGAAGGAAGAACCGAGGCCTTTGTAGAAGGACTGATATTGGGGTAAGCCCTTAAAGGAGTGCGATTTCAGCACGCTGGCTGGCAGGATTGAGGCGAGTGGCACAGTGGAGTCAGATGCCACAATATTGCCTGTTGGATCAAGAACGATAACCGTATCCAGCCACGGATGACCGATCTCGGTTTTCAGCCGACTGTTATCATTTTGCGAGCCGGAGTCGATGCGACTGTTAGCCAGCATTCTCTCGCCAACCGTCAGAAGCTGATAGCGGATGGTATTTTCGAGTTGCTCAAAGCTGCGCAAATGCATCGCCGACACATTTTTAAGGCTCTGGACCACACCGGTTTCAATCCCGTTGCGTTCCAGATAAAGATAGCTGGTAGCAGCCATCCCCTGAACGAACAAAGCGAGCAGCAACCAGCGCTTGTTAGCCAGACTGGAAAGCAACCCGCTCGTGCAAGCGCGCAGACGCGTAATACTAAAATTCATATGAGTTTTCGCTATATTCTGGTCAGGGGAATAGCGTCATTACCCGTGACAGATGACCACCATCAGGGGGAAAAATATCGATGACATCCCGGTCTGGCTGGTGGTTAGCGAATGGCGATATTAGTACTTCACATCACGTGCAGCGTCGCGGCCATCTTGTTTGTTCTCACGATGATCCTGGCGGCAATCGGCATTCCCGAATACACCATTGCGGCAATCTTGCTTAACTTCACGTGAATCCTGACGCGTATCCTGGCGCACATCGCGTGCATCACGGCGCTCAGTCGCCTGCTGAGTTGCTTGAGCAGGGATGGCAGTGAAAAGCGCAGACAATGTCAGAAGCATCAATACAGATTTTTTCATGGTAAACCTCAAAATAGGGAATCACGCCAAATAGGGGGGGACTCTACAATTAATAAAACTTCACATCATTCCCCATGGCTGACCTCAACACGAGTGCACGATTAATCACGGTATTAATCAATTCAGCTTTTTTGGGGGTGGTATTTTTATCAAATAGCCGTCGCAATGCTTGCCTTATTTCATTTAATAAAAAACAAAATAATTATTGCTCTGATATAGAGAAAGGGCCGGCAGCACGCATAACCGTAACCCGTTCATACCTCTGGCGATAATCGCGCCCCGGATGGCAGAGATAAGCCAGACTATTTTCCGTGGTAAATGCGCTCCGGCCGGCCCACTTTGCCATAATTGATTTCGGCTTCCAGGAAATCGTCCTTCACCCCTTGTTCCAGATAGCGCCTGGCGGTGGTTTTACTGCAACCAAACAGGTGAGAGAGGGAATCGGCGGTATGGACGATATGCCGCTCGTTAAATAACTGCCGCACGCGGCTTAATGTCGACTCGTCAATTCCCCGCAGGGTAGAGGCCGCTGGCACCAGTAGCTCTTTGGCCTGAATATTAAAAAGGGCATCAACATGCATTTGGTTGGCTTGCTCATTGGAACGCAACGAACTGCGATAGCGGGAGAAACGTTCCAGGGTATGTTGCAGGCGTTGGTAATGCACCGGCTTAATGAGATAGTCGAACACGCCGAGTCGGATGGCTTCGCTGATGGTGTCCATATGATTATCGGCGGTAATAAAAATAATTCGCCCAGAATAATTGATACTGACCGCGTGCTTTATTAATTCGATACCTTTGCCATCGGGCAAAAAATTATCCAGCAGAATTAATTCAGGCTGATAAAGGCGAATATATTTTTTGGCTGTTTCTAGTTTATCCGCCACGCCAATCACATTGAATTGGGGGAAGAGCCTGATGGTATCGACCAGAATCTCAGCGAGCAGGGGTTCGTCTTCAACGACCAGTGTAGTGATACAGTCCATGATGTTCTTCTCTTGTTTGTGGAATGTACAGGGTAAAAATGGTGCCGGATGGAATGTTGTTTTCAACGACGATGGAGCCTCCCGCCTGTTGGACATAACTTCTCACCAGCCATAATCCGATGCCATGCTCAGCGCTTTTGCTGCTGGAAATTCCGCGATCAAAAATGCAATCGCGGATGCTTTCATCAATTCCGCAACCCTGATCGGCAACTTCAATGATCACTTCCGCGCCTTCACTGTTGATCAGACACTCAATGCGAGTTGAGCCTCCCGGCTGACGAATGGTGGCGTTGTAGGCGTTATCCAACAAATTGCCGACAATAGAAATCCATTCATTTTGGGTTAACGTTTCTGGCAGCGTTTCTACGTAACAACCGGGATCAAACACCAGTTCCAGCCCCAATTCCTTGGCACGGTAATATTTGCCGATCAATAAACCGGCAAGGTGATTATTTTTAAAATTAGTAGCAATGAAATCGACAACTTTTTGGTGGCTTTCCGACTGCAATTGAATCAGTTCGAGCGCGTTGTCATAACGCTTCAAAAAAAGCAGTCCGGCGATAGTTGAAATGAGATTACGATGTTCATGTTGTACGGCACGCAAGTTATCCGCATATTGCTGGATCTGGCTAAGTTGCAGGCTAAGAGTATTAATATCGTCTTTGCTGCGAAAACTAATCACCCAACCACGAGGCACACCATGCAAAATAACCGCCATGCGGCTGGCAATGACTTTAATATCCTTAAAAACGACGATCTCATCTTTCTTATTTTTCTCTGGCTGATGATAAAAAAAGTTATCGGGTGACACTACCTGGCTAATAATTTTGCCGATCAGATTCTGTTCCGGCTGAACGAGGTTCAGCATCCGCCGTGCGGTCTGGTTAATGGCCGTAATGCGATAATCTGAATTAATGGCAATCAACCCTTCAAATACTGATTCAAACAAGACACTTTGCTGGATAACTAATTGAGCTAGCTGTTGTGGCTCCATATTGAGCATTTGCTTTTTAATATGTAGAGAAAAAATTCTGGCGCAAAGCAATAATAAAAACAGCATGATAACCATCGGTGGTATCACAGAGCTGAGTTGCAAATTGAGCCAGTTATTTAACTGCTCAAGGGTATAACCCACGGAGACAATACCGATAACTTTCCCGGTGCTGTCTTGAATCGGCGATTTACCCCGTAAAGAAGAACCGAGTGAACCTTTACGCACTGAGATATAGCTTTTGGCCTGAGAAAGGGCCTCCTGGCTGTCACCCCCCTCCATAAATTTTCCAATCTCGCTTGAATTTACGTGATAAAGCCGGCGGCCTTGAGAATCACCGACGGTAATATAAACGGCGTCCGAGAACGATCGCATAGGATCAATTAACACTTTGATTCGTTTAATATCTGCCGCTTGCACCGCTTCAACCAGTTCCGGCATGGCAGATATCTGCATCGCCTGAATTAGCGCACGTTGTCCAACCTGGTAATGCAAACGCTCTCTACTGATACTGGTCAGGTACCAATAAATGGCCAGCATCACCACCGTAGAAGTGAAAAGAATCAGCAAGAAAATGCGATTCTGAAATGAGCGTCTGGCGAACCAGTGAGTGACTTGGCTAATTGACATATAGGATAAGTAAATAAAAAATATTTTCCGTTGTTTAAGAGTTTTATAGATTGCTACGGCTCTGATTTTCAGTTTTTTCTTTTATATTATTTTGGACAAATGCGGAGCGGACTCCGCATTATATGGCTACATTCCGAGCACGTATTTGAGCATGACGCCGGCGGCAATCGCCGAACCAATGACCCCTGCGACGTTGGGGCCCATGGCGTGCATCAGCAGGAAGTTTTGTGGATCTGCTTCGAGGCCGATTTTATTGGAAACACGCGCTGCCATCGGGACTGCCGAAACCCCTGCGGAACCGATAAGCGGATTGATCGGGTTGTTGCCAAATTTATTCAGTAACTTTGCCATCAGCACACCGGTTGCCGTGCCGATACCAAAGGCGATCATACCGAGCAGTAAAATCCCCAGGGTCTGCGGTTGCAGGAACTTATCGGCGACCAGTTTTGCCCCCACGGACAAGCCGAGGAAAATGGTTACGATATTAATTAGCCCATTTTGCACCGTATCACTCAGGCGTTCGACCACACCACTTTCACGCATTAGATTGCCAAAGCAGAACATGCCCAACAGCGGGGCCGCATCCGGAAGCAGCAATGCCACCAGAAGCAGAAGTACCGCTGGGAAGAGGATTTTTTCCCGCTTACTGACGTTGCGCAATTGCACCATGCGAATTTTGCGTTCGGATTCGGTGGTCAACGCTTTCATGATTGGCGGCTGGATCAGTGGCACCAACGCCATATACGAGTAGGCGGCTACCGCAATGGCGCCGAGTAGTTCCGGTGCCAGTTTGCTGGAGAGATAAATCGCTGTTGGCCCATCAGCGCCACCGATAATGCCAATCGATGCGGCCTGGGGCAGGGTGAAGTGAATAAAGCCAAAATAGTTCAGCCCTAACGCACCAAGTACCGTGGCGAAAATACCGAATTGTGCCGCCGCCCCCAGCAACAAAGTACGCGGGTTAGCCAGTAACGGGCCGAAGTCCGTCATGGCACCGACACCCATAAAGATAACCAGTGGTGCAACACCAGAATCGATGGCCACTTTATAGAATATGGCCAGCACACCCGTGCTGTAGCCCAGATCCGTCGCCAGGGTTTCCATCTGGTTTTGCACGGATGGCAATGCCAGCGCTAACGCTTCTTTGATCACGTGAACATCCACGGCGCAATTCAACTTTTCAGCAATCACTCCAAGAGCGATGGCGTCGTGGTGAGCCAGCAGGTTTTCAAGCGCGGTTAACGCCAGTCCGGCTTCAGGAATGTTCGCCAGCAGGCCACCAAAACCTATTGGTAAGAGTAATAATGGCTCGAATTTCCTGGCGATTGCCAGCCAAAGCAATACCAGACTGACCAGCAGCATGACTCCCTGGCCTGCCTGTAAATGCATAAAGCCCAACCCTTGTATCAGCGTATTCAAACTTTCCATGCCGCCCCCGTTATGCCAGTGTCAGCAGGGAATCGCCTACCGCCACCGCATCGCCAGATTTCACTGTAATTCCGCGCACCACGCCGGCCTGGGCTGCGCGGATTTCAGTTTCCATCTTCATGGCTTCGAGGATCAGTAACACTTCTCCTTCGGCCACGTGCTGGCCTTCCGTGACGACGACCTTCCAGATAGTGCCAGAAAGTGGGGCGCAGACAGGCGTACCGGTTGTCACAGCTGGGGATGTAGCAGGTGTAGCAGGGGCGTTAAGCGGAACAACCTGAGTTAAATCCCCCCCTTCGCTGACCTTCACCACAAAGGCTTTACCTTCCACTTCGAGGGTATAAACACTGGGCCCCGAAACCGGTTGAGAAGGATTTACAGGTGCCGATGGCGTTTTCGCCTGCTCCTGTTGCGGTACCGGTTCGAACGTTGCCGGATTACCGCGATTCTCAAGAAACTTCATACCAATTTGTGGGAACAGTGCCACTGTCAGCACGTCATCAATGGCGTTAGCTGCCAGCTGAATACCTTTCTCTGCGGCCTGGCGTTTCACATCCGTTTCCAGTTGCGACAGTTCAGGGGGAAGCAAATCCGCCGGGCGACAGGTGACGGGGGGATTATTTTCCAGCACCCGCGCCTGAAGTTTTGCCTCAACCGGCGCGGGCGTACGGCCATATTCTCCTTTCAGGATCCCGGCCGTTTCTTTGGCAATAGTTTTGTATCGCTCGCCACTGAGAACATTCAGTACCGCCTGAGTCCCGACGATTTGCGAAGTCGGTGTCACCAACGGAATAAAGCCGAGATCTTCACGCACTCGCGGGATCTCCAGCAGTACCGCATCGAGTTTATCCGTCGCATTTTGCTGTTTGAGTTGGCTTTCCAGATTGGTGAGCATCCCTCCGGGTACCTGTGCGACCAGAATCCGGCTATCGTAGCCTTTCAGTTGCCCTTCAAAAGCGTGGTACTTCTTGCGAACATCGCGGAAATAGGCGGCGATCTTCTCCAGTTTTTCGATATTTAAACCCGTGTCGTTGGAGGTGCCTGCGAGGGCCGCCGCCATCGCTTCGGTGGCCGGATGACCATAGGTCGCACTCATCGAAGAAATCGCGGTATCTACACCATCAATGCCTGCTTCAATCGCCTTCAACAGCGTCATTTCTGCCATGCCGGTCGTCGCATGGCAATGCAGATGCAGGCGCACGTCGTAGCGACTTTTAATTTCCCGTACCAGCTCATGGGCCGCAGCAGGCGTGAGGATGCCGGACATATCTTTAATAACAATAGAATCAACGCCGGTTTCCAGCAGTTGTTCTGTCAGATCAAGCCAGGTTTGTAAGGTATGCACCGGGCTTGTGGTATAGGAAAGCGTCCCCTGGGCGTGCGCACCGTGACTGCGCACTGCCTGCAGGGCAGCACGCATATTGCGCGGATCGTTCATCGCATCAAATACGCGAAACACATCCATGCCGTTTTTCACGGCTCGTTCGACAAAGCGTTCCACAACGTCATCAGCATAATGGCGATAACCCAGTAGATTCTGCCCACGCAGCAACATTTGCAGCGGCGTTTTCGGTATCGCTTTTTTCAACTCTCGTAAACGCAACCAGGGGTCTTCTCCGAGAAAACGAATACAGGAGTCAAATGTTGCGCCGCCCCAACATTCAAGCGACCAATAACCCATCTCATCGAGAGCGGAGGCAATGGGCAGCATATCGTCAAGACGCAGACGGGTTGCGAACAGGGACTGGTGAGCATCGCGAAGGACGACATCGGTAATAGCAACGGTCATGAGTGACTCCGTAAATCGGGGTTAATTTGACGATGATGATAAATAGCGGCGGCAATCACCGGCATTAAATGGGCGCGGGTATCCACGACGGCAGGCGCAGTACGCTGGGTGCCAGGGGCTGCGACAGGTTCCGGGAAAAAGTGATTAATGGCGGTCGACATCAGGCGGATAGCCAGAATAAGCAACAGTAAAAACAGCACAACAAATCCCATTCCAGCAAACATGAGCGTAAAGCCTTCGCTCAACAGTTGGGCATCGGTCATGGACTACACCTCAAAGTGAGGCGAGGTAGCAAACGGGGCTACCGCGCAATGATTTAGATGAACATGCCAAACACAATACTGGCGATGACCAGCACAATACCGCCGCCAAGACGAGAGGAGATTTGCGCATAAGAGATAAGATTCATACGGTTACAGGCAGAGAGGACTTCCAGATCACCTGACCCGCCACGGTTAGCCATGCACAGGCCAGCGGTAATAGAGGATTCAATGGGGTAGAAGCCCATCAACCAACCGCCAATCGCTGAACCGATTACCGCACCAATAACAATGAAGCCCGCGATGATGACGTTAACCAGAGTCAACGCGTCGATGATTTCCTGTAAATCGGTATAACAAACCCCGACGCCGACCATCAGCACCCAGAGCAATTGTTTGGAGAAGAAATCAGACAGGCGTTTGGCCCCGGCTTTAATTTCTGGAGGGCAAAGACCCGAAGCATTCAGTGCCGCGATAATCAGCACCATCCATGCAAAGGTGTGGATCTCAACGCCACCAATACTTGGCAGGATTTTTTTTGCAATCACATAGGCCAGCAAGAAACAGGTGGTGGAAAGCACTAAACCGACAGCGGTTTCGCGATGGGTAATCTCACCCGCTTTTTCATCCTCCTCCACTTTAAAAGAAGTTTTTCGGACGAGTTCACCTTCACCGCTGAGCACAGGATATTTTTTGCCGATAATATCCAGAACGGCGGCAATAACGATGGCGAAGATATTGGCAATAGTCAGAATCGCGATGGCGGTAGAGTAATACTCTTCACGCGAGCGTCCAGTCACAGAATGGTAAATCTCTGACAACGGAACGGCACCGGCACCATTGCCACCGCCCATGATCGGTAATACATAAAGCATCATGATCCGGTCAATGGGAATACCAAAACACAAGCCGATGACAATGCCAAAAACGGATGCCCCGAGAATGCCTAACAGAATGGTTGGAATATAGCCAAGCAGAGATTTCAGCAGTAACTTTCTGTTCACTGAAAGAATCGCACCGGTAATCAATACTGCAATAAATAAATTCAGGAAATTACTCTTGTCCATCACATTAGTGATGGCATCAATTTCTTTTTGCGTGAATATTCCGGCATAAACAAACCAGGCGGTAACCAGAAAAATCATCACCGGCGCACCACCGATATATTTATTGAATATCGGTAAGCGTTTACCTATTTCTCCAAAAATAGCACCAATGATAAACATCAGTGATAAGCCACCGACCAAATCAGTCGGCAATGCATCATTGAAATGTGAAAGTAACAGCGTAATAAGCGTGAACGCATACAGCGGTAACGGCATGCCGAAGATTTTAAACTTCAGCAATCCACTAACCACCTTTTTTTCCGAGGCCGGGAGTTGGCTTATGTTTGTCATGAGACATCCTGTTATTAAGTATATGAAATAGTTTCAAGGCCATCGCATGTTAATAAAAGGATGGTGCGGCTTGATGTGACACTCTTCACTTTGCGATTGTATTTTTAATGGCTTTAATTATTTTTATGGCGCTTAAATAATTAACAACATAAAAATTATAAAGCCAATAAAAAGGCTGAATAAATTGTGAGCTGAATAGAAGAACGTTTTTCATAACCGTGGCGCAATAGCCGTTATTATTTTCTGAGAACCTAAAAATAATGAATCTGACATTTAAACGGGTTTATCCGCAGCGCGATGCCCTGCGCATGAGTGCCATCCTGGATTTCTTACAAACCGCAGGTTTAACCCCAGACGGTGATTGCGAAATCTTTGTTATTGCCGAGCAATGCGGACGCCTTGTGGGTTGTGGAACGCTGGCTGGTAATGTTCTGAAGTGCATTGCCGTTGACCCGCAGCTGCAAGGGGAAGGGGTGAGTCTGAAATTACTCACCGAACTGCTGACTCTGGCTTATGAACTTGGGCGCAGCGAGCTGTTTTTATTCACCAAACCAGAAAATGCCGTTCTGTTTTCCGCAGCGGGCTTCTCAGTTATCGCCCACGCCGGCCATCAGGCGGTTCTAATGGAAAACAGCAGTGAACGTCTGAGCCGTTACTGTCGACAGTTAGCGATGTATCGCCAGCCGGGGGAAAAGGTGGGTGCCATCGTGATGAACGCCAATCCCTTTACGCTCGGGCACCGCTGGCTGGTGGAGCAGGCGGCGCGCCAATGTGACTGGCTGCATCTGTTTGTAGTGAAAGAGGATGCCTCCTGTTTCAGCTATAACGATCGCTGGAAGCTAATTGAACAGGGCATTGCCGGTATCCCGCACGTCACGCTGCATCCCGGCTCAGCCTATCTGATTTCTCGGGCAACTTTCCCCGGTTACTTCCTGAAAGAAAAGGGCGTGGTCGACGACTGCCACAGCCAGATCGATCTGCAACTTTTTCGTCAGCACCTTGCTCCTGTACTGGGTATTACCCACCGTTTTGTCGGCAGTGAACCGTTATGCCCGCTGACCCACGCCTACAACCAGCGCATGAAAATCTCGCTAAGCGCAGAAGCTGCGCCCTGGCCTGCAATCGAGGTGGTTGAACTGGAACGTATGGAATTACGCGGCGCTCCGGTTTCCGCTTCGCGCGTCCGCAAGCTTTACCAGGCGGGCGACTGGCAGGCCGTTGCCCCTCTGGTGCCTCCGGCAACCCTCACATTTCTGACACGTTTGGCGGCAAGCAACAAACAAACCGCCTGACGCTACTTTGAAACTAAGGAATAGAACTAATGGAAATCATAAAAGATGCGCTGGCTGGCACGCTGGAATCCAGTGATGCGATGATCAGAATTGGGCCATCTGATGAATCAGGTATTCAGCTTGAAATTGAAAGTCTGGTGAAAAAACAATTTGGTGCCGCCATTGAACAGGTGACACGGGAAACCCTCACCCGTATGGGCGTGACTCGAGCAAGGGTAGTGGTGGATGACAAAGGGGCGCTGGAATGTGTGCTTCGCGCCCGTATTCAGGCCGCAGTATTGCGCGCAGCCGGACAATCCCAAATTCAATGGAGCCAGCTATGAAACCCCGTCGCAGCATGCTTTTTATCCCCGGTGCTAACGCCGCTATGTTGAGTACCTCCTTTGTTTATGGCGCCGATGCGGTGATGTTTGACCTGGAAGATGCAGTGGCGCTAAGGGAAAAAGATACCGCCCGCTTACTGGTTTATCACGCACTGCAACATCCCTTTTATCAGAATGTGGAAAAAGTGGTGCGCATTAATCCGCTGAATACCCCCTTCGGACTTAGCGATTTAGAAGCGGCGGTTCGCGGTGGAGTCAATATTGTTCGCCTGCCAAAAACCGACAGTAAAGAGGATGTGCTGGAGCTGGAAAAACACATTGAACGCATCGAGCTTGTGTGTGGCCGCGAAGCGGGCAGCACGAAAATCATGGCGGCGGTCGAATCAGCGATGGGCGTGGTGAACGCGGTTGAAATTGCCACTTCCAGCCCACGAATGGTGGCGATTGCCCTGGCCGCGTTTGATTACGTGATGGATATGGGGACGTGTCGCGGGGATGGGACTGAGTTGTTTTACGCACGTTGTGCGGTGCTACATGCGGCAAGAGTGGCGGGCATCGCGGCCTACGATGCGGTGTGGTCGGATATTAATAATGAAGAAGGCTTCCTGAAAGAGGTGAAACTGGCTCGTGGGTTGGGCTTCAACGGTAAATCGCTGGTGAATCCGCGTCAGATAGAACTTCTCCACCAGGCCTATGCGCCAACGCGTAAAGAAGTTGAACACGCATTCGAGGTGATTGCCGCAGCGAAAGAAGCGGAATCACGCGGTCTGGGCGTCGTTTCACTGCATGGCAAAATGGTGGATGGGCCGATTATTGATCATGCCAGAAAAGTCGTGACGCTGTCGGCATCAGGGATTAGGGATTAAGGAAGAGAAGATGAAAAAGACAATCGAAGTACTTAAAACCCATTATCGGGATGAGAAAGATCTCCAACCCTTCAGCGGTGTGACGGTTCGTAGCCCCTGGTTGAGCAGCGAAAGTGAAAAGCGTCGCCGTAAAGTGTGCGCTTCGCTGGAAGAGGCCATTCGCCGCTCCGGGCTACAAAATGGCATGACCATCTCTTTCCATCACGCCTTTCGCGGGGGGGACAAAGTCGTCAATATGGTGGTGGCGAAGCTGGCAGAGATGGGCTTTCGCGATTTGACCCTTGCCTCCAGTTCGTTAATCGACGCTCACTGGCCGCTGATCGAACACATCAAAAATGGCGTCATCCGCCAAATTTACACCTCCGGTTTGCGTGGCAAATTAGGGGAGGAAATTTCCGCAGGCTTAATGGAAAACCCAGTGCAAATCCACTCGCACGGTGGGCGTGTCCATCTGATCACAAGTGGTGAACTGAATATTGATGTCACGTTCCTCGGCGTGCCTTGCTGTGACGAATTTGGCAACGCTAATGGGTTCAGCGGTAAATCGCGTTGTGGATCGTTGGGTTATGCGCGAGTGGATGCGGATCACGCCAAATGTGTGGTGTTGCTGACAGAAGAGTGGGTGGATTATCCGAATTACCCAGCCAGCATCGCTCAGGATCGAGTTGATTTCATTGTGCAGGTTGATGAAGTCGGCGATCCGGACAAAATCACCGCGGGTGCGATTCGCCTGTCCAGTAACCCGAGGGAGTTGCTTATTGCCCGGCAGGCGGCAAATGTCATTGAGCATTCCGGCTATTTCAATGATGGATTTTCACTGCAAACCGGTACGGGCGGCGCTTCACTAGCGGTGACGCGTTTTCTGGAAGACAAAATGCGTCGTCACAATATTACCGCGGGCTTTGGCCTCGGTGGCATCACCGGCACGATGGTCGACCTGCATGAAAAGGGGTTAATCAAAGCCCTTCTCGATACGCAATCCTTCGACGGCGATGCCACGCGTTCGCTGGCGCAAAACCCCAATCACATTGAGATTTCAGCCAATCAGTATGCTAACCCCAGCTCCAAAGGGGCGGCGTGTGAACGCCTGAATGTGGTGATGCTCAGTGCGCTGGAAATTGACATTAACTACAACGTCAACGTGATGACTGGTTCTAACGGGGTACTGCGTGGTGCATCCGGCGGCCATAGTGATACGGCGGCGGGAGCGGATTTGACGATCATCACCGCACCGCTGGTACGCGGGCGTATTCCTTGCGTGGTGGAAAAGGTCATAACCACCGTCACCCCTGGTGCCAGTGTCGATGTCCTGATTACCGATCATGGCATTGCCGTCAATCCGGCACGGCAGGATCTGATTGATAACCTCAGCGCTGCGGGTATTTCGCTCACCACCATTGAGCAATTGCAACAACGGGCAGAGTTGCTGACGGGTAAACCTCAAGCCATCGAGTTTACCGATCGTATTGTCGCGGTGGTGCGTTATCGCGATGGTTCGGTCGTGGATGTGATCCACCAGATTCGGGACTGATAAACCGAGCCGATCGCTGTCAGACCTGATGTTGACGGCGATGAATATCCCAGGAGAATTGAAAGTGATGAGCGAAGCCAGCCACGTTGAAAGACACCAGCAGGCCAGTGAAAACCTGCGCGCCGAAGAAGTGGCGAATTTAGTCAGACAGGCACTACTGAAAAGCCTGCATTTAACCCCGAAACCAGGGCTGTTGGACATTCGTAATACCGGATCACAGCAGGCGGTCAATCTGGCGAGCTATGAAGCCGGAGTCCAGATGATGATGTCATGGATGAAGAAGTTTTACGTGATGGGACACGATAGTGCGGCTCTGCAACCGCAGCAAGTATTAACGATGCTGCGACCCGTGGGTATCGCCTGCGAAACGGACATTCTTCAAGTGAATGGTGGAGTGAAGACTCATCGCGGAGCGGTATTTGCTTTTGGTTTATTAAGCGCGGCTATTGGGCGCCTGATGGCGCAAAACCAGCCGATTGAACACAACCGCTTGTGTCATCAGGTTGCGAGTTTATGTCGTAACCTGGTCGAGCGGGAACTGGCCTCAAAAACAGGGCAACCGGGTCACAGCGAAACTCAGTTTTTGCGTTATGGATTTAGCGGTGCGCGTGGTGAGGCGGAAAGCGGTTTTCGTACCGTACGCACGCTGGCGTTGCCGACTTTTCAGCGAGTGATTCACGAGACGGGTGATACTCAACTGGCGCTATTACAAACCCTGCTGCATCTGATGGCGTGGAACGACGATTCTCACCTGGTATCTCGTGGCGGGCTGGAAGGTTTGTACTTTGTGCAACAGCAGGCGCAATACTTGCTTTGGCGCGGTGGCGTACTGGCTGAAGGGGGAATTGAAGCACTGCAAAAGTTGGATGATGAGTTGATCGAACGCAACTTGTGCCCGAGCGGCAGTGTGGATTTGCTGGCTGTGACCTGGTTTCTTAGCCAGTTTCCGGCGGGCCCAATATTTATAAACTAGATAACGAAGAGAGATATTGCAGGCTACTGCAGCATGAGAAAGTGCGTGGTAGCCTGCGAAACCATTTTGACTTTATCGATTACATCCCGATGTTTGCCAGTATATAGCTCACCGCCAGTAAATCTGCGCTTCCACCGGGGCTAAGGTTACGGTCAATCAAGTTAGCGTCCATCTCGCGAATATCCTCAATTGTCCATTGCTGGCGCAGTAAACGTGTGGCGTAACGCTGCACATATTGCAACCCGGCAACCCCACCACGCGAGACAAGATTGGTGTCAGGGTTATGCGCCATCAACCGCAGCAAAGCGTTTAGCAAACGGCGCGGTAACTCGGATTCTTCAAACCAGTAAGGCAAGACATGCTCGCGTACGGTCATAAAACCAGTTTCTGCTTCACCGCGTGCGCCAGTTAAACCAAGTTGCTGATAAAGACGTTCACCCACCGTCGCTGATTTACAGGAGTTGATCAGTTCTCGCTCCACCAGACCCGCGCATATTTCACTGACGGTTTCGCATAACGACGACGCGGTGATTGCCCTTTTTTGACCTTCCAGCCGCCCGGCAGCAGTACACAACAGGCCGAGCGAAAACACGCCGCCTTTATGAGTATTCACCCCCCAGGTCGCCTGATACATGGCTTGTTCGCAGGCGATACCAGTCGGACGGATCAGGTTTAATAATTCTTTTGCAGCGCGGCCAGAATGCTCAACCCCTAACGAGTGAAAGGCGCTAAACCATGGCGCAATGGCGGTGATGCTCTTGAGAAACAGAGCCAAATCCATATCACGATGTGAACCATTATTGGCGCTATCCACCAGGCCGGGTTTCGGGGTTAACCAAACTTCGTCCCACAATGCTTGCTGTGCTAATCGGCAAACGTCGACCTGGGGTAATACCGCAACTTTTGGAACCTCAATCCCTGGCAAACCAGCCATCAAGCAGCTCCTCGACACGTTGCGTCACTTCAACTAAAGGATGGCTTTGCGCGCGCGCACACACATGGGCTGGCTGGTCGCAAACGACACAGCGTCGCCCGGCGAGTGCCAGGGTATGCCGTCCTACCGGGCCTTGTTCGGGGCAGAGGACATCAATATCCCACAATCGTCCGAGCAGATGGCTGTGCTCCAGATTGACCATCAATGCTTTCAGTTCTAACGCCGGATGTGCCACCGACCATATGGCTTCGGCACCCGTCGGCATCCAAAACACCTGGCGGTTCGACACCTGCCAGCGGCGCTGCCACAACAATTGATCGCAAGCCTGTAATGCCACTGCCATACAGTTGCGGTAACGGAGGTTGTCTTTTACAGGGCCGGGCGTTACCAGTGTTAGCGAGATAACCGGTTGTTGATAACTCGTCAGCCAGTCTTGCTGCCGCTGCACCCTGCGCTCCTTAGCTTCAAGCAGCTCTTCCAGCGTGATTACCTGTTTCTCCACCCGTGTTTTCATCATGGTATTGGCACCTCTTATGAGCGATCACTGCGTGAGTTATACCGCACAGCCTAAGAGATAACCTGGTTTTGGAATGTGAGTGTTCGCAGGTTTAACCTGTTGATTTAAAGGCTTCTATGGTTTTTATTTGGTTAATTTTTTTGTGGCTGAGTCACGGGGGATGTTGGACTTCGCATTGGCTAAGTTAAGCTATTGCTCTGAAATAGAGGAAGGGCAGGCATAGAGAGATCTCAATGCCTGCCCTTTATATCTGGAGCCCGAAGAGATGATTCCGGGCATCCATGCTTGAGTCTCGATTAATAGAAAATCCGCAGAATATAATCGAGGATCAGTGACGGGATAGTAAAGTCCGGGTCTGCAAAGGTAACGCCATGAGCGCCGAGTTGGGAGAAAATCGGCAAGGTCAGGGCAGGCAGTACGCATAACAGTAACCCGTTAATACCACTGGCGATAATCGCGCCACGGAAACCACCGGTCGCATTACCAAAGATGGCTGCTGCACCACCGGTAATAAAGCTTGCCATGATCCCCGGGACAATAATCGGTAAGCCAATGAACGGGAAAATAATGATACACACCAGCTCAACGGCGAAACTCACCAGGAAGCCGATTAAGGTTGCATTAGGGGCTTTGGTAAACAGTACCATCACGTCTACAGCGGGCACCGCACCGGGTGCAAACACACGAGCAAAGCCTTTAAACGCGGGCACGATTTCAGCCGTGAACAGGTTAACACCGGCTTTGGCAAGATACAGGCCGCAGGCAAAAATAGCCGACTGTTCAAGAACGAAAATGACCACGTTTTTATCACCGGCCCCGGCACCGTATACCATGGTCATCGCATCTTTAACCTGCGGCTGCGTGGCGAAGATACAAGAGATAAGCAGCAGCACCAACATGGTTAACAGCGTCGCGATATTAGGTTCGCGGATAAAATCAAACTTACTGCTGATATTCAGATGTTCAGTATCGGTAGTTTTGTTACCAAACCATTTCCCCATATAGGAGCCAATAATATATGAGGAGATAGCGGCGTGAGAAATCGCATATTCGTCCGAACCGATAATTTGGCGGCTAAAGCGGTTAAGAATAAATGGCGAGACTGCCATATACGACCCGATAAGCAGGGAACATATGACGACCATCTCGGTATTGCTAAATCCGAACTGCATAAGAACGGCTGTCAGCGCAAATGCCATAAATAAAACCAGATGCAAAGACAGATAGATGAATTTAAAACGTGTAAAACGTGCAATCAGAATGTTTAAAATCATTGAGAACAACAGGATTAAAGCCGCTGTTGCACCCAGTTTGTCTATGGTCGCCGCCATAATAGCTTCGTTACTCGGCACAACCCCGACAATATCAAAAGCTTTAGAGAACAGAGAGCTAAAGGCCGTTAGCACTTTCATCAAAATACTTCCACCGACTTTTATCATCGTAAAGCCGATAAAAGAAAGTGCGGTTCCTGTTATTAATCGGGAAACCGATGCTTTTTGAAATAATAAACCCAGAAATGCCACGATCGCAATGATGACTGCGGGAGTTTTCACTAACCCTAATAAAATATCCATTTGTTTACCCTGTCGTCTCTATTTTTGTCTGAATAAGGTAGTTTTTAATAATCAAGATTAAAGCGACATCATGTTAGCACTCGGGATTAAGCGTTATCTGATATGCACATCACAAAAGAAACAATGTTATTCAAATTGTGAAATGGTGTTTCAAAGTGTTTGTGTTGTATTTGTTAATTATTTGTTTGGCAGTTGTTTGAATTTGAATGGTTAATGAACAGATGCCACGAAGCCTGGCATTGAGCAGGGAAAAGGCCCGGCGAAGGTGGCAAAGCAGATTTTTCAAACTGCGATTTAAGACTGGATGCTGGTGTGTCGTTTTATGCTGATGAAGTGTGAAGGTCTGGCGTCAAGGGCATCAGTTTCACGTTACGCCAAACTCAGAATGGAATCATGATATGCAAGCCAGTAAAAAGTTGTTCACCGTAAATCACATTTTGACCTTATTTTTTTTAGTGATGCTCATTCCATTCATAATGGTTTCGGTGTGGACATTTGACTATACCCGTAAAGATAATATTGAAGTGTTTGAAAATAGCCTGAGTCGTTTTACCCATAATACGGCAATGGAAAGTGTCAACCGGCAGCTCGAAGAGATAGAGATGGTCTTTAAGATCCTCAACAGCCGAATCACACACAAAGGCATGCAGGGCTATATTGATAATGAGCATGATGTCCTGCATTCAATTTTTGCATCGATGGTAAATACACTGACCTTTTTTGATGCGGCCATTATTTCAGATAACCAAAACCAATACCGTATCTATCCTGACATGAAGTTTGATAATTATTTTCCGTCCAAACGCCCATGGTATCCAGGCATCAAACAGCAAAATGGTGTCCATTATTCTGAACCATACCAGGATTTACTACCTGATCCGCAAAAAAAGACGGACCGCGCGATCACGGTAAGTATGGATCTGTTTGATGAAGAGTTGCTGAAATATGGCAACATTGCTTTCGACCTCGACTTATATGCCATGAGTGCGCCATTACGGAATATTGTTACCCCTTTTGAAGGGCGGTTTTTGGTGGCGGCAAGAGACGGTAGTATCATCATGCACTCCAATGATAAAAAAATTTTCCATCGTTCGGTTCCAATAAAATGGCTTGAAAAAGCTATCGATATAGAAGGTAGCTTTTATGATGAAGCGTCAGAGAAGTTTATTTTCTATCATTCATTTTCTGAACCCTACTGGGTGGCATTTACCGTTGTCGATAAAGCCATGTACGATGAGTTTATTAGCAAAGCGCCACAAACACTCATTTGCATCGTGGCGATTTGTTTGATTATTTATATAATTTTGATTTGCTTATGCCGTGTCTATATCAAAGGCATTATTAGCCGTCTCTATATGAGCATGCATGGTATTAGTTATGAGGGTGAGTCTCAGGATCTGGAACGCGTCTATAACAGCATTAAACAAAGTCATGTCGAACTCAAAGAAGCTCGCCGAATTTCAGGTGAAGATGCATTAACCGGTATCGGTACGCGCCGCAGGTTTGATGACAAACTCAATGAACTCATTCAAAACAACATACTGTTCCACCTGGCGATCGTGGATCTCGATAATTTCAAAAAAATAAATGATACGTTTGGACACGCCGTA
Organism: Buttiauxella sp.; assembly: GCF_049686335.1. NCBI lineage: Bacteria > Pseudomonadati > Pseudomonadota > Gammaproteobacteria > Enterobacterales > Enterobacteriaceae > Buttiauxella > Buttiauxella sp. The sequence goes on along the minus strand of NZ_JBAVHX010000004.1, from coordinate 692,080 downwards.
GGCGACTCGGTACTTAAGTATGTCAGTAATGTCGGGAAATCTGTCCTCGAACCTGACTACGACGTTTATCGTTTTGGTGGCGAGGAATTAGTGGTCATCTTCCCGGGTGACGATTTTGAAACCTGTTTCAATTTAATGGATACCTGGCGTGTTGCGGTGGGCCAGCGAGTCTGGCGAGAAACCCCTTTAAAGGTCTCATTCAGTTGTGGTATTGCCCGCTGGAACAAAGGTGAAACCGCCCAGGATATCATCATCAAAGCCGATAAAGCCTTGTATGAAGCCAAGCATGCCGGAAAAAATACCATTTGCAGAGCGTGTGAATAAACCATGGAGCGGGTTGTGCAGAACAGGGCAGCTTCATATTTAACCATTAACAGGGAGGTGAGAGAAAATGACGGTCAGCCACAAGGATATTAACGTCATACTGACTCATATTTCTCAGGGAAACCCTGAGCTCGCACTCTGTGTTTATTATCAGCCGATTATTCGTTTGTCTGATGGCCACTGTACAGGTGCTGAGGCGCTGGTTCGAGGTCAGGCTCAGGGCCGCTTTGTTTCTCCGGAAAACTTTATCGGCCTGCTGGAGGAGAATAACGATATCGGCAAGGTAGGCATCTTTGTCCTGCGCAGTGCTATTAATTTTGCCAGGAAGCACCGGTTACATCAACAAAGTGATTTTGTCCTGAGCAGTAATTTTTCTCCCGTAGAAATCAACGACTGTGCAGTGGTTGAGAAAATTAAAACTATTACGGATGCTGCAGGCTACCCAAGCCATAGAGTCATGATTGAAATCACTGAAACAGAGATTCAACTCAGTACTCAAGGCCGGAAAAACGCAAAAGGGTTACAACAGCATGGCTTTATTGTGGCCTGGGATGATATTCGCAGTCATCAGGATCTGAATAAAAATAGCCCGGAATTTTCCAGCAATGTGATTAAGCTTGACCGCAGTCTTTTGAAAGAACCCCATCTACCTCTGACAAAGGACATTATCTCACGATGCCTGGCAGACAAATTCCAGTTAGTTGCCGAGGGTGTTGAATATGCCTGGCAGCGAGACTGGTTGCTTCAACAAAACGTTAAGGTCTGTCAGGGATATTATTACTCTGCTCCTCTCGAACCCCATATTTTTGCCCAGCGCTATCTCTTCTCATGCGTCGATCTAACGTAGAAATTCCCCATTCCCGTATTATAAAGAGGGTGTAACATGAGCGAAATTGGCTCAAATTTTATTTTAAGAAAAATCACTCACTGTGAATATTCAAGAGTAGTGGATTTCTTCGTCCAGCCTATATTTAATTTATCAACTTTTCAGTGCGTTGGTGCTGAAGTGTTATTACGCGGTGTACATCGCCACAATATTATTCAGCCTGCAAAATTCTTACAACAGCTTGAAGAGAACGACGGAATTATCAACGTAGGTAAATACATTATCGGTAAAGCTTTTGAGTTTCTTCAGCAAGATGTGTTAAAGGAGAAACCTGATTTTTTCCTCAGCATTAATCTGGCAACCCGTCAGCTTAATGACGAAGGCTTTGCGGAAATTATTATTGATCTGCAGAATGAATATGGGATATTGCCGAAGAGTGTGATTTTTGAGATAACCCGATCGGCTGAAGCATTATCGCCAGTCGGTCAACTAAATATTCAACGCTTACAGGATGAAGGCTTTGCTTTTGCCTGGGATGATATAGCCACCATTGATGACGTGCATAACCGGCAGGCCCTGGCAGAGTGCGATTTTATCAAGCTGGATCGTGATTGTCTGAAAACCGGTCATAGCGAGAAAACCCATCAGCTCATTCTGGCGGCGCATAAAAATAACGCTTCAATTATCGCTGAAGGCGTTGAAACGATGGCGCAAACCTCAATGTTGCTCAAGCACAATGTCGAGTTGGCTCAGGGCTTTCTTTTTTCCCGCCCGATGAAGAAAATAGATTTTGTGAAAACTTACATACTCAAATAGCCCAGCGCCTTTCTCAACCCGACGCTGGGCTCGCTGTCAGGCCAGCGTTCCGACAATATTCAGATCTGCTTCATCAGGAACTTCGTTGTAAGACAACACATGCAAACCGGAAGCGAACAGGCGGCCATAGCGGGAAATCAGCGGCCGTAGTTGCGGCGTAACCAGCAGCAACGGCGGCATTCCCTGCGCTTTCATATGTTCCTGAATCATCGGCATCGTGTTCTGCAACTGCGTCAGAATATTCGGGTCAACCGGGAAGTTATCCAGCCCGACTTTTCCACTTTGCTGCGCATGATTAAGTGCATTAAGCAGAATGTTTTCCAGCTCATTATCAAGCGTATACGCCTGCAGGCTGCGTTTCTCGCCATTAATTTTATGGATTATGGCGCGGCGCAGAGCGAAACGCACATCTGAGGTTAATAACACCGGGTCTTTGGTCAGCGCAGCACTTTCCAGCAGGGTTGCCGCAATAGTATTAATGTCTTTAAGCGAGATTTGCTCCAGCAACAACTGGCGATAAACACGCAGCAGTAAACTGTAGTTAAGCTGCGATACAAGGTCTTCAGCCAGTTTTGGTGCTTGCTGGCTCAGACGGTGGTGCAGGTGAGTAATATCGTCGTAATTAAACAGTTCAGGCAAATAGTTACGGGCGATTTTATTCACATGGGTGGCGACCACACTGGCGCAATCCACCACCTGATATCCCAGATTAAGCGCTTTGGCTTTCTGCTCCGGTAAAATCCAGGTGATGGCCATTTCGTAAGCCGGGTCAGTATCCAGTACGCCGTCAATCTCGCCATACAACTCCGCGCCGGGTATCGCCATTAATTTGTCCGCGTGCACTTCACCGGTCGCGATGCGAATGCCATTGATATAAATGGCATATTGCGAAGGTTTCAGGCGGAAGTTTTCCCTGATGCGAATTTCGGGTAACAGCACGCCGCAGGTTTCAGAAATCACCTGCCGTACACCACGAATACGTTGAGACAGTGGGCTTCCCCGCGTGGTATCCACCAGAGTCACCAGTTTATAGCCGAGATTCAGGCCAATCGGTTCCACTTGAGGAATGCTATCCCAGTCAATAACGGGCGGATTATCGTGTGAAATCGCTTCGTTAATGGCTTCTATTTCAACTTCTGGCTGCGGGGCCGATACCCGTTTGCTCTGTTTCCATGCAGCAAACAACAGCAGGGCGGTAAAGCTTAGGAAGGCGATGTGCGGCATGCCTGGCACGATAGCCAACACAAACATCACGAATGCGGCGGTATAGAGGATGGAAGGGCGAGCCAGCAGTTGCGTGTTTATTTCGCTGCTGATGTCGTTACCGTCACCGACTCGGGTAACAATAATGGCTGCTGCCGTTGAAAGCAGCAGGGAAGGGATTTGCGCGACCAGGCCATCACCAATGGACAGCAAAACATATTGCTGGAACGAATGGCCGACATCCAGATTATGGGCAAAAACACCGATACAGATACCGCCAATGATGTTGATTATCAGGATCATGATCCCGGCAATCGCATCGCCACGCACAAATTTTGAGGCGCCGTCCATCGCGCCATAAAAATCCGCTTCACCGGACACATCTTGTCGCCGGATACGCGCCTGTTCCTGATTGATAAGCCCCGCATTCAGGTCGGCATCAATGGCCATTTGTTTGCCGGGCAGCGCATCGAGGGTAAATCGGGCGGAGACTTCTGAAATACGCTCAGCCCCTTTGGTGACCACCACGAAGTTGATGATCATCAGAATGACAAACACCACGAAGCCGACAACAAAATTACCGCCGATAACCACCTGGCCAAAGGCTTCGATAACTTTACCTGCGGCTCCTTCACCTTCGTGACCATGCAGTAACACCACACGGGTTGACGCAACGTTTAGCGTCAAACGCATCAGTGTGGTAATCAACAAAATGGTCGGGAATATTGCAAAATCTAGCGGGCGTTTACTGTTTACCGAAACCAGCAACACAATCACCGCCAGCACAATATTAAAGGTAAACAGTATATCGAGGACCAGGGGTGACAGCGGCAACATAACCATCGCCAGCACGCACAGCAATAACAGGGGAATGCCCACGTTACTGCGCCGTATCAGATTGAAATAATGTTTAAAACTACCGTTTGCCATCGCTTTTCGTTACCTCTTTTGGGATGTCCATATACGTATTCAATTGCGGCTTGATATCGCTGCGTCCATTACGCCACGCTTTAATTTGCATCACGTAAGTGAGCACATGAGCAATGGCGCGAAATAGCTGGGAAGGGATTTGTTGATTGACCCGCGTGCTGTGATAAATGGCGCGAGCCAGCGGTGGAAACTCCACCACTTCTACCTGATGTTGTGCGGCGACCTCGCGGATATAGAGCGCGATATCATCGATGCCTTTAGCCACGATAAACGGCGCCTGTGCTTTATCCGGGTCATATTTCAACGCCACGGCATAGTGCGTCGGGTTAGTTAAAATCACATCTGCGTCTGGTACGACTTTATTAATCTGCCCCTGCGCCATTTGTCGTTGCAACTGGCGGATACGGCCTTTTACCTGCGGATTCCCGTCGTTGTTTTTATGTTCATCGCGCACTTCTTGCTTGGTCATGCGCATCTTTTTCATAAACATAAAAATGGATAACGGGACATCAATAAAGGCAAAGAGAATGATGACGCCGAGCAGCCACCAGAATGACTGACGCAGAATATGCAAACCTTCTTCAATTCCCTGGCGCAACCAGATGCGCTGCAACCCGAGTAATTCAGGCAAATTATCCTGAATCAATGACCATAAGACGGCCATTAACACGCTGCATTTCAGCAGCATTTTCAGCACCTCAACGTAGTGGCTGGCGGAAAACATGCGTTTCAGGCCACTAATGGGGCTGATCTTTTTAAAATCCGGCAGCAGCTTATTGGGGGTAAAAACCCAACCGCCAGGCACCAGGGTTGTCAGCACGCAAACCACCGGGATAGGCACTAATGTCAGGATAAATTTCAGCAGCAGCCAGACATGGTGCATCAGAAATTGCTCAAGTGCTGCATCGTCGTTGAGCTTGCTCGCCATGGTGGCGACGGAAAAAAAGGAGTCCTGCACCAACTGCCGATAGAACGGGAAAAACAGCATCAGGGTGATAAGAGACGTGACCAGGCCTGCGGCCATGGTTAAGTCTTTTGAGCGGGCAATATCCCCTTTTTCTCGTGCTTTGCGAAGTTTGCCGTGGGTGGCCTTTTCGCTTTTATCTCCTGAACCTGACATCAGTAAACCCGGATAGCATCAAGTTTGCCGAGAATGTAGTTCGTCAGGCTGAGATAGTGTTCAGGAATGTTGCTCACCATTAATGCCAGGCACAGCAACCCGAACAGCATGCTGATAGGGAAACCTAATGAAAACAGGTTGAGGGTAGGGGAGATGCGGTTCAGCAAGCCAAACGAACCCTGCACCATCAGCATGACAAAGCCGGTCGGTAGCGCGATTAACACCGCTGAGGAGACGAGCCAGCCAAGGCTTTGCACTAGCGTTTGCAACGAAAGTGAGGTGATTGCCTGGCCTGGCGGCCAGTAGGTAAAGCTCTTATACAGTATGGTCACAAGCAGCAAATGTCCGTCCAGGGTGAAAAAAAGCAGCACGCTGTAAACAAAGATAATTTGGGAAATCACCGTGGTGGAATTACCGTTGCTCGGATCGTTCATCACCGCCATCCCGAGCCCCATATTCATTGAAAGAATATGTCCGGCAGTCTGGAGGACGATAAACACCAGTTGCAGCATGGCACCAGACAAAAAGCCCCACAGGATCTGCTCGCCAATCAGCACCACACTTCGCATCGACAGAAGCTCAGTTAACACCACCGCCTGATGCAACATCGGGGAGATAACCGCAGTAAGCGCAATCGCGAGTCCAATTTTGATGCGCCGTGAAATAGAGCGTTGGTCAAAGACCGGGCTGAAGTGAATAAACGAAAGTATGCGGACAAATGGCAGAAAAGCGGCCATTAACGGGGCGATCAAGGTCTGGATGTCAAAGCCCATAATGGTTTAGCCAACCAACCGTGCAGCCTGATGAAAAATTTCAATCGTGAAATCTGACAGCTTGATCAACATCCATTTTCCCGCCACCACCAGAACCAACAACGTCACGACCAGGCGCGGTAAAAAACTCAGCGTCTGTTCATTAATTTGCGTGGTCGCCTGGAAAATACTCACCACCAGGCCGACCAACAGGCTTGGGACAATCGCCACCACTGAAATAATCAGCACTAACATAATGGCGCCGGACATGATCTCTCCGGCGGTATCCATGGTCATCATCCTGAGACTCCCTGAACACTTGTCGTCAGCGTGCTGACTATCAGGTTCCAGCCATCGCAAAGAACAAACAGCATCAGCTTGAACGGCAAAGAGACGATCAGCGGCGACAGCATCATCATCCCCATCGCCATCAGAATACTCGCGACGATGAGATCGATAATCAGGAACGGAATGTAAATCATAAAGCCAATCTGGAACGCGGTTTTCAGCTCGCTCAGCACAAAGGCGGGCACCACAATGCTGAGATCCATGGCATTGGGATCCCCTTTCTCGCCGGCAATTGTCATTATCTGTGCCATAGAGGTTTTACTGGTTTGAGCCAGCATGTATTTCTTAAGTGGCTGTTCAGCGGTGTTCAGGGCTTCTTTTAGCGTAATTGCATCATTCTGATACGGAACAATGGCCTGGTCATAAACCGTGGTCCACACCGGGCGCATCACCAGCATGGTGAGCGCCAGTGCAATACCGGTCAGGATTTTATTCGGCGGACTTTGCTGCAAGCCAAGCGCCTGGCGCAAAATAGCCAGCACAATAATAAAGCGTGTGAAGCAGGTCATCATCAGCACCATGATCGGCAATAAGCCGAGCAGGGTCATCAGGATCAGAATCTCAATCTTGACGCTGTAATCCTGGCCCGTACCGTTACTGGTGGTGCTCAACAGGGTAATATCCCCATTAGCCGCCAGCAGGTGAGGCGAAATCAATAGCCCGGTTAACAGCAGTAACCCCAGGCCACCAGAGCGAAAAGTTCGACTCATTGCGTCAGTTTGCCTAAATCGTGATTGCTGAATTCAATGATACGCAGGCCGTATTTGTCGTTAAGCACCACCACTTCGGCTTTACCGAATTGAATGCCATTCACTTTCAGATCCAGCGGTTCCCCGGCCATTTTGTCCAGCTCAATCACACTGTCGTTGGTAATGGTCATCAGCTCAGCCAGTGAAATGCTCACTGACGCCACTTCTAAGGTCAGATTGACGGGAATACGGCTGAACAACGCCATTTTGCGCAACTGTTCGCTGCGGCTTTCAGTCGCCGTCTTTTCTACCGTTTTACTGAGCGGAACGTCGGCTTCATGTCCGGTAGTTTCTGGCAGGTCGATTTCGTCCAGATTAAAATCAATGGACAGGTCATTTTGATCACTCATACTTCATCTCTGGCGTTTTGTCAGTAAATTCAGATAGATATAACCTTCCTCGTTCTTCAGCAACGACTGAGCTAAAAATCTGTTCTTTTTCAATAAAAACCGGTAAAGGTTCATTTAGTGAAACGGGGATAATATCGCCCGGTCCAATATTTAATAGCTGTGCAACAGTCAGGTTGATGGATACCAGACGGCCCGTCAGCGTCAGCGGCATATTTGTGAACATATGCTCAATTTGTTCAGAGGAGAGGTTTTTAGCCTGAGGCTCATTGCTATTGTTATCTACCCGCGAACTGGCGAGCAGTAAATCAACATGATGCGCATCCAACAGAATCGAAAAACAATGTTCGTCATACCCTTCCAGCCAGAACTGAACTGCATAGGGCCATTGATGGATCACCGAGGTGTAATCATTTTTCAGCTCAAGCGTTTCAGCTAAAACTTCTTTGACCATGACCAGCTGTAATAACTCATGACCCAGTTTTGTTTTTAATCTGTCTTCTGTTTTTGTTACCGATTGGGTGAGATCTAAAGATACCGGGTTACCTTCTTTGCTTAACCCATAATAGGTGTGCAAAATACTCAATAGAAATTGACGATTTATTTCGAAGCCGATGTTTCCATAGGGCGTAGAGAAAATCTGTGCATTTTTGCAATGATAATCAATATCAAACGTCATATTATTCAACAGGGCGTTAAGGCGATATTTCTTTAAAAAGAATATCCCTAATCGGGCTTCAATGCTGTCAAATTTAACACTGATTATTTTGGGTATCTTATGATAAGCCCTGCCAAGTTTACTGACATCCAGTCGCGTGAGTTCAGGGCATTCACTGGCCTGATAAACACGAATTCTATGCGATGCATTCTGCATGATTTATCCATTATCATTCAGTGAGCTTACGTAAGTGCTTCTTTAAAGCGCGGCATTGCGCTGGCCAGTCAGTCAATAACCATTATGAGAAACAGTTATTTTTTTTTGGGCATCTTTTTGGCTACGTATGCTGAATATTTACGGGCGTAAAGTATGTCGTCACGGGGTCCTGAGTTCAAGCGTCGGTCGCTCATTAATACATTAATTATTTAAGTTTTTGGTTAATTAATTTCGATTAATTAATTGTTAATTCATTGTTTTGTAATGACTTTATTGTTATTGCTGTTAATTGTTGTTTAAAGGGGATTAATGAGGGGACAAGTGATGGTGCTTAGGTATACTGCCGCCAGGAAAATTCTTATTGGTATTTGCAAAGCGAATTTTTATTGATTGTTTAAGCATTATTGAACGGGTTTTCACTTCATTCTTCCAGTTTTCATTAATGCGATAAGAGATTTGTGAGTTTAGATATGGATAGTTTCACTCAGGTTGGCACTTTAAATAGCCATGGATTTATTGCACATGCGGTTGAAAGCATAAAGGCTTTTAATTTAGCCCGTCGTGTTGCTGAATTTAATGTGGCGACAATTATTACCGGTGAAACAGGAACCGGTAAAGAATGTATCGCGCGAACCATTCATCATTTTGGCGTGGGTGAAAATGCCCCCTATGTTGCGGTGAATTGTGCGGCTATTCCTGAAACGATGCTTGAGTCGATTTTATTCGGACATGTCAAAGGAGCTTTTACTGGCGCGCTCAGTAGTGTGGCGGGTAAGTTTGAACTGGCAAATAATGGCGTATTATTGCTTGATGAAATTGGCGATATGCCGCTCGGCTTGCAGGCTAAATTATTACGGGTTTTACAGGAGCAAGAAGTTGAGCGCCTGGGAAGCCATAAAAAAATCCCTCTTGATATTCGTATTATCGCTTCAACCAATAAAGACTTGCTCACCGAAATTGCAGAAGGTCGTTTTCGTCAGGATTTATACTATCGTCTGGCCGTGGTGCCAATTCATATTGCTCCACTGCGTGAACGCCCGGAAGATATCATCCCGCTGGCGCTCAGCTTTATTAAAAAATACCAGCCAAAACACCAGCATAATAAACATCTTAGTGATGACGCTCGCCTGGCCTTATTAAAATACTCCTGGCCGGGCAACATTCGCGAGCTGGAAAACGTCATTCAACGCGGGCTTATTTTGAGCAGCTGTGACGTGATTCAGGCGCAGGATTTGTCGCTGCCTGTCACGCATACCAGCCCACCCGTGAGTCACGCCTGGGGTGTCAGCACACCAAATATCATGCCGATTTCTGATGCGATTCGTGGCGTAAAAGTCCACGGGCGACTGGCGGAATATCAGTACATCATTGATTTACTTAAACAACATAACGGCAATAAATCGCGAACGGCGCAATCGCTGGGTATCACACCGCGTGCTCTGCGTTATCGCCTGGCAACCATGCGTGGCAATGGAATCGACATGGGCTGCTACGCCTGACCTCGCTAAGTCTAAAAGGAAGAAGCATTACATGGATAAAATTCAGGCGGTGGGAATTTCTCCCGCACAACTCGCGATGCTGCAACAAATGCAGCAAAACATGCTCGTCTCTTCACAAGGGTTTATTGCCCCTGCTCAGCCTATTGGCGGGGAACTGTCTGCCTCTTCACTGTCTGGTTCTGCTTCCGGCTCGTTTAGCCAAATGCTGGACGAAGCTGTGCATCGCGTGGACGCCATGCAACATAGCGCGGCAGCAAAACAGACCGCCGTTGAAACAGGGATCAGCGATGACTTAACCGGTGCGATGGTGGAAAGCCAGAAAGCCGGTATCGCGTTTTCAGCGATGGTGCAGGTGCGCAATAAGCTCACTGCTGCCCTCGACGAAGTCATGAATATGGCTGTGTAAGGTTTTGATGTGATTGATAAACTGAAACAAAAATTCCCGATGCGCTTTGACAGCACTATGACGGGAAATAAGAAAAATATGTTGCTGGGTGGGGCGGGGCTGGTGCTCGCCTCAGCCATTGTCACCTCGCTGTGGATGACCAACCACAACTATGTGGCGCTGTATGGTTCCCAGGAAAACGTGCCGGTTAAACAGGTTGTCGATGTGCTTGGCAGCCAGACCATTGATTACCGAATCGACCCTGCCAGCGGCATGATTATGGTCGATAGCAGCAAACTGGCGAAAGCGCGTATGGCGCTGGCGGAGCAAGGTGTTACCGCGATTATGCCAGGCGGCTACGAGTTAATGGATAAAGACGAATTATTAGGCAGCAGCCAGTTTATCCAGAATGTCCGCTACAAACGCAGTATCGAAGGTGAACTTGCGCAGAGCATTATGGGACTCGACCCGGTTGAGTCCTCTCGCGTGCACCTCGGGCTGATGGAATCCACCTCATTTGTCCTGACTAACCAACCCGAAAGCAGTGCCTCGGTCATGGTGCGTTTGCACCCGGGCAAACAGCTTAGCGATCAGCAGGTACTGGCGATTGTACAACTGGTCGCCGGAAGTGTGCCGGGTCTGAATGCAGGCCAGGTGCGGGTGGTGGATCAAAACGGCAATCTGCTCTCCGAGGGTCTTGAGACAGGTGGCGGGCAACTGGCGGGCATGAGTAAAGCTCGCGACATTAGCCAGCAGATCAAAGGCGAAACCGAAAAGAACATTGCCAACTTGCTTAACCCGCTGGTTGGTCAGGGGAATTTCCGTACCAGCGTGGTGCCAAAAGTCGATTTTAGTGCGGTTGAGGAAACTCAGGAGCGCTACTCAGGTGACCCACGTGTCAGTGACGAAAACATTCATCAGGAAAACTCCACCGATGAACTGGCGCTGGGGATCCCGGGTTCTCTGAGTAACCGTGCGCCAACGGCAGCTCCGGCAACTGCCCCAGCGACGCCAGGTGCTGCACCTGCGGCAACCTCAAACCCGCAGGCCTTATCGAACCGCAGCCAGACGCAACGCAAATATGCTTACGACCGTGATGTCCGGCATATCAAACATCCGTCCTATGCACTCGAAAAAATGAGCATTGCGGTGGTGCTTAATCAGGATGCGCCGGCGTTAGCCAAATGGACGCCGGAGCAGTTCATCGCGCTGAATAAACTGATTGAAGATGCCGCCGGAGTGGACACCCAACGTGGTGATTCACTGACCGTGGATCGTCTGGTGTTTACCCCTGGCAACGTGCTGGATACGCCATTAGTCAAATGGTGGCAGGACCCGGATATCCGTGACTGGAGTCAGATGGGCGGCATCGGCTTCCTCGCGCTGCTCCTGTTGCTGGTTGGCGTTCGCCCACTGGCGCGTCGTTATAGCGCACCTTCTGAGCGGCAGATTAACGCATTGCCGGAAGAAAACAGCGGCGTACTGCTCGAAGGAGACAACCGCCGCGAAGAAGACTCCCTGCTTCAGGCATTGCCGAAGTCTTCCTTCCAGGTTGAGGACAATCTCCCGCCACAAAGTTCAGGGCTTGAAACGAAAGTGGAATTCTTACAGACGCTGGCGCAGGGCGAAACCGAGCGCGTGGCGGAAGTGTTAAAACAATGGATAAATAGCAATGAGCGAAATAGCGCAGCCGCAGCCGCAAGCAAACAAGAGTAATCGTAGCCCGGCTAACAGCGCCAATAACGGGCGCAGCCGTCTCGAGCAGGCGGCCATTTTACTGCTGAGTATTGGCGAAGAAGCCGCCGCGACGGTGATGGCGAAATTAAGCCGTGAAGAGGTGGTACGCGTCAGTGAAACCATGGCGCGTTTGCACGGCATTAAAGTGACTCATGCACGTAATGCGATGAATAACTTCTTTCAGGATTATCGCGAGCAGAGCGGTATTAATGGCGCATCCCGCACCTATCTGAAGAATATTCTCGATAAAGCGCTGGGCGGTGAGATTTCCCGCAGCGTGATTAACGGCATTTATGGTGACGAAGTGCGTTACCGGATGGCGCGTCTGCAATGGGTGGATACCCCGCAACTTGCCAGCCTGATCGAGCAGGAACATTTGCAGCTGCAAGCGGTGTTTCTCGCCTTCTTACCGCCGGATGTAGCGGCGGGCGTTCTGAGCTGTCTTGAAGCGTCGCGTCGGGATGAAATCATCTACCGTATTGCGCGGCTTGATGATGTTAACCGTGACGTGATTGACGAACTGGATCGCATTATTGAGCGCGGTGTGGCGGTGTTGTCCGAGCACGGTTCCAAACTGGTGGGGATTAAACACGCCGCCGATATCGTGAACCGCATTCCGTCGAACCAGCAAGAGCTGCTGGAACAGCTGCGTATTCGTGACGAGGACGTGGTTAACGAGCTTAAAGATCAGATGTACGAATTCTTTATCCTCAGCCGCCAGACCCCAGCGGTGCTTCAACGCCTGATGGATGAAATCCCGATTGAAGAGTGGGCGGTGGCGCTCAAAGGTACCGAACCGGTGCTGCGCCAGGCGATTTATAGCGCCATGCCAAAACGCCAGGTCCAGCTATTACAAAGTACCGGCACGCGTTTGGGCCCCGTACCGGCGAGTCGTGTTGAGCAGGTGCGTAAAGAGATTATGGCCACCGTGCGCGAACTGGCAGAAGAGGGCGAGATTCAGGTGCGTCTCTTCTCTGAACTGACGATGGAGTAAACGATGAGTCAGCCGACCCCATCACGTTTTGCCAAACCGCTTGCCACAACAGCGAGCGTGAGGCCGAGAGTCCATAAATTTCCACCTTTACACCGCAGCCGTCAGCTCGCGGGTGGTGCACCCGATAATGTCGATTTACATGCGCCGTTTCTGGATAACGCCAGCCTGCAACAGCAGCTTGCCGATGGGTTTCAGGAAGGTATGAAGCAAGGTTTTGAACAGGGCCTGGAAGAAGGTCGCGGTGAAGGATACCAGGAAGGCGTGCGTCTGGGCTTCGATGAAGGGATGCGTAAGGGGCATGACGAAGGCAAACTCGCCGGACGGCAAATGTTTATTGAGGCTTCGCAGCCGCTCGATGGCATCACCGGGCAAATAAAACAGTATCTGGCGGAGTATGAAACGCGTCGGCGTAATGAGCTGCTGCAACTGGTGGAAAAAGTCACCCGCCAGGTGATTCGCTGTGAGCTAACCCTGCATCCGACGCAGCTACTGACGCTGGTGGAAGAGGCCGTAAATAGCCTCGCTAAAACGCCGGAGCAGCTGAAAGTGTGCCTGAATAGCGAAGAGTTTCGTCGCATCAGCGAAGCAGAGCCTGAGCGTGCCCGTGAGTGGGGGCTATGCGCTGACCCGCACATGTTGCCGGGAGAATGCCGGGTCATTACCGAAACCACGGAAATGGACGTCGGTTGCGAACATCGTCTGCAACAGTGCGTGGATGTGCTGAAAGAGACACTCTTGCCGGAATCGATGGATGCATAAGCTCGATTTTGAACAAGCGCTGAAATCGATTGAGAATATCAACCTCGCCCGGGTCGCCGGACGGCTGATTCGGGTTAATGGTCTGCTGCTGGAGTGCGTCGGCTGCGTGCTGGCAATCGGCCAGCATTGCCGTATCGAAAGCGTCGATGGCAGCATGATGGATGCGCAGGTGGTCGGTTTCGATCGTGAAATCACCCATCTGATGCCATTTAAACATCCCGCCGGGCTGATTGCCGGAGCCAAAGTTTATCCCGCTGAAAAAGAAGGATCCGTGATGGTGGGGATGCAATGGCTCGGGCGCGTGGTCAACGGGCTGGGTGAACCGCTGGATCAAAAAGGAAAGTTACAGGGCGAAACGCCTTTACCGCGTCAAATCGCACAAATTCATCCGCTGACTCGTCGCCCGGTGGATGAACCGCTGGATGTAGGCGTGCGTGCCATTAACGGTTTGCTCACTATTGGCAAAGGCCAGCGCGTTGGGCTGATGGCAGGCAGTGGCGTGGGGAAAAGTGTGCTGTTGGGCATGCTCACCCGTTACACACGTGCCGATGTGGTAGTGGTGGGATTGATCGGCGAGCGTGGTCGCGAAGTCAAAGAGTTTATCGACCATTCCCTCGGGGAAAGCGGGCTGGCGAAGTCGGTGATTGTCGCGGCTCCGGCGGATGAATCCCCGCTGATGCGCCTGAAAGCCACTGAACTGTGTCACGCGGTCGCCAGTTATTATCGCGACCAGGGGCTGGACGTGCTGCTGCTGGTGGATTCACTCACTCGCTATGCCATGGCGCAGCGCGAAATTGCGCTCTCTCTTGGCGAACCGCCAGCCACCAAAGGTTATCCTCCTTCCGCTTTTGGCCTGATCCCGAAACTGGTGGAAAGTGCCGGAAACAGTGAAGGGCAGGGCACTATGACCGCCATCTACACCGTTCTGGCAGAAGGGGACGATCAACAGGATCCGATTGTCGACTGCGCGCGAGCGGTGCTCGATGGTCACATTGTTCTTTCCAGGCATCTTGCGGAAGCCGGGCATTATCCCGCCATCGACATTTCTCAATCGATAAGCCGCTGCATGTCGCAGGTGACCGGCACCGATCATCAGCGTGCGGCGCGCACCGTAAAACAGCTTTATGGCGAATACATGAATATCAAACCGATGTTGCCGCTGGGTGGCTACGTCGCAGGAAGCGATCCCGTGGTCGATCGTGCGGTCGGGCTGGCTCCCGCCATTCACCATTTTTTACAACAGGAAGTTGGCTTTGGGGCGACGCTTGAAAACACCCTTGAGGATTTGCAGACCCTGGTTCAGCGATAAACCGTCGGGATACATGAGGTAAAGGATGCCAAAAACCATCAGAACGCTTGAGCAACTGGTACACATTCGCGCCCGTAGCGTAAAAGATCTCAGCGGAAAATTATCGACCCAACAGCAGTTGTGTCAGCGCTATACCAATAATATTCAGGCGCTGAATGACCTGGCGCTGACCCCAGGTGGTGAGGGGCATACCCATGCCGCGATGATGACCAATCAGGCGCAGTATAAGAAAAACATCCAGCGGATCATCAACTGGCAAAAGCAGGAGCAGGCGCTGGCGGATATGAAAATGCAGGAGATCCAACAGAACTTGCTGCATGAAGCGCGTCGTGAGCGCGGGTTTCAACTGGTGCTGGAACAGCGGCGGGACAAGTTTGCGGGTGAAGAAGCGCGAAAAGAGCAGAAAACCACCGATGCGATGTCGGCCCAAAGTTTCCTGCGCCGCCAGCGCTCAGGCTGATCTCAGTACAGCCACTGCGCGGGCTGACCTGCGTTGACCACATTTTCCATAATCTGCTGCTGCATATGCAGCACCATGCCATTACGTTCATTGAGCTGCTGGCAGTGCCGGGCATGACGTTGTAAATCTTCCCAAAGCGCGTTGATTTTGCCCCGGTGCTGCTCGGGTAAACGCTGGATAAACTGGCGTAAGCCCGCTTTATCGGCGCTAAAGCCGAGCGTTTGCAACGTTTGCTGGCGAACCGCCGCGCTATCAGCCAGCAGCTGGTAATTCTGCATCAGTTCCTGATTCGCCACCTCGAGCTGCTCGCTATTACGCTCCAGCAGCAGCGTGCGTTGTTGTTCCAGCAAATTCTTCAGCGTGATATAGCGCTGCCTGTCTTGCACCATACCCTGCAACAAAGCGGTCATCCGTTGGCCTGCGGTCATCATCGTCATTACCGTTGAAAGTACTTCTGAATGGAGAGTGTCAGATCATCAAGATTGACATGCAGCTGACCGTTGCTGATGGCCTGCTTCATTTCCGCCACGCGCGCCATGTCGACTTCCGGCAGGCTTTGCAGCGCTTTCTGTGCATCGCCCAGCACCGGATCGACAGCCGCGACCGGCGCACTGCGTAACGGCGCAGAAGATTGCGTTTCACCCAGCTCTTTAGTGGCCTGGCTGTTCAGCGTCGGCTGGATTTGCGGGTAGTGGTGTGGGTTAATTTTCATGTTCTCTCCTGAGGTAAACCAGAATTCGTCGGTATCCATCTTCTTCTGTCACTGTAAAGCGACGTCAATCCGCAAAAACTTTAATCCTGGAATAAAAATTTCATTTTCCGGGAACGGTAAGGATTTGCACCACACCTGGTGAAACGACGATGGCATCCACCGTGCGCTGGCTGCTGATGTTACGCACCCGAATCACATCGCCTTTTCGCCCCTGTTTCATGGCTTCACCGGTGGTGCTGGCTTCAATTCCCTGATGACGGGCCACCATCAACACGCTCTGTCCACGCTCGACCATCACCGGCTGCTCAAGCTGCGCGACGTTCACCACCTGGGAGGCTGAAATGCGTCGCTTCACCGTTTGACCCAGTACCTCTTCTGGCGTGTTAAAAAACTGGCCGTTAAGCGGGGCAATATCCTGCACGCGCATCACCACATCCGCAGCCGCAATCACTTGCCCGCGTTCGAGAGTCTGCGCCGCGACTAACACGGGCACATTAACGGCGGTTTTGACGGCAACGGTCAGCGTCCAGTCTTGTGCTGCCGGGCACTTCACTTCATAACGCAGACGATAAAGCAGGCGTTTACTGACGGGCGAAACAACCAGCGGTTTTTGACATGCCGCCAGCGCGGAAGCTTCCTGCGGGATCACCGTTTCTAACTGGACGTCGTACTTACCCCATCCCTGAGTCTGCGCCAGCTGTTTAATTTCGCTCTGAGCACTTTTTCTGACGATGTTTTCTACCTGGCTTTGGGCGTCGGATGGCGCACTTTTTACCGGCGCACAAACCAGGCTTAACCCGACGAAAGCGAGGCGGAAGAGGTTCTTCCGCATTGGCGTAACAGAAGGCGTAATGCTTTTTAAAATCATATCGTTATAAACCTGGCATGAAAGTTGCTTTATGTATGGTTGTTCGCAAGTGTGGTTGATCGCAGGATCCCGCTAAGAGCGATCTGTGCCAGGAGTGCCAGAGAGGACGTAAGACGGTAAGGAGTGACAGTGAGTATTAGTTTTGACAAGGCATTAGGCGTACATCCACAGGCATTGCAGCTCCGACTGACCAGGGCCGAGCTGTTATCCACCAATCTCGCCAACGTGGATACCCCTAATTTCAAGGCTAAAGATATTGATTTTGCCGCTCAGATGCAACGTTCAAAGCAGTTGT
Organism: Buttiauxella sp.; assembly: GCF_049686335.1. Lineage (NCBI taxonomy): Bacteria > Pseudomonadati > Pseudomonadota > Gammaproteobacteria > Enterobacterales > Enterobacteriaceae > Buttiauxella > Buttiauxella sp. Next base: position 674,773 of record NZ_JBAVHX010000004.1, on the reverse strand, counting down.
TGTTTCCAGAAAGCGGGCCCGAAGTGAAATATCGCCTGCCGTATCAACCCTCTGCGGACGGGAATACGGTGGCGCTGGATGTGGAACAAGCTGCATTCGCGAAAAACAGCATGGATTACCAAATGAGCCTGACGTTTCTGAAAATGAAATTTTCGGGATTACGGGCTGCCATCGAAGGCAAATAATTCGTTCAGGAAGAAAGTATGGCTTTTACGGACATTTATCGCATCTCCAGTTCAGCTATGACGGCGCAAACCGTCAGGCTGAACACCATCGCCAGTAACATGGCCAACGCCGATGCTCCATCGGCCAGTGAAGACACGGTGTATAAAGCGCGCCGTCCGGTCTTTGCTTCGGTTTACCAGAACAGCCAGCTTGCCGGGAATAACGCCTTTGCCGGTGCCCGCGTGCAGATTATGGACGTGGTGGAAACCGGTCAGGCGGTTTCACGTTATGAACCTAATCACCCGATGGCCAACAACCAGGGCTATGTCTATTACCCGGACATTAATGTCGTGGAAGAGATGGCTGACATGATGTCTGCGTCTCGCGGGTTTGAAACCAGCGCTGAGGTTCTCAGCAGTGTCAAAAGCATGCAGCAAAGCTTGCTGCGCCTGGGCGAGGTGTAATTCATGAACGTCACGGATAGGGCTAATTACACCCAGAACAGCAGCGGAAGTTCAGTTTCCGCTAATGGGCAATCTGCGTCAGGGATGAACGATATGTTCCTGAAACTGCTGGTGGCGCAGGTGCAAAACCAGGATCCGCTGAACCCGACCGATGGGACGGAATACGTCGGCCAGCTGGCGCAGCTCTCCCAGGTCCAGTCGATGGAAAAGGTCGCAAGCCTGATGCAGAACAGCAGCATCATGATGGATAACTTGCAGACGCTGACCACGGCCAACCTGGTCGGGCAGAACGTGATGGTGCAGGCCGACCGCGTGGAGTTGCAAGGTGACTCGGTACTCAATGGCCGTCTGACGCTTGAGCACCCGGCTTCATCAGTCACCGTGCATGTCAAAGACGCCATCGGCAATGAACACAAGATTGAGCTCGGCCGCCAACAGGCGGGGCTGGTGGACTTTACGCTGGATGCGAAAAAAATGGGCTTGCCTGAGGGGAAATACACCCTGAGCGCGGTGACCGATAGCGGCGAACAATCCATTCCGCTGGAGATTGGTGGCACCGTGAGCAATGTGCGTATCCCGCTAAAAGGCGGTGTCACGATGCTGAAAATTGCCGGACTGGGAGAAGTCCCGTACAGCAGCATCAGTCAGTTTGGCGGACAGGCTTCCGGCGCTCGCCGGACGTAACAACTTTTGTCATCAGGATGAAATCATGAGTTTTAGTATTGCAACCTCAGGTCTTAACGCGATAAGCCAGCAGTTGGGCGCTATCAGTAACAATATCGCCAATACCGGAACCGTAGGATACAAATCCGGTCGTGCGGAGTTCGCTGCTCTGTATGCGCAATCACAGCCGCTGGGCGTGGGCGTTACCGGAGTCACACAAAGTATTACGCGCGGCGGCAATATTATTAGCTCCAGCAACTCGCTGGATTTGGCTATCTCAGGCAACGGCTTCTTTGTGGTACGCGACACATCAGGCACCACCTCCTACACCCGCGCAGGGTATTTCGGCACCGATAAAGACGGCAACCTGGTGAATAACCTCGGCATGAACATGCAAGGTTATCCGGTCGATGCCAACGGTAATTTGCAGGTCGGTACGGTGAGCAATCTGAGCATTAAGAGCGGGTCTATTCCTGCCAAAGCGACCTCAGGTGTCGGCTTTACTGCCAACTTTGATGCCAATGCAAAAGCGCCAGGTAAAACCTTCGACCCGACCGACGATACTTCTTATAACAACACCTACACCACCCAGGTGTTTGATTCCCTTGGGCGCGAGCACACGCTAACCCAATATTTTGTTAAGAGTGACACGGTTGATAACCAGTGGAAGGTCCACTACTACATGGACGGCAGCAGCATTGGTCAGAATGACATCAACTTCGGTACCAATGGCAATATGGCGAACTTTGCCAACGGAACCACCTCCACGGATCTGGCATTTACCCCGACCGGTGCGGATGCGATTGCTATCAAACTGAACTACGCCGGTACCACGCAGTATGGCTCCGACTTCTCCGTCAGCCGCAACCAGGGCGACGGCTATGCCTCGGGTGAGCGTACCGGTCAGCAGGTCGATGAAAAAGGCAATGTCTATGCGACCTTCTCCAACGGGGAGCGCATGTTACAAGGGCAGTTGATCATCGCCAACTTCGCCAACCCTAACGGCCTGCAATCACAAGATGGCACCACCTGGGCACAAACGGGAACCTCCGGCGCCCCACTGATTGGCGCTCCGGGCAGTGGTTTGCTGGGCTATATCAAATCCAACGCGCTGGAAGAATCCAACGTCGATTTAACCTCTGAACTGGTTGGCTTGATGAGCGCTCAGCGTAACTACCAGGCTAACACCAAAGTGATTAGCACCAACGACAACATGATGAACGCGTTGATGCAGGCTGTGTAATGGACCACTTAATTTATACCGCGATGAGTGGGGCTAGCCGCAGTTTGCAGCAACAACAGGTTCACGCCAATAACCTCTCCAACGTCAATACCAGCGGCTTTCGTGGCGATCTGGATAAAGCGATGTCGACGAAGGTCTCCGGCAGTGGCTACGACTCCCGTTACATGGTGCAAAACGCCAGTGGCGGCGTGAATATGGCCTCGGGTTCGCTGGAAGAAACCGGGCGCGATCTGGATGTGGGCATCATTGGTAATGGGCTGATTACGCTGCAAATGGGCGGCAAAGAGGTCTTCACCCGCAACGGGCATATTAATGTCAGCCAGGACGGTGACCTGACGATTAACGGCCAACCGGTGATCGGTGAGGGCGGGCCGATTGTGCTGCCGCCGTTTTCACAGGTCTCTATCGCCAGCGATGGCACGATTTCCATCGTTCCACAGGACGGTGATTTCAACGCGCTGATGGATGTCGATCGCATCAAGCTTGTGGATGTCGCAACCAGCCAGCTAAACAAAGATCAAAACGGTTTTCTGGTCAGTAATAACCGCACCGAACCGCGCAGCGAAGCAGTGACGCTGGCCAGTAAACATCTGGAAAGTAGCAACGTTTCTGCCATCAGCGAAATGATCTCCAATATGTCTCTCAACCGCAGTTTTGAGGCGCAGGTCAAAATGATGAAAGTGGCAGAAGACCTGGCTCAGGCCGGTAATCGCGTGATCCGCAATACCTGATTTGACTATTAAGGGAATAAAGCATGAATCCAGCATTATGGATCAGTAAAACCGGTCTTGCGGCGCAGGACGCCAAAATGAATGCGGTCTCCAATAACCTCGCCAACGTGAATACCACCGGTTTTAAACGTGACCGTGTAGTGTTTGAAGACCTGTTCTATCAGAACATGCGCGCCCCTGGCGTGCAGGCGAATGAAAACACCGCCACACCAGGCGGCATGCAATATGGAAGCGGCGTCAAAGTGGTCGGCACGCAAAAAGCCTTTACCGTGGGCAGCATGCAGGTCACCAACCAGAAAATGGATGTGGCGATTGCCGGGCAGGGCTTTTTCCAGATTGAAATGCCCGATGGCACCGTCGGTTATACCCGCTCAGGCAATTTGCAGGTGAACAGCGAAGGGGTAGTCACCACCGCGCAGGGGCAGGCGCTGATCCCGCAAATCGAACTGCCGGTGAATACCAAAGAGGTCAACATTGCCAAAGACGGCACCGTTTCCGTGCTGGTGGCGGACGAAGTTGACCCGGTGGAACTGGGGCAAATTACCCTGGTGAACTTCGTCAATCCCGCCGGTCTGTCTGCCATCGGCGGCAACCTGTATCGCGAAACCGCCGCTAGCGGCGCTCCGGTTGAAGGCGTTCCCGGTGAAGAAGCGCTAGGTCAGCTCGAACAGGGGACACTTGAAGGTTCCAATGTGCAGGTGGTGGAAGAGATGGTCGATATGATAACCGTCCAGCGTGCCTACGAGATGAACGCCAAAATGGTTTCCGCTGCTGATGACATGCTGAAGTTCATCACGCAAACGCTATAAAACGCAGGGATTGCGCTTGAGAAGTAAATGGATATGAAAAAGAAAATACTCACCGGGCTGCTGGCCCTGGCGTTGACCGGGTGTGAAAGCCAGGCGCTGTTTGTCAAAAAAGATGATGCGGCTTACGCGCCACCTGAAGAGATGGCGGCGGCGACGCCGGTTGTGTCCGGCGGAGGCCTGTACAACAGTGGCTATAGCTGGTCGCTGGTGCAGGATCGCCGTGCCTATCGCGTAGGGGACATTCTGACCGTCAACCTGGACGAATCCACGCAGTCCAGCAAGCAGGCCACTACCAACTTCGGTAAAGAAAACGACGTCACCATCGGCGTGCCGGAAGTTTTCGGCAAAACGCTGGATAAAGCCAGTGCTTCCATCAGCGGCGATCGTAACTTCAAAGGGGCGGCGAATTCTGCACAGCAAAATATGCTGCGCGGGGCGATTACGGTGGCGGTACATAAAGTCCTGCCTAACGGCGTGATGGAAGTGCGCGGTGAAAAATGGCTGACCTTAAACCAGGGCGACGAGTATATGCGCGTCTCAGGCCTGGTCAGGCCGGAAGATGTTTCGCAGTCCAACACCGTCTCTTCCCAGCGCATTGCAAACGCCCGTATCTCTTACGCCGGACGTGGCGCGCTGAGCGATGCAAATGCGGCAGGCTGGCTGACGCGCTTCTTTAACCATCCATTGTTCCCAATTTAAGCAGGAGAAAACCATGCGGAACCTGATGTCAGGTTTGTTGCTCCTGCTGGTGGTTATCGGCCAGGCTCGGGCGGAACGGTTAGGAAATATTGTTGATATTCAGGGGGTGCGTGGCAACCAGCTGGTGGGTTACAGCCTGGTCGTCGGGCTGGACGGGACCGGGGATAAAAACCAGGTCAAATTCACCAGCCAGTCGGTCACTAACATGCTGCGCCAGTTTGGTGTGCAGATGCCCGCCAAAATCGATCCGAAGGTGAAAAACGTGGCGGCAGTGGCGATCAGCGCCACGCTGCCACCGATGTATGCCCGCGGGCAATCCATCGATATTACGGTCTCTTCCATTGGTGATGCCAAAAGCCTGCGCGGCGGCACATTACTGCTGACCCAACTGCGGGGTGCCGACGGCGAAGTCTACGCTCTGGCGCAGGGGAATGTGGTGGTCGGCGGCTTTAAAGCCGAAGGTGACAGCGGCTCGAGCATTACCATGAATACACCAACCGTTGGGCGCGTGCCAAATGGGGCGAGCGTCGAGCGGGAAATCCCAACCGATTTTCAGGCCAACAGCCAGGTGGTACTTAACCTGAAGCGGCCAAGTTTTAAAACCGCCAATAATGTGGCGCTGGCGATTAATCAGGCTTTTGGCTCGATTGCCACCGCGCAAAGTGCCACCAATGTGATGGTGCGCGCGCCGGAGCAGCCGGGGGCTCGCGTCGCGTTTATGTCGAGCCTCGAAGATCTGCAAATCGTCAGCGGTAAACAGCAGCCACGCGTGGTGTTTAATGCGCGAACCGGCACGATTGTGATTGGCGATGGTGTGGTGGTGCGTGCCGCAGCGGTGTCCCACGGCAATCTGACGGTCAGCATTCAGGAGACGCCGCAGGTCAGTCAGCCGGCACCCTTCGGCCAGGGAACCACCACCGTGACTCCGAATTCGAATATTAGCGTTAACCGCGAGCGCGGGCAGATGGTGATGGTGCCGGCGGGAACCAGCCTGAGAAATATCGTCAACACGCTGAACAGTCTCGGTGCGTCTCCGGATGACACGATGGCGATTTTACAGGCGCTGAGCGAAGCCGGTGCAATGGATGCTGAACTGGTGGTGATTTAAGGAAACAAGATGATTAATTCTCTGAGCACACGAACCCACACCATTCCGGGTGATTTTACCGGGACCCAAAAAGCGCAAAACCTTGAGCAGGCGGCGGAGCAGTTCGAAGGGCTGTTTTTGCGCTCGATGTTGCAGCAGATGCGCAAGGCGGCAGATGCTTTATCCGATGGCGATAATCCCTTTTCCAGCAAGCAGGAAAATATGATGCGCGATTTTTACGACGACAAGCTGGCATCGATGCTGGCTTCCCAGCGTAGCAGCGGAATTGCATCGTTAATCGTCAGGCAACTCGGGCCACAGGTTGAGGGCATGGAAAGCGCCCTTAAGTTAACCGGGCAGAGTGTCGCTTTAGCTGATAAAGAAGCTGGGCCAAAACTCCCATGACGCGCTAAGTGCAAGGATTATCATGAATATTATCAATATCGCTTTTTCCGGTGCGCAGGCCGCGCGACAGGGCATGAGTACCACGTCGATGAACGTGGCCAACTATTTGACGCCCGGTTACAGCCGCCAGGGAATTATTCAGAGCGCGATTGGCACCAATGGCGATAGTTTTTCTGCGGGCAATGGCGTGCGCGTGGACAGTATCCGCCGGGTCTCGGATCAGTACCTGGTCAATCAGGTCTGGCACAGCAATACGCGGGCGGAATACTACTCTGCCGGGCAAAAATACCTCGGTGCGCTGGAAAGCGTGGTCGGCACTGACAGCACCAGTCTGGGGGGCGGTCTGGATAAATTCTTTGCCGCACTGAATGCCCTGACGACCCAGCCAGATTCACCGGCACTACGCCAGCAGTTGCTCAACGAAGGGCAGTCGATGGCGACGCGTTTTAACAACGTCGACAGTTTTATCAGCAGCCAGAAAGTGTCAATTAACACCCAGCGTGACGCACTGGTCAGTAACGTCAATGTTATCAGCAGCAATATCGCCACCTACAACCAACAAATCGCCGATCAGGAAGCGACCGGTGGCAACGCCAGCGTGCTGCGTGACCAGCGTGATGAACTGGTCAAACAGCTCAGCAGCATGGTGAGCGTCAAGGTGTCGGAAGATGCTTCCGGGCGCTATAACGTCTCCCTGAGTGATGGGCAACCGTTGGTCAGTGGTCGCCATTACGGGCAGCTAAAATCCTCGATAAATCAGCAAGGTGAGCAGGATATTTCGCTGGTCTTCAACAACACCACGTTTGGCGTGTCGTCAGCGACTGGCGGGCAGATGGGCGCGTTGAATGATTATGAGCAAGGCACTCTGAAAACCATGCAAAGCACGGTGCGGGACATGGCCGGGCAGTTTGCAAAAGAGTTCAATGCGCAACTGGCAAACGGTTTTGATCTAAACGGCCAGCCGGGTAAACCGATGTTTGTTTTCGATCTTACCAGCGGCAAAGGCATGCTACAGGTCACCGATTTGAAAGCCGACGAACTGGCGCTGTCGGATAAAGCCGATGAAAGCGGAAACGGTAACAACCTGAAAGCGCTTATCGCGCTTAAAAACAAAGATCTGGCTATTGGCGCGATGGGCAATATGAGCGTGAATGAGGCGGCAGCGGCGATTATCAGCACCATCGGGATCGCCAGTCGCCAGAACAAAACCGAGCTGGATGCCGCGGAAGCGGTGCGCTATGAAGCACAAACCCAGCGCGACAACATGAGTGCCGTGAACCAGGACGAAGAGGCGATGAATCTCCAGGTTTATATGCAGGCGTATCAGTCCAACCTGAAAGTTATCGCCACCGGCAACCAGATTTTCAGCGACCTGCTGACTCTCTTCTGATAACGGAAAAAGGAATTTATCATGCGTATCAGTAGCCTTTATCACTCTTCTGCGATGCTCCACCAGATGAACCAAAACGGCAGTCGGCTGAGCAAACTGATGGAACAAATGGCGACGCAAAAACGGGTCAATGTTCCTTCTGATGACCCGGTTGCCAGCAGCCGTCTGGTGCAGCTAAACCGTGAGCAGTCCGCCATCGATCAGTATCAAAGCAACATTACGCGTCTGTCGGGCAACCTGTCGATTCAGGAATCTCACGTCACGGCGATGAGCGATCAATTGCTGGCGCTGAGCGACAAACTTCTGGCCGCCAGCAACGACACGCACAGTGAAAAAGATATGGCAGGATTTTCAGCGGAAATCTCCCAGATGCTGGAATCGCTGGTGTCGTCGATGAATGCCAAAAATGAAGACGGTCACTATATTTTTGCCGGTACCAAAACCAATACGCAGCCGGTGACCTTTGACGAAAACACCGGGACTTACCGCTATGCCGGTAACGATGCGAGCCGCTCAACGACCGTGGCGAACGGTATCGAGATTGCGGAAAACACCAATATCAGCCAGGCCTTTTCCGGCGGTAATGACGATCTCAGTATGCTGAACTTGCTGAAAAGCGTCAGCGACAAGATGGCGACCCCGGGCGGGGATTATCGTGACGACCTTAAGCAACTGCTGGGCGAAGTGAAAAGTTCCAGCGACAAAATCGCCTCGGTGTATACCGAACTGGGTGGCAAACAAAACCGGTTATCGTTAATTAGCGAAGCCCACGCGGACATTAAAATTTCCCACGACCAGGTTATTCAGGAGCTTTCGGCCGTGGACGCCGCCACCAGTTACGTCAATATCCAGCTCTATACGCAGGCGGTTCAGGCATCGAACAAATCGTTCATGATGATAAGCCAACTCTCTCTCTTTAATCAGATGTAATCATTATGCAGGTTGGATTAAACCAGTCAGGACTTCCTTTAGCCACTCCCCTGAATAGCGGGGGAGTGAAGAACACGCAAGCGGTGCGCCAGCCGGAAGCGCCGCGCATTCGCCAGGGCGACAACCGTTTCCCTGAATCGCCGCTGATTTCCACCCGCCCGCTGCGCTATAACGTGCAGCTCAATCAGCAACTGACCGCTGTTCAACAGGCCGATAACTATTTATCCCAGGTAGAAAGCCAGCTTCTGCAACTGCGTTATGCCGCAAGCCACGGTTCACGGCGCGGTGAGCTTTCGCAGGAAGCCGCCCGGACGCTGACCACTCTGCTAAACGATCGTCCGCAGTTAAGTGCGGGTACCGTCGACCGGCATCTGGCGGTCAACCCTGAACAGACCGCACAGGTTCATTTCACCCTGCCTGCGGCACAGCGTTTATTACAAAACGATGAAAGCGAAACGCTGATTTTTTCTCTTGCCGGGCAGCGGCGTGAAATGGTGGCGGTATCGCTGGAAGCGGGTGCCACGCCTCGCCAGGACGTGATGCGCCTGAATCAGGGATTAGGCCGTTTTGGGGTTCACGCCACCCTCGATAAACAGCAGTCGCTGGTGTTTCGTGTTGATGAGACACACTGGCCGCAAATTAGCAGCCAGCTCAGTGTGCGTGGGGAAGGAAAGCGTTTTTCCGCTAACGAATTTACCGCTCTGATAGCGCGCCCGGAACCGGCGGTGACTGACTCGCTGAGTCAACTTGCGCAGCAACCGGGGGCGATGCGTGAATTTCAGGGCGAGGTGCAGCAGGCACTGGAGCAACTCACCCAGCAACGCGGCAAGCTATACAGCCACCAGGATAATGTCCGTCGGCGCATCAATGAAATGGCAACGCAGTACCAGCCCCGGCAGGCACTGGAACATGCCCAGGCACTGCGTTTGCATCTACAAACCAGCCATCAGGATTATGCCGCGACCGCTCGCGCGCTGGGAGCGCAGGCAAATTTGCAGCCCGGTACGGTGAGTAACCTGCTGCGTTAAGAACTCAGGGGAAATAAAAACATCATCCCGCTTTGCCCGATGACCAACGGTTTTTTATTCACGGTCATTGGGTAGACCCAGACATTATTGTGGCGTAAGAAATCGATAAAACTGAACACCAGTTTGTAGTTTTCCGGGTTGCTATATCGGATGGGAACATAATCGTAAAACACCCGCCCGTGCTTATGCCGCGTCTCTTCAAGCTTGCCTCGCAGCGCAAACAACGGATCATCTGCACGCGTGAGGGTGAACAGCAATGCTTCATCCATATCCATAATCTGCACATTATAAACCTCGCGCTGATCGGACATTAAATCGTAAAAGCCCATCTCCATTCTGCCCTTAATCGGGCCACTTTTGGCATTCGCTGAATGGGTATGCAATTGCATGACGCCGAGAAAAATAATCAAAATGGCGGCAAGGCAAATATTAAGATTTCTTACACGGAGCCAGTTCATTTAATTTTCTCTCAGTCTCATCATTGATGGTTTTAGTGAGTTTCTGGTTATCAATCCGCCAGTGATAAAGCGTCATCGCCAGTTGCTCACTGGCACAGCTGGTTTCAATGGAAAAGGTGTAATTCAGCACCTGTTCATCGGTTCGGTAATAGACCGTCATCCAGGCATCATTAGCGATAAGCTGTTGATTTATCGTCCTCAAGATAGACTTGAATTTAATGATGTCTTCATCGTTCATTTCATCCACTGCCGCCGCAATACGGAAGATACGGATATTGCTGTACTGATTTTTCACCTGTTCCTGAGCCTGCATCTCATCGAAAGTGGCATGGAACATGAAAAACCAACCTGAAAACAGGATCAGGCACGTCAGTAGAAACGTGGATACAAGCGGCCAGAAAAAGGTAGAGAATTTACGCCGTTCGCTTTGGGGAGCGTGGCTGTGTTCGGCGGTCACTGTCTTAGCCGCCAGTGATTCAGGCACTTCTACCGGCACCGGGGCTGTCATGACGGGTGGTACGGCGGCAACAGACAGTGGCGCAATATCTTCTTCAGGCTCAACCGGCTGACAAAATTCCACATCAAGCAGGTAGCCTTTTTTGGGAATGGTTTTGATAACCCGCTGTAGCTTACCGTCATCTTCAAGCGCTGTACGCAAGGCATGGATAGCATTCGACAGGCTATTGTCGCCAATGACCCGGCGTTCCCACACAAGGCTTGTCAGCTCATTACGCGATAATGTTTGCCCGGCATGTTCAATAAGACATTCCAGCAGCTTAAGTTGGTATTCACCGAGCCGACGAACTTCCCCCGTCTGGCGATGGACAATGGCGCCGGATGCCTTATCCGGCAACCAGTTATTAACAGAACAACGCGGTTTGTTCATAAGATTCAAATTTAAGGTGTGTTAAATCAATAACAAAGATCTGGGAAAAAACAGATGCCACTGTTCTTAGCCGGGGTTGTATAGGGCGAAAGTAACGGATGTGTTTAATTTTATACGTGGTGTTAATTTTCACTTGTTGAGAGTGAGTTTATTTTTATTTGGTTATTATATTGGATGCGGTTGAAATATGCATTAAATTAAAAAAACCATAAAATACATATAGATATCTGAATTTCTCTGAGGTGGATCAGCCTGTTAATTGATGTGATTGCTTATGTCTTATTTTGTACAATATTTATAGGGTTGGGGATTTAAGTTCGCATAATAATGTGTCGCTTTGTTATTTCTAATGCCCATTGATTAACAATCTTAATCTTTCTGGAAATTAAACTTTCCAATAGCTGGTTTTTTAATCGGCTAAAAAAGAATTGTTCCCAAATGAATATTTTTTTCATTCGGCGTTTAATTTCTTCATCAAGCGTGTCGTTTTCTCTAAGTACACAGGCAGCACTGCCTAAAAGCATAATCCTCAAGGAGAGAACAAATGGCACTTTCAATTTTCACCAGCGGCGCGGCAATGTCTTCCACCAACGCTCTGAACAAATCTAACGGCATCCTGTCGACAGCGATGGAGCGTCTGGGCACCGGTAAACGCATTAACTCTGCGGCTGATGATGCGGCTGGCCTGCAAATTGCCACCCGTCTTCAGGGCCAGGTTAACGGTATGGGCGTTGCCCAGCGTAACGTTTCCGACGCGACTGCGATGCTGCAAACCGCAGAAGGCGCATTCGAAGAAGTGACCAATATTCTTTATCGTATGAAGGATTTGGCGACGCAGGCATCGAACGATACCAACAGTGATAAAGACCGCACAGCATTACAGGCTGAAGTCAAAGAACTTAATGCAGAACTCAAAAACATCCTGACTAACACTCGCTTTGGCGGCGATGAGTTAATTTTTAAAAATGACGCAGGTGTCGTGGCGGACGGCAAACTGGGTGGGCCTTTAACTTTCCAGATTGGTGCAGACGCTAGTGAAAAACTGACACTGAATCTTAGTGGTGCTCAGAAAGCGGCATTTTCCGCGACCGCTTATGTGGAAGAAGGTGATGAAGATGGTGATGAAGATGGTGCTGGTGCTGGAGCTGGAGCTGGCGCTGGCGCTGGCGCTGGCGCTGTAGCTGATGGCGATTTGATGGGGGCTCTAAAGGCTGCGTTTGGTTTCGGTGCAGATGGTACGGGTATTAGCGGCATTGATCTGACAAAGGATTTTGTAGACAGAACTAATGGTAATACTGGCGAAGTAAACCCTGGAGCATTTGCGGCGACTCCATTCGCGGCTGGAGATAAAGATCCTATCAGTGTCATCAATGGTGCTTTAGAGGCTGTTGGTTCTATTCGTTCCAGCCTGGGCGCTAACATCAACCGTCTTGGTCATACTTCCGCAAACCTTGCAAATATGAAAGACACCACGACTCTGGCATTGGGCAATATTCGTGATGCGGACTTCGCCACCGAAGCCACCAATATGACCCGCAACCAGATGCTGGCACAAACCAGTATGTCGATGCTGAAACAAGCCAACAGCATGTCCGGAATGGTGATGTCCCTGCTGGGCTAATCCCTCCTGATATCAAACACCGCTTCGGCGGTGTTTTAGTTGTAGGGTGGATAAGCGTTAGCGTCATCCACCATTTTCGCCAGTGGTGTCGGATGACGCTGCGCTTATCCGACCTGTGACCACTTCCGCTAATGCGGAAGAAGAACTTCCCATCTCAATTTAACTCATTGAATTAAATCAAAATTAAAGTTGGCATAACTATTGCTATAAATAACTTCAGGACATAGCACTATGCCAGGGAGGAAGCATGACCGATTTCAGCAGTATTGACCCGCAGTCAATGGCCACACAGCTTGCAGGCTTTGACGTGCAGACGCTGCAAAGCCAGCTTAAAACGCAAAAAGCCCGTTTAACCGCGCAGCAAAATGCCCTGAAAGCTCTGAAAAGCAACCTGACAGATTTCCGCACCACGCTCACTAATCTGAATAAAAGCAGCAGCGGGATGCTGAAAACCAGCGCCAGCATGAGCGTTGAGAATATGGCTAAAGCGACCACTACCTCCGATGCGCGCAAAGGCACCTATAACCTGTTTATCGAGCAACTGGCCTCTTCCCACCAGGTCGCTTATGACGGCCTGAAAGATGATGACGTCAAAAATGCAACCGGCAGCATGAAGATTGAAGTCAATGGTAAATCGATTGCGATTGAGATGGACGGGGTTGATAGCCTGGCGGGGCTGGCAAAAGCGATTAACGGTATGGAGGGCAATCCGGGTGTAACCGCCTCGCTGGTGCGTACCGGTGGCGAAGTGCGCTTAATGCTCAGCAGCGATAAAAGCGGTGAGGAAAATGCTATTACGCTAAGTGGAGACGTGCCCGATGCAATGAAGGGCGACAAAATTAGTACCATTTCAAAAGCCCAGGACTCGATTGTTTATCTCGGCGACCAGGCAACCGGGATGAAGATTACCAATAGCACCAATACGCTGACCAACTTAATCGACGGCGTCACCCTCGAGTTGAACCAGACGCATAAAACTGGCGATGCGTTACTGCGTATTAACGTAGGCGTCGACACAACTGAAACTCAGGCGCAGGTGAATTCATTTGTTAGTGCTTACAACAAGTTAATCACTTCACTTGGTTCCCTCACGTCTTCAGGCTCCAGCAGTACCGATCGTGGTGCCTTTGCCGGAGATGCCAGTATCAGCAGTTTGCGCCGCGAATTAAACGAAATGCTGCGCACCTCAATTGATGGACTCGATATCACCCAGTTTGGCCTGTCTGCTGATAAAGACGGCAAGCTCACGCTCGATAGCGACAAGCTGAAAGAAAAGCTCACTGACGATCCCGGCAAACTGAATGCACTGTTTAACGGCAACGGTGGCTTACTGAAAAAAATGGACAAATCCCTCGACAGATTACTGAGCATTTCCAACGGCGACATCAAAAGCCGCGAAGAGACCAATCGCCGTCGTGAAACGGAATTAAGCGATCGCAGCGACAAAATCAGCACCCGTTATGACACCGCTTACAACCGCTATTTGCAGCAGTTCACCCGCATGCAGAGCGTATTACAGCAGATGAACAACACCGCCAGCATGTTTGGCTTAGTCTAAGGAAGAGACGGAAATGTACGGAAACAACGAAGAAGGGTTCGGCGAATATTACCAGGCTGATATGGCGGCACAGGTGGCTGCAGCGACCCCGCACCAACTGGTGCTTATGCTGTTCAACGGTTTAACCGATGAGCTGGTGCGCGCCAAAAGCCATATCGAAGCCAAACGTTACGATCGTAAAGCCCAGAGCATCAATAAATGCATCGATATCCTCAATGCGTTGACCAGCGCGCTGGACTACGAGAAAGGCGGCGAGCTGGCAAAAAACCTCGCCAATTTATACGACTACTGCGTCTACCGCCTGTACGACGGCAGCAATAATTTGTCCGTTGCCTCTCTCGAAGAAGTGGAAACCATCCTCACGGAACTGCGTGAAGGCTGGGACGAAATGGGTAAACGCCATGGATGATTTGCAGTTAATCGACTGGCAGACGCGAGCGCTCGCCGCGGCGGGTAAGCGCCAGGACTGGGACAAAATCCATCAACTGGATAGCGATATCGCGGCGATGCTTATCAGTATGCACGGTCGTGAAATCACGCCGCAAAAACGTGAAGCGCTAAAGCAACTCCAGCATGTCCATCGCCAGGTGCACAGCCTCGTGCGCCAGAAACGCGATGAACTGAGCCAGGAGATGGCCCAACAGCGCAACCAGCGTGAAGGGGCGCTCTCTTACGCTCAGTTTATGGAGAGTGAGTCGGAAGAGGGACTGGCCGTCAATGAGTGATTTTCTTACGTATGCGGCAGCAGACTCGGGCGGCTTATTCCATCCGGAGCAACCGCACGCGCAGGTGTCTGCGGCGACACCGACACTGCTGGACATTGATGGGACGCAGAATTCGACTCCCGGCGAGATGCTTTTTGAACAGCTGCTGTTAGCTACCGGTTCGGCACCGTTGCTGCCCGACGATGAAACGTTACTCACGGAAGACGAGAGTACGTTTGAAGCGCTGTTAACCGACATGCCCGATGAGCAGGTTGAGCAACTGGCACAACAGTTTTTAGCAACTCTGGTTAACCGTGACGTACCGATGCTGATGACGGCGACTGAGCTGACTACCGCGCCAGATATGCCGGCCATGCGGGCACAGAACCTGCCATTGCAGACGGAGAAAACCGCAGGCGCGGCAGCGGAATTACCGCCTGTTAACCTCGCCGCTGTCGCTGAAAACCGACCGGTTCGCCCGGCAGTAGTGGAGACGGTGGATGTCGTGATACCGAAAACGACTCTCACAACGGCGGGTGCTGAAAACCTGCGTCTGGCGGCATTGCATGCAGCACCGGGCGCTAATGCTCCGGTGATTTCCGCCGGGCAACCGCACGCACAGGTGAACGCACCGATGCGTGCTGACGCCACCGGGCAGGCGCTATCCACCCAGCTGCAACATGCCCTCGGCGAGCGTCTGAACTTGCAAATCAATAACCAGATTCAACACGCCACCATCCGCCTTGATCCGCCTGATATGGGGCGTATTGAGATTGCGGTGCAGATTGAAGCCGGGAAAATCCACGTGCAGATCAATGCCGGGCAAAGTGACGTTTACCGTGCGCTGCAGCAGGTCAGTAATGAGCTGCGCCAGGCGTTAACGGAACAACATTTTGTCGAGGTAGATGTGCGCTTGTCGAACCGGGAACCGCAACAACAGCCGGGCCAGCGCCAGCAACAATCAGGCCGCGAAAGCGATCTGATCCTGGCTAATGAACAGCCGGATACCGCAGGCGTTACGCGCACGCGTGATGATAAATCTATCTTGATGACAGTATAAGAAGTTGACTAACTCTATGACGATTCAAACCTTTTCTATGGCTCTGGCCATCGCCATTTTCTCTTCCGTGCTGGCAGTGGCGGCAACACTGCATTTTGCACAACCGGCGCAGGCTGCTGAATCTCAAACCGCGGAAAAGGTCTCATCCTGGCAAAAAATCAAACAGATGTTTGCCTCGACGGAAGAAGAGACTCAGGTGCTGTTTGTCGAAATCAGCAACATCATCATTACCCTGAAAAGTGACGGCGGCAAAGAACGTTATATGTTGCTCGAGCTGGCATTAACTGCCGCCACCGAAGACGCCGTCAAACAAACTGAAATGATGATCCCGGCGATTCGCGGGGCGACGGTGGCTCTGTTAACCGAAAAGGATTACGCCCTGGTACGCACCTTAAGCGTGAACGATTTACATGATGAGCTGTTAACGGCCTATCGGGAACGCTTCAGGCAGCTCAAAACCCAGATGCCTTTTAATGATGTGATCATCAGCAAAATGTTGTTGCAGTAACGGTCGGGAAGGAAAGCACAATGGAATGCAGCACCTTTATCTCCAGTGAAACGCTAACGCCTGCGGAAGAGTCGCGTTACGTTTCACAATATCTCCCTCTGGTTAAGCGGGTAGTTAAGCAACTGTCGTGGCAGGCACAAAGCGTAATCGACAGCGAAGATATGCAGCAAATTGCCCTGATGGGTTTGCTGAGTTCTCTGCGCCGCTACGGGAAACCGGACGAACAGTTCGGCGCGTTTGCGGCACAGCGGATCCGCGGTGCGATCCTCGATGAATTACGTGTTCTGGACTGGCGTCCGCGTCGGCTGCGCCAGAAAGCGCACAAACTCAATGATGCCATCAGAGAACTGAGCCGCAAGCTGGGTAAAGAGGTGGATTTCGAGGAGATAAAGCAACATCTGGAAATCACCACCGAAGATTACCAGGAGTATTTATTACTCGATAGCGCAAGTGCGCTGCATAGCCTCGATGACCTGCTCACCACCGATTCAGATTTCAGCTTTAACAGCCGCAATCTGGAAGACGAAATAATGATTAGCGACTCATTGCGCGTGGCGCTCGCCGGGCTTGATGAGCGAGAACAGCTGATTCTCAGTCTCTATTACCAGCATGAAATGAGCCTGAAAGAGATAGCGCTGGTGCTGGATCTCACTGAGGCCAGAATTTGCCAGTTGAATAAGAAAATTACCCAAAAAATTAAAGATGCCATAGCGCAGTGAGACAGCAATGCAAAAATTACTAGGACTATTGATCATTTTTGGCTGTGTAGTGGGCGGCTTTATTGAGTCAGGCGGACGTCTGGCCGCATTCTGGGTGCCGGGCGAGCTGATGATTATTATTGGTGCGGGGATCGGGGCGATGGTTCTGGCGAACCCGAAACCGGTGCTGATTGAGATGTGGCGCCAGGTCAAAAGTGCGATGCGAAAAAATAGCTACACCGCGGATTATCAACGCCAGTTGCTGATGCTGCTGTATGAACTGCTGGAACTGGTGCAGGACGGCGGGCTGAAGGTGCTCGATGAGCATATCGAAGTGCCGGAAAAGAGTGAGTTATTCCTCAAGTATCCGCTGGTACTGGAAGACCACGCGCTGATTACCTTTATTTCCGATAACTTCCGTTTGATGGCGATGGGCAAGATTAACGAGCATGAGCTCGAAGGGATCCTTGAGCAGGAGTTGGGGGCGATGGAAGAGGAATTGCTGCGACCGTCCCGTTCGATGCAGCGTACCGCTGAAGCGATGCCGGGTTTTGGTATCTGCGCCGCCGTACTGGGGATTATCATCACCATGCAATCCATTGACGGCTCCATTGCCATTGTCGGCGTGAAAGTGGCGGCGGCACTGGTCGGAACCTTCCTCGGCGTCTTTATCTGTTACTGCTTGCTTGATCCTCTCGCCAACGCCATGGAACAGCAGACCAAAAAGCAGATGGCGGGTCTGGAATGTGTGCGCACCGTGCTGGTCAATCAGGTTGCCGGAAAACCGACCTTACTGGCGGTAGATGCGGGGCGCAAAATGCTGCCGATGGACACCAAACCGACCTTTGCCACGCTGGATAGTTGGGTTAATGAACTGATTGGTGAAGGTTGATGCGTAGCAAGAAACAGGCGCATACCACCATTATTAAGCGCGCCTCGCGCCGGGAACATCACGCGCCCCACGGTGGCGCGTGGAAAGTCGCCTTTGCCGATTTCACCCTCGCGATGATGGCGCTGTTTATGGTGTTGTGGATCATGAGTTCGGTGACCGAAGAAGAGCGTAAAGAGGTGGTGGCAAGACTGACGGGCGAATCCATTTTTGATGGCATGGTGATGTCGCCGCTTTCGTCCGGCGGGAAAGCGATGAACGGCCCGAACATGGTGATGCCCGGTAAGCCAGGCGGCGAGCAGGCAATGGAAGACTTGACTCAGCAGCTTGAAAAACTGGATATGGCGAGCCAGTCGGCGCAGACCCTCGAGGAGGTGAATAAGCGTTCGCAACAGGAGATGATTGAACTGGCGCGCGTGATTATGGAAATCACCAAAGCCTTTGACGCGCAATCGAACCTCGAGATGGAGATTGTTCCGCAGGGCTTACGCATCCTGATTCAGGACGATCAGAAACGGGAAATGTTCCAGCGTAGCAGTGCCATCCTCACGCCGTTCTTCCAGCGTTTATTGACCCAACTGGCGCCGGTGTTCAACAAAATTGATAACAAAGTGATCATTACCGGGCACACGGACTCTTCGCTGTATCGCGATCAAACTCGCTATAACAACTGGAATTTATCCGGCGATCGCGCACTGGCAGCGCGCATCTCCCTTGAGCAGGGCGGTATGGCGAAAGATAAAGTGATTCAGGTGAATGCCATGGCCGACCGGATGCTGCTTAAGCCCGACCAACCGTTAAGTGCGGCCAACCGACGCATTGAAATAATGGTGCTCACCCACGCGGCGGCAGATTCGCTGTATCAATTCTTTGGCACTCATGGTGTGGATGTGGTGAAGCCGGTGGCTCCCATAAAACCCGCCCCATAACGAGTGTGCATTGTGCTTTCCCGGCGGCATCATGGATACCGCCGGCGTATTTTGAGAGGAACTCATGTCGGTTATCGCCCAGTATTATTACCGTCAGAATCAAAACGTCGCACCGTCTGCCGTGGCAAAACCAGTGACCGCAGCTTCAGCGCCCGGCGCCGAAGCGGTAAAAACCGCCAGCAGCCAGCCGGCAACTACCCCCTCATTTCAGCAGGCACTGTCGGCTTCACAAAAACCGCAGGGGGAGGAGGTCAAATTGTCTGCGCCAGCGCCTCGCCCCGCAGTCACGCAGAAACCCGCGCAGACCAGCAGCACGCCGACTCTCGAGCAACTGGTTAAATTCGCCCAAAGCCAGGGCTGGAGCGCAAAGCAAATTGCCCTGATGAAGCGTCTGTCACTGCGTAAAAACAGCCGCACGGGTAAACCGTGGAATGAAAGTGCGCCCACGGTTCCACGCAATGCCACCCAGCAAGTCCGTGAGCATGGCCTGATGGCACGTGCAGCGGATGCGGGCAATGTTCGCGGCATCCGCAATAACAACCCCGGCAATCTTGAAGCCAGCGAGCTGTTTGAATGGCAGGGGCAAACCGGTAACGATGGGCGATTTGCCACATTTTCATCACCCGAACACGGGATTCGCGCACTGGGGATGAACCTGCTTTCATATCATCGCCGCGGGCTGGATACCATCAGCAAAGTTATCTCCCGCTGGGCTCCCGCGCAGGACAACAACGACACCTCCGCTTACATCAATAAAGTGAGCCAGGCGCTGGGCGTTTCGCCCCATCAACGGCTCGACCTGACTGCACCCGCAGTGTTAAGCGCGTTGAGCAAAGCGATTATCCGTCATGAAAATGGCACCATTCCCTTTGATGAAAGCGTGATTAGCAGCGGGGTTTTTTCAGCTCTGGGTTTGCAGAGCCTGCCAGGGGCAAAAAACGCCGCCCTGACCATCGCCCAGGCGGTGCAGGGGAAATCGGTCTTTGGATTGCAGGCAAGCTCCATGAGTCCGGTGCAATTAAAGGCGTTGCGCCAGTCATTGAGCCAACAATTGCAGGCGGTAAAAGTGGTGCTTCAGGCAGGTGGGGAGGCAACCAATATTCCCAGCAAAGCCGAGCTGGTGGCCGCCTGGGGATATACCGAAGGTTCCCGGCGTTTTGATGAACTTAAAACAGCAATGGTGGCATCACGCCCAACAAAATCAGGCGCTTAAAATAGTTTACTTACGGTATTAATTTGCCGAATAGTTGTGTCGCTGTACAGGGTTACCATCCATTAATTACCAGGAAGTAACATAATGAAGATAGACAGTGCGACTTATCATTATGGCTCTGGCTTCAATGTTGACGGTTCTCAGGAGGGGACGAACCGAAAACCATTAGGCTATACCCAATATAGTGGCACGCTTTGCCAGCAAAGCGGCATCTGGAGCGCGGCAGTTAATGCGATGACTCAGGTCGTGACTGTTGAGAAAGGCACCATCATGCCTTATCACGCGGGCCAACCGCTGGTCTGGCAACTCATGGATTACAGCGTTAGCGAAAACCTGATACCTAGTTCTAACGCGGTTTAAGCTTCTCCCCGTCATTCCCTGAACCGATATCAGCCCCGAAAAGTTGCGGGGCTTTTTTAGGCGTGGGTATAGCGACTACTTCTGATAACGCGGGGCAGGAACGCCGGTGCGTGATGCATCGAAAATCGCCAGTCTTGCTGACTCATAAGCTTCCCACAACGCCAGATCGTGCAGCGGTGGCACGGTAACCTCTTCGCCCTGATCTAACCCGGCTAATGCGGCATCCACCATGTTTTCTGTGGTCATGATGGACTCAGGTGCCAGATGTTCCATGGACACCCCTGAGACTTCCCAGATTTCCGTTGCCGTTACCGCAGGCAACACTGCCTGAATACGGATATTGCTACCGGCAATCTCTTGTTGCAAACCGCGGGTGAAATTCAGCACATAGCCTTTGGTGCCGCTGTACACCGCACTTCCGGCGATGGCATGAAGGGAAACGACTGACGCAATATTAATCAGCGTGCCGCTGTTTTTTGCCTGGAAACGGCTCAGGGCGGCGAGGCTCAGGCGAGTCAGCGCAGTGATGTTCAACATAATGTCTGCCTGATGTAATTCAGCACTGCCTGCGGTAAACGGGGCAAGGTGCGCGGTGCCCGCATTGTTAACCAGCACACTGACGCGTTCATTAGTGCGCAATGCGTCTTCAACGATTTGCATCCCTTCATCACGAGCCAGATCCGCAGGCAGCGTTTGCACTGAAATACCGTATGACGACTCTAGCTTCGCGGCCAGATCGCGCAGGCGGTCTTCACGGCGGGCAACTAACAATAAATCATAGCCGCGAGCGGCGAAACGCTCCGCATAAACCGCGCCAATGCCAGAAGATGCGCCGGTAATTACTGCAACTGAAGGGGATGTGGTCATGGTGGAGCCTCGTCGATGAAAGATGAATTTGGTTTCATAATGAAACTGAATTAAAAATAGATGTGATGGTTTTATAATGCAACCATTTTGCGTGGAATTTTTTCGTTTTGCGTTTTGCACAGAGAGTTTTCACGCGGGGAAGGGCGGTGGATGACGCTGCGCTTATCCACCCTACAACTTCAACAAAAACGACAATTACTTAATCCACTACAATATCAGGTTGCTTTGCCACCACTTCATCGGGCGTAAGCACCCGGCCATCCTGCGCTTGAAGCATCAACTTGCGCAGCGGTTGATGGAGCTCATCGTCAACCAGCACACTGCAAGTTTCATCGCTATCATATAAATAATCGCCACCCCATTGCGCCAGCGCGACCAGCACGGTTTGCAGCGCGCGCCCCTTTTCCGTCAACACATATTCATTCCACGCACTGCCATCTGTCGCCGGACGCACGGTCAAAATATCCTGCTCCACGAGCTGTTTAAGCCGCTGCGTGAGCATGTTTTTGGCGATGCCGAGATGCTTTTGAAACTCACCAAAACGTGTCAGGCCATTTAAAGCGTCGCGCACGATAAGTAACGACCACCAGTCACCGATAATATCCAGTGAGCGGGCGACCGGGCAGGCACTGCCTTGCATACTTTTGCGTTTCATTGAGCCTCCATGGGCAAGTGCACAAATCAAGAGCCAGATAGTTTTATTATAAAACCTGGCAGCGGGATTGAGTAGTTTTCCTTCCTGCTTTGTCTATTTTGCGATCGGCCCAAAGGGCGGGGTGGGTTTTTTCTGCCAAACTGAATGCGGCACTTTTGTGCAATAACATCTTGAGGATGAAGAGATGAATAAAAAAACGATCGCAGCTTTACTGGCAATGGCTTACTTCGCCCCTGCGTTGGCGCAAGCCGATACCACGCCGCAGGGTTATCAGCTGCAACAAGTTTTATTAATGAGTCGCCATAACTTGCGCGCACCGCTGGCAAATAACGGCAGCGTGCTGGAACAATCTACCCCGCAATCCTGGCCGCAATGGGATGTGCCCGGCGGCCAACTCACCACTAAAGGTGGCGTGCTGGAAGTGTATATGGGGCATTACCTGCGCGAATGGTTGGCCGGGCAGGGCATCGTAAAAACGGGCGAGTGCCCAACGCCGCAAAGCGTTTATGCTTACGCCAACAGCTTGCAGCGTACCGTGGCGACCGCCCAGTTCTTTATCACTGGCGCGTTTCCTGGATGTGATATTCCCGTCCATCATCAGGAAAAAATGGGCACCATGGATCCGACCTTTAATCCGGTCATCACTAATGATTCCCCTGAATTCAAACAAGCCGCGTTGAAAGCGATGGAAACCCAACGCGAACACTACAAACTCGACGACAGTTATCAGCTTCTTGAACAGATCGTTGGCTTTAAAGACTCACCCAGCTGTAAAGAAAAACAGCAGTGCGATTTAACGGCCGAGAAAGACAAATTCAGCGCGAATGCCACGGAAGAACCGGGTGTCAGCGGCCCGCTTAAAGTGGGGAACTCGCTGGTTGATGCCTTTACGTTGCAATATTACGAAGGTTTCCCGATGGACAACGTGGCGTGGGGGCAAATCAAAACTGACCAACAATGGAAGGTTTTATCCCAGCTGAAAAATGGCTATCAGGATACGTTGTTTACCTCGCCACAAGTCGCGCGAAACGTTGCGGCTCCGTTGATTAAATATATTCAAAAAACCCTGGTCGGAAACGAAACCAAAGGGCCGAAAATCACCTTGCTGGTGGGGCATGACTCGAATATCGCGTCATTGCTGACCGCACTGGATTTCAAACCTTATCAACTGCCTGGCCAGTATGAGCGCACGCCAATCGGCGGGAAAATTATGTTCCAGCGCTGGCATGATACCGGGACCAATCGTGATTTGATGAAAGTGGAATACGTTTATCAAAGTAGCGAGCAACTGCGCAATGCGGAGGTATTAAGTCTGCAACAGCCACCGCAGAGAGTGACGCTGCAACTCAATGGTTGCCCGACTGACGTGAATGGATTCTGTCCGTGGGAGAAATTTACTGAAGTGTTAACGCAGACGGTTAACCAGGCGAAATAGATAACACGTATCCCCCCGCCATCGGCGGGGGGATGGACTCGCTAGACGTTTTTCCGTTCGATGGTTTGCTCGCCCCAAAACAGCGAGTCTTTATCGGTTTTTTCAAAGGCTAGCGACAGCACCTCATCGCTCCCATTTTCCCAAATTTTCTCCGCCATTTTTTCGTCGAATTTTGCTACTTCAAAAATAGCTTCAGCTATTTCAGGAGAGGTGTTTCTCAAACTCGCCCATTCACCAACATGATGAACTTTGGATTGTTGATTCTGCATGTTCTCCTCCATTAACCGTGTAATTTAACTGCTAATCCCGCCACGTGCTCGCCCTGGAAACGAGCAATAGATAGCTCTTCCTGGCTTGGCTGGCGCGAACCGTCGGCACCGGCAATTGTCGTGGCACCGTATGGCGTGCCGCCGCGAACCTGTGAAACATCAAACAATTCTTGCGCAGCATAACCGATAGGAACGATGACCATTCCATGATGCGCAAGAGTTGTCCATGTGGATGAAATCGTATGTTCCTGGCCACCGCCGGTGCCGGTCGAACTAAACACGCTGGCCAGTTTGCCGTGCAGGGCGCCCGAAGCCCAAAGGCCGCCCGTCTGATCGAGGAAGGTGCGCATCTGGCCGGACATATTGCCAAAGCGAGTAGGGGTGCCAAAAATAATGGCGTCATAATCGGCAAGCTCTTGCGGAGTGGCTTGCGCAGCATTTTGCGTTTTCCCCCCGGCTTTTAAGAAAGCCTCTGCTGACATGGTTTCCGGGACGCGCTTCACTGTGACTTCCACGCCATCAACTTTCTGTGCACCCTCTGCCACAGCGTGTGCCATGGTTTCGATGTGTCCGTACATTGAGTAATAAAGCACCAGAACTTTAGCCATTTCGCCTCACTCCTACTTTGACGCAGCGATTTGCTGCACTGAGTTAAAGATATGTGCTGTGGCTCAGACTGCAACTACCCCGTCATACTTTAAGTTGCCTCATTGTTGGCTGCACTCCCTCACCCCAGTCACTTACTTTAGTAAGCTCCAGGGGATTTACTCCCTTTCCGCCGCGATGCAACTTAAATTATTTAGGGGTTGAGATTAATAATGTCGCATTACGTCACATTTTCGTCAGGTGACTATTTCATTAAAAATAAGAATATCTTATGGATTAAGCGGCAAAAAAAATCACCCATTCTGGCGATTACATATTGCAAAATATTACGGTTAACTGGTCAATTGCCCTGTCTGCACTAAGCTTAATCCCACGCGGCGCTGTTCAATGAAGTCAATGTAAGCCGTGCAGTGAAAGAGTACTCTTTGACTGAATGCAATATGATGACTTAACTATTTCACCAATCTGGAGGTTAGAAATGGCAAACCATCGTGGTGGTTCAGGTAATTTCGCTGAAGACCGTGAAAGAGCATCAGAAGCAGGTCGTAAAGGTGGTCAGCATAGTGGCGGGAATTTCAAAAATGACCCGCAACGCGCCTCAGAAGCAGGCCAAAAAGGGGGCAAAAATAGTCACGGCAAAGGCAGCAGTAAGTAAGCCAGCCAGGCTTTCGCAATTCGTTAAGTAATTCGAGATATACCTAAAATAATTCGAGATGCGGGAAGGCGGCAATCAAGAAAGTCCCGGTGAGCTTACTCAAGTAAGTGATTCGGGTGCACGAGAGCAGCCAACGCACCTGCAACTTGAAGTATGAAGGGTATAGATGATTGCCATCCCCACCGCCGGTTACGATCGGCGGTTTTTATTTTCACTCTCCCATTGCAGCACTCATCGCCTGCACGCAAACTAGTGGCCTTCTTTGTTCCGCTCAAATTTCTCCTGGTACTTCCATGTCTGCCTTATTGCGCCGTTACCAATTAGCCATCAAACCTCAAGAAGCGATTCTGATCCTTATCACCATGTTTTGGGGTGGGACTTTCCTTGCGGTGCAATACGCCATGACCATGAGCGGGCCGTTCTTCTTTGTGGGATTACGCTTTGCCACAGCGGCGTTGGCGGTGGCGTTACTGTCGCTGAAAACCTTACGCGGCCTGACGTGGCTTGAAGTAAAAGCCGGGGTGTTTATCGGCATTTCGATTGCCATCGGCTACAGCATGCAAACCTGGGGATTGCAGACCATCCCGAGCAGCAAATCAGCCTTTATCACCGCCATGTATGTTCCGCTGGTGCCTGTGTTGCAATGGATTTGTCTGGGCAGAATGCCTGGCCTGATGTCCTGGATTGGCGTAGCCCTGGCGTTTATCGGGCTGATTTTCCTCGCCGGGCCCGAGGGAACATCACTGACGTTGGGGGCTGGTGAAATCATCACACTTATCGGTGCGCTGGCGATTGCCGCAGAAATTATTCTGATTAGCGCCTGGGCCGGGAAAGTGGATATCAAACGCGTGACCATTGTGCAGCTTGCCACCGCCTCGATTGTCGCCTTTGCCACTATGCTCCCCGCGGGTGAAAGTGCTCCAGCCATGACGCCGGGTTTGTGGGGCATCGCGCTGGGGTTAGGGATTTTTAGCGCCATCATTCAGGTGACGATGAACTGGGCACAACGTAGTGTTTCGCCGACTCGTGCGACGGTGATTTATACCGGTGAGCCGGTGTGGGCGGGGATTTTTGGCCGTCTGGCGGGGGAGCGATTACCGATGCTGGCGTTATTAGGCGGTGCGTTAATTGTGCTGGGCGTACTGGTGAGTGAGTTGAAACTGAAACGCAAAAAGAAGCAGGAATCTCTCTCTGCTTTATAGGACCGAATCATGTCTGTTCTGTCGGGGGTCGCTACGCTAGCCCGACCTACGGTAAGCGGTCCCATGTCGGATAAGCGCAGCGTCATCCGACATTGAATCAACCCGAGCCCCACTACCGTAGGTCGGATAAGCGCAGCGTCATCCGACATGGAATCAACCCGTGCCCCACTACCGTAGGTCGGATAAGCGAAGCGTCATCCGACTTATGGAACGACGGCACTGTCGGCAATCACCACCGGGCGGCGGCTTAAAATCGCGTTCAAAATAATGGCACCAAACGTCGCCGTACCAATCCCACCCAACGTGAATCCGCCCAGCGTTAAGGCAAAATCACCTGCGCCTAACACCAGGGTGACCGCCACCATAATCAAATTGCCGTTCTGGCTTAAATCAACGTGATGCTGCACCCAGATCCGCGCACCCGCCACCGCAATCAAACCGAATACCACGATGGACGCTCCGCCAATAACGGGTGCCGGAATGGTGTGAATCAACGCGCCAAACTTCGGTGAAAAGCCGAGCAACATCGCCATCCCGGATGCCGCGACAAATACCAGCGTCGAATAGACCTTGGTCACCGCCATCACGCCAATGTTCTCGGCATAGGTGGTCACGCCGCTGCCGCCTACCGAGCCAGAAAGCATGGTCGCCAGCCCATCGCCGACAAACGCTTTGCCGATGTACGGATCCATATTTTTGCCGGTCATCCCCGCGACGGCTTTTAAATGCCCGAGGTTTTCCGCCACCAGAATCACCGCAACCGGCGCAATCAACATCATGGCCTGCACGTTAAAGGTTGGCGTGGTGAGTTGCGGTACCCCGAACCAGGCGGCAGCACTGAGCAGGGCGAAATCGACCGGTTTTCCAAAGCCAAAACCATTAGCCAGTACCGCGTAAATCACGCAGGCGAGAATCAAACCAATCAGAATCAACAGCCGCTGGATCATGCCGCGGGTAAACACCGCTACCAGACCGATACACAGCACCGTCATTACCGCCATCCAGCTATCAAAGCTGCTTGCGGAAACCCCGCGCACCGCAATCGGTGCCAGATTCAGACCGATAGCCATCACCACCGCGCCTGTCACCACCGGCGGCATTAAGCGCTCAATCCAGCGTGTTCCGGCCTTCATCACCACAAAACCAATTAAGGTATACACCAGCCCGCAGGCGATAATTCCGCCCAAAGCCACGCTAAGATGCGGGTTCAGCCCCTGACCATTAAATCCGGTCACGACAATCACCACCCCGACAAACGCCGCACTGGATCCTAAATAACTCGGTACCCGTCCACCTGTTACGATGAAGAACAGCAGGGTGCCGACGCCCGACATCAATATCGACAGGTTGGGATCCAACCCCATCAGCAGCGGCATCAACACCGTCGCACCAAACATCGCTACCGCGTGCTGCACGCCCATCACCAGCGTCTGGCCGAGTGGCAGGGTTTCATCCGGTGCGATGACACCCCCTTCCGTTAGCGCAGATTTTTTATGCCATTTTGGAAACCAGGTATTCGCCATAATTATCTCCAGGAGATTGTGTTTCGGCTAACAGGCAGGCCGCATCAGTTGGTGGTAGCCACGGCCAAACCACACCAGGCCATGGGACTCGTCGTTACGTTCAAGAGCCACTAATTCACAAAACAAAATGTCATGCGTGCCGACACTCACCACCTGGCTTATGCGGCAATCAAACGACACCAGCGCGCCTTCCAGTTGCGGGCAGCCGGTGATGCCGTGGCGCCAGTTTGCGGCAGAAAAACGCTCGGTCATGGCCGTTTTGCCGCCAAATAAGTTGGAGAGCGTTTCGTGCCCGGCGGCCAGCGTGTTGACGCACAACACCTGGTTGCCGCTGAAAACAGGCCATACCGATGCGCTACGGTTCAGGCACACCAACAGCGTCGGCGGTTCGTCGGTCACACTACAGACCGCCGAAGCGGTAAATCCGGCGCGTCCCGCCGGGCCGTCGGTGGTGATGATATTCACGGCCGCACCCAGGCACGACATCGCATCGCGAAACACCTGTTTTTCGATCATCTTCACTCCTTAAGCCAGGCAACACGCGGCTTCAAACGCTAAACGAGGCAAGCGGGTATGGGCTTTTGTCGGGTCGCCATAGCCGATGTTAATCAGCAAATTGCTTTTCCAGCCGTTGGCGCCAAAGAATTCCGCATCGACTTTTTCGCGATCAAAACCGGACATTGGCCCGGTATCTAATCCGAGCGCCCGACAGGCGGAAATCAAATACGCGGCCTGCATCGAGCTGTTGCGAAAGGCAGTTTCTTCCGCCAGTGCCGGGCTTGAGGTAAACCACGCGCGGGCGTCAGCGTAAGGGAATAAGGTCGGCAACTGCTCGTAGAACGCCGGATCCCACGCCACAATCGCGGTAACGGGCGCACTCATGGTTTTGTCGATATTGCCCGATGACAGCGCCGGTTTGAGGCGCGCTTTGGCGTCACTGCTGCGGACAAACATAAAGCGAGCAGGGGAGCAGTTGGCCGAGGTCGGCCCGAGGCGCAGCAGTTGATAAATCTCGTTCAGTTGCGCGTCGCTCACCGGTTTATCCAGCCATGAGCTGTGGGTGCGTGCGCCTGTGAACAGGGTTTCCAGCGCCCCGGAGGTGATGGCATGAGTCATACAGATTCCTTATGCAGAGTCGATTCAGTGGCAAGCAGCCCGCCAAGCGCGGCTATCAACATCGGGTTAAATTCATTCGCCGCCGTGACGTTGCAGGCGTGTCCGCCCCACGGCAGGATTTCCAGCACGCTGTTTGCCAGGGCGTTGTGCAACGCCACCGAGCAATTCCACGGCACCAGTAAATCGTCGCGAGAACAGATGATCACCACGGGCTGATGAATGCGGGCGGCGCTGGCAGAAAAATCTGCGGCCTTTAACGCATTCAGGCGACGAGTGAGATTTTCTCGCCCCTGAAAATGGGCGTTATGCAGCGCTTCTTCCGCTTCCAGTTGTGGCTGATTAGCCGCCATCCAGTCTGCGGGATAGAGAAACAGCGGTTGAGCCTGTAAATACGCCGCAGGGCCGCTATCGCGCAGCAGCGTTTCACGCACCGCAAAGCAGCGACGCGTGTGGGCATTGAGCTGCAACCAGCCGTTGATTATCGCCAGCACCTTGATGGAGTCGGGGAAATCCAGCGCCAGTTGCATCGCCACCAGACCACCCAATGCATGCCCGAGCACGCTGTACTGAGAGAGGCCGTGTTGCAACATGGCGGTGTGGATCTCGTGCGCCATATCCGCCAGCGAGTAATCATCGGGCAGCGCTTGCGGGTTCGCACCGGTGCCGCGCTGGTCGTAGATAACCAGTTGGTAATGTTCCGCCAGCGCGGTACGTTGCGGCAGCCAGTAGCTGCCGGTGCCGCCAAGTCCGGCAATCAGCAGCAAGACGGGGGCGTTGGGGAAGGGGGCACGTACCAGTTCAATCTGCATACGCTACTTCCCGACATGCGCGACGGTGGCGATTTCAACCAGCGCGTCCGGTTTGACCAGCCCGCACTGGATACAGAATCGCGCCGGTTTATCGCCCGGGAAAAACTCGGCATATACCTCGTTGATGGCGGCGTAATTTGTCCAGTCGGTGATAAAGATCGAGTTAAACGTGACGTCATCCATGGTGCCACCTGCGGTTTCAATCACCGATTTGATGGTCTCCAGCACATGGCGGGTCTGGGCTTTTGCGTCGCCGACGTACACCACATTGTTCTGTTTATCGAACGGAAGCGTCCCGGAAACATAGACTATGCCGTCGGCCAGCGTACCGGGTACAAACGGGGCGATCGGCGTGCTGGTGCCCGGGGGAATAATGACGGATTTTGGCATGGGTAACTCCTTATCAGGCAATTCGCGCAAATGATTGAGGCTGCAATGCCAGGCAAAAGGTGCCGACGTCGCTCACCCATCCAAAGAAGGTTTCGATATTGAATAATGCGGCTTGCTGCGCAAAAGCCGGCCCCGCCTGATGGGTGGCATCGGCGAGCACCACGCCAAAATATTCAAGGAAAAAGCCGTCACGGAGCGTCGATTCCACGCAGACATTGGTGGCGATACCGGTGAAGACCAGATGGCGGATCCCACGCGAGCGCAGAATGCTATCCAGCGGCGTGTTAAAGAAGCCGCTGTAACGCGGTTTGGGTAACACAATATCGCCCGCCTGCGGCACCAGTTCGTCAACCAGTTGGTAATCCCAGCCGCCTTTTGCCAGAAGGGTTCCGTGTAATTTTGGCTGCTTGCGCATGGTTTTCAGAGCGTTGGATTTGTGGAAGTTTGGCGAGCCAGGCCCGCCCGCTTCGACATATTCGCTGTCCCAGCCGTTCTGGAACCAGACAATCAACATGCCTGCTTCACGGGCGGCAGCGACCGCAGTTTTAATGTTGTCGATAACCGGGCGGGTGGCTGAAACATCAAATCCGGCAAGATCCAGATAACCGCCTTTGCTGGCATAAGCATTTTGCATATCCACCACGATCAGCGCGGTTTGCTCAACGCCGAAGGTAATGGCTTCAGGACGGGCATCGAGGATGATGTTTTTCATTACGCCACCTCGCGAGCAGAAGCGCAAAGGTGAGCACGCGATTGCATCAGCGGCTGGATTTTTTCGCCAAACGCGTCGATGCCCTCTAAGAAATCATCGAAAGTCAGCAGCACACCTTCGGCGCCAGGTACCGTTGCCACTTCATCCAGCAGACGGGCGACGGTGGCATAAGAGCCGACTAAGGTGCCCATGTTGATATTCACCGCCGAGGTCGGGTCGGCCATTTGCCGCACATTGGTATCAGAACCCGAACGGGTGTCTTTCTGGCTTTGTTCGGTCAGCCACGCCAGCGCCTCTTCGTCAGCACCCGCTTTGTAGTGTTCCCATTTGGCTCTTGCCGCTTCGTCGGTTTCATCGGCGATAATCATAAACAGCACGTAGGAGCCGACATCGCGTCCGGTTTTTTTGGCGGCCTCAATCATGCGGGCGGCGGTGGGAGCGAAAGCGGTGGGCGTATTCACCCCTTTGCCGAAGCAGAAGTTGTAATCGGCGTATTCAGCCGAGAAGGCCATTCCGGCGTCACTTTGACCCGCACAAATCATTTTGACGGGTTTGGCCGGGCGCGGGCTTAAACGGCAGTCATTCATGGTGAAGAACTCGCCTTTTAAATCACTCTGCCCGGTTCCCCATAAATCGCGCAGCACCGTGGCGTATTCGGAAAGGTAGTCGTAGCGGCGGGCAAAATAGTCATCACCCGGCCAGATCCCCATTTGCTCGTATTCTGGTTTTTGCCAGCCGGTCACCAGATTGATGCCAAACCGCCCGGGGGCGATGGAGTCAATGGTCGACGCCATACGCGCCACAATGGCAGGCGGCAGCGTAAGCGTGGCGGCGGTGGCATAGATTTGAATACGCGAGGTGACCGCCGCAAGCCCGGCCATCAGGCTGAAGGATTCCAGGTTGTGATCCCAGAACTCGGTCTTGCCGCCAAATCCACGCAGCTTAATCATCGAGAGGGCGAAGTCGAAGTCGTAGTATTCCGCTTTTTGCACAATCGCTTTGTTCAGCTCAAACGTGGGCATGTATTGCGGCGCGTTAGTGGAAATTAACCAGCCGTTGTTACCAATAGGGACGAATACGCCAATTTTCATCGCAGACCTCTCATCGCAGGTGGTATACCCATCATCCTTGCCGCCTTGCTGCAACTCGATGCTAATGGGTATTGATTTGTCATTTCAGTCTTTGCAAACCTGATGCCAGGTTATAAAAATCATTTGTTATCATTATGTTGTGAATTGGTTGCTGATTTTGTTGAGGGGAAAACGGACTATCTGGTCAAAACAGATGCACAAAAAACAGGCATCCTTGCGCGTTCCGGGTGCAAATGGCATGCAAACAGATCGTTGTCGCAGAGGGGTTTTGCTATGCTGTGGGGCAAAACAGCAAAGAGAGATGGCGCATGGCACAAGGTGGCGCAGCAACCAAAGAAACCGGACGGCGCGTGCGTGCGGTAGCAGCGAAAAAGCAGGCAATTCTGGCTGCGGGACTGGAGTTTTTCTCCCAATACGGCATTCACGGCACCAGTATTGAAAAGGTGGCGGAACGCGCTGAAGTGTCGAAAACCAATCTTCTCTATTATTACCCGTCTAAAGAAGCGCTCTATATTGCGGTGCTTAAACAGATACTTGATATCTGGCTCGCGCCACTGCGCGCGTTTCGCGAAGATTTACAGCCGCTAGTGGCGATAAGCGAATACATCCGCCTGAAGCTGGAAGTTTCCCGGGATTATCCGCAGGCCTCGCGCTTGTTCTGCCTTGAAATGTTGCAAGGCGCGCCGCTGCTTAAAGGCGAGTTGACTGGCGATTTGAAAACGCTGGTGGATGATAAATCAGCCATCATTGCCGGTTGGGTCGACAGTGGCAAACTGGCGGCGGTGGATCCGCATCATCTGATTTTCATGCTTTGGGCGACGACGCAGCACTACGCCGACTTTGCCAGTCAGGTTGAAGCGGTGGCGGGGAGCAATTTACAGGATGAGGAGTTTTTCCGCCGCACGGTAGAGAACGTGCAGCGGATGATTATTGAAGGGATTCGGGTACGTTAATTCGGGCTTGAATGGAAAACACAGCTCACGTCGCCTTCTTCGCAATTGAGCGTGCTTTTCAGCAGCTCAGTGCGCTCACGGGTTTTGTCCGTCATGCATTGCGCATGCACCATCGGAGCGACAGATGCGCCGTCAGCGCCTGAGGTTAAGAATGCGCAGTCGGCATCGCGAAAAGCAATCCATGCATTTTGCGCCGCTTTAAGCTGGGTTTTCTGCGTATCTGTGGCAAGTTTCATTGCCTTCTGATAAGTCTGATTGAGCAAATCATCCTGCTTTTTGTACTCTTTGCCGTAACACTCGTTGAGCCCAGCCTGCGAGGTCTCGTTATCGCAACTGTCCGCCAGAACGTTTGCGCTTAATAACAGGCAAGAAATCAGTAAACAAACGCGTTTCATCAAGAAAGCTCCCTGGTTTTAACGTCGTTATGGTGTCGGATGTCGCGGAGCTAATCCGACCTACAATTTAGCTTGCGTCAGCTACTAAACAGACATTAATAGTAGATGCCATTTTCGTCAAACCCGGCATATCAATTTTCAGGTTTTAATTCAATTGCCATGCTTGTGAAGTTCTGCGGATATTGTGCCGAGGTATTAAACTGATTAACGTCCTCTTTCACATCAAACGTAATAATATAATCTGGATGCCGTAATGAACGATAATAGTATTGATGATAAACCCATGAAACCCGGACTTCACAACTGCCATCTTTTTTAAATATTGAACAGTAGTTTGTTTCTTTTTTATTGGTGTTTATGAATTTTAACCCAATATCCTTGAGGAAATTATCTGGATTAAAGTTTGTCATGATTGTTTTAGGCACCATTCTTTCAAGGGTAATATTACCCACTTCTTTTTCTTTTTTGATAACGTTGGTTTTTGAAGTCAAATATATCATTCCCCAGGGGGTTTTCTTGTCAGCGAAGATACCGTCTGCGGGGCTATTTTTCGGATATGTTTTTCTTAACTGGTCGAAAAACAAAGCAGATTTTTCATCAATAACGGAAGACTTACTGTCAATAATATCAAGCCATAAATTAACGCTCTTTATTAAGGTGCTCTTATCATTTTGTGAGAAAACATATTGATACTCATCAGTATTCAGGCTGATATCTGGTTTGCTTTTATCATCGCTATAAGCAAAAGCATGCGGCATTAATAGAAGTGCATAAAGCAATGTTCTCATCATTTTCTCACTACAACTGCACCATGTCCGTCAGGTGTGGGAACGCTACAGGAAGATAAAATGTCTCTGGCTGTTTCTGCACAAGTGTCATTTGTGGATGCGTTATAAAAAACTTTTTTTGTATCAACTTCATGAGTAAATAGAGCACTCTTTGCTTTTATCTTTTCTGCTTGTTCTTTAGATATACGTAATCTGAACATCTGTGAAACTTCTTTTATCAGATAACTCGTATCTCCAGGTCTTTCTCCATTATATTCATTAATTATCTTCCCACTTTCCCCATATCCCAAAGGACCGAAACTGAAAAACGTGTCAACAATATCAAAAGATGATAATGGCTCACGCTTAGTGATATAGAAAAATACATGACCAAAATCTACAGAGAGATTCAATGTCTCATTGTAAAATGCCTCAGGGTGATTGGTTTCAAAGCCAATGGTGAGTATATATTTGCATTCGCGGCTTATGGAAACCTTCACCACATTGACTTCATTCTGTCTGGATAGTCTGGTTGTTGCGGTTGATGATCTTTCCGGTAATTTTTCCATTTTAAGCTTCCTTTGTCTTTTGGCGTAGATTACCCCTGTGCTTTGCTAACGGCAATATATTGAGCTAAGTGTTGAATCTATTTATTTATGGTATTGATAGGTTTATGGATAATAATAATGTGAGGATATAATAGATGGGGGTTATTTAAAAAATGGGAGCTAAGTCTTGTTGGTAAAATACGGCAGTATGCAACAGGGTGGACAGACTTATCGCCTGACCACCCGACAATACTAACCTTAGCCGATTGTCATCAGACTGGCGTTACCGCCTGCGGCTGCGGTGTTCACACTCAGTGAGCGCTCAACGTACAGACGTTCCAGCAACAGATTGGTTTCACCGCGTGCGAAGCCCTGCACCGAAACAATCGCGCCATCACGTGCCGCGACTTTTTCACACAGCGCACGCAACTGGTCGGAATCACCGTGGTAAATCACCGCATCAAACACCTGAGTGAGCAGCGCCTCTTCTTTGGCAAAATCGATGTGCTTTTGCACCTGAGCAGGCAGCGCTTTTGCCAGCTCGCGATGCAGCTTGTCATCAGCCCACAGCGCACGGCTGCCAACACTGGTGACGGCCGCCAGTTGTACCAGCGCATCCTGCTCGTTATCCGCGATACACAGCACGCGTTCACGTGGCATTAAGGCGTAAGTGTTGCGCTCACCCGTTGGCCCCGGCAACTGGCGCAGAGTACCGCTTTGCGCCAGTTCAGCGAAACGTTCGCACTGGGCTTTCAGCTCACCTTTGTTCGCCGCCCACTGCGTCAGTGCCTGATGGGATGCCTGCAAGCTGGCTTTCAGCGTGGTATCCACCGGGAGTTCAGCATCCTGACGGTTTAAGGTGGTTTGCAGCGCATTGTCCGGACGGTTAGCCAGCAAGCGGTAGAGATACATCGGGCCACCGGCTTTCGGGCCAGTACCTGATAAACCTTCGCCGCCGAATGGCTGCACACCGACTACCGCGCCCACCATATTGCGGTTCACGTACATGTTGCCGACATGCGCGGAGCCCGTCACCTGAGCGATGGTTTCATCAATACGCGTATGCACCCCAAGTGTCAGGCCATATCCCGCGGCATTGATTTGGTTAATCAACGCTTCCAGGTTGCTGCGGTTGTAACGCACGACGTGCAGCACCGGGCCAAACACCTCTTTTTGCATCTCATCGAAGCTTTCCAGCTCAATCAGCGTGGGGGCAACGAATGTCCCGCTTTGCCACTCTTTCGCATCCACGGCGTTGTCACGCGCAGCCTGGAACACGTTGCGACCTTTGCTGCGCAGCGTCTGGATGTGTTGTTCGATATTCTCTTTGGCTTCGGCGTCGATAACCGGGCCGATGTCAGTGGTCAGGCGGCCTGGGTTACCCATGCGGCATTCCGCCATCGCACCGCGCAGCATTTGCAGTGTGTGTTCGGCGACATCTTCCTGAATGCACAACACGCGCAGCGCAGAACAACGCTGACCGGCGCTATCAAATGCCGAGGCCAGCACGTCAACCACCACCTGTTCGGTGAGCGCAGAGGAATCGACGATCATGGCGTTCAGACCGCCCGTTTCCGCAATCAGCGGCGTCGGACGACCTTGCGGATCAAGGCGGTCAGCAATGTTGCGTTGCAAAAGCGTAGCCACTTCGGTGGAGCCGGTAAACATCACGCCGCGCACACGGGAATCGCCCGTCAGTTGCGCGCCAACCGTTTCACCGCGGCCAGGCAGCAGTTGCACCACGCCCGCAGGCACACCGGCTTCCAGCAGAATGGCGATACCCTGCGCGGCAATCAGTGGCGTTTGTTCAGCGGGTTTTGCCAGCACGCTGTTACCCGCAGCAAGGGCGGCAGCAATCTGCCCGCTGAAGATAGCCAGCGGGAAGTTCCACGGGCTGATACAGACCACGGGACCCAGCGGACGGTGAGTTTCGTTATCGAAATCATCGCGCACCTGACCGGCGTAATAGTGCAGGAAATCGACCGCTTCACGCACTTCAGCAATCGCGTTGCTGAAGGTTTTACCCGCTTCGCGCACCAGGATGCCAATCAATTTCTGCATCTGGCCTTCCATGATGACAGCGGCACGTTCAAGAATGGCGGCACGCTCTTGCGGAGGAGTTGCAAACCAGATTGGCGCGTTGTTCACCGCACTCACGAGAGCTTGTGAAACCTCTTCCGCTGTGGCTTCGCGCGTGAAACCGACAATGTCAGTTGGCTCAGCCGGGTTTTTCACCACGACCAGGTCGCCTGTCGCAACGGCATTTTCCAGAATCGGCAGCGCTTGCCATTTCTGCGCCGCACTGTTGAGCAGCGCGGAGGAGAGCGACGCCAGGCGATGTTCGTTCGCCAAATCCAGGCCGCTGGAGTTGGTGCGACCGGTTCCGTACAGCTCTTTCGGTAATGGGATTTTTGGATGTGGCAGACCGAGTTGACCTTCTTTACCTGCAATCGCTTCAATGGCGGTAACCGGGTCGGCAACCAGCTCGTCGAGCGGCAGGGTGTTGTCAGCAATACGGTTCACAAACGAGGTGTTGGCACCGTTTTCCAGCAGACGGCGCACCAGGTAAGCCAGCAGCGTTTCATGGGTGCCGACTGGCGCGTAAATACGGCAAGGACGGTTTAGTTTGCCATCGGCAATTTTACCGACGACTTGATCGTACAGCGGTTCGCCCATGCCGTGCAGGCACTGGAATTCATACTGACCAGGGTAATAGTTTTGCCCCGCCAGGTTGTAGATTGCCGCCAGCGTGTGGGCGTTGTGCGTCGCGAACTGCGGGTAAATCAGATTTGGCACAGCCAGCAGTTTTTTCGCGCAGGCCAGATAGGAGATATCGGTGTAAACCTTACGCGTATATACCGGATAACCCTCGAGGCCATCCATTTGCGCACGTTTGATTTCGCTGTCCCAATAGGCGCCTTTCACCAGGCGGATCATCAGGCGGCGACGGCTGCGGGAGGCGAGGTCAACGAGGTAATCAATGACAAACGGGCAGCGTTTTTGGTACGCCTGAATCACGAAACCGATGCCGTTCCAGCCAGCCAGTTCCGGTTCGAAGCACAGTTTTTCCAGCAGATCGAGGGAGATCTCCAGACGATCGGCTTCTTCAGCATCAATGTTAATACCCACGTCGTACTGGCGAGCCAGCAGCGTCAAAAACTTCAGACGCGGATACAACTCTTCCATTACGCGATCATACTGCGCACGGCTGTAGCGAGGGTGCAGGGCAGAAAGCTTGATAGAGATACCCGGGCCTTCATAAATGCCACGGCCATTGGATGCTTTGCCAATCGCGTGAATCGCTTGCTGGTAAGAGACCATATAAGCCTGCGCATCGGCGGCGGTTAAAGCGGCTTCACCCAGCATATCGTAGGAGTAGCGGAAACCTTTCTCTTCCAGTTTGCGGGCGTTGGCTAACGCTTCGGCAATGGTTTCGCCGGTGACAAACTGCTCGCCCATCAAGCGCATCGCCATATCCACACCTTTGCGGATAAGCGGCTCGCCACTCTTACTGATGATGCGGTTAAGCGAATGGGACAGGCTGGCTTCGTTGTGCGTGGACACCAGGCGGCCGGTAAACAGTAAACCCCAGGTGGCGGCATTAACGAACAACGACGGGCTGCGACCAATATGTGAATGCCAGTTACCGTTGCTGATTTTGTCGCGAATCAATGCATCGCGCGTGGCTTTATCCGGGATGCGCAATAACGCTTCGGCCAGACACATCAGCGCCACACCTTCTTGCGAGGAAAGCGAGAATTCTTGCAGCAAACCTTGTACCATGCCCGCCCGGCCTGACGCGCTCTTCTGATTGCGCAGTTTATCGGCCAGCTGATAAGCCAGTTTATGGGTCTGCTCGGCGATAGGTTGCGCAAGGCGAGCCTGTTCCAGAATCATGGGTACTGCATCGGTTTCCGGGCGACGCCAGGCGGCGGTAATCGCTGCGCGTGTGACCGATTGCGGCAAAATCTGCTCAGCGAAATCGAGGAACGGCTG
Organism: Buttiauxella sp.; assembly: GCF_049686335.1. Lineage (NCBI taxonomy): Bacteria > Pseudomonadati > Pseudomonadota > Gammaproteobacteria > Enterobacterales > Enterobacteriaceae > Buttiauxella > Buttiauxella sp. Next base: position 636,286 of record NZ_JBAVHX010000004.1, on the reverse strand, counting down.
GTGCGTTTCATCAACGTGTGGGGCGGCTTCGTCACTTTCGTTGGCGGCACCGGCTAACAGAGCAGGAAGTTCTGGCAATTCATCGTTATTTTCCAGACGTTCCAGATAATTAAAAATCGCCTGTTTAATCAGCCAGTGTGGTGTGCGGTCAATACGTGAAGCGGCGTCTTTAATGCGCTCGCGAGTCGCATCGTCCAGTTTTACGCCCATAGTGGTGGTGGCCATATAACTCCAGTTATTAGGTGGTAGCAATTCGTTATGCGGCAATATCTATCATGTTGCAACTTTGTGCAACCTTGTTAAATGTGAGCTGGATAGCAAGCTGTGAAATAGATTGAATTGTTAAATTTGGCCTAAGAAAGCGAGCGGGCTAATTATTCGCAGATGGGGGGAATTTACCGACGTAGTTAACAGTTTCTGCGGGTGCAACCGTTAAAAACGTGAGCGAGTGCAACCTCCAGGAAAAAGCTATTTTTTGTATGGTGAATGTTTTGTGAGTAGCGTGTTAAAACGTTTGCGAGTTAAAAATGCTTCCTGCAGGATACGGTCGCAAACCGAAATGACTATAAATAAGCTGTGCTGCGTTCCGGCACGGTAATACCGGGTAGAACCGGAAATAATCTGGAGAACTTGCATGACCATGAGTACACCAATGCTGGTGACCTTCTTCATTTATATCTTTGGCATGATATTAATTGGGTTTATCGCCTGGCGTTCAACCAAGAACTTTGATGACTATATTCTGGGCGGTCGCAGCCTCGGAAGTGTGGTTACTGCGTTATCAGCGGGCGCGTCCGACATGAGCGGCTGGCTGCTGATGGGTCTGCCAGGCGCTATCTTCCTTTCTGGTATTTCGGAAAGCTGGATTGCCATCGGCCTGACGGTTGGCGCTTACATTAACTGGAAACTGGTCGCCGGGCGTTTACGTGTTCACACCGAAGTGAACAATAACGCGCTGACTTTGCCTGATTATTTCACCGGACGTTTTGAAGATAAGAGCCGCATTCTGCGTATTATCTCGGCGTTGGTTATCCTGCTGTTCTTCACCATCTATTGCGCATCCGGCATCGTGGCGGGGGCTCGTCTGTTCGAAAGCACCTTCGGCATGAGCTATGAAACCGCGCTGTGGGCGGGTGCTGCGGCAACCATCATTTATACCTTCGTGGGTGGGTTCCTTGCCGTGAGCTGGACCGATACCGTGCAGGCGAGTCTGATGATTTTCGCCCTGATCCTCACACCGGTTATGGTGGTGATTGCGGTCGGCGGATTTGATGATTCGATGGCAGTTATCAAGCAAAAAAGCATTGAAAACATCGATATGCTGAAGGGGCTGAACTTCGTCGCCATCATTTCGCTGATGGGTTGGGGCCTGGGCTACTTCGGCCAGCCGCATATTCTTGCGCGTTTCATGGCAGCAGATTCCCATCACACCATCGTTAATGCGCGTCGCATCAGTATGACGTGGATGATTTTGTGCCTCGGTGGCGCGTGTGCTGTGGGCTTCTTCGGGATTGCTTACTTCTCTAATAATCCGTCACTGGCGGGAACCGTTAACCAGAACAGCGAACGCGTGTTCATTGAGCTGGCGCAACTGCTGTTTAACCCGTGGATTGCGGGCATCCTGTTATCCGCCATTCTGGCGGCGGTCATGTCCACGCTGAGCTGTCAGTTGCTGGTGTGCTCGAGCGCAATTACCGAAGACTTGTATAAAGCCTTCTTCCGTAAAAATGCCGGGCAGAAAGAGCTGGTATGGGTCGGGCGCTTCATGGTGCTGGTGGTGGCGCTTATCGCTATCGCGCTGGCGGCAAACCCTGAAAACCGCGTTCTGGGCCTGGTCAGTTACGCCTGGGCAGGCTTCGGTGCTGCGTTTGGGCCAGTGGTTCTGTTCTCTGTTATGTGGTCACGTATGACACGTAATGGCGCATTAGCGGGGATGGTTATCGGTGCACTGACCGTTATCGTCTGGAAACAGTTCGGCTGGTTAGGCCTGTATGAAATCATCCCAGGCTTTATCTTCGGCAGCATCGGTATTGTGGTGGTCAGCCTGCTGGGCAAAGCGCCAAGTGCTTCAATGCAAAAACGCTTCGAGCAAGCCGATGAGATTTATCACACCCCTGCACCGGGCAAATTGCAGGCTGAGTAACAGGCGAGTGCATCACTGAATCACCTCTCCAGGGCCGCGAATATGCGGCCCTGTTTACATCTGGAGATAAATATCCTGACAATCCGCTTGTGTTTATTTTCGTGATAATGATAATCACAATCGTTCTGGTTTTACTTTTCTTTACGTCTTTTGACCTGAGTTCACAGTTGGAGTATCAGGAATGTTTGTTCCGTTTCTCATTATGTTGCGCGAAGGCCTGGAAGCCGCGCTGATCGTTAGTTTGATAGCCAGCTATCTGAAACGTACACAGCGTGGCCAGTGGATTGGCGTCATGTGGATTGGGGTGATTGCAGCCGCAGCACTTTGCTTAGGCCTGGGCATCTTCATTAACGAAACTACCGGTGAATTCCCGCAAAAAGAGCAGGAGTTGTTTGAAGGCATCGTCGCGGTTATTGCGGTCTTCATCCTTACCTGGATGGTGTTCTGGATGCGCAAAGTGTCGCGCAACGTCAAAGTCCAGTTAGAGCAAGCGGTAGACAACGCATTACATAGCAAAGGAAGCCACGGCTGGGCGCTGATTATGATGGTGTTCTTCGCCGTCGCGCGTGAAGGTCTGGAGTCGGTGTTCTTTCTGCTGGCCGCATTCCAGCAGGACGTTGGCATCATGCCGCCACTCGGCGCAATGCTCGGTCTGGGCACCGCGATAGTGCTGGGTTTCCTGCTGTATTGGGGCGGTATCCGCCTGAATCTCGCCGTCTTCTTCAAATGGACCAGCTTGTTTATTTTGCTGGTGGCTGCGGGACTGGCTGCGGGTGCGGTTCGCGCATTCCACGAAGCGGGATTGTGGAACCACTTCCAGGACATTGCGTTTGATCTGAGTAACGTTCTTTCAACGCATTCCCTGACCGGCACGCTGCTGGAAGGCATTTTTGGTTATCAGGAAGCGCCGAGCGTCAGTGAAGTGGCGATGTACTTCATTTACCTGATCCCCGCGCTGGTGCTGTTTTTTATTCCCCCGCGCTTGACTCCTCAGGCGACAAATAACGTTCGTTAATGATCTTGCGGCGAGAGATCGCCGCTTAGTTACAACATACTAATATTTTTATAGGGATTGGCCATGACTACACATTTTCGTCGTAAGGCTTTGCACGTTGCGCTGTTCGCTCTTGCCTCTTCCGCATTTGCGGTGCAGGCCGCAGATGTTCCTCAGGTAAAAGTCACCGTTACCGATAAACAGTGTGAACCGATGAACATCACGGTTAACGCGGGTAAAACTCAGTTCATTATTCAGAACAACAGCCAGAAAGCGCTGGAGTGGGAAATCCTCAAAGGCGTGATGGTAGTGGAAGAGCGCGAAAACATCGCCCCTGGCTTCTCGCAGAAAATGACCGCGAACCTACAAGCGGGTGAGTACGACATGACGTGCGGCCTGCTCAGCAACCCGAAAGGGAAGCTTATCGTGAAAGCCGCTGGCGACCAGACTGCACCGAAGAACGATCTGCTGGCATTGACCGGTCCAATCACTGAATACAAAGCGTATGTCACCGCGCAAGTCGCCGAACTGGTTAAAGGCACTAAAGCCTTTACGGATGCGGTGAAAGCGGGCGACATCGAAAAAGCCAAATCCCTGTATGCACCAACGCGCCAGTATTACGAGCGTATTGAACCGATTGCTGAACTGTTCTCCGACCTCGACGGCAGCATCGATGCCCGTGAAGACGATTACGAGCAAAAAGCCAACGATCCGAAATTCACCGGCTTCCACCGTCTGGAAAAAGCGCTGTTTGGTGATAATTCCACCAAAGGCATGGAAAAATATGCTGAACAGCTGAATACCGACGTGCTGGATCTGCAAACGCGTATCTCTGAACTGGCTTTCCCACCGAGCAAAGTGGTCGGCGGCGCTGCGGGTCTGATTGAAGAAGTCGCAGCCAGCAAAATCAGCGGCGAAGAAGATCGCTACAGCCACACCGACCTGTGGGACTTCCAGGCTAACGTCGATGGCGCACAGAAAATCGTCAACCTGTTACGTCCTTTACTGGCCAAAGATAACGCGCCATTGCTGGCAAAAGTGGATGCCAACTTCAAGAAAGTCGACACCATTCTGGCAAAATATCGCACCAAAGATGGCTTTGAAACTTACGACAAATTGACTGACGCAGACCGTAATGCGCTAAAAGGGCCGGTAACGGCACTGGCTGAAGATTTGTCGCAACTGCGTGGCGTTCTGGGTCTGGACTAGGTTTTGTGGAATAAGTTTTATGGACAAGTCAGATGGACGAAAATAGCAAACACGACGGCCACCAACCGGGGCGCCGTCGGTTATTAAAGGGTCTGGGCGCGCTCGGCGGCGCCTTTGCCGTGGCGGGCGGTTGCCCTGTGGCGCATGCGGCAAAACAGGAGACATCTCCGGGTACCTTGCCGCCTGACGCACGCATGGAAAAACAACCGTTCTATGGAGTGCACCAGTCTGGTGTGCTCACACCACAGCAAGCGGCGATGATGCTGGTGGCATTCGATGTGCTGGCAAGTGATAAAGCGGACCTCGAACGTTTGTTCAAGTTGCTGACGGCGCGTTTTGATTTCCTGACCACCGGCGGCCCGGCACCGGAGACACCTAATCCTCGTATGCCACCGATGGACTCAGGCATCCTCGGCGCAGAAATCTACCCGGACAACCTGACTATCACGTTGTCAGCGGGGACGTCACTGTTTGATGAACGTTTTGGTCTGAAAGCACAGAAGCCGACGAAGCTGCAAAAAATGGAACGTTTCCCCAACGATTCCCTCGACGCCAGCTTGTGTCACGGCGATTTGCTGATCCAGATTTGCGCGAATACCGCGGATACCGTTATCCACGCGTTGCGCGACATTATCAAGCACACGCCTGATTTACTCAGCGTGCGCTGGAAGCGGGAAGGATTTATCTCTAACCACGCGGCACGTTCACGTGGCAAGGAAACCCCAATCAACTTGCTGGGCTTTAAAGACGGCACGGCCAATCCCGACAGCAGCAACCAGTCGCTGATGGATCAAGTGGTGTGGGTGACCGGCAACCAGCAGGAACCTGCATGGGCGGTGGGAGGCAGTTACAAAGCGGTGCGTATCATTCAGTTCCATGTTGAGTCATGGGACAGAACGCCGTTGAAAGAACAGCAAACCATTTTTGGCCGCGACAAACACAGCGGTGCGCCGTTGGGAATGAAGAACGAGCACGACGAACCGGATTATACCGCCGATCCCGATGGCAATGTGATTGCGCTGGATGCCCATATTCGTCTGGCAAATCCACGAACCAAAGAAACCCAGTCAAATCTCATGATGCGCCGGGGTTACAGCTATTCGTTGGGCGTTTCCAAATCTGGCCAGTTAGATATGGGCCTGTTGTTTGTCTGCTTCCAGCATGACCTTGAGAAAGGTTTCCTCGACGTGCAGCAACGGCTTAACGGTGAGGCGTTGGAAGAGTATGTGAAGCCGATTGGCGGCGGGTATTTCTTTGTTTTGCCTGGCGTTAAAGACAATCAGCATTATTTAGGGCAGGGGTTGATTGAGGCCTGATTCGGTGATGTTGAAACCACCCTCATCCTAACCTTCTCCCTGAGGGAGAAGGGACTGGCCGGTTTTCTCCTTTTCCTGAGGGAGAAGGGACTGTCTGGTTTTCTCCTTTTCCTGAGGGAGAAGGGACTGTCTGGTCTTCTCCCTCTCCTGAGGGAGAAGGGACTGTCTGGTCTTCTCCCTCTCCTGGGGGAGAGGGCCGGGGTGAGGGCGATTCCTTCCCCTGCTAATTTTTCATTTGCTAACAATTTGCCTGTCTATTATTCATTCAATTTATATATGACTATACCCTTGATATAAAACTGTAATATTTCTGTGTCATAAACATGACTCACGCGTGACGAAACGCGAATGTTGAATTAAAGTAAAATAAGTGTTGCATTTTAGATAAAATTTGATGTACTTAAAGCACGAGCGGTAGTTCCCGGCTGTGAAATTTAATCACATTGGAGATCGCGAATGGTAGGGTCCTGTACTGGACGATTAAACAAACATCTTACCCGCACCATCCAGCGCGGAGGCCTCTCCTCCGGCTTCGCTATCTTCACCGCTAAAAACCCAAACTCCTTAAAAACTCAGAGTGTCAACGATGCGCTAAGCGGCGTAGTTCGTCTAACTGGTGCATCCTCTCAACCGGCAGTTTATGGCTTACAAGGAAGCCAAACCTCATCCGTTAGTGAGCATAATCGCGTACCCGAAAGTGACGCGGGAAATGAAACCAACTGTAAGGTGCCATCCATGGGAAGACAGAAAGCAGTGATCAAAGCTCGTCGCGAAGCAAAACGTGTGCTGAGACGGGATTCACGTAGCCACAAGCAACGTGAAGAGGAATCGGTCACCACGCTTGTGCAGATGAGCGGCGTTGAATCTATCGGCATGGCCAGGGATTGCCGTGATAATTCACCAATAGCTGCGCGAAATGAGGCTCAACAGCACTATCTTAATGCCATCGAGAAAAAGCAGCTTATCTTCGCTACGGGCGAAGCAGGTTGCGGCAAGACGTATATCAGCGCGGCGAAAGCTGCTGAGGCCCTGATACATAAGGATGTCGACAGGATAATTGTTACACGCCCGGTCCTGCAAGCTGACGAAGATCTCGGCTTCTTACCCGGGGATATTTCGGAAAAATTCGCCCCTTATTTCCGCCCGGTTTATGACATCCTGGTGCGACGTTTAGGGTCGTCTTTCATGCAGTACTGCCTGCGTCCCGAAATCGGTAAGGTAGAAATCGCGCCGTTCGCCTATATGCGCGGACGTACCTTCGAAAATGCGGTGGTTATTCTTGATGAGGCGCAGAACGTCACGAGCGCGCAAATGAAGATGTTCTTAACCCGCCTTGGGGAAAACGTGACGGTCATCGTCAATGGCGATATCACACAATGTGATTTGCCAAGAGGTGTTCAGTCCGGCCTGAGTGATGCTCTGGCACGTTTTGAAGAAGATGAGATGATAGGTGTCGTACGATTTGGTAAACAAGATTGTGTGCGCTCAGCCCTTTGCCAGCGCACCTTGAATGCCTACGACTGAACCCTGGTGTGATAGATTCATAAAGCCCAAACTCTGTTTGGGCTTTTTTCTTTGCGCGAATTATTTACCCAAAATGTGAAGGGTATCAAAACGGATGGTCAAGGAGAGACAATTATCAGCTCCGCAAAATTATTCCCCGCCAGATTGTTGCCGTATACTTCTCCCAACCAGAAACAATCATAACTGACCAAAAATTCGCTTTTGCAGGTGTGGGTTGTGTTGACATCCGACATGCAGGCTATAGCAACGTGAGGAAACTAATATGACTAAAAAACGTATCTACCTATTTTGTTCTGCCGGTATGTCCACTTCATTACTCGTATCGAAAATGAAGGCGCAGGCAGAGAAGTATGAAGTACCGGTTGTGATTGAAGCCTGGCCTGAAACTCTGGCGGCGGAAAAGGGCAAGGATGCAGATTTGGTATTACTGGGACCACAAATCGCTTATATGCTGCCAGAAATTCAAAAAGTATTACCGGGTAAGACAGTTGAAGTTATTGATTCCGCCATGTACGGCAAAATTGATGGGTTAGGCGTGCTTAAAGCAGCCGTCGCATCGATCAAGAAAGCAGCAGCAAACAGTTAATTTATACCCGTCATACTTCAAGTTGTAGATACGTTGGCCGCTCGCCTTCCTACAACTCGAATTATTTGGGTATATAGATTTTATTTTGTTTTATTTTTCCGTCAAAGAACGACCTTACACAACCTGGCCGCAAGACACTTGCGGCAATAAAGGAAATTCCAAATGAGTAAAGTCATTGATTCACTTGAGAAGATATTGCTTCCTTTCGCAGTGAAAATTGGGAAGCAACCGCACGTCAACGCAATTAAAAATGGTTTCATCAAATTAATGCCATTGACCCTTGCCGGGGCCATGTTCGTATTAATCAATAACGTCTTTCTGAGTTTTGGCGCCGGTTCCTTTTTCTATTCCTTAGGTATTCGCTTAGATCCCTCGACCATTGAAACCCTTAATGGGTTAAAAGCCATTGGCGGCAATGTGTATAACGGCACATTGGGTATTATGTCGCTAATGGCTCCTTTTTTCATTGGTATGGCGCTTGCTGAGGAACGTAAAGTTGACCCACTTGCTGCCGGTTTATTATCCGTTGCGGCATTTATGACTGTTACTCCCTATAGCGTAGGTGAAGCCTATGCGGTAGGGGCTAATTGGTTAGGTGGTCAGAATATTATTTCCGGTATTGTTATTGGTCTGGTGGTCGCGGAGCTATTTACATTTGTTATCCGCCGCAACTGGGTTATTACTTTGCCAGACAGTGTACCGACGTCGGTATCACGTTCTTTCTCTGCCTTAATTCCAGGCTTTTTAATTCTGTCTATTTTCGGGATTATTTCCTGGTTGCTGGCCAATCACGGTAGCAACTTCCACCAGATCATTATGGATTCCATCTCTACGCCGCTGGCATCGATGGGTGCGGTAGTGGGCTGGGCGTACGTGATTTTCAACTCCCTGCTGTGGTTCTTCGGTGTGCATGGTTCACTGGCGCTGACCGCGCTGGACAACGGCATCATGACCCCTTGGGCGCTGGAAAACATCGCTATTTATAACCAGTATGGTTCAGTGCAAGCGGCACTTGATGCGGGCAAACAGTTCCACTTCTGGGCGAAACCAATGCTCGACTCCTACATCCTGTTGGGTGGTTCAGGTGCGACACTGGGTCTGATTATCGCCATCTTCATGGTGTCCCGCCGTGCAGATCACCGTCAGGTGGCGAAACTGGCACTGCCATCAGGCATCTTCCAGATTAACGAACCCATCCTGTTCGGTCTGCCAATCATCATGAACCCGGTTATGTTTATCCCGTTTGTGCTGGTTCAACCGATTCTGGCAGCGATTACGCTTGCGGCTTATTCTCTGGGCATTATTCCACCGGTCACCAACCTCGCGCCGTGGACCATGCCTACCGGTTTGGGCGCCTTCTTCAACAGTAACGGCAGTATCGCAGCGTTGTTAGTGGCTCTGTTTAACCTCGGTGTCGCGACATGTGTCTACATACCGTTCGTTATCCTGTCTAACAAAGCGCAGGCGGTTATTGAAGAAGAAGAAAGTGAAGAAGATATTGCTAACGCACTGAAATTCTAATCTTAAGTTCATACCTAAAATAATTCGAGTTGCAGGAAGCCAACGCAGATGCGGCTTGAAGTATGAAGGGAAGCAGTTTTGGTTGGGGATGGCCCCCTGTCCCCAACCACTTTAAATTTACCGGGAGAGAATTTGATGTTTGATTTAGAAAACGTAGTCGATAACGAAGTCGATACTAACGATCTTGAAGAAGTGGTAATGGGTTTAATCATCAACTCAGGTCAGGCGCGCAGCCTGGCGTACGCAGCACTGAAAATCGCAAAAACGGGTGATTTTGAAAAAGCCTGGGAGTTGATGGGGCAGTCTCGTGAAGCACTGAACGAAGCCCACCTGGTGCAAACCAAACTGATTGAAGGTGACCAGGGCGAAGGCAAAACTAAAGTGAGTCTGGTGCTGGTTCATGCCCAGGACCACCTGATGACCTCGATGCTGGCGCGTGAGTTGGTCACAGAACTTATTGAGCTTCACGAAAAAATAAAATAAGTTGGAGTCCCTTATGCAGCCACCGGTAATCAGTATGGAAATTAATACCGCACGTGAGAGTCAACTTTTTGATGGTCAACATTTCCACATGTTCATCCACAATAAAGTTGAAAGTGTCTCCGGGCTACACCAACATGATTATTATGAATTCACGGTGGTGCTAACAGGACGTTATTATCAGGAAATAAACGGTAAACGTGTGCTGCTGGAAAGAGGGAGTTTTGTTTTCATTCCACTCGGTTCCTACCATCAAAGTTTTTATGATTTTGGTGCAACACGGATCCTGAATGTCGGTATCAGCAAGGCTTTTTTTGAGCAGCATTATTTACCTTTATTCCCAGCGTGTTTTATTGCTTCACAGGTTTATCAAATTAAGAATGAGTTTCTGGCTTATATTGAATCTGTGACTGCATCATTAAACTTCCGTCAGGGTGAGTTTAGTGAGTTCCTTGAAATGGTGACTTTTTACATTGTGAATCGTCTTCGCCATCATAAGGAATCAGAGTCTGGGGGAGATATTCCCGTCTGGCTGAAAAATACCGTTGAGCAGATGCATGGCAAATCAATGTTTGGTGATAAAGCATTAGTCAACATGGTGGAGTTGTCCGGTAAGTCGCAAGAGTATTTAACCCGCGCCACACAACGCCATTACGGCAAAACGCCGATGCAAATTATCAATGAAATAAGAATTGATTTCGCCAAGAAACAACTGGAGATCACCAACTATTCTGTCACCGATATTGCTTTCGAGTCCGGTTACAGCAGTGCCAGTATGTTTATTAAAAACTTTAAAAAGTTAACTTCTTTTACGCCGCAGCATTATCGGAAGCAATTATACAGCATTAAGTAATCAATTTAATATCCTGTAAATATATTAGTGAGGGTTAAATATAATCCTCAATAATACATCTATAGATCTCAATTATATCGAGCGAAAGTACTAGCGGAGTCCTCATGAGTAAAAAATTGAAAGTCGTCACAATCGGTGGTGGTAGTAGCTATACCCCTGAATTACTCGAAGGTTTTATTAAACGTTACGAAGAATTGCCGATCACTGAATTATGGCTGGTTGATGTTGAAGCTGGAAAAGAGAAGCAAGATATTATCTTCGATCTTTGCTTACGTATGATTGAGCGCGCCGGTGTGCCAATTGCGTTGTACAAAACCCTGAATCGTCGCGAAGCGCTGGTCGATGCCGACTTTGTCACCACGCAATTACGTGTTGGCCAACTGAAAGCCCGTGAACTTGATGAACGCATCCCACTCGGTTACGGTTATTTAGGCCAGGAAACCAACGGCGCAGGCGGTTTGTTTAAAGGCTTGCGTACCATTCCAGTTATTTTCGACATTATTAATGATGTGAAAGAGATCTGCCCTGAAGCGTGGGTGATTAACTTCACCAACCCAGCCGGTATGGTGACCGAAGCGGTTTACCGCCACACGGATTTCAAGAAATTTATCGGCGTGTGCAACATCCCCGTGGGCATGAAAATGTTCATCAAAGATGTGCTGAAACTGACACCTGTTGATGAACTGAACATCGACCTGTTCGGCCTGAACCACATGGTGTTCATCAAAGATGTCATTGTTAACGGAACCTCTCGTTTCGACGAGCTGCTTGATGGCGTGGCCTCCGGTACGCTGACCGCGAATTCAGTGAAAAACATCTTTGATCTGCCATTTAGCGAAGGCCTGATTCGTTCCCTGCGTCTGCTGCCATGCTCTTACTTGCTGTACTACTTCAAGCAAAAAGAGATGCTGGCTATCGAAATGGGCGAGTTCTATAAAGGCGGTGCTCGTGCAACGGTTGTTCAGAAAGTTGAGAAGCAACTGTTCGAGCTTTACAAAGATCCCGCTCTGAACGTGAAACCAAAAGAGCTGGAACTGCGTGGCGGTGCTTACTATTCTGACGCGGCGTGTGAAGTGATAAGCGACATCTACAACGATAAGCAAAGCGAGCATTACGTTAACGTGCCGCATCATGGTCATGTAGATAATATTCCGGCAGACTGGGCGGTTGAGATGACCTGTACTATCGGTCGCGATGGCGCAACGCCAACTCCGCGCATTACGCACTTTGACGAAAAAGTGCTGGGTCTGATTTACACCATTAAAGGCTTTGAGGTGGCGGCAAGTGAAGCGGCTCTGAGCGGTAACTTTAACGATGTTCTGCTGGCGCTTAACTTAAGTCCGCTGATTCATTCAGACAAAGATGCTGAGAAAATTGCCCGCGACATGCTGCTCGCACACGAAGCAAATCTGCCGAACTTTGCGCAGGCTATCGCTGCTCTTAAATAACCGGAAGCCTTCCCTGCAAAGGGAAGGCAACCTCGCGAGGCGACAATGGATAAGTTATTAATTGTTAACGCGGACGATTTTGGGCTTTGCAAAGCGCAAAATTACGGAATTATCGATGCCTTCATCAACGGTGTTGTGACATCGACCACCGCAATGGTTAACGCTCAGGGAATTGAACATGCCGTTGCGCTAAGTGCTAAACATCCAGGTCTGGCGATGGGTATGCACTTTGTGCTGACGCTAGGGCGCCCGCTATCTGCGATGCCGGGGCTGACGGATGAGCAGGGAGAATTGGGGAAATGGATTTGGCAACGCGCTGAAGAAAACGCATTACCCCTGGCAGAAATTGAGCACGAACTGGCGTGCCAGTTTGCGAGATTCGTCGAATTATTTGGCCGTGCCCCAACGCATATCGACAGCCATCACCATGTCCATATGATCCCGCAGATCTATCCGATTGTTGAAGCATTCGCGAAGGCGAAAGGCATTCCGGTGCGCTTTGATTACGATGCGGCAAAAACGGGTGAGATTGAGCAACATGACGTTAAAACCACCCAGGGTTTTGATAGCGGCTTTTATGGCGAGCAAATTACGGAATCGCTGTTCCTCGACACTCTCGAAAGGTCGATGGCGCGAGACGAACAATCGTTAGAGGTCATGTGTCATCCTTCGTTTATTGATAACACCATTCTTGCCAGCAAGTATTGCTATCCACGCCTGGCGGAACTGGATGTCCTGACTTCCGCTTCGCTTAAATACGCGATAGCAGAACGTGGTTATCGGTTGGGAACGTTCAAAGATTTGTAATCTTTTTGTGGTGGATGACGCCTACGGCTTATCCACCCTACAAAACCTGCAAAACCTAGAAAGTAGGTCGGATAAACGCAGCGTCATCCGACATTTATCCCCCCACATACATAAACAAGTAGGTCGGATAAGCGAAGCGTCATCCGACATTAATCCCGCGACATCCGACATTCATCACCCATTCACGCAGATTTTGTCAGCATCAAAATCAGATTATCGACCACATCAGGTGCTTGCTCGTAAAGATTGAGATTTTCCGGCTGCATTAGCCAGTTTTTGATGATCCCACTGAAATAGCCGTGAATAATGGTTACCGTCAGTTCGATATTGGTATTAACAGGTATTTGACCTTTTGAAATACAACTGCGTAATAACTTCTTCATCCTTTCACGATTAAACCAAAACCGTTCTCTTATTTCTCGCTCTGTGTACATTTCCCCAGTGAATTCGCAGCTATGATAAAGAATTTGTAATAAATCATGTTGGCGGCGATCGGTGGAAATAAACCTCAACGTTTCTATCATGAGTTCGCGTAATAAAATTAAGTCATCATCCTGAATTTGTGCCTTTATTTTACGTCGTATCTCCTGAGATACGCAGGGCTGAATGTTCCAGATTTCATTAAACAACGAAACCTTACTGTCGAAGTGCCAGTATATCGCGCCACGGGTCATGCCTGCTGCATCAGCAATGTCGGCAAGCGTAGTGACGGATACGCCGTTTTTAGCAAATAGTGTGATGGCGACATCAATCAAATGCTGACGCGTTTTTAACGCCTCAATTTTAGTTTTTCTTGCCATAATGGATTAACTCTTTGTGAATATTAGTTACAAGAATTAACAGGTTTGAATATTCTTTTTCTATTGTCTGTTGCGTTAATTAAAACACCAAAGAGTGTGTGCTTTTAAATTTTCTCTGTCCAGTTTTCGAATGAGACTTTATACATACACGCATGAATAATTAATCGCTAAACCCTCTGGTAAGCTTGCGGCCTCTATATCCATTCAGAGTCAGACCTTTAATAGGGAAATTTCCAGATGGCGAAGTTTTTTATCGAGCGCCCCATATTTGCCTGGGTGTTGGCGATCATTTTGATGCTATCGGGAGTGCTGTCGATCATCAATTTACCGGTGGCGCAATATCCGACAATTGCCCCGCCTGCGGTTGCCATCAACGCCACATACCCGGGTGCTGACGCCAGTACCGTTCAGGATACGGTGACACAGGTCATCGAGCAGAACATGAACGGCCTGGATAACCTGATGTACATGTCATCCACCAGTGATGCTTCGGGTAGCGTGTCCGTAACACTGACCTTTAAGTCAGGGACCGATCCGGATATAGCTCAGGTTCAGGTGCAAAATAAACTACAGCTCGCGATGCCACTGTTGCCACAAGAAGTGCAGCAACAGGGGATCAGTGTGAAAAAATCCTCCAGCAGTTTCCTGATGGTTGCCGGATTTATCTCTCAGGATGGCAGCATGAGCCAGGATGATATTGCCGACTATATCTCCTCAAATATCAAAGATCCGATTAGTCGAACGGCGGGAGTGGGTGACGTTCAGTTATTTGGTGCGCAGTATGCGATGCGCATCTGGCTTGACCCAAACAAGCTCAATAAATACCAGTTAACCACGCTGGATGTGATTAACCAGATTAAAACCCAAAACGCCCAGGTCGCCGCCGGGCAACTGGGCGGTACGCCTGCCATTGCTGGCCAGCAGCTGAATGCTTCTATTATTGCTCAGACTCGTCTGCGCGACCCTGAACAGTTCGGCCACATTTTATTGAAAGTGAAATCTGACGGCGCAAAAGTTGAATTACACGATGTCGCGCGCATCGAACTGGGTGGGGAAAACTATAACGTCATCGCCCGCTACAACGGGAAACCCGCAGCGGGTTTAGGGATTAAATTGGCCACTGGCGCGAATGCGCTGGATACCGCAAAAGCGGTGCAGACACAGATGGGTCGCCTGCAACCCTATTTCCCCCACGGCTTGAGTGTGGTCTACACCTACGACACCACCCCGTTCGTTAAAATCTCTATTCGCGAAGTCTTCAAAACCCTGCTCGAAGCTATCGTGCTGGTTTTCCTGGTGATGTATCTGTTTTTGCAGAACTTCCGCGCCACGCTTATCCCTACGATTGCCGTGCCGGTGGTGTTGTTGGGGACGTTTTCGGTCCTGGCCGCTTTTGGATACTCGATAAATACCTTAACCATGTTCGGTATGGTGCTGGCGATAGGCTTGCTGGTGGATGACGCCATTGTGGTGGTGGAAAACGTCGAACGCGTGATGGCAGAGGAGGGGCTAGGGCCGAAAGAAGCGACGCAGAAATCGATGGGGCAAATTCAGGGCGCGCTGGTGGGGATTGCGATGGTGCTGTCGGCGGTATTTATTCCGATGGCATTTTTCGGCGGTTCCACCGGTGTTATCTACCGCCAGTTCTCCATCACCATTGTTTCGGCAATGGCGCTTTCGGTGCTGGTTGCGCTGATTTTAACCCCCGCGTTATGCGCCACCTTACTCAAGCCCGTTGCCAAAGGAAGCCATGGTAAGACGACCGGTTTATTCGGTTGGTTTAATGCCCGCTTCGAACAAAGTACCCATCATTACACGGACAGCGTGAAACAAATTTTGCGTCGCACCGGGCGCTATATGGTGCTTTACGTGCTGATCGTTGCCGGTATGGCCGCGTTATTCCTTCATTTACCGACCTCATTTTTGCCCGAAGAAGATCAGGGTGTTTTTCTCACCATGGTGACGTTACCCGCCGGGGCGACGCAGGCCAGAACCGAGAAAATCATGGATCAGATTACCGATTACTATCTGACGAAAGAGTCCGCCAACGTTGAATCGGTATTTACCGTGAACGGGTTTAGCTTCAGCGGCAAAGGGCAAAACAACGGTCTGGCGTTTGTGCGCCTGAAAGACTGGGATAAACGCCCGGGTAAAGAGAATGAAGTGACCGCCATCGTCGGACGAGCCACCCGCGCGTTTAGCCAGATTCGCGACGGTATGGTTTTCGCTTTTAACCTGCCTGCGATTACAGAACTGGGCACCGCAACTGGCTTCGACTTTGAATTAGTCGACCAGGCAAGTTTGGGTCACAAAGCGCTGACGCAGGCGCGAAACCAGATGCTCGCGGCTATCGCCAAACGTCCGGATTTACTGGTGCGTGTCCGGCCAAATGGGCTGGAGGATACCCCGCAATTTAAGCTCGAAATTGACCAGGAAAAAGCGCAGTCGCTGGGCGTCAGTATTTCCGATATTAACCAGACCATTGCCGCCGGACTTGGCAGCACTTACGTCAATGATTTTATCGACCATGGTCGCGTGAAGAAGGTTTATCTGCAGGGACGGGCGGCGGACCGCATGCTGCCGCAGGACATTAACAGTTGGTACGTACGCGGGAGCAGTGGACAGATGGTGCCATTCTCCGCCTTTGCCAGTGCGCGATGGATTTTCGGCTCTCCGCGTCTCGAACGTTATAACGGTCTGCCATCTATGGAAATCCTCGGTGAAGCCACACCCGGCAAAAGTACCGGTGAGGCAATGCTGCTGATGGAAGAGTTAGCATCGAAATTACCGACCGGAATTGGCTATGACTGGACCGGAATGTCTTATCAAGAACGTTTGTCCGGAAACCAGGCACCTGCTCTTTACGCGATTTCACTGCTGGTCGTCTTCCTGTGCCTGGCTGCCCTTTATGAGAGCTGGTCAATTCCTTTCTCTGTGATGCTGGTGGTGCCGCTGGGTGTGGTCGGCGCACTGCTAGCCGCCACACTGCGTGGGCTGAATAACGACGTCTATTTCCAGGTCGGCTTACTGACCACCATTGGGCTTTCGGCCAAAAACGCGATCCTTATCGTCGAGTTCGCCAAAGACCTGATGGACAAAGAAGGCAAAGGGTTAATCGAGGCCACACTCGATGCGGTGCGAATGCGCTTGCGTCCCATCCTAATGACTTCTCTGGCATTTATTCTCGGCGTGATGCCGCTGGTTATCAGCAGTGGTGCGGGGAGTGGTGCACAGAATGCCGTAGGGACAGGCGTCATGGGCGGCATGGTGTCCGCCACTCTACTGGCGATCTTTTTTGTCCCGGTGTTCTTCGTCGTGATCAGTCGCTTCTTCGGAAAGGCGAAATAACCAGAATACGTGGCTGGTGGTTTTCGCACTCCTCCATCAGCTGCAAATTTTTACTTCAGGAATCATGCGTTAAGGAACAGTAATGAAGAAATATGGTGAGTTCATCCTCCTGCC
Organism: Buttiauxella sp.; assembly: GCF_049686335.1. Classification (NCBI taxonomy): domain Bacteria; kingdom Pseudomonadati; phylum Pseudomonadota; class Gammaproteobacteria; order Enterobacterales; family Enterobacteriaceae; genus Buttiauxella; species Buttiauxella sp. The sequence continues at coordinate 619,143 of NZ_JBAVHX010000004.1, read as the reverse complement.
TTCCGTGCTTTTGATCGCGGCTGGCGTATTGACGGGTTGTAATGATAACGATGACGCAAAGGCGAAAGCGCCAACACCTCAAGTCAATGTGTATACCGTTAAATCAGCCCCACTGGCTGTGACGACTGAACTTCCAGGGCGTACCGATGCCTTTCGGGTCGCGGAAGTTCGCCCGCAGGTAAGCGGCATCATCCTGAAGCGCAATTTTGTTGAAGGCGGCGATATCAAAGCAGGAAATTCCCTTTATCAGATCGATCCCGCGCCTTATCAGGCTGCGTGGAACAGTGCTCAAGGATCGCTTGCCAGGGCTCAGGCTGCTGCAAATATTGCCCATTTAACGGTGAAACGTTACGTCCCTTTGCTTGGCACGAAGTACATCAGTCAGCAGGATTACGATCAGGCCGTCGCCACTGCCCAGCAAGCGGATGCCGAAGTCACCGCCGCGAAAGCTGAAGTGGAAAATGCGCGGATTAATCTCGCTTACACCAAAGTTACCTCGCCAATCGATGGCCGTATTGGTAAATCGAATGTCACCGAAGGGGCGTTGGTCACCAACGGCCAGGCTTCATCCATGGCGACGGTACAGCAGCTCGACCCGATTTATGTGGATGTCACCCAATCGAGTAACGATTTTATGCAGCTCAAGAAGTCGGTTGAACAGGGAAGTCTGAAGAAATCGAACGGCAAGACGGCGGTGCAACTCATGATGGAAGATGGTCAGCCGTATGCGCTGAACGGCGAGCTTGAGTTCTCTGATGTGACGGTCGATCAGACCACCGGCTCTATCACTTTACGAGCCGTGTTCCCTAATCCCCAGCACCAGTTGCTGCCAGGGATGTATGTGCGCGCAAAAATTGACGAGGGCATTCAGCCTGATGCGATTCTTGTGCCGCAACAGGGTGTGACGCGTAATCCGCGCGGAGATGCCACGGTGATGGTGGTTGATCAAAACAACAAAGCCGAAGTGCGTGAAGTCACTGCGCCGCAGGCGATTGGCGATAAATGGCTGGTGACTAAAGGCGTTAAGCCGGGCGACAAAGTGATTGTCAGTGGTCTTCAGCGCGTTCGTCCCGGGGTTGCTGTTCAGATAGTGCCGGACAGCGCTGCCGCTCAAACACACTAAGGTATTCTGGACAATGGCTAACTTTTTTATTGAAAGACCCATTTTTGCCTGGGTACTGGCTATCATTTTAATGATTGCCGGTGGACTGGCAATTTTACAGCTGCCCGTCGCGCAGTATCCGACAATTGCACCTCCTGCCGTCGCGGTGACGGCAACTTACCCTGGTGCTGATGCGCAGACGGTTCAGGACACCGTGACGCAGGTTATCGAACAGAACATGAACGGCATCGATAACCTGATGTACATGTCTTCCACCAGTGATTCCGCTGGTGGCGTGACCATTACTCTGACCTTTAAATCAGGTACCAGCCCGGATATTGCCCAGGTTCAGGTGCAGAACAAACTGCAACTGGCGATGCCGCTGTTGCCGCAAGAGGTGCAGCAGCAGGGGATTAGCGTTGAAAAATCCTCCAGTAGTTTCTTACTGGTGGCGGGTTTTATCTCCGATAATCCCAATCTCACCCAGGATGATATTTCCGACTACGTGGCCTCGAACCTCAAAGACTCCATCAGCCGTACCAATGGTGTCGGGGATGTTCAACTGTTTGGTGCGCAGTACGCGATGCGTATCTGGCTGAATGCGGATGCGTTGAACAAATACCAACTTAATCCTGGCGATGTGGTGAGTCAGCTTAAAGTACAGAATGACCAGGTTGCTGCAGGGCAACTGGGTGGGACGCCAGCGGTTAAAAATCAGCAACTTAATGCGTCAATTATCGCTCAGACGCGCCTGAAGGATCCGGCAGAATTTGGCAAAGTCACGCTGAAAGTCAACCCAGATGGCTCCGTGGTGCATTTAAGCGATGTGGCGCGCATTGAGTTAGGTGGTGAAAACTACAATACGGTGGCGAAAATTAATGGCCAGGCCGCTGCAGGTTTGGGGATTAAACTGGCGACAGGAGCCAATGCGCTCGATACCGCTGCGGGTATCAAGGCGAAACTGGCCTCATTACAACCTTACTTCCCACAGGGCATGAAGGTTGTGTACCCGTATGACACCACCCCGTTTGTGAAAATATCGATTCATGAAGTGGTGAAAACACTGTTTGAGGCCATCATCCTGGTGTTCCTGGTGATGTATCTGTTTCTGCAAAATTTCCGTGCGACGCTGATCCCGACCATTGCGGTGCCGGTGGTTTTGCTCGGAACCTTTGCCGTGCTTTCCGCGTTTGGCTATTCGATCAATACCTTAACCATGTTCGGTATGGTGCTGGCGATAGGCTTGCTGGTGGACGATGCAATTGTGGTGGTGGAAAACGTCGAACGCGTGATGGTGGAAGAGCATCTCTCGCCTAAAGAAGCCACCAGGAAATCGATGGGCCAGATTCAGGGCGCCTTAGTCGGTATTGCCATGGTGCTCTCGGCGGTGTTTATTCCGATGGCATTCTTTGGGGGATCGACCGGGGCCATTTATCGCCAGTTCTCGATAACCATTGTTTCGGCGATGGCGCTTTCGGTGCTGGTGGCGTTAATCCTGACTCCGGCGTTGTGCGCGACGCTGCTAAAACCGGTCGATCCACAGTCCCACGAAAAAACGGGTTTCTTTGGCTGGTTTAACAAAAAATTCAACCAAAGTGCGCATCACTACACCGACAGCGTCAGCAATATTTTGCGCAGCACCGGGCGCTACCTGCTGCTATATCTGATTATTGTTGTCGGAATGGCGGTGTTATTTTTACGTTTACCCACCTCGTTCCTGCCCGAAGAAGATCAGGGCGTGTTTATGACGATGGTGCAGTTGCCGGCGGGTGCGACGCAGGAACGTACGCAAAAAGTGCTCGACGAGATCTCGCATTACTATCTCGACACCGAAAAGGCGAACGTCGAATCGGTGTTTACGGTCAACGGCTTTAGTTATAGCGGGCAGGGGCAAAACTCCGGGATTGCCTTTATTAGCCTGAAACCCTGGGAAGAGAGAGCAGGAAAGGAAAACGGTGTCGGTGCCATCGTTGAACGTGCCACCAAAGCGTTCAGCAAGATTCGCGACGGCCTGGTCTTCCCTTTTAACTTACCGGCCATTATTGAGTTGGGAACCGCGACCGGTTTTGACTTCGAACTTATCGACCAGGCAAATCTTGGGCATCAACAACTGACTCAGGCACGTAATCAGTTGATGGGCATGGTGGCGAAACATCCCGATGTGCTGACGCGTGTTCGCCCGAATGGTCTTGAAGATACGCCACAGTACAAGCTCGAAATCGATCAGGAAAAAGCGCAGTCCCTTGGTATTAGTCTTGCGGATATCAACCAGACCATCGCCAGTGCTTTGGGTGGCACCTACGTGAACGACTTTATCGATAACGGGCGCGTGAAGAAGGTGTATGTGCAGGCGGATGCGCGTTTCCGCATGTTGCCACAGGATATTAATAATCTGTATGTGCGCGGCAGTAACGGGCAGATGGCGCCGCTCTCGGCGTTCTCAACCTCTCACTGGATGTATGGATCACCGCGTCTGGAACGCTACAACGGTTTGCCTTCTATGGAACTGTTGGGCGAGGCGACTGCGGGCAAAAGTACCGGTGAGGCAATGGTATTAATGGAACAGCTTGCTTCGAAACTCCCTTCCGGAATCGGTTATGACTGGACGGGGATGTCGTATCAGGAAAGGCTTTCTGGAAACCAGGCACCGGCGCTGTATGCCATCTCACTGGTCGTGGTGTTCTTGTGTCTTGCGGCGTTATACGAAAGTTGGTCGATACCGTTCTCGGTCATGCTGGTAGTGCCGCTCGGTGTGGTGGGTGCGCTTCTGGCGGCGGCGATGCGTGGGATGAACAATGACGTGTATTTCCAGGTGGGGCTGCTGACGACTATTGGCCTGTCGGCGAAGAATGCGATCCTGATTGTCGAGTTCGCGAAAGACCTGATGGAGAAAGAAGGCAAAAGCTTGCTTGAAGCTACGCTGGATGCAGTGCGGATGCGTTTACGTCCTATTCTGATGACGTCACTGGCGTTTATCCTGGGGGTAATGCCTTTGGTATTGAGTCGTGGCGCGGGGAGCGGGGCACAAAATGCCGTCGGCACAGGTGTGATGGGCGGGATGTTGTCGGCGACTCTGTTGGCTGTCTTCTTTGTGCCGGTGTTCTTCGTGGTGATACGAGAGCGATTTAGCAAACGTAAGTCCGAGTAGAAAAAAGCCCGAACCCAGGTTCGGGTTTTTTTTGGTATCGAATCTTTGATACAAATGGTGGATGACGCTGCGCTTATCCACCCTACGAACTGAAACGGGGTGGTCGGAAATGTGCAGCGTCGTCCACCCTACGAACTGGAACGGGTAGGTCGGATAAGCGCAGCGTCATCCACCCTACGAACTGAAACGGGTAGGTCGGAAATGTGCAGCGTCATCCACCCTACGAACTGAAACGGGTAGGTCGGATAAGCGCAGCGTCATCCGACAAAACAGAAGACAAATTTCAGACGAAAAAAAAGTCTGAACGTGAATTCAGACTTTCTCTTTGAATGTGGCGGTGAGAGAGGGGTTCGAACCCTCGATACGTTGCCGTATACACACTTTCCAGGCGTGCTCCTTCAGCCACTCGGACACCTCACCGTTTTGTATCTGTTGCCAACATCAGGGGGCAACGGGGCGCTACTATAGGGACTGAACCCTGTTCGGTCAAGTTTAATCTTCTGTTTTTATACCGTTAGCTCAAACTATGAACGATGCCAAAATTTGGGGGGAAAAAGTCTGAACGTGAATTGATACTTGAGGCTGATGACAAGGCTTCTTCGTAGGTCGGATAAGCGCAGCGTCATCCGACAAAACAGAAGACAAATTTCAGACGAAAAAAAAGTCTGAACGTGAATTCAGACTTTCTCTTTGAATATGGCGGTGAGAGAGGGGTTCGAACCCTCGATACGTTGCCGTATACACACTTTCCAGGCGTGCTCCTTCAGCCACTCGGACACCTCACCGTTTTGTTGTTCCTGATACTGCTGGAACGGGCGCTAATGTAGGGAAATCTCTGGGCTGCGTCAATGCACTTCATAGAAAAACCGGTGCGTTTAGCCAAACTTCAAACAACTTGCTTCTTAAATCAGCAAAGCGAGATGATTTTTAAATAGATTCATCTAATGTATTGTTAAACGCTGCGCGTAAGTCTAAGAATACATGGAGAAAGCATGGATATTATTTTTCACCACCCGACATTTGATCCTCAATTTTGGCTCGAAGGTATGCAACAGCGACTTCCGCAGGCCAGGGTTCGTCAGTGGCATCCGGGCGATAAGCAGCCAGCTGATTACGCGCTGGTATGGCATCCTCCAGTGGAGATGCTCAGCGGGCGTCGTGAGCTTAAAGGCGTGTTTGCGTTAGGTGCTGGTGTGGATTCCATTCTGAGCAAGTTGCAGAAACATCCTGATATGTTGCCCAATGGCGTGCCGCTATTCCGCCTTGAGGATACCGGCATGGCGCTGCAAATGCAGGAGTACGCCGTCAGTCAGGTGTTGCACTGGTTCCGCCGATTTGATGACTATCAGGCCTTAAAGCAGCAGGCCAAATGGCAGCCACTGGAAGATTATCGCCGCGAAGACTTTACTATTGGTCTGCTTGGTGCCGGTGTACTGGGCGGGAAAGTGGCAGAAAGCCTCGCCGCATGGGGCTTCCCGGTGCGTTGCTGGAGCCGCAGTAAGAAAGATTATCCTGGTGTCATAAGTTATGCGGGCGCAGAACAACTGGGTCAATTCCTCTCCGGCACTCGTGTGCTGATTAACCTGTTGCCAAACACACCGCAAACCGTTGGCATCATTAACAGCGAGTTGCTTAATAAACTTGCCGATAATTCATACGTGATGAACCTTGCGCGTGGCGTGCATTTAGTTGAAGACGATCTGCTGGCGGCGCTTGAAAGCGGTAAAGTAAAAGGTGCGATGCTCGATGTGTTCGCCAAAGAGCCACTTCCTCAGAACAGTCCGTTATGGAAGCATCCTCGCATTGCAATTACCCCGCACCTTGCTGCGGTCACACGTCCTGAAGAAGCGATGACTTATATCGCGAAGACGATTCGCCAGATAGAAAACAAGGAACCACCAGGCGGGGAAGTGTCATTAGATAACGGCTACTGATTCTTTGCCCGGCTGGAGCCGGGCTAAAAAACAACGGCGATAACTGCTATCCTTGCGGGAAAGAGATAAAAGGAGAGAGCCATGTATCCCGTTGACCTGCATATGCACACCGTCGCCAGTACCCACGCCTATAGCACCCTTCATGACTACATTGCGATCGCTAAAAGCAAAGGCATCAAGCTGTTTGCCATTACCGATCATGGCCCGGATATGGCAGATGCACCGCATTACTGGCACTTTGTGAACATGCGTATCTGGCCACGCGTGGTTGATGGCGTTGGTATTTTGCGTGGTATTGAAGCCAATATTAAAAATACTGCCGGGGAAATTGACTGCACTGGCCCCATGCTTGACGCCTTGGATCTGATTATTGCCGGTTTTCACGAACCCGTTTTCCCGCCAAAAGATAGCGCAACGCACACAGAAGCCATGATTGCGGCTATGGCGAGCGGAAAAGTTCACATTATTAGTCATCCGGGTAACCCGAAATATCCGGTCGACATTCCTGCCATTGCCCAGGCTGCAGCAAAATATAACGTCGCGCTGGAATTGAATAACTCTTCATTCACCCATTCGCGCAAGGGGAGTGGCCCGAACTGCCGCGCTATCGCCGCTGCGGTGCGTGATGCTGGTGGCTGGTTATCGCTGGGTTCTGATTCCCATACTGCATTTACCCTTGGGGATTTCGATGAGTGCCGCAAAGTGCTGGCAGAAGTTGAGTTCCCGGAAGACCGTATTCTCAATGTTTCAGTGGATCGTATGCTCGGATTCCTTGAATCCCGTGGCATGGCGCCAATCGAAGAATTCGCCACACTTTAGTTATTACTGACTGAATTTCTACTAAATGGACCGTTAGCATGAATGAGTTTTCAATTATTTGTCGCATCTTAGGATCACTGTATTACCGCCAACCTCAGGATCCCCTGTTGGTTCCGCTGCTTACGATGATCCGCGATGGCAAACTGGCTGAGCACTGGCCGCTGGAGCAGGACGAGTTACTGGCTCGCCTGCAACAAAGCTGCGATCCTCAGCTGTTGGCTGCTGATTACAACGCGCTGTTTGTTGGCGAAGAGTGCAGCGTCCCGCCGTATCGTTCCGCATGGGAAGAGGGCAGTCAGGAAGGTGAAGTGCGTGAATTCCTGAAACAACGCGGTATGCCGCTGGCAGAAACCCCAGCCGATCATTTTGGCACGTTGCTGCTGGCAGCCTCGTGGCTGGAAGATCAATCACAAGAAGACGAGTTTGAAGCGCAGGTTCGCTTATTTGACGATTACCTGTTGCCATGGGCGGGGACGTTCCTCGGCAAAGTTGAAGCCCACTCTACAACCCCGTTCTATCGCACTCTGGCCCTGCTGAGCCGTGAAGCTATTCAGGCGATGCGTGATGAGTTAGAAGAAGCTGATGACGAATAGAGTGTGATATTGATCACATTTAAAATGTAACGTTTATTTCCGATCTACAAAAAATGTGCGGTAGATCGTAGTTGAGCCATAAGGCTCTGCTATGATACGCCGCTATGAACATACTTATTTCTCTGGCATTGACCACCGGTATTCTCTCAGGCCTTTGGGGCTGGGTGGCGGTGAGTCTCGGCCTTCTCAGTTGGGCTGGTTTCCTCGGTTGTACCGCGTACTTTGCGTGTCCGCAGGGCGGGATCAAGGGGCTTTTCATTTCTGCATGCACATTATGTAGCGGTGTACTGTGGGCGCAGGTGATCATTCATGGCAGTGCGCTGGCACCGCACATGGAGATAATGGGTTACATGGTGACCGGCGTTGTTGCATTTCTGATGTGCGTTCAGGCCAAACATATGTTGCTGTCATTTGTGCCTGGTACGTTTATCGGTGCCTGTGCGACGTTTGCAAACCAGGGTGAATGGCGCCTTGTTGTGCCATCGTTACTGCTGGGGTTGGTGTTTGGATTTGCGATGAAAAACAGCGGACTGTGGCTGGCGGCGCGAAGAGCAAAAGCACAATCCCCGGTGACAGCCGAATAAATAAAAAAACCAGCCTGGGCTGGTTTTTTTATTATCTGATAATCATCAGGATTCTGGAGGAACGGACATTTCTCTGTATTTAGCCAGAACCGGGTTATTAACATCTTGTGGATTTTGCAGATCCCACAGTCCACGGTTAATCCCGTCATTCACCAGATAAATAACCCCTGTTTCAATTGCTGACATCAGACACATCATCACAGGTTCGTTAGTGGTATAGCCGATTTCACCTTCCAACAGTCGTTGGTAATCCACGAAACGGAATACCCCAGCCTGCACTTCATAAGACAAAATCGTTTTACTGGTATTCACTGATGACAGCACTTCACCGGTACTCACATTAACCACACGCAAGTTCACTGCAATTTGATCCAGCTGATATTGTGTTTCGCCGCCGATACCGAAGTACCGCGCACCTACACCACCTGATTTCACATTGCTTTCATAACCGATTATCGAGCCTTCAACCATCACGTTTGCTGCAACAAGTGATTGCAAAGGCATACGGTTATTCTCAGCGACGGTCCCATTTTCCTGTGCTGCACGAATGATCTTACGTTCGTTCAATAAGTTTTGCAGGCCCTGACGTTCCAGGGGAATAAACCAGCGTGAATCTTTTAATGCTGTTACCAACATTGAAGTCGCACTCTGTGGCACCGCGGTTGAGAAGTTACTTGCTGGGTAAGGTTTAAATTGCCCGGTTTCATCCTGAATATTATATACCGAGACAAATAGCTTCCCTTTTGCTGGTGGCAAATGGGTTAAGTCACGGTAACTTTGCGCACGAGGCAAAAGTGTAGGTTTCGCAGCTTCTTTAGGTGGCGCCGTTAAACAGCCACTTAATAAACACACTGCTACGATGAGAAGTAAACGCTGCATGATGTTTATCCTTAAATACTTTTTTGATTATGTAATTCCCACTAGAAGTCAGTGGAATTATTTTGTAAGCCTGCAACCTCAATGATTGACGTTTTACCTGTTTTACGGTCAGTCACATTTAAATGCAGTTGCCCGTCGGTATTAGCAATGTCGACGATAAAATCATTTGTAACCATACGGCCGGGTTTGCCGGTATTAATGTTGCTTAGCAAACCACCAAGCAGCTGTGACTGAATAGCTTGTGTGAAGTTGTCTAATGCTGTCGGTGTTTCAATACCGAAATCATCATCATAACTAGGGTCTTTATATGAGTTCTGGGCTTGCGCCTCATTCAATAAAAAGGACCCATTATTGGGGTTACCGCCAAAGTTTGGGTTGGTAAATTGAAAAGTCATATTGCCACCCCAGGATAAAGGGGATATCAGCAGTAGAGAAATAACTGCATGAGTAATACGCATGACAGCCTCCTAAAATTCGTCGCTGGTTAAATCACCGGTACTTAACAATGTTTTGTCAATTTGACGGCGCTTAATCGCTTCTGCGGTTTGTACCAGTGCGATATTGACGTTGCGGTCAAAATCACGTTTAGAGGGGAATAAGAACGACTGAAATATGACATCCTGATCGACGGTAATGGTTATCCAGCTTCCCCAACGTGCACTGGGACGCTCATTTATGGTTAAGTTTCCGGTAAAACTGCTTTCCCACTTATCACTAAAGGAGCGGTAAAACTCATGCCCCACCGAAGAAACGGTATGGTCTGTTAATAATCCCGGAACCTCGACTTCAACGGCGCGAACGCCGTTGGAGGTGCAGATTAATACTGACGCTAGCAGTAAAGCAGTTAGTGATTTCATCGCTTTAACGCCTGAGGTTATCGTTGGCCCAGGAAACCGCCTGAGTGCGATTTTTTACAGATATCTTTTTGAAAAGATTGTAGAGATGCGTTTTTACCGTGTTTTCACTTATAAATAACGACTGGGCGATTTCGATATTCGAAGCCCCAATACGCAATTTATTAAGTATTTCCTTTTCACGGTGAGTCAAAAGAGAGGACTCGACATTATTGAAACGATAGTTGCCTGAGTGATTAATAAGGTAGCTGGCTAATTTTTGAGAGAAGTAGCACTCTCCCGCCATCACGCCACGAATACCTTCTACCACACGCGGTTCTTCCTCAGACATGTAAAAAACGCCATTAATATGGGGCCAATTTTCTATGTCACGGAATTGATACTCTTCTGGAGTGTTGAGTAACAACAACTTAATGCTGTTATGTTTACGACTCAAGTTATCTTGCCAATAGTTAATCAGCTTTTTATCGGCTTCAACCATATCAAACAAGACCACCAAATTACCCACGACATCTTCCAGAGATCGTTGAATATTATGGAGTTTCCCGTTGATAGAGAGTGAAGACTTTAGATGCTGTAATAACGCAGTAGCTTGTAGCGAGGGTTTGGTGATCAACAATAAAGATTGAGCATTTAACGCCTGGCTATTCATTGTATGGACTTCATTAAACATGATGAAACTCCATCCGAGTTTGCGCATCAATCAGCTGAATTAACAGAAAGTTAATTCACCAGAGGTACTGATAGATGCTAACTGCTGTGTTTGAAATAAATGTAACACTGTCAAATAACGCTAAGTTGCGTCCTGACTTAATGTGTTAAACAAAATGTTACTGCTGATTTCAATCTAGCGGTTACTAATCTTAAAGCAAGTGTTAAAGCTGTTACAAAATGTAACTGTAGATATTAAAATGTTGCCGCTGCGATTTTTTTATATTTAGTTTTAATACTAAAGTTGTACACGAAATAAAAATTGCATAGTTTTAAAAATCATACAAATGTTTATAAGTTGTTGATAGTAATCAATATGAAGATTTTTGTTAACGTGGTTTCGAGTCTTAACATATGTAAATAGCGAGAGTTACATTCGCCCTGGAGTCACTTCTTAAGAAAACTCATCTTCGTGACAGTGGCTGCCAAAAAATTGCCTGGGGGACTGCATGCAACCCAACCAGACGGCAAAATACTGCTTGATTATCGGGATGATTTTAAATGTTTTGAGGCAAATTAATATCTTCAGTTCTAAACCCTTTGTTGTATTTGGTTTTTTTTACCTGACTCATACTTTGTAATGAGTAGAAATATAAAAATACAACGTGCGGGTGAGATATTTTAAATGTATCGCCAGACATACTCATTTTCGTAACGCAGAAACAACATTTCTTCGTTAGCGTTAACAAAAGTAATTAAGTGATTTGTTCAGATGTATTAAGTAGAAGTATTTCGACCCAGGGTGACAACATGAAGAACAGACCGTTATTTGTGATGTTAGCATTGTTGGGTGCGCCTGGTTATGTTATTGCGAGTAATCCCGATCTTGCAAGTTCAGAATATAACTTTGCGATGAATGAATTAAGTCGATCATCGCTAAATCAGGCAGCAATTATTGGTCAATATGGTAGTAGCAATACTGCCAATGTTGACCAGAATGGAACAAGGCAATTAGCACGGGTCTCTCAGACAGGGTCCGGGAACCGAGCTAACGTCGATCAATCAGGGAGTTATAATGTTGCTTATATTGCGCAGTCAGGCTACGGCAATGATGCAGATATACAGCAATCGTCATTTGGAAATGCCGCCCTTATTATCCAGCAAGGCTCGGCTAATAAGGCAAGCATTATCCAACAAGGCACACAGAAGTCGGCAGTTGTAATACAGAAACAGTCTCAAATGGCGGTACGCGTTATTCAACGTTAATACACGACTATTTAGACTTTCATTCTCAATACGATGGGGGCTTTACCATGAACTTTTTCAAAATCGCAGCATTAGCAGCAGTGGTTGTTTCAGGTAGCGTAATGGCATCAGCATTCCCACAATTCCCTGGCCACGGTAATAACAGTGGTCCGGATTCTACATTGAAAGTGTATCAATCAGGGGTGAGCAACAGTGCTACAGCACTGCAAGCTGATGCCCGTGATTCAACTGTTGATATTACCCAGCGTGGCATTGGTAACGGTGCGAACGTAGGTCAGGGTGCTGATGATTCAACTATCACGCTTGTGCAAGATGGTTTTGGCAACCAGGCTGTCCTGAGCCAATGGACTGCTGAAGACTCCACTATTGACGTTCAACAACGCGGCGGACGCAACGGGGCGAATGTGACCCAAACTGCCTCTGACTCTAGCGTAGAACTGACTCAAGTTGGCTTTAATAACTACGCTAATCTTAACCAACACTAGTCGTCTTCATGAGCTATACAAAAACAGGGCCTATGCCCTGTTTTTCTTTTTATAGTGGGGGAGGGACGAGAAATGCACACCTTATTATTGCTTGCTGCACTCAGCAATCAACTCACCTTTGATACGCAGCAACAAGGTGAAATCTACACCATTGTGCCGGTGGCGACCCTAACTCAGGATTGCCAATGTACTTTCAAACTGACTGCATTTCGTTCGGGGCAGAATGGTCAGACTAATACCAGCCAAAGTAGCCATGTTTATATTAAGGCCAATGAGCCTGCCAAACTTTCACGCATGAGCCTGAATATCTCTCCGGGGGATAGCGTAACGATTACCGTAACGGTATCAGATGGAAAAGATATTCATCTTGAAAAACAATGGGCCTCGCCAGGAAGCGTTTAATTGATATCCCGGGTATCTGGATATTTTTTCTTCTATATACCAGGGTTAACTATAGTTCTGCCCGTGTATTGCCGATAACCCTCATATAACTTAGTTGAGGAGTTCCTTACGTGAAAACATCAAGCTTAAAACGTTCAATGCTGTTGCCCGTGTTTGTTCTATTTTTACCTATGCTTAATGCCAACGCCAGTGACGGTGTGATTCATTTTCAGGGCGCCATAGTAGAAGACCCCTGTCATTTCGCCGTCCAGGAACAATCGGTGAAGTTTTCCTGCCCGCAAAACGGAAAGCAGGTGGTGCAGACGGTCGCATTCAATCAACTCAATAACTTCAAACCTGACAATGAAGTTCAGCTTACTACCCAAATTCATTATCTTGATGCACAACATCGACTTGCCATTATGGAAGTAACCTACCAATAAAAATCACTGGGTCTGCATTACGCGGACCCAAGGATTAATCTCAAGTATTTATTTCGCACTCATTTTTGTTACTATTCTCCGCCGCTCAATAGCTGATGGCGCGCGAAATAACAGCAACTTGAGAAAAAAATCATAAAATTAAGACTTATTTTATAGTCGGCAACTATTCCAGGATTTATATCTGTCGGGCATTTTGATGAATACGGGTATTGAGCATGAAGTTTGCGTTTAATGTTGTCGACTGGCAGGCCAGTGCCCCGGGTTTATCTGAAGCCGAGGAGTGGCGGGTATGGAGTAAAACTTCTGCTCACTTTGATATTTCAGCGCCTCTAGCCAAAAGCCGCCACTTACCGATGATGACGGCGCGTCGTCTGGCTTCCGGTAGCCGTCTCGCCGTTGACTGCGCGCTGGCGATAATGTCCAGACAGCCTGTCGATGCGCTGGTTTTCGCCAGTCGCCACGGTGAACTGGAGCGAAATTTCCGCATTTTAACCGCCCTGGCTGAGCAACAGAGCCTGTCGCCCACGGACTTTGCGATGTCGGTGCACAACTCGGCGGTAGGAAACACCACTATTGCGGCCAAACAAGCGCTGGTTTCATCGTCTGTTTCTGCCGGATACGACTCTTTCGCGCAGGCATTAATAGAAGTGGCCTCGTTACATCATGCTGGCTATCGTCGCGTGCTGCTGGTGGATTTCGATGGTCTGATACCTGAGTTTTACCATCCGCATCTGCCTGATGACGCGCTCAATATGCCCTTTGCCGTCGCGTTATTGCTGGAAAGTGGTGAGCAATTAGAATGTGAAACCACCCCTTGCGACGCCCGCGGGGTGCATGACTTACCGCAGGGGCTGGCATTTTTGCATGGCTTTCTCAGTGATGAACCCACTTTTGCCCTTGCTGGTGAGCGCCTGAACTGGCGCTGGAGTCGTCATTAATGTGGTCACGCCTGAAGTGGGGCTGGCGGGTATTAATGACCGGCGGGTTATTTGTCTTATTTGGCAGCGGAGGCCTGATGCTTTCGCTGGTGTGGTTTAATTTATTGTTATTGTTTGTGCGTGATAATAGCAAACGTCGTGAAATTGCCCGCCGTAGCATTGCCGCCAGTTTCCGGTTATTTTTACGCATCGGGCGCGGCCTTGGGGTGTTCGACTACCGCTTTGAAAATTGCGAACAGCTGCGCAATGACCGGGGATGTTTGATTGTTGCTAACCACCCGACATTGCTCGACTACGTATTTATTGCTTCTCAGGCGCCGCACATTGGTTGCCTGGTGAAAGCCAGTCTGGTGAACAATCCCTGTTTTCGTGGCGTGATCCGCGCTGCGGATTACCTGATCAACAGCCAGGGCGAAACGTTACTGCCTGAAAGCCAGAAACGCATGGCGGCAGGGGAGGCGATACTGATTTTCCCGGAAGGAACGCGCACGCGGCCCGGGGAACCGCTGGTTATCCAGCGCGGTGCGGCCAATATTGCGGTTCGCAGCGGCTGCGAGTTGCGCCTGGTGCATATTCATTGCGACCAGCGTTATCTGGATAAACACAGCCGTTGGTATCAGATCCCAAAGCGTAAGCCGATGATTACCGTCAGTGTTAAACAGCGGATCGACAGCCAACGCTTTATGGCAAATCATGACGATGCTCCTGCGTTAGCGGCACGTCGGCTTAGCCAGTATTTAAGTCAGGAACTGGTTCCTGATTCTCGTTAAGTGCCCAATCTGGCTGCAACAATTACGCCTACTGAGATAGGCTCTAACACTCGGATGGTGATATGGAATCCTTAGAGAGCGAAATTAAACAACTCATCATCGACACCCTGAATCTCGAAGAGATAGGTGTTGATGAGATTGAAAGTGAGGCCGCGTTATTTGGTCATGACGGTCTGGGCCTTGATTCCATTGACGCACTGGAATTAGGACTGGCGGTTAAAAAACGATATGGTGTGGTGTTATCCGCCGAAAACGAAGCGATGCGCGAACATTTTTATTCTGTCGCCAGTCTCGCCGCATTTATTAAAAGTCAAAACCCTGCGCACAGCGCCTGATTGAAACCACGAGTATGCTATGAATAAAGAAGATATTTATCAGGAAGTCACCGGGTTACTGGTTAAGTTATTTGAACTCTCTCCTGAACAAATTACCCCGCAATCTCGTCTCTACGAAGATTTAGATCTGGATAGTATTGATGCGGTAGATATGGTGGTTCACCTACAAAAGCGCAGCGGTAAAAAAATCAAACCGGAAGATTTTAAATCAGTACGCACAGTACAGGATGTTGTGGACGCGGTAGAGCGTTTGCATAGCGAGTCTTAAAGCGTGCGGGCAAAACGAGCACTGACTATCGTTGGAGGGCTAGCCGTCATAGGTTGGCCCTTTGCCGTCTGGTTGGCAATCTCATATCCAAAATTACACATTTTATTGCCGATGCTGGCGCTGTGCTTTGTCCTGCGCTTGTGTGCGTTGCGGGGCAAAACCGGTGCGCTGAGTCGGGCGTTTAAAGGGCTGGCGCTGGCGGGTGCGGTACTTTCAATCGCCAGTATCTGGATGCGGGAAGCCCAACTGCTGCTGTGGTATCCGGTGGTGGTCAATGTGGTGATGCTGACGTTATTTGGTTCATCGCTGTTGACCCGGATGTCACTGATTGAGCGGCTGGCACGCTGGCGCGAAGGGGATCTCCCGCCTGCGGGTGTCCGTTACACTCGCCGGGTCACGCAAGTGTGGTGCCTTTTCTTTATTGTTAACGGCAGTGTTTCATTGTGGACGTGCCTTGCGGGCAACATTCATTGGTGGACGCTGTGGAATGGAATGGCGAGCTACCTGTTGATGGGATTGTTATTTGCTGGCGAATGGCTGGTACGACTGCGAGTGAAACGCCGTTATGAATAGTCCGTTAACACTGGCAAACTGGCTCAATGGCGACCGTCATCCACAGCAGGTGGTGGCGTTTTCCGGTGAGCAAAGCTTCACCCAGGCCGATTTAATTAACGATGTTCAGCGAATTTATGGCTGGCTACAACGTCAGCAAGGGCAACGTTGGGCGCTCTGTTTTGACAATAGTTATGACTTTATTGCCGCACTGTTAGCGACGCTACACGCCGGTAAAACCCCGGTTTTACCGGGGCACAGCCGTGAAGCGCAACTGCGTGAACAGCAGAACCAATTTTGCGGCGTGATGAGCGATACACAGCTCAATCTCAACTGCCCGGTGCTCAATCCCAACACTCTGGATTACCCGGCAGCGCTTGCCTCGCTTGAGCCGGTTGCTGATGATGCGGGCATGGTGTTCTTTACCTCGGGCTCGACGGGCGAACCGGCACAAATCTACAAAACGCTGCGCGCACTGGATGAAGAGACTGCCTGGCTGTCGGCGTTGTGGGGCGAGAGCCTGTACGATTGTCGCGTGGTGGGATCGGTGTCGCACCAGCATCTGTATGGTTTCACCTTCCGTGTGATGTTGCCGATGAGCCTCGGCCTTGCTTGCGACGCGTCGATGATTCATTTCCCGGAGCAATTAGTGGCCCGTGCGGCACATCCATTGCTGTTTATCAGCAGTCCGGCATTTTTAAAACGACTCGATATGAATCTTGCCGCTCCGGTATGTAAACGCGTGATTTCCGCAGCCGGGAAACTCGATGACGACACGGCGCAACAGGTGCTGAAATGGCTTAAAACGCCAGTGTCTGAGATTTACGGCACCACCGAAACTGGCGTGCTGGCATGGCGTGAACATGCGCAACCTGCGCCTGAATGGCAGGCTTTCCCGGCGGTGAAATTTACCCGGCAAGACGACGGCTGGCAGGTTGAATCGCCGTTGATACATCAAGGCTACAGGCAACTTGATGATATTCTGGAATTTACTGCACCAGGGCGTTTTCATTTAGTCGGCAGACGCGATCGCATCGTTAAAATTGAAGAAAAACGCATCTCGCTGAGCGAAATTGAACGTCGATTGTTGGCATTACCCGGGATTGATGAGGCGGCCGTGGTCACCGTGACCCGGGGGAACCGCATCGCACTGGGTGCGGTTGTAGTGGCCCCAAACGCAGATGCTGCCAGCAAGCAGCAGTGGCGGGAGGCGCTCAGCGCCTGGCTTGAACCGCTTGCCATTCCACGGTTTTGGCGCATCGTCGAGCGAATCCCGCTTAATAGCCAGAGCAAGCGTGCGTGGGCGCAATTACAGGAGTTATTTGATGAAACCCGTTGAGTTACAGCGTTCGCAACCTGAAGCGGGCAAACTCTTTTTGCGGCTGGCCGTGCCTGCAACCTCAGGTTGGTTTGAAGGGCATTTCCCGACACAACCGGTGTTACCGGGTGTCGCGCAACTTGATTGGGTGATGGCTTATGCTGCCGAACTCGCGCCGGAAATGCGCTTTAGTTCCATTGATAACGTTAAGTTCCAGCGCCCAATCGTTCCGCAAAGCGAACTTGAACTGAATCTGCAATGGGATGAAACCCGCAGCGTACTGAGTTTTTCCTACTCATTATTGACCGAACAGGGCTGGGTTCCGGCCAGCAGCGGGAAGATAAAACTATGTCGTTAACGGCTACGGCGTTGTCGTTAACGGCTACGGCTTTTCGCCTATGCGTCGTGATCCCTTGCTACAACCATGGCGCGACGATAGCGGCGGTACTGGCGCGTCTGCAACCCTATGAGCTGCCGTGCATTATTGTTGATGACGGCAGCGAACCGGCCACCAAACAACAACTGGCGCAATTAACTGGCGTCACGCTTATCCAACTGGAAACCAATCAGGGAAAGGGAGAGGCGGTCGTCACCGGGCTAAAAGCGGCGACACTGGCAGGTTTTACCCACGCATTACAGCTGGATGCCGACGGGCAGCACTGCATCGAAGATGTGCCGCGCTTTTTAGCCGAGGCTCAGGCACATCCCGAATGTCTGATTTCAGGCGCGCCGGAGTACGACGGATCCGTTCCTAAATCGCGTTTGTATGGGCGTTATGTCACGCATGTCTGGGTGTGGATTGAAACGCTTTCGCTGTCATTAAAGGACAGCATGTGCGGATTCCGCGTCTATCCGCTGGCGGCAACGCTTGCGACTATCGCTCAACATCGTCCCGGCAAACGAATGGATTTTGATACTGAAATCATGGTGCGCCTCTATTGGGCGGGAACCGACAGCCGATTTTTACGCACCCGCGTGATTTATCCGCAAGGGGGTGTTTCACACTTTGATGCGCTGCATGACAACCTGCGTATCTCGTGGATGCACACCAGACTGTTTTTTGGCATGTTGCCGCGTATTCCCACACTGCTTGCCCGACGTCGCCTGCGCGCACATTGGGCGCAAGTCCCCGAGCGCAAAGGGCTGGCGGGCATGCGTCTGATGCTTAACATTTATCAGCATTTAGGGCGCCGGGCATTTAATGCCTTGCTCTATCCGGTGGTGGCGTGGATGTGGTTGACCGGAAGCACACAGCGCAAAGCGTCTCAACAGTGGCTGGAGCGCGTAAAACAGCAGGCGAAACGTCAGCAAGTGACTCTGCCAGAAGGGCTGAACAGCTATCGCCATTTCTTGCGTTTTGGCGATGCGATGCTTAATAAAATTGCCGCCTGGCGGGGCGATATTATCTGGGGCCGTGATATCGAATTTGCCCCTGGCAGCCGTGAAGTTTTACAACCGCAGGCCGGGCAGGGGAAGCTGATTCTTGCCGCTCATCTCGGCGACATCGAAGCCAGCCGTGCACTGGCGCAAGTTGAAGCCGGGCTTATTATTAATGCGCTGGTGTTTACTGACCACGCACAACGTTTTCGCCAGATTATCGAAGAGATCGCGCCGCAAGCCGCAGTGAATTTAATTCCCGTGAGCCATATTGGCCCGCAAACAGCCATGCTGTTACAAGACAAACTGGATGCCGGTGAATGGGTGGCGATTGTTGGCGACAGAATTGCCGTCAATACGCAGCGCGGCGGGGAAAGGCGAGTCTGCTGGAGCCCGTTTATGGGCAGCCCGGCGCCGTTCCCCCAGGGCCCGTTTATTCTGGCTGCCGCATTACGATGCCCAGTCATTCTTATGATGGTGCTGCGCGAGCAGGGCAAACTGCGCATTCATGCAGAAAACTTTGCCGATCCGCTGCTGTTACCGCGCGCCACACGGCAACAGGCGCTACAAGTGATCATTGATAAATACGCGCAGCGTCTGGAATTTTACGCACTGCGTTCGCCGCTCGACTGGTTTAATTTTTATGATTTCTGGCAGTTACCGCCAGAAAAGGAGTCCGGATGTTAAATGATCCACGTTTTTCTGTGGAGATCAGCATCAAAGTCCCATTCCATGATGTCGATGCGATGGGTGTGGTGTGGCACGGTAACTATTTCCGTTACTTTGAAGTGGCGCGTGAAGCACTACTTGGCCAGTTTGATTATGGTTACCGGGCGATGCAGGAGTCCGGTTACGTCTGGCCGGTGGTCGACACCCGCGTGAAATACCGTGATGTGGTGAAGTTTGAACAACAGATCCTGGTTCGCGCCACGATCCTTGAGTACGAAAACCGCCTGAAAATCGGCTATGAAATTGTCGATGCGCAAACTGGCAAACGTACCACCACCGGTTACACCATTCAGGTTGCCGTTTCGGCAACAAGCGGAGAACTATGTTTTGTCTCCCCTCCAGTACTTTTTGAACGCATGGGCTTGAGTCATGAATAAGATTATTTTAATGGCCTTGCTGTTTATCAGCTTCACGGCAAGCGCTATCACTCTCGATGACGTGCAACGCAGTTTTGCATCGCAGCCAGTGGTGCGGGCTAAATTCCAACAAGAGCGACAAATTAGTGGCATGGCGCAACCCCTGCATTCCAGCGGTGAGGTGCTAATCGCGAAAAGCAAAGGCTTGTGGTGGCAGCAACAGCATCCTTTCCCCATGACGCTGGTGCTGGATGACAGCCATATGGTTCAAGTGATGGGCAGCCAGGCGCCGCAGATCATTACTGCTGACAGCAACCCGCAAATGTTCCAGTTCAACCATTTGTTGCGCGCGCTATTCCAGGCTGACCGCAAAGTACTTGATGAAAACTTCTCGAATGTCTTTACCGACCAGGGTAACGGCCAATGGCAACTGGTATTAACGCCGACCACCACGCCGCTCGATAAACTGTTTAGTACCATCACGTTGCAGGGCGATAAGTATCTAAACCGCATCGAACTGAACGATTTGCAGGGCGATTTCACAGAGATCACCTTTAGTAACCACCGTCTGGACCCACGAAAACTCACTCATGAAGAGCAGCAGCGCTTCGCTTTCTGACATGCCTCGTCGTCTGGCATGGGGTTGGCTTGCAATAGTCACTGTGCTGGTGGTGTTGCTCGCCACTTTGCTACCCAAGGCGCGGCTTGACAGCAGCGTCTTATCGCTGCTGCCTGCCAGTAGCCTGGGGAACGTCCCGCCGCCTGTCGAGAACGGTTTTCTGCAACGTCTCGACCGGCAGATGATGTGGATGGTCAGTCCAGGTACTACGCCGGATGACGCCGCGGCGCAGTGGTGGAAAACGCAACTGCAACAGCAGCGATTCCTGCAAGATGTGCAGGGGCCGATGGATGCAAAGAGCCAGCAGGAGTGGGGGAAGTTCTACTTCGAAAACCGTAATGGGCTGGTGGATAACCAGACTCGCAGTCGTTTGCAAAACGGCGGTGAAGCTCAGGCGCAATGGGTGTTATCGCAACTCTATTCAGCATTCTCTGGCGTTAGCGGCAAAGAGCTCACCAACGATCCTTTGATGCTGGTGCGCGGATCGCAGCTGGCACTGCAACAAACCGCCAGCCAGATGCGCTTGCAAAACGGCTGGCTGGTGGCGCGGGATAAACAGGGGCGCTACTGGTATTTGCTGCACGGCGAACTAAAAGGTTCCTCATTTGATATGCAGCAAGGGCGCGCGGCAGTCGAACAACTGCGGGCCCTGCAACAAAATCTCAAACAACACTTCCCGCAGGCACAGGTGATGTCGCGCGGCACCCTGTTCTACAGCGATTATGCCAGCCAGCAGGCCAAACACGATGTCTCAACGCTGGGGCTAGCCACGGTGATTGGTGTGTTGCTGCTGGTGTTACTGGTGTTTCGTTCAGTTCGGCCATTACTGCTGTGTGCCACGTCAGTCGCCATCGGTGCGCTGGCCGGTACCGCCATCACGCTGCTCTGTTTTGGCGAATTGCATCTGATGACATTAGTCATGAGTATGAGCATCGTCGGCGTTTCGGCAGATTACACCCTCTATTACCTGACCGAGCGTATGGTGCATGGCGCACAAAACTCGCCAGCCGCCAGTTTACGCAAAGTGCTTCCGGCCTTGTTACTGGCACTCGCGACCACCGCCATCGCCTACCTGATCATGATCCTCGCGCCATTCCCGGGCATTCGCCAGCTTGCGGTGTTTGCCGCCAGTGGGTTGATTGCGTCGTGTCTGACGGTGGTGTGCTGGTATCCGTTTGCGGTGCGGGGTTTACCCGTCAGACCGGTGCCTTGCAGTGCGTTACTCAATGCCTGGCTAAATGCGTGGCAAAACAATAAAGCGGTGCGTTTTGGCATACCGTTGACGCTGCTGGGTATCAGCCTTGTGGGGATAGCTTCTCTAAAAGTGAATGATGATATCGCCAGTTTCCAGGCTTTGCCGCAGGATCTGGTCCGTGAAGAGCAGGCGATTACCGCGCTGACCGGGCAGGGGATGGATCAAAAATGGTTTGTGGTTTACGGCGATACGGCTGAACAAACCTTGCAACGTCTTGAAAAACTGGCACCTGTTCTGGCAAATGCGCAAAAGAATCAGCTTATCGACAGTTACCGACTGATCCCGCTCGCCTCTCTGGAACAGCAGCAGGCTGACTTGCGCTTGCTGCGCGAAGCCGCGCCGATTTTACAAAAACGCCTCGCCGAAAGCGGCATTACCGTCAGTGCACCAAATCTCCAGCAAATGGCGGTGACGCCAGATCGTTGGCAAAAAAGTGTTATTAGCAGCGGCTGGCGCTTGTTGTGGCTGTCTTTACCTGACGGAAAAAGTGGCGCACTGGTGCCGGTCAGCGGGGTGCACGACAGCGCAGCCCTGGCGACGCTTGCCGAAAATCTGCCGGGTGTCAGTTGGGTCGACCGCAAAGTCATGTTCAATGAATTGTTCAGCCATTTCCGCAGCTTACTGGCAGGATTACTGGCTATTGCTGTGGTGGCAATTGCGCTGAGTTATGTGCTGCGCTTAGGGGTAAAACGTGGCTTGCTGAGTGTGGTGCCTTCGTTGTTATCACTCGGTGGCGGCCTTGCCGCACTGGCGTTTAGCGGTCATGCGCTGAATCTGTTCTCCTTGCTGGCGTTGGTGCTGGTGCTGGGCATCGGCATCAATTACACCCTGTTCTTTAGTAATCCGCGTGGTACGCCGCTGACGTCGTTGCTCGCCATCAGCGTGGCTTTGCTGACCACACTTTTCACCTTAGGCATGCTGGTCTTTAGCCAGACACAAGCCATTGCAAGTTTTGGCATTGTGTTGAGCTGTGGGATCTTCTGCGCATTTTTAACCGCGCCACTAGCCTTACCCCCATCCACCCACGGAAAGGGAAAGAGAGAATAATGAAAAAATTACCCGTACTGGCTTTACTGCTTGGCAGCTTTTTACTGAGCGCCTGCAGTACACCAAAACCTGACAACACCCGTCCGCAAGCCTGGTTAAAACCGGGTACGCTGGTGACGCTGCCCGCTCCCGGGATTTCGCCGTCAATTACCGAACAACAACTGTTGAGCGCCCGGGTGAAAGGCAAAACTCAGTCGCTGATGGTGTTGCTCAATGCCGATAAAGAGAAAGTGATGCTGGCGGGCCTGTCCCCGTTGGGCATCCGTTTATTCCGTCTGACTTACTCTCATTCGGGCATTAAGACCGAGCAGTCCATTACGCTGCCAGAATTACCTCCAGCCAGCCAGGTTCTTGCCGATATTATGTTGAGTTATTGGCCGATAAGCGCGTGGCAGCCACAATTGCCTGCGGGGTGGACGTTGAAAGATATCGATACGCGACGTGAATTGCGCGACGACCAGGGTGAGCTGATTGAAACCATCCATTATCTGATGCGCGACGGTGTCCGCCAGCCAGTGAGTGTGCATCACCATCGTTTCGGTTATGTCATCAGCATTCAGCACCTGGAAAGTTAATCATGATCACTTTTTCTGCCGCCGGAATGGTCAGTGCGTTAGGGAATAACCTTGACGAGATCGCGCAAAATTTGCAGGCCAACACGGCACCAGGCCTGGTGCCGGACCGTGATGGCTGGCTGCAGCAGGGGGAATGTTGGGTAGGGCGTGTCACCGGTGAGTTACCGGAAATCCCGCCACAGATGGCGCGATACAACAGCCGGAACAACCGCTTATTGCTCGCAGCACTGGCGCAAATTCGTCCGCAGGTGGATGAGGTGATAGCCCGTTTCGGCAATGAACGCGTAGCAGTGATTTTGGGAACCAGTACCTCGGGGCTGGATGAAGGTGACCGCATGGTGAGTGGCACCCATGCTGGCAATCCACCTGCGGCCTATCGCTATGGTCAGCAAGAACTCGGCGATCCCTCGCGTTTTCTCAGCGATTATCTGCAGCTTTTTGGCCCCGCATTGACGATTTCCACCGCCTGTTCTTCCAGTGCGCGAGCGATTATTACCGGTAAACGGTTGATTGAGTCCGGCATAGTCGATGCGGCGATTGTGGGCGGGGCCGATAGTTTAAGCCGGATGCCAGTCAACGGTTTTAACAGCCTGGAATCGTTAAGCAATACGCGCTGCAAACCGTTTAGCGCAGAACGTAATGGGATAACCATTGGTGAGGCCGGAGCGTTGATTTTACTGACGCAGCAGCCGGGGAACGTCCAGTTGCTGGGCGTGGGCGAATCATCCGACGCCTGGCATATGTCGGCCCCTCATCCTGAAGGCGTGGGGGCGATTCGCGCGATAGAAATGGCGCTGCATGAGGCTAAACTCACCGCGCAGGAGATTGGCTATATTAATATGCATGGCACCGCCACGCGTCTGAATGACGAAATCGAAGCGAAAGTGGTGAATCAACTTTTCGGCGAAACCGTTCCTTGTAGCTCCACTAAACATCTGACAGGCCATACGTTAGGCGCCGCAGGTGCCTGTGAAGCAGTGCTCTGTTATTTGCTGTTATCGCAAGGTCTGCCGCTGCCGGCACAAGATTTCACTAACGCGCATCAAGACCTGACGCTTGCGCCTTGTGGTTTACTCGGCGCGCCGCAGCCATTCATCAAACCAATAATTCTGTCGAACTCATTTGCTTTTGGCGGTAACAATGCCAGCCTGATTTTTGGAGTGTCCCATGACTGATTTTCGTGCCCCGCACCACTATTTGCCGCACGAAGCACCCATGTGCCTGCTGGAGTCGGTAGTGGCGGTGCAACAAGAAAGTGCGCATTGTCGGGTGACGGTTAGCCACCATGGAGTGCTGGCGCCGTTTCTCAATGCGGACGGTCATTTGCCTGGCTGGTTTGCCATCGAACTTATCGCCCAGACGGTGGGTGTGTGGTCTGGCTGGCATGCGATGAACAACGGCGAAGAAGCAAGCCGCGTGGGGATGCTGCTGGGCGGGCGAGGATTACGCTGTCCGGCCGGGAGTTTTGCCCAGGGATTGCAGCTGGATTGCCATGTTACGCTTCTGATGCGTGATGAAAAAATTGGTAGTTTTGAAGGACAAATTCTCGCGGACGGTAACGTACTGGCGAGCGGGCGAGTGAACACCTATCAGCCTGATAATAAAGAATTAGAACAGTTATTTTAATGGCATGATTTTCCAGGTCGGGCTAGCGCCGCGCCCCCGACAATGTGGATGAAAGTGGTGGATGACGCTGACGCTTATCCACCCTACAGAACGGATAATAATAAGTCTGACCCAAAATAATTCGAGTTGCTTTATTTTAATGGCATGTTTTTCCAGGTCGGGCTAGCGCCGCGCCCCCGACAATGCGGATGAAAGTGGTGGATGACGCTGACGCTTATCCACCCTACAAAAAGGATAATAATAATTCTTATGACTCAAACGGTATTAGTAACCGGTGCCAGCAAGGGGATCGGCAGGGCGATTGCCTGTGGACTGGCGGCAGACGGATTTGCGGTGGTGGTGCACTACCATCGTGACGAAATGGGCGCACGGCAAACGCTTGAGCAGTTAACAGCTCAGGGCGGAACGGGGCGCGTCATGCAGTTTGATAGCGCTGACCGCAGCCAGTGCCGCAATGTTATTGAAGCTGACATCGAAACTCACGGCGCTTATTGGGGCGTGGTCAATAACGCAGGTATCACTCGTGACGGTGCATTTCCCGCGCTGAGCGATGACGATTGGGACGGGGTAATTCGTACCAATCTCGACAGTTTTTACAACGTGATCCAACCGTGTGTGATGCCCATGATTGGCCTGCGCAAAGGGGGCAGAATCATCACGCTGTCGTCAGTTTCAGGGCTGATGGGGAACCGTGGACAGGTGAATTACAGTGCTGCAAAAGCGGGGATCATTGGCGCGACGAAAGCGCTGGCTATCGAGTTGGCGAAACGCAAAATCACCGTAAACTGCATCGCGCCTGGCCTGATAGATACCGGAATGATTGAAATGGAAGAGGTAGCGCTAAACGAAGCCATGCGCCTGATCCCACTGCAACGGATGGGCCAGCCAGAAGAAGTGGCGGGGCTTGCGCGTTATTTGATGTCGCCCGTTGCCGCCTACGTGACGCGCCAGGTTATCTCCATCAACGGGGGTATGCTGTGATTCGCCGTGTAGTCGTTACAGGGATGGGCGGCGTGACGGCCTTTGGCGATAACTGGCAGGATGTGGCGACGGGTTTGAAGTCAGGTCAAAACGCGGTACGACACATGCCGGAATGGCAAATTTACGACGGCCTCAACACCATGCTCGGTGCGCCGGTGGATAATTTTACGCTCCCTGAACACTATACGCGTAAGCGCATTCGGGCGATGGGGCGCGTGTCGTTGCTGGCCACTCGTGCCACTGAACTGGCATTAATGCAGGCAGGTTTGCTGGACGATTCGATTCTCACCAGCGGCGAAACCGGTATTGCTTACGGTTCTTCGACCGGAAGCACCGGCCCGGTGAGCGAATTCGCCACCATGCTGACCGAAAAGCATACCCGCAATATTACCGGCACCACATACGTGCAGATGATGCCGCATACCGCTGCGGTGAATACCGGACTGTTCTTTGGTTTGCGTGGTCGCGTGATCCCCACATCCAGCGCGTGTACCTCGGGCAGCCAGGCGATTGGTTATGCCTGGGAAGCGATTCGCCACGGCTATCAGACCGTGATGGTCGCCGGAGGGGCAGAAGAGTTATGCCCTTCGGAAGCGGCGGTATTTGACACGCTGTTTGCCACCAGCCAGCGCAACGATCGTCCGAAAAGCACGCCATCTCCATTTGATAAGCAGCGCGATGGGCTGGTGATTGGCGAAGGTGCGGGCACTTTGATCCTTGAGGATCTGGATCATGCGCTGGCGCGTGGTGCGACGATTTACGCTGAGATCGTCGGCTTCCATACCAATTGCGATGCGGCGCATATCACCCAGCCGCAGAAAGAAACCATGCAAATTTGTATTGAAAGCGCCCTGCGTTCGGCAGGGCTTTCGGCCAGCGACATCGGCTACATTAACGCCCATGGCACGGCGACTGACCGTGGCGACATTGCTGAAAGCCACGCTACAGCAGCGGTATTTGGTGCTAACACACCTATCTCCTCGCTGAAAAGCTACCTCGGTCATACGCTCGGCGCATGTGGTGCACTGGAAGCGTGGATGAGTATCGAAATGATGCGCGAAGGCTGGTTTGCCGAAACGCTGAATTTGACTCAACCCGACGATGCATGTGGCGAACTGGATTACATCATCAGTGAAGCGCGCAAAATCGAGACTGAATTTGTGCAGAGCAATAATTTTGCCTTTGGCGGGATTAACACCTCACTGGTGATGCGCCGTTGGCAGTAAATGACTATCAGCTGGCATTTGGCGATGTGGCGTGTGTCTTTAATGATGCCTGCGCCACTCGCTGGCTGTCGCCTGAATTGCTGCAGGATGCGCCAACAGGGCTGCGCCGCGCAGACTGGATTGCCGCCAGGATCCTGCTAGCAAGGCTACTTAACGAGGGACCCTTGCCAAGATTAATCCATGGCGCACAAGGTAAACCCTATCATCCGGCGTTGCCCGAATTTAATATCAGCAACCATGCCACCCGAGTGGCGGTGTTGGTGGGGAGCAGGGAAGTCGGTTGTGATATCGAACAAATCCGCCCACGGGCGCGGTTTATGGCGATAGCCCGCCACAGTTTCGACGAGCCATTATGTGACTGGCTGGAATCTTTGCCCGACGCCCAACAAATCCCGCAATTCTGGCGTATCTGGACGGCACACGAAGCGGTACTCAAGCAGCGTGGCGGCACGGTCTGGCAAATGGAACAGCTGCGTTTGCCGCTGCAGACACTTTGCCCGCCAGACCGCCATCTTATTCACGTCAACGTTGGCGACATACTGATCGCCTGTTGCGGCGAGAAACCTTTTCCGGATGGCTTTTCACCTGAACTGATTATTGTTCCCGCGTTGTAGAGATGTCGCAGCGCTAAATCGACCTGATAGTGGGTGTCTATCTCATTCCTTCTCCAGTTCGGTAGGTTTAGACTACTCTCAAAGACTAACTGGAGATTTCCTAATGAGCGAAAGATTGTCGGTGATACAAGGTGATATCACCCACGCTAAGGTTGATGTCATCGTCAACGCGGCGAATTCATCCCTGATGGGTGGCGGTGGTGTGGATGGCGCAATTCATCGCGCGGCAGGTCCTGCATTACTGGCGGCATGCAAAGTGATTGTTCAACAGCAAGGCGAATGCGCCCCAGGTCATGCGGTGATCACCGAAGCCGGAAATATTCCTGTTAAAGCGGTGATTCATGCCGTTGGCCCGGTCTGGCAGGGTGGTGAAAAGCATGAAGCGGAATTGCTGGAACAAACTTATCGCAACAGTCTGGATTTAGCTGCTGCCAATGGTTATCGCACCCTGGCGTTTCCGGCAATCAGTACCGGCGCGTACGCTTTCCCAAAAGAGCAGGCCGCTAAAATAGCCGTCGAGACGGTTTATCGATATATCGGTCTGCGACCGTTACCGGAAGAAGTGGTTTTTGTCTGTTTCGATGATGAAAACACCCGTATTTATCAACAACTGCTTGCCCAACTCTAACGTGAAGAACCTACACGGTACCCGCCTTGGGCGAGCAATTATCCCGGTGCTTGCCGAGCATCCGGGCATGAGTGGTATTCATCCCCTTGCGGATAGCCTCGATGCATTCGCCGCGCGTTATCTGCTGTGCGGCATGGCGGAGAAAACCCTCGATGTGCAGTATTACATCTGGCAGGACGACATGTCGGGACGGCTGTTGTTTAGCGCGTTACTGGCAGCGGCTGACCGTGGGGTGAAAGTGAGGCTGTTGCTCGATGATAACAATACCAACGGGCTGGATAGCGTTTTAGAGCTGCTCAATTCCCATCCTCAAATAGAAGTTCGGCTGTTTAATCCCTTTTCATTCCGCCTGTTTCGCGCGCTTGGCTACCTGACCGACTTTGCCCGGCTTAATCGCCGCATGCATAACAAGAGTTTCACCGTGGATGGCGAAACGACGATTGTCGGCGGGCGTAATGTCGGCGATGCCTACTTTGGTGTCGGTAAACAACCGCTGTTTTCAGATTTAGATGTGCTGGCGGTTGGGCCGGTGGTTGCTAATGTCAGCGAGGATTTTGAGCGTTACTGGAACAGCCAGTGCGTATCGACGCTAGCCAAAGTGCTCGACGTTGACCCGGATGTGCTACAGCAAAAAGTGCAGTTGCCTGAAGACTGGCGCAATGACCCGATGGCGCGACGCTATCTTGATCGCCTGACCACCAGCCAGTTTGCGACGGACCTTGTCTCCCGAACGCTGAATATGTACTGGGCTAAGACGCGGTTACTCAGCGACGATCCGCGTAAAGGGCAGGGAAGGGCGCGTAATCACACCTTATTGCCGCAACGTCTGATGAACGTGATTGGCATGCCGAAGCAGGAGATAGACATTATTTCTGCTTATTTCGTCCCGACTCGTGCGGGTATCGCCCAAATTCTCGGGCTGGTACGCAAAGGGGTGAAAATCGCCATTCTCACGAACTCGCTGGCCGCTAATGACGTAGCAGTGGTGCACGCCGGATACGCCCGCTGGCGCAAGAAATTGCTGCGACACGGTGTTGAGTTATATGAATTAAAGCCTGAACATGATGGCCCGCGCAGGCCGCGCGATCGCGGTTTAACCGGTAATTCAGGCTCGAGCCTGCACGCAAAAACCTTCAGTGTGGATAAGCAAAAAGTGTTTATCGGTTCATTCAATTTTGACCCGCGCTCGGCAATGCTGAATACCGAAATGGGATTTGTGATTGAAAGTGAAGTGCTGGCGCAGGATATCCACCAACGTTTTACCCAGAGCCAGAAAGAAGCAGCCTGGGCGCTGCGGTTAGACCGCTGGGGACGTGTGAATTGGGTGGAAACTCGCGAGGGTAAAGAGATTGTCTGGAAGAAAGAACCCCACACCCGCTTTTGGCAGCGGGTGATGGTGAGACTGGTTTATCGATTACCGATCGAGTGGCTACTCTAAAACTTATGTCGGAGGCGCTTCGCTTGTCCGATCTGTGAAAGGAAGTTGTAGGGTGGATAAACGCCAGCGTCATCCACCTTTTTTCATGAATTAATTCGTCACTTTCACTGCGACATTCTGCGGCTTGCCCGAGAACAGGAAGCGCAGGAGTGGGATCCGCAGATGGATTTCATACAAAATCACCGCGATACCGACCACAAAGATCAAACCTGTAATAAAGCCCAACGCGTTTGAATGAATGTGCGGCGTGATATACGCGCCGAAGAACAGCGTCAGCGGGTGGTGCACCAGATAAATAAACAGCGATGCATTCACGAAATAGGTGACACGCTTAGACTGGAAGTTCAGCAGTTTATGGCCGAGTGAGAACACCACGTTGACCATCCACAGGCCTAACACCATGGTAATAACGCTTTCGGTTTCATACATCCAGGCATCGCCGCTGCCATAACGCTGGTTCAAAAGGTAGGCGCAAAATGCCAGCGCCGCGCCGGCATAACACCCTGGCGATGGCGTGGTAAACAGTGCTTTTAGTTGCGGACGCACAAACACGAGTGCACCGAGCATGAAGAACGGCAGATAAAACAGCGTCTGCATCACCACGAAGTTAAACAGGCCGTCACTTAAAATCGGTGAGTAAACAATAAAAATAGTGCGGCGAATGGCACCGTATAAAATCCCGAACCCGATAAACGCGATTGAGAGCTTTCCTAAAGTCAGGGTTGAGGCATTATTTTCTGGCGTATTTTCAAGGCGCGCTTTCATCTGTTGAAACAAAAATAAACAGACCGTCGTCAGCACCACCATCACTAACAAAAACCACAGGTGGGAAACCAGTTCCCAAACCAGGGTGTTGTATTTTTCGTATGGGGTCAGTCCCGGCCAGTTTTTGGCTTTGTCATTAACGTGTTGCAGCATTAAAAATTGCGGAAGCGTCAGCAAGGGGATTGCCGTCAACATCGGGATGCCTACACGCTCAACGCGCACTTTCCACCAGCGTTTAAGCGGGTAGCGCAGAAAAAGCATGTAAGAGAAATAACCTGAAATAACAAAAAACACCTGCATGCGGAACGAGTGAATGAAGTCATTAAACAGGGTTAATCCCCATGACGCTTGTGCACTGTTAACATGCCAATGGTGGCTTGAATAGATGAGCGAGATATGGAACGGAATGCCTAAAAGCATTAACCAGGCCCGGATTGAATCCAGGAAAAACTCGCGTTGTTGTGGTGCTTTACTCATAATACTCCAGACATTATCGGACGAATCGCCTTATCCTTAAGAACATATCCCAATAGGCTTGAAGTCCCATACGGTATCAATTCCGTGGCAACCCTACACTAACCATGACATCCTGTCTCCAGGATGGGCTCTGAAAGCGTAAGCAGTTGTCTTTTTTTGTTTAAAGGCTGAGCCAGCGTGCTGAACAATGCGGGTATTTGGTTGTCGGAAAGCAGAAGTTTCCATTAAAATGGATTGGATTGATTTAAGCACACAAAGGGGGATGTGCTGGTTAATATGAAACATAAACTAAAAATGATGAAAATGTGTGGGCTCGGTGCAGCGGTAGTGCTGTCACTTTATACCACCTCGGTTTGGGCCTTCACCATCGATGATGTCGCAAAACAAGCGAAAACATTAGCGGGCAAAAGCTACGAAGCACCGAAAAGCAATCTGCCTTCGCTTTTCCGCGACATGAAATATGCGGATTATCAGCAGATCCAGTTCAATCACGATAAAGCCTACTGGAGCAAGTTAAAGACCCCATTTAAGCTTGAGTTTTATCATCAGGGTATGTACTTCGACACCCCGGTTGCTATCAATGAAGTGACAGCGACTGCGGTTCATAAGATCAAGTACAACCCGGATTACTTTAATTTCGGTAATGTAAAACACGATAAAGACACCGTGAAAGATCTCGGCTTTGCCGGGTTCAAAGTGCTCTATCCGATCAACAGCAAAGATAAAAACGACGAAATTGTCAGCATGCTCGGGGCGAGTTATTTCCGTGTGATTGGCTCAGGTCAGGTTTATGGTCTGTCTGCTCGTGGTTTAGCTATCGATACGGCTTTGCCATCTGGTGAAGAGTTCCCACGTTTCCGTGAGTACTGGATTGAACGCCCGAAAACGGGTGACAAAACGCTGACCCTCTATGCGTTGCTCGATTCCCCTCGTGCTACGGGTGCATATCGCTTTGTGATTACCCCTGGACGCGACACCGTGGTCAACGTGCAGTCGAAAGTCTATCTGCGCGATAAAGTTGGCAAGCTGGGTGTTGCCCCGCTGACCAGTATGTTCCTGTTTGGGCCAAATCAGCCGTCACCAAGCACCAACTTCCGTCCTGAATTACATGACTCCAACGGTCTGTCGATTCATGCCGGTAACGGTGAGTGGATTTGGCGTCCGCTGAACAACCCGAAACATCTGGCGGTGAGTTCCTTCGCGACAGAAAATCCGGTTGGCTTTGGTTTGCTGCAGCGTGGCCGTCAGTTCTCTCGTTTTGAAGATCTTGACGATCGTTACGATCAGCGTCCGAGTGCCTGGGTTGCACCACAAGGTGATTGGGGCAAAGGTCGCGTCGAGCTGGTGGAAATTCCAACCAACGACGAAACCAATGACAACATCGTTGCTTACTGGACTCCGGATCAACTGCCGGAACCAGGCAAAGAGATGAACTTCAAGTACACCATTACCTTCAGCCGTGACGAAGACAAAATGCATGCGCCAGATAATGCGTATGTTGCGCAGACTCGCCGCTCAACCGGTGATGTGAAACAGTCCAATCTGATTCGCCAACCTGATGGCACCATTGCATTTGTGCTGGATTACGTCGGCGCGGACATGAAAAAACTGCCGCAAGATACGCCGGTTACTGCTCAAACCAGCATTGGTGACAATGGTGAAATCGTTGACAGCCAGGTCCG
This sequence comes from Buttiauxella sp., assembly GCF_049686335.1. Classification (NCBI taxonomy): domain Bacteria; kingdom Pseudomonadati; phylum Pseudomonadota; class Gammaproteobacteria; order Enterobacterales; family Enterobacteriaceae; genus Buttiauxella; species Buttiauxella sp. Next base: position 586,428 of record NZ_JBAVHX010000004.1, on the reverse strand, counting down.
TTATAACCCAGTGACGAAAGGCTGGCGTATGACGGTACGTGTGAAAGTCAAAGATGAGAAGAAACCGACTGAAATGCGTGCAGCGCTGGTCAATGGTGATCAAACGTTGAGTGAAACCTGGAGCTACCAGCTACCTGCCAATGAATAAGTTTACTGATACTGCGTCTGATTATATTGATGCTCTTCCGCTTTCTGCCGGGCAGAAGGCGGCTCTACCTGCATCGGATCTGCAAGCGGTGCACGAGGCGCTTGATGCGCAAGGGCACCATTATGACCGCGCCGATGATTCCCCTTTAGCCTCGGTAAAGGCCCGGCTCGAAGCGAGCTGGCCTGGCTCATTAGGTGGTGAACAACTGATTGAGGATGAAGAAGGGCGCACCCAGTTGCAGGCCATGCCTAAAGCAACGCGCGCTTCTATGTTCCCTGATCCGTGGCGCACCAACCCGATTGGGCGATTCTGGGATCGTTTACGCGGGCGGGAAGTGAATCCTCGCTATATGTCGAAAGAAGAGGCCGAAGCTGAGCAGAAATGGCGTACCGTCGGGACGATTCGACGTTACATTCTGCTGCTGCTGACCATTTCTCAGACTGTGGTTGCAACCTGGTACATGAAGACCATTCTGCCTTACCAGGGTTGGGCGCTGATTAATCCATCCGACATGCTCGGCCAGGATTTGTGGGTCTCCTTCATGCAGCTGCTGCCGTATGTGCTTCAGACCGGCATCCTGATTCTGTTTGCGATTCTGTTCTGTTGGGTCTCGGCCGGTTTCTGGACCGCGCTGATGGGCTTCCTTCAGCTACTGATGGGCAAAGATAAATACAGTATCTCTGCTTCAACGGTCGGTGATGAGCCAATTGATCCGGCGAATCGCACCGCGTTGATTATGCCTATTTGTAACGAAGACGTTGACCGCGTATTTGCGGGTCTGCGTGCGACGTGGGAATCGGTAAAAGCGACCGGCCAGCAGCAACACTTCGATGTTTACATCCTGAGCGACAGCTACAACCCGGATATCTGTGTTGCTGAGCAAAAAGCGTGGATGGAGCTGATTAGCGAAGTGCAGGGCGAAGGGCAGATTTTCTACCGTCGCCGCCGTCGTCGTGTGAAGCGTAAAAGTGGCAACATCGATGACTTCTGCCGTCGTTGGGGCAACCAGTACAGCTACATGGTGGTGTTGGATGCTGACTCCGTGATGACCGGTGACTGCCTGACCAACCTGGTGCGCTTGATGAATGCTAACCCGAATGCGGGCATCATTCAGTCTTCTCCAAAAGCGTCCGGCATGGACACCCTGTATGCACGTTGCCAGCAGTTTGCGACTCGCGTCTACGGGCCGCTGTTTACCGCTGGTCTGCACTTCTGGCAGTTGGGCGAATCTCACTACTGGGGGCATAACGCCATTATCCGCGTTAAGCCGTTCATCGAGCACTGTGCGTTAGCGCCGTTGCCTGGTGAAGGTTCATTCGCTGGTTCCATCCTTTCTCACGACTTCGTGGAAGCGGCACTGATGCGCCGTGCGGGCTGGGGCGTCTGGATTGCTTACGACTTGCCGGGTTCTTATGAAGAACTGCCGCCGAACTTGCTGGATGAACTCAAGCGTGACCGCCGTTGGTGCCACGGTAACTTGATGAACTTCCGTTTGTTCCTGGTAAAAGGCATGCACCCGGTTCACCGTGCGGTGTTCCTGACGGGTGTCATGTCCTACCTGTCTGCGCCGTTGTGGTTTATGTTCCTCGCGTTATCCACGGCATTGCAGGTGGTGCACGCGTTGACAGAACCGCAATACTTCCTGCAACCGCGCCAGTTGTTCCCGGTGTGGCCGCAGTGGCGTCCAGAACTGGCGATTGCATTGTTCGCTTCCACCATGGTGTTGCTGTTCCTGCCGAAGCTTCTGAGCATCATTTTGATTTGGTGCAAAGGTTCGAAAGAGTTCGGTGGCTTCTTCCGCGTGACGGCATCGCTGTTGCTCGAAGTGCTGTTCTCCGTGCTGTTAGCACCGGTGCGTATGCTGTTCCACACCGTGTTTGTGGTCAGCGCGTTCCTCGGTTGGGAAGTGGTCTGGAACTCGCCGCAGCGTGATGATGACTCCACTCCATGGGGTGAAGCCTTCATGCGCCACGGTTCTCAGCTGTTGCTGGGTCTGGTTTGGGCAGTGGGTATGGCGTGGCTGGATTTGCGTTTTCTGTTCTGGCTGGCGCCAATCGTCTTCTCGCTGATCCTCTCTCCGTTCGTGTCGGTGATTTCAAGCCGCTCAACGATAGGCTTACGCACTAAGCGCTGGAAACTGTTCCTGATCCCGGAAGAGTATTCTCCTCCGCAGGTTCTGGTGGATACAGACAAGTACCTGAAGCTTAACCGCAGTCGTACGCTGGAAGATGGCTTTATGCACGCGGTGTTTAACCCGTCGTTTAATGCCCTGGCAACCGCGATGGCAACGGCGCGTCACCGTGCCAGTCAGGTGCTGGAGATTGCCCGTGATCGTCACGTTGAGCAGGCGCTTAATGAAACGCCTGAGAAACTCAACCGCGATCGTCGCTTAGTGTTATTAAGCGACCCGGTCACTCTGTCTCGTCTGCATTACCGTGTGTGGTCGAACCCGGAACGTTACTCTTCCTGGGTGGATAACTATAAAACGGTTAACCTGAACCCTGAGGCGTTAACGTCTAAATAGGGCGCGAAACGTATCATCAGTGCCGACCTTAGGGTCGGCATTTTTTTGGAGTCAAAATGTGTTAAGAATTTTTGTGGTCGCGTTATGCGCCTGCTTACTAAGCGGCTGCGGTAGTATTATTAGTCGTGCGGTACCGGGGCAGGGACATGGAAACCAGTATTACCCCGGTGTGCAGTGGGATGTGCGTGACGGCGCATGGCGCTATATCACGGTGCTTGATTTACCCTTTTCACTGGTCTTCGACACGTTGTTACTGCCGATTGATGCCAGCCATGGGCCTTATGAGTAAATCTTATCGTTCATCCCATTCATCAGCCGCAGTCTGTCCTTCTTCGGTATCCAGAGGCGGCTCCAGTTGGAATTCACCTTCGTCCCATTCATGCAGCGTATTTTCTTCAATCCACTCCTGACGTAACTCAATTTCGTCGTAGTCGCCATCAAAGACGCTCTGCGCTGCTTCCCCGCTGACCATTGGCAAGCATTCTCCATCCTCACTGTCATCAGCAAAGAACTCGGCTTGCCACATAATATCCCCGTCCTGAAGAATGTATTTCTGAATGTTCAGTTGTTGAACGCTGGCACTCTCTTCATCAAGCTCAGGGTTATCAACGAGGAAAAGCTCGCGAGCGGCATCAATGGCCTCTTCCAGTGTCGCGTACAGGCTCATAATCATCTCCTTTTCATACAGGTCAGGGTGGGCGCTACGGCGCGATTTCAAGTTAATTGTTGACGCTCTTCGCAAAGTTGCAAGTATGAGATTTAATCCTCGTCATACTTCGAGCCGCAGGCGCGTTGGCTTCACCCGTGCGCCCCAGTCACATAGTTATCTATGCTCCTGGCGACTTACGGGCTGGCCGCCTTCCTGCAACTTGAATTATTTAGAGGATTAGGGCGTTACTCTTCTAAAACCCGTGCGCGAGCGGTTGGGCGGCGCAGGGTAATCCATGAGTAAAGCGCGTTGAAGAGTACGACGCAGGCGGTGACTAAAAACACCGTGCGGAAGCCGTAACTGGCTGAAACTGCCGCCCCGACTAACGGGCCGGTGACGTTACCAATATCACGAAATGACTGGTTGTAGCTGAATATTCTCCCGGCGATCTGGTTGCTGGAGTTGTAAATAAGCAGAGTTTGAACGGCAGGAAGCAGTGCGCCATCCGCGGCACCCAACAGAAAACGGAGCACCCCTAATTGCCAGGGATTTTGCACCATCGACATTGGGATCAGCAACAAGACGGAAACGACCAGGGCGCAAATTAAAATTCTTTCAGGGCCAATTCTGTCACCCAGTTTCCCCAACCGTGGCGCACTGATCAAAGCAGCCACGCCTGGCACAGAAGCTATCATCCCGCTGATAAATGCCAGATTGCTGACATTCCCCGCCAGCTCACGCACATATAGCGTCAGAATCGGTGCGATAGAGCCGGTCGCTACCTGAATAATCATGGTGGTGACAAAAAGACTTAGCACCAGGCGCGGGTTTTTAAGTGAAGTGAAGACCTGGCGTGCATGCAGCATGTCCTTCTTGTTGACGGGGGTAAACTGCTCGCGAATACAAAACAAGGTAAACACGAAACAGGTAAACAGCACGCTGGCGGTGATGAAAAATACCGGGCGCAGGCCGTAGGTATCCGCCAGAAAACCGCCAATCATCGGCCCCAGAAGTGCACCACTCACACCGCCAGTCGACAGCGTGCCCAACGCCCAGCCACTTTTATGACGCGGGACTTGGGTGGCAATCAGCGCGTTTGCGTTAGGAACAAAGCCGCCCAATAGCCCGAGCAGGGCGCGAAGGGCGAGAAATTGCCAGATATTGCTCGCAAAGCCCATCAGCACCATCACGATGGACATTCCTAGTGCTGAACGCAGCAGCATTATCTTGCGGCCTTTGCGGTCGGCGAGTCCGCCCCAGAAAGGTGATGCGATGGCTGAGAACAAAAAGGTGATACTGAAAACCACCCCAGACCACATGTTAAGTGCGCTATGTCCGGTCACGCCCAGATGTTCGACATAGAGCGGGAGGAACGGCATAACCAGGCTAAAGGCGACGCCGGTGAGAAAACACCCAAGCCATGCAACGGTGAGATTTCGTTTCCAGTTGATCGTGCCAGTGCTCTCGGGAAGAGTCATAAAACTCCAGTTCGGTGCAAAGAAGATGTGCTGAGAAATTATTACCTTGCTAATTATGCGCTTGTTGTTGAAGTGGGGCAATGTTTCTAAAACACAATTTTAGAATGACTAAAGGGTGGCAGAACGCCACCTGGCGATCGAGATTAATAGCGCGAAGGCGCACCTTCGGGGCGCGTTTTAAAGCGGCGATGCAGCCACATGTACTGCTCGGGTGCCATCATAATGCATTGCTCGATGATTTTATTCATCCAGATTGCCGTGCCTTCCGGTGTTTCCAGCGGCGGGGAAAACTCAGCGGGCAGAATAATCAGTTCATACCCTTTGCCGTCAGGTTTTCGGCGTGGAACCATCGGTACTATCGCGGCACCCGACATACGTGCAAGAGTGTATGTCCCCATGGTGGTAGCTGCCTCATCGACGCCAAAGAAAGGGACGAAAACACTACCGCGTGGACCGTAGTCGTGATCGGGTGCATACCAGATGATTTCGCCCTGCTTAAGGGCACGAATCATCCCTTTTAGGTCTTTACGGTCAATCATGCTTTTGTTTGAACGCATCCGGCCCCAGGTCTGTAACCAGTCGAGTAGGGGATTGTCATTGGGGCGATAAACACCGATGCCTGGCGTGTTCATACCGAACATGCGAGCGCCTAATTCAAGCGTCAGGAAGTGAATACCAATCAGCAGCACGCCGCGTTTGGCCTCTTGCACCGCATGGATTTGATCGACACCGGAAACATCACACCAGCGCTGAATACGCCAGGTTGGCCAGAACCAGGCAATGCCGGTTTCCATCAGGCCGAGTCCGACAGATTCGAAATTTTTCTCGAGATAGTATTCGCGTTCTTCCGCTGTTTTGTGGGGAAAGGCGAGTTCAAGATTGCGGCGGGTAATTCTGACGCGACGTTTCATAAATCGCCTGGCAAGTCGTCCAAGGCCGCGTCCGAGCCGGTAAATGACTGGGTAAGGGAGCAGAGTAATTAAATAAAGTAAGCCAATACCCAACCAGGTTCCCCAATAGCGGGGATGAAGCAGTGCGCGCGAGAATTGCGGTAAGTTCGTCATGTAAAACCTATTGTGACGGCAAATGCCGGATCTTCTTGAGTCACACTATTGTGACATTAATAAGGGAACATCCAAAATTAACGGGTGCAGAATGCTTGATATTCCACCAGTTGTTGTTTTTGGCGTGCAGAGATAAGTGAAATGTTACGCAAAATGCAGGGATGTAAATTAACGTTAATTGCTATATGATGCAGCCCACTTTTTTCTCTACGATTGCCGAGCGAACACCATGCCAGTGTTACACAACCGCATATCGAATGAAGAACTGCGTGTACGCATGCTGGCTGAAACCGAGCCGCGCACAACGATCTCATTCTATAAGTACTTCACCATTGAAGATCCAAAAACCACACGCGATGCACTTTACCAGGCATTTACTTCGTTAAATGTCTTTGGCCGCGTCTACCTCGCCCATGAAGGGATTAACGCGCAAATCAGCGTTCCACAAAGCCGTGTAGAGTCATTCCGCGAAGCACTTAACGGTTTTCATCCTGCGCTAAATGGCGTGCGACTGAATATTGCCCTCGAAGACGACGGCAAATCGTTTTGGGTATTACGCATGAAAGTCCGTGACCGTATAGTCGCGGATGGCATTGATGACCCGTCATTTGATGCCAGTAATGTCGGCGCTTATCTCAAAGCGGCAGACGTGAATGCCATGCTCGACGACCCGGAAGCGGTGTTTATCGATATGCGCAACCATTACGAATACGAAGTGGGCCATTTCCAGGATGCGATGGAAATCCCCGCAGATACTTTCCGTGAACAGTTGCCAAAAGCGGTCGACATGTTGCAGGAAGACAAAGACAAGAAAATTGTCATGTATTGTACGGGTGGGATCCGCTGCGAGAAAGCCAGCGCCTGGATGCTGCACAATGGTTTTAAGAATGTTTATCACATTGAAGGCGGGATCATCGAGTACGCACGACGTGCGCGTGAACAGGGCATTCCGGTGCGTTTTGTCGGCAAAAACTTTGTTTTCGACGAACGTATGGGCGAGCGAATTTCTGATGAAGTGATTGCTCATTGCCATCAGTGTGGCGCGTCTTGCGACAACCATACCAACTGCAAAAATGACGGCTGCCATCTGCTGTTTATTCAGTGCCCGAGCTGTGCTGAGAAATTTGCCGGATGCTGTAGCGACATTTGCCGTGAAGAACTGGCTCTGTCTCCGGAAGAGCAGCGTCGTCGTCGTGCAGGACGGGAAAACGGTAATAAGATTTTCAACAAATCCCGCGGTGCGTTGAATACGACGTTAGGGATCCCGGAGCCTAAGTAAGAGCAAAGGGGTAAACTTCTTTCCCAGGTCGGAAGGCGCTTCGCTTATCCGACCGTATTACATCTTACCCCTCCTCGATCACGACTTAAAACGCGCAAGCGAAAATGGCGTCAGATCGAAACTCGACTCTTTGCCTAACGCAAACTGGCAGGCTATCTCCCCCAGCACCGAGGCGAACTTAAAGCCGTGTCCACTTAGACCGGTGATCACCAGTGTGTTGTCATGGCCCGGCAGGGTATCAATTATAAAGTCTTCATCCGGTGACATATCATACGTGCAAGCGGCACCATGCATGCAGACGCCAACGCCTGGCATTATCTGGCGTAAGAAGCTGAACACTTCACTTCCGTCAGTTGCAACGGCACCAAACGGCTTACGCTGTTGTGGCTCGCTTATTTGTTGACCACCATTATGTTTGCCCAGCTTCAGCTCGTTATCTTCACCCGCCGGGAAACCGTAATACTGGTTGCCATCTGGCAGTTCGGCGGTAAAAGCAGGGAAATGATTTTTTTCACTGTAGCGTCCATCCGCCTGATGCCAGCTGAAGATTTTACGCACCGGGGAGACAGGCAGTTCAGGTAACAGTTTCGTGACCCAGGTTCCGGCACTGACCAGCAGTTTATCCGCAGTAAATTCACCTTCTGGCGTGTTGACCACCACACCTTCGGCGGTATGACGGATTTCGGTTACCGGGCAATTAAACAGCTGCGCACAGCCACCCTGGTTTGCCAGTCGAATGTAGGTCTTAACCGCCAGTTCGCTACGCAGTACGCCAGAGTTGGGCTCAAACAAGCCAAGATAGTTTTCGGGAACGGTTATTTGCGGCCAGCGGGTCATCACTTCTTGCGCGCTTAACGTTTCTAGCGGCAATGACCAGTTTTGCGCACTGCGCTGCACGGTGGAGATAAACGTTGAATCAGACGGACCGAGGTTAATCACGCCGGTCCGATGAAACACTTTCTCGCCGCTGATTTCTTGTAATGCATCCCACAGTTTTTGCGCGCGTAATACCAGAGGGACATATTTTTCCCCTTCGCCATAGGCGTGGCGCATCAGGCGGGTATCGCCGTGGTGGCTACCTTGTTGATGAGGTGGATGGCAACTATCGATCATCAGGACGTTCAAGCCGGAATGTGTTGCATAGCACCCGGCAGCTGCGCCTACAGAACCACTTCCGACGATGATAAGATCATAATGCATGACACTGTTCTCTCTGACAGAAATTATATAGCAGGGTAATTAATTCCCGGTTAGCTGGCAATTAAGCAAACCTGAAAAATAAAAAAGGCACCTTTTCGGTGCCTTGCGTTATTTGGGCAGCATCGACAATCAATGCTTACGATAATCGCTTACCTGGTAATCACTGGATTCAATCTTAGCAATGCCGGCTTCAAGAATTGATATAAATTGCCGGGCAACATCCGTGGTCAGCCATAAAGTTTGACCGATTTCAGTTTCGTCGTGCTTTTGCGTATTCGAGGTCAGGTAGTGCAGGCGAAGCATCAGCGCGTCGTAGCTATCTACGGTGCTGATGTCCCATCCGACAAGGGGATGGGTCTGGATAACATCACTATTTTTTTCCATCATAACCCCTTTTATACGTGTGTTTAAGACAACGGTTCGCGAGGTTTAATGCTTGTTTAATGTGAAGCCAGTTAAGTATATCAATGATTAAGCTATTTCGACGGAGAAATAAATACCCTGCAACACTTTTTTTACATTAAAGGGTTTATTTGTTCATTAATTCGGCGTTTATGGTTTCTTAAATCAGTGAATTCTGAGTTTGTTGGTTATTCTTCGAACTGAATATTTAACGTGGGATTTTTATTTGGCGAGATCATTTAAATACAAAAAAACCGGATGGCGACACCCGGCATAAAAACAACGAGGGAATTTTTTACCTGAAATGAGCAGCGACTCAATGTTAAGCCGGCCACCTTCCATGATGAGTTTTAATCCGCAGCAAACCAGTCGTCAGCGCTTTCCCAGGTCTCTTGCAATATTTCACTAATACGGTCGCGATCTTCTTTACTCGCCCCTAACACCGACAGGTTATTTGCCGCGGCATAACGCACCTGAACGTGGTTTTCGTTCTCAGGATAATGCTGAGTAACCCGGCGAGAAAGTTCGGTCGCAAGCGCGTCAATAGCGCCTGGTGGCAGAGATGTAGTTTTGGCAATAGTGACTTCAATACGCATAACAGCCCCCTGTAATACCCGTCATACTTCAAGTTATATCTTTGTTGGCGGCGTTGAGTCACCCGAATCACTTACCGATGAAAGTTCATCGTAATTCGTTCTCTTGCCGCCGCAATGCAACTCGAATTCTTTAGGGTTAATAATATACTGTATATGTATACAGCTATATTGTTCAGTATGCAACAGGGGGCATTAAAATTAAGCTTTTACTGACCAGTTAACTTGCTCACCGGCGAGGAACGGCACGATGCTGTCATCGCTGGTGGCGATAGTTTCTGGCATTTGAACCGGCGTACGTACCAGCTCAATCGTTTCTTCATTCACCGGCAGGCCATAGAAACGCGGGCCATTGAGCGAGGTAAAGGCTTCAAAGTGGCTCAGCGCGTTCATCTCTTCAAATACCGTCGCGTAAGCACCCAGCGCTGACGGGGCGTTAAAGCAACCCGCACAACCACAGCTGGCTTCTTTACGATGACGCGCGTGTGGCGCGGAATCTGTGCCGAGGAATACGCGGTCGCATCCGCTGGCAACCAGTTCGCGCAACGCTTCCTGGTGAACGCTGCGTTTTAAAATCGGCAAGCAATACAGGTGAGGGCGCACACCCCCAACCAACATGTGGTTGCGGTTAAACATCAGGTGCTGCGGAGTAATGGTCGCGGCAAGCAGGGAATTTCCTTCCTTCACATACTGCGCGGTATCTTTGGTGGTGATGTGTTCAAACACCACTTTCAGTTCCGGCAATTGCTTACGCAGCGGCTCCATAACGGTATCGATAAAACGCGCTTCACGGTCAAAAATATCAATATCAGCGTGAGTCACTTCGCCATGGATAAGCAGCGGCATACCCATTTTTTGCATGCGCTCAAGCACCGGTAAAATCGCGGCGGTGCTGGTGACACCATGGCTTGAGTTGGTGGTCGCATTGGCAGGATAGAGTTTTGCTGCGGTAAACACGCCTTCATTAAACCCACGTTCAACTTCATTCGGATCTAAAGAGTCGGTGAGATAACAGGTCATCAAAGGCTCGAAATTATGCCCTTGCGGCACCGCATCCAGAATACGCTGACGATAGGCAATGGCCGCTTCGACCGTTGTAACCGGTGGCACCAGGTTTGGCATAACAATCGCGCGACCATAAATTTCGCTGGTATAAGGCACCACCGTTTTTAGCATCTCACCATCACGAAGGTGAACATGCCAGTCGTCTGGGCGGCGAATTTTTAATACCTGAGGTAATACGGTCATGAAAGTGCTCCGGCTAGGAAGGATTTAACGATGATTTGTGCCGGACACAAAGAATAAGCGCAAACGTTTCGCTTTGCACCATTTTCGTTGAGATTTTGTTGGGGGAGAGACGATCCTCCCCCAACAAATCAGGATTACTCAGTGAAAGGAATGACAATTTCGCCAGGCTTAACTTCAATCCCTTTAGCGTATTTTTTAGCCAGGTTTTCACCGGTGCTACGATCTTCACCCAGCACATAGGCCGGTTGTTGATTGAAGTAATTGCGCAGCGACTGATTCAGATACGGAATGAGTGTCTGGACAATGGTTTGCATCTTTTCAGGTTCGACAGTCGCGTTGACCACTTCCATTTCTTGCAAATAAATCGCGCCTTGCTCTTTATTGAAGGTTGGCAACGCTTTGAGTTTCAGCTTGATGTTGGCTTTTTGATTGCCGAAAAGCGAAGTCATTTCCAGATTAGCATCACCCGTTAACGTGACTTTATTCGCTTCTTCGCGGCCAATGGCACTGGATAAATTGTTCAAAACAATATGGGCATCGGCAACGCCTGGCAGGCCAATATCCTTAGAGAAATTATTGCGTTTTTGCAGCGCCTGGTTGATTTCCTGTTCGCTGACGGTGTATTGCGTTAGCTGGTTACAACCCACCACTAATCCGCAGAGCATCAATGCTGCGGCTAAAACTATCTTTTTCATGGAGTTCCTTAACATGCTGCTTTGGAAACAGATCCTGACATAAAACATCATGATCTAATAGTGCATGCAGTGCTACAGGAAAAAGCTGAAATCCAGTGCGGGCAGGTTGTTATGCGGCTTGCGGCGGGTGAGCCGGATGCTTACCCGCCAGTGGTTCAGGTTTAACGACCTTTAGATTGCGTGGGATGAAAGCAGATTAATTTGCGTCTGTTTGGCCATATTATCGCGGTACGCCGCTACCCGGCTTGGCCAGTCAATTCCGGCAACCAGCGTCAGGTTACGCAGCAGTGGGAACAGATGGATATCATCTTCAGATAGCTCACCATTGACCGCATTGGGTTGCACAATCAACTTATCGAGCTTGCGCAGATCATCAGAGATCTTCTTGATGAGACCCGGTGAGTGCGAGAGATGGTCAGCGAAAGAACCGATCATTGCCTCTTTCTTGTTGGCAAAATAAGATCGCGCTTGCGGAGTAGCAAACTCGTCAAACGGAGCTTTAGCAATACGCGGAAGGGTCAGCTGTTGCACATAGCTATTTACGTGGCGCAACCAGTCACTGATGGCTGCATTTGTACTCCCCGTCAGCAGCGGCTCGCCATCGAGTTTATCGACGTAGTGCACAATATCCATGCTTTCTGGCATATAACGGCTGTCGTCTTTTTGCAGGATGGGTACGACTTTCTTGCCTACCATTTTGGTTGGCGTGGCTTCGTCGTCGTTTAACAGGACATTCAGCTCAATGGGGATATTCTTTAAGCCAAAGATCATGCGTGCTTTAAGGCAGAAAGGGCAGTGATCGTAGATATAAAGCTTCACGTTATTCCTCCATTTTGATTTGCGGACTCAATCCGTCAACTTTTCAGTATGGTAGAGAAAAATGAGAGCCGCAAACTAGTTACCCGGCTCAAGCATCGAAGGTTCGACGGGTTTTGCGCTAAATTGCCACCACAGCGCAATCAGTGTTATCACGCCAATAATGCCCAGCATCACCCACGGGAGTTCCGGCTGATTAATCGTTTTTCCTGCGTCGTATAACCAACCGCCCCCGGCATAACCGAGAGCGCCACCAATGGCTAAACCTAAACGGCTGAACCCCATATAGCTCCCGCGAGCACGGGAATCGGCGAGCGATGCGCCCAGTGTTTCACGCGCTGGTTCAGCAATGATTGAGCCAATGTAAAACACGCAAATCAGCGTAAACAGTTGCTGAAGGCTGTTCGTCAAACCAATCGGCAGCATCGCAATGGTCATCAGGAACAAGCCTGCCATCAGCCGCTGCTCAAGACGAAAACGTTTCTCACTCCAGCGGGCAATCGGGTAGAGCAGCGTTAATGATAGCGCGGCTTCAATGGCATACATCCACTTCACGGCTGCGGGTGTTCCGGCAATTTCGTTGACCATAATCGGCAGCATCAACATCACCTGCACCGCCAGCATGTAATAACCGGCGAGCGTCAGCACATAGGTGACAAAACGTTTGTCACGCAGCACCCGGCTCATTCCTTCAAGCATTGGTGTACGGATAGTGGAAAGTTTATAAGCTGGCAGCAACCAGGCGTTGACGATCGCGCAAATAACAAACATCACTGCGCCGACACCACACACCAGTCGGAAATCATATTGCAGCAACCAACTGCCGAGCAACGCACCAATCACCGCACCCGCGCTGTCTTGCATCATCAAAATCGAGAAGAAGCGCCCGCGTTGATGTGGACGAACCAGCTTAACCACCAGCGCTGCACGAGGCGGGTCGAATAATGTTCCACCGACTCCAGAGATAAAGCACGAAAACCAAAGGAGCCAGGGTTCGTGGGCGATACCCATGGTGGCAAAACCGACCGCGCGCAACAGCATACCGGTGACGATCATAGGTTTTGCGCCGAAGCGGTCAGCAATGGCACCACCAAAAATCCCCAATCCCTGTTGCGTCAGCTGTCGCAGGCCGAGCGCAATACCAACCATTAGCGCCGCCCAACCCATCTGGTCGACAAAGCGAATGGAAATAAGAGGGAAAACCACGAAGAAGCCTAATACAACTAACATGTTATCGAGCAATAAGAAGTATTTACCCAGGCTCCTGGCCTGCGCTACCCGTGACATCTCCCCTCCTGGGAACATTAAAATGTGATGAACTTCTATTCTCTACTGCTATTTAGGTTTTTGACACCCAGGGATGTGACAATATTTTTTAATCAATCTAAGGCTTCAATTGAACTCTTTAATCGAAGAAGATTGAGCAGATGAAAAATCTGCATGTTGTTGTTTTCCTTCCGCAGCCGGCCGCAGGTATAGTAATTACGTTGCCGAAGAAAATATGGGATGTGAGGAATAGGGGTGAACATGTTTGGCTACCGCAGTAACGTGCCGAAAGTACGCTTATCAACTGACCGCCTGGTGGTGCGTCTGGTGTATGAGCGCGATGCCTGGCGTCTGGCAGATTATTACGCCGAGAACCGCCAGTTCCTGAAACCCTGGGAGCCGATTCGTGATGACAGCCATTGCTATCCTTCGGGCTGGCAAGCGCGGCTGGGCATGATAAGCGAAATGCACAAACAGGGCAGCGCTTATTACTTTGCGTTGCTCGACCCTGAAGAAAAAGAGATCCGCGGCGTCGCCAATTTCTCCAATGTGGTACGCGGCTCATTCCATGCCTGTTATCTCGGGTACTCCCTGGGTGAAAAATGGCAGGGGCAGGGCTTAATGTTTGAAGCGCTGACCACCGCGATTCGTTACATGCAGCGCAGCCAGCATATCCATCGCATCATGGCGAACTATATGCCGCATAACCAGCGCAGCGGTGATTTACTGGCACGACTCGGTTTTGAAAAAGAAGGTTATGCCAAAGAGTATTTACTGATTGATGGTGTATGGCGCGATCATGTTTTAACTGCGCTCACCACTAAAGACTGGACATCTGGCCGTTAAGGACGAGAAATGAAATATCAGTTAACTGCGGTTGAAGCGCGAGTAGTGGGTAGCCTGATGGAAAAACAGGTGACCACTCCTGAACAATATCCGATGTCGGTCAACGGCGTCGTGACGGCCTGTAATCAGAAAACCAACCGCGAACCGGTTATGGATCTGAAAGAGCATGATGTGCAAGAAACGCTGGATACGCTGGTCAAACGCCACTTTTTGCGCACTGTCAGCGGGTTTGGTAATCGCGTGACCAAATATGAGCAGCGCTTCTGCAATTCTGAATTTGGCGACCTGAAGCTGACAGCCGCTGAAGTCGCGGTGGTGACAAACCTGTTATTACGTGGCCCGCAGACGCCAGGCGAATTGCGCTCTCGCGCCGGACGGATGTTCGAATTCAGCGATATGGCACAGGTCGAAGCGACGCTCGAAAATCTGGCCAACCGTGAAGATGGCCCATTTGTGGTGCGTTTGCCGCGTGAGCCGGGCAAGCGTGAAAGCCGCTATATGCACCTGTTTAGCGGAGAACTGGATGCATCACAAGTCATCGCCTCCGACAGTACAGCAGTACCTTCTGAAGATTTAACCGCGCGCGTAGAACAGCTTGAAAATGAAGTTGCCGAGCTTAAACAACGTCTCGACTCACTGCTGGCACATCTTGGGGATTAATCAATGACTAAACTTCGCGTCGGCGTGGTGGGGTTGGGCGGAATTGCCCAAAAAGCGTGGTTGCCGGTGTTAGCCACCTCCAACGACTGGACTCTTCAGGGGGCTTTCTCCCCAACGCGTGCCAAAGCACAAATGGTTTGTGATGCCTATCGTATCCCTTACGTTTCCTCTATTGCCGAGCTTGCCGCCCAGTGCGATGCGGTCTTTGTTCACAGCGCCACCAGCAGCCACTATGCGGTTGTCAGTGAACTGTTACAGGCTGGCGTCAATGTGTGTGTTGATAAACCGCTGGCAGAAAACCTTGCTGATGCCGAGCGTTTAGTGGAACTGGCACAGCAGAAAAAACGCACCTTGATGGTGGGCTTTAATCGCCGTTTTTCCCCATTATATCGTGATTTGAAGACGAAAATGGTCGAGGGCGGCGCATCGCTGCGCATGGACAAACACCGTGCTGACAGCGTCGGGCCAAACGACCTGCGCTTCACGTTGCTTGACGATTATCTGCATGTTGTCGATACCGCGCTGTGGTTGGGTGGTTCAGAGGCGCAATTGCAAAGCGGCACGTTACTGACCAATGAACAAGGGCATATGCTGTTTGCTGAACATCATTTCGTCAGCGGTAACCTGCAAATCACCACCAGTATGCATCGCCGTGCCGGAAGCCAGCGTGAATGGGTACAAGCCGTTACCGACGGTGGGTTATTCGATGTGACGGATATGCGTGAGTGGCGCGAAGAGTGTGGGAGCGGGGTAGTGAATCGCCCGATTCCTGGCTGGCAAACCACACTCGAACAGCGTGGTTTCGCTGGTTGTGCGCGTCATTTCCTTGAAAGCGTCGCAAATCAGACGGTTCCTGAAACCTCGGGCGAGCAAGCGCTGATGGCGCAACGCATCGTTGAAAAACTGTGGCGCGATGCCATGAGTGAATAACAAAGTAGTATTTCAGCACTGAATCAGTAGACTAAGCGCCGCACCTGGCATAGATGATTGGTGGATGACGTGTCGCTAATCCACCCTACAACGGCTTTCGTAGGTCGGATAAGCGAAGCGTCATCCGACATTTATTCGACGTAATTGCTGTTATCCCCAACGCCTGCCTTGCAGGCGTTGATGTTTGTGGAACCACATAATAAATGAATCTATTAAAATCGCTGGCAGCAGTCAGCTCGATGACGATGTTTTCTCGCGTGCTCGGATTTGCACGTGACGCCATTGTGGCAAGGGTTTTTGGTGCGGGGATGGCGACGGATGCCTTTTTTGTCGCCTTTAAATTACCGAACTTATTGCGCCGTATTTTCGCCGAAGGGGCTTTCTCGCAAGCGTTTGTGCCTATTCTGGCTGAATACAAAAGCAAGCAGGGCGAAGATGCCACGCGCGTCTTTGTCTCTTATGTCTCAGGCTTACTGACGCTCGCACTGGCGGTGGTTACCGTCATCGGGATGATTGCGGCCCCGTGGGTGATTCTGGTGACAGCTCCGGGTTTTGCCGACACCGTCGACAAATTCAACCTGACCTCCAGCTTACTGCGGATAACCTTCCCGTATATTTTCCTGATCTCGCTGGCGTCGTTATGCGGAGCCATCCTTAACACCTGGAACCGTTTCTCGGTCCCGGCTTTTGCGCCGACATTCCTGAACTTGAGCATGATCGGTTTCGCGCTGTTTGCCGCACCGTACTTTAACCCACCGATTCTGGCGCTGGCCTGGGCGGTGACGGTGGGTGGCGTGCTGCAACTGGCGTATCAGTTACCGCATCTTAAAAAGATAGGCATGCTGGTTCTGCCGCGCGTAAACCTGAAAGATGCAGGGGCGATGCGGGTCATCAAGCAGATGGGGCCGGCCATTCTCGGCGTATCCGTCAGCCAGATTTCATTAATCATCAATACCATTTTTGCCTCATTCCTCGCTTCCGGCTCAGTTTCCTGGATGTATTACGCTGACCGTTTGATGGAATTCCCATCCGGCGTGTTAGGCGTTGCACTGGGCACGATTCTGTTACCTTCGCTGGCGAAAAGCTTTGCCAGTGGCAACCACGATGAATACTCGCGCCTGATGGACTGGGGTTTGCGTTTATGTTTCTTGTTGGCTTTGCCGAGCGCTGTGGCGTTGGGGATCCTCGCCAAACCGCTGACGGTTTCTCTTTTCCAGTACGGTAAATTCACCGCCTTTGATGCACTCATGACGCAACGTGCGCTGGTGGCGTATTCCGTTGGTTTGATGGGGCTGATTGTTGTGAAAGTATTAGCTCCTGGTTTCTATTCGCGCCAGGACATCAAAACGCCGGTCAAAATCGCCATCGTCACGCTGATTATGACCCAGGTGATGAACCTGGCGTTTATCGGCCCGCTTAAGCACGCAGGGCTGTCGTTGTCCATTGGTCTGGGGGCTTGCCTGAATGCCAGCCTGCTATACTGGCAACTACGTAAACGCAAAATTTTCCAGCCACAACCGGGCTGGGCGGCATTCCTGTGGCGCTTGTTTGCGGGCGTAATTGTGATGGCAGCCGTACTGCTCGGCATGATGTACGTCATGCCAGCCTGGGATTTGGGCTCGATGGCTTATCGCTTACTGCGTTTGATGGCGGTGGTGGTGGCCGGCATAGCCGCTTATTTCGCAACACTGATGGTGCTGGGTTTCCGCGTGAAGGATTTTGCCCGCCGCACCATGTAGGGTGATGGCGAGTGTGATGGCAAATTATCGTGTCGACCAGGGTCAAAGACATGGTCGGCACGGGCATTCTGGATTAAACTGCGCGCTGCAAAATTTGACATATTGAACGATTAATTAGGCGGTAATAGCGATGCACGGAGTAATCACAACCTGGTTTGAAGATAAAGGTTTCGGTTTTATCAAAGATGAAAACGGTGACAATCGTTATTTTCATGTGATTAAGGTCGCCAACCCTGAGCTGATTAAGAAAGATGCCTCAGTGACTTTCGAGCCAACCACCAACAATAAAGGGTTGTCTGCTTTCGCGGTGAAAGTGGAGCCGGACAGCAAGTACATCTATATCGCTGGCGAACGTATCAAAATCACGGCGATTAAATCTTTCCTGGTTTATAGCGAAGAAGTGCCAGCCGAAACCAGGATTGATAAAGAGCATGCGGTGCTGTCTGTTGGGGCACTGATGAATAGCATTCGCCCTAAGGCTGACCCGAAACCGGGTGAAATGCGCACGCTGAAGAAACTGGCGGTGACAACTTTCCAGGGCTCAACGTTGATTTTTTCGGAAGATGAAATTGATGTCGAAGCGACAATGAAGATTCTGAAGGGTCTTTAACGCATTACCAGGGCGGTACTTTGAAACCGCCCTTATTCTTTCTGGCTTAAATTGTAATTTTCTTTCCGCCACGACTGACCGTCGTCGCTTGCCCGTCGGCACCGTAGAGATTCGGTTCCTGATGCGGCTTGAGTATCGCCAGCGCCTCTTCGTTGCGCGCCAACTGATCTTCTAATAACCAACCGTTGTGCTGGTTAATATCACGTAAGTGCTGCGTTGTTTGCGTAATCGTCTGCCAACGCTGGCTGATATCCGTGCTGCTTGTGTTATGTGCATTCTGTGCGGCACGACGCTGCTGTTCAAGATAATCAAGCGTCGCTAACAACGAGCTTTTATCTTCAGTTATACGTTGCAATGCACTGCCATTCACATGGCCTGCGGATAATTGTTGCTGTTCGGCATCCATCACCTCTTTAAGAGAGTTGAGTACCGCAGTCATTTGATCCATCACTTCTAACAGACGATTCATGCCATTATTTACTCAATATATGCCCGTCATTCTTCAAGTTGCGGATGCGTTGACTGCACCCGTGCGCTCCAGTCACATCGTTATCTATGCTCCTGGAGACTTACGGTCTGGTCGCCTTCCCGCCACTTGAATAATTTTGGGCGTCACTCGTCGCTTCCTGGATTAACGCATCGGCTATTTTGCCGGTATCCATTTTTAGCTCACCATTGCGGATAGCAGTTTTGAGTGCTTCAACGCGTTCCATATTGATATCACCGCTGCCCGGCTGAACTAACTTCGCCTGCGCATCGCTGAGTGTCACATTGGTACTGTTTGGGCTAGTACTCTTTTCCAGACGGCTCTTTTGAACCGGAGCTTCGGATGTTTCACGCGGTTGTACGGTGCTTACCGGTTTCAACGGAGATGTGCGATCAATACTCATTATATTTTCCTCATCGAGGTGGCCCACTGCACGAGAGCCTGCCAATATCTATCATCTGTTAACACACTATCGGCAGTCGCCGCAGAACCTTTATAGCCTTCTTAATCGCAAGTTGAATATTATAAGTTAATCAGAATATTCCCATCAGCGTCGACTACGCCGCTCACAATTTGACCCGAACTCATGCGTACTCGTGCATTCTGCGAAACGGCTGCATTGTTCAGAGCCTTACCTTCACTATTCACACTAAATCCTTCACCGGCAGCCACGACCTGAACCTGCTGCCCGGCTTTGACTCGCCATGACTGGCGCACCATCGACAGCAAAATCGGCTGATCCGGCGCGATGTCCCGCAGCGTCACAGCACTGTTTGCCTGGTTGATATCCAGCATCGCACGGGGCGGGAGTTGATCCAGTCGCCCGCGTTTAAGCTGCAACTGGCTTTCATTAATCACGCTACCTCGCGGTAAAGCCTGTGCCGCCACGACGTAATTCCCTATCGCCTGGACTTCCACCTGAAGGTAGCGCTTGTCGTTACCGCATTGCGCCATCACGCTGACAATTCCCCACAGGCGGCTGTTGCCCGGCATAGAAAACTCAGGAAGTGGGCAGCCCGGTAATTGCGCATCAGGTGTTTTCACCAACACCGTCACATCATCACTCATGCCCGCCAGACGCTGCTGGAAAAACTGGCTTAAAGGCGCGTCCAGAATACTGGCCTTTGCCTGCGGGCAAGCCAACAAAAGGGCAACGGCGCTCCAGGTTTTCAGACCAGTCATGAGGGTTCTCCTTGTTCAGGTGGCAGTGATTTTAACTGCACACCGAAATGATCAAGGCGACAAATAGCGACGCATTTTGCGCCTATTCCAACGATAACGCACGCGTAAGGAGCTTTAAGCTGTCGGACAAATCCTAATTATGCGGAGGGTACATGCTCGACAAACTGGATGCCGCGCTGCGATTTCAGCAAGAAGCGATAAATTTGCGCGCCCAGCGTCAGGAAATTCTGGCAGCAAACATCGCCAATGCGGATACCCCGGGCTATCAGGCTCGCGATATCGATTTTGCCAGTGAAATGAAAAAAGTGATGGATCGGGGTCGCGCCGAAGGCAGCGGCGTTGCGCTTGCGCTCACGTCCGCGCGCCATATCCCGGCGGCAACACACACAGCACCTTCGCTTGATCTTCTCTACCGCGTTCCTGACCAGCCGTCGATGGATGGTAATACCGTCGATATGGACCGTGAACGTACACAATTTGCCGATAACAGCCTGAAATACCAGTCCGACCTGACGGTTCTTGGCGGCCAGATCAAGGGCATGATGTCGGTGCTGCAACAGGGTGGCTAACAATGGCTTTACTGAACATTTTTGATATCGCTGGCTCGGCGATGACGGCGCAGTCCAAGCGTATGAACGTGGCGGCGAGTAACCTGGCTAACGCCGATAGTGCCACCGGGCCGGATGGCCAGCCTTATCGCGCTAAGCAGGTTATTTTCCAGGTTGATGCCGCTCCAGGCGCTGAAACCGGTGGCGTAAAAGTGATGGGCGTTGAAGAGAGCCAGGCGCCAGACAAACTGGTATTCCAGCCGGGGAATCCGCTGGCAGATGCCAAAGGTTATGTCCGTATGCCGAATGTGGATGTAGTGGGCGAAATGGTCAACAGCATGTCGGCATCACGCAGCTACCAGGCCAACGTAGAAGTACTCAACACCGTGAAAAGCATGATGTTGAAAACCCTGACTCTGGGTCAGTAAAGGAGTGACTGATGGGCATCGCCGTTAATATGAATGACACCACGACCAGTGGTGTTAATGCATTATCGGGCAGCAATAGTGTGACAGGTAACAGCTCGGCTGACCTGCAAAGTAGCTTTTTGACTCTGCTGGTTGCGCAGCTCAAAAACCAGGATCCAACCAATCCCCTGCAAAACAATGAGCTGACCACCCAGTTGGCACAAATCAGCACCGTCAGCGGTATTGAGAAACTCAATACCACGCTCGGCTCAGTGTCGGGGCAGTTGACCAATAACCAGTCTGTGCAGGCGAGTGCCTTGATTGGCCATGGTGTGATGATCCCTGGGACCAAAGTTCTGTCGGGCAGTGAAGCCACAACGCCTTTCGGTGTCGAGCTACAACAGGCGGCCGATAAAGTCACGGCAACTATTACCGACAGCAGCGGGAAAGTGGTTCGCACGCTCGATATTGGTGCGCTGACCGCAGGCGTCCATACCTTTACCTGGGATGGCAGCATGACGGACGGCACAACCGCACCGGACGGTGCCTACAACGTTGCTATTAATGCCAGCAATGGCGGAACACAACTGGTTGCTCAACCGCTTAATTTCGCGTTGGTCAACGGTGTGACGCTCAGTAATGGCAAGACCTTGCTCGACCTTGGTACTTACGGCACCTCCACACTCGACGACATCAGGCAGATTATTTAAGCCTTCAACCCTTTGCAGGAGTAAGACATGGCCTTTTCTCAAGCGGTCAGCGGCCTGAATGCTGCGGCCACCAACCTGGACGTGATTGGTAACAACATTGCCAACTCCGCCACCTACGGCTTTAAATCCGGTAGCGTTTCTTTCGCTGATATGTTCGCGGGTTCTAAAGTGGGTCTGGGCGTAAAAGTCGCGGGTATCACTCAGGACTTTAACGACGGCACCACCACCAACACCGGACGTGGTCTGGATGTGGCAATCAGCCAGAACGGTTTCTTCCGTCTGGTGGATACCAATGGTTCAATCTATTACAGCCGTAACGGTCAGTTCAAATTAGATGAAAACCGTAATCTGGTGAGCATGCAGGGTATGCAGTTAACCGGTTATCCGGCAACGGGCACGCCGCCAACCATTCAGGAAGGGGCAAACCCGGTTGGGCTTTCTGTTCCTAACACCCTGATGGCGGCGAAAACCACCACCACTGCATCAATGCAGATTAACCTGAACTCCACCGATAAAACCCCGGCAAAAACCCCATTCAACGCTTCTGATTCAGATACCTACAACAAAAAAGGTTCTATCACTGTCTTTGACAGCCAGGGTAACGCCCACGATATGAACGTCTTCTTCGTTAAATCTACGACGCAGAACAAGTGGGATGTTTACACCCAGGACAGCAGCGTGGCGAACAGCACCGCGGTTCAGGCCACCTCTATGGAGTTTAACAGCAACGGTATTTTGACCGCTGGCACAACCAACACCCTGACAACCGGGGCGATTAATGGTGCAACTCCGGCAACCTTCAGCCTGAGCTTCCTGAACTCCATGCAGCAGAACACCGGCTCAAACAACATCGTTGCTGCCAATCAGAATGGCTATAAGCCGGGCGATCTGGTGAGCTACCAGATCAACGAAGATGGCACGCTGGTGGGTAACTATTCCAACGAGCAAACCCAGCTGTTAGGCCAGATCGTTCTGTCTAACTTTGCTAACCCAGAAGGTTTGTCCTCTGAGGGTAATAACGTGTGGTCGGCATCTAATGCCTCCGGCGTTGCTCTGCTGGGCACTGCGGGTACAGGTAACTTCGGTAGCCTGACTAACGGTGCGCTGGAGTCTTCGAACGTCGATCTGAGTAAAGAACTGGTCAACATGATTGTCGCGCAGCGTAACTACCAGTCGAACGCGCAGACCATCAAAACCCAGGATCAGATCCTCAATACCCTGGTTAACCTGCGCTAAGCACTGACGGGATAGCTTAATGGATCACGCAATTTATACCGCCATGGGTGCGGCCAGTCAGACGCTAAATCAACAAGCGGTGACGGCCAGCAACCTGGCAAATGCATCAACACCGGGCTTCCGCGCCCAGCTGACCGCTTTACGTTCGGTACCGGTGGAAGGGCTCTCTTTGCCGACGCGTACTCTGGTCACGGCTTCAACGCCGGGCGTGGATATGTCCCAGGGACAGCTTGATTACACCCAACGCCCACTGGATGTTGCATTGCAACAAAATGGCTGGCTGGCGGTACAAAGTGCTGATGGTACTGAAGCTTATACCCGCAACGGCAATATGCAGGTGAGTCCTGCCGGGCAACTGACCATCGGCGGGCAACCGGTGATGGGCGAAGGTGGCCCGATTGCCGTGCCTCAGGGCGCGCAAATAACTATCGCGGCAGATGGCACCATCTCTGCACTCAACGCGGGCGACCAGCCGAATACCGTCGCACCGATTGGCCGTTTGAAACTGGTGAAAGCCACCGGCCAGGAAGTGGTGCGCGGCGACGACGGCTTTTTCCGTCCGAGTGAAACGGCGATGGCGACACGAGGCGCAACGTTACAGGCCGATGCCAGCATCACATTGATGCCCGGCGTGCTGGAAGGCAGCAACGTTAAACCGGTCGAAGCCATGGCCGACATGATTGCTAACGCCCGCCGTTTTGAAATGCAGATGAAAATAATTTCAAGCGTTGATGAAAACGAGCAGCGTGCCAATCAGTTGTTGGCGATGAGTTGATAATCCGCGGGTTTTTGTAGGTCGGATAAGCGAAGCGTCATCCGACAAACGAAATACAGATCTAACAGGAATTAAAAATGATCAGTTCTTTATGGATCGCTAAAACCGGGCTTGATGCCCAACAAACCAACATGGATGTGATTGCCAACAACCTGGCAAACGTCTCCACTAATGGTTTTAAGCGTCAGCGCGCGGTGTTTGAAGACTTGCTGTACCAGACCATTCGTCAGCCTGGTGCGCAATCTTCTGAACAGACCACACTGCCATCAGGTTTGCAGATTGGTACCGGCGTGCGTCCGGTAGCAACCGAGCGCCTGCACAGTCAGGGCAACCTGTCTCAGACCAACAACAGCAAAGATGTGGCGATTAAAGGCCAGGGCTTCTTCCAGGTGCAACTGCCGGATGGCACCAGCGCGTACACCCGCGATGGCTCATTCCAGGTAGATCAGAACGGCCAGCTAGTCACCGCGGGCGGTTTCCAGGTCCAACCTGCCATCACCATCCCGGCAAATGCCCTGACCATTACGGTGGGTCGTGATGGCATCGTGAGCGTGACTCAACAGGGTCAGGCGCAGCCGGTGCAGGTGGGGCAGCTGAATTTGACCACCTTCATGAACGAGACGGGTCTGGAAAGCCTGGGTGAAAACTTGTATGCCGAAACCCAGTCTTCCGGTACGCCAAACGAAAGCACCCCGGGGCTTAACGGCGCGGGTCTGCTGTATCAGGGGTATGTTGAAACCTCTAACGTCAACGTTGCTGAAGAGCTGGTGAATATGATCCAGGTTCAGCGCGCTTACGAAATCAACAGTAAAGCCGTTTCTACTACTGATCAGATGCTGCAAAAGCTGACGCAGCTGTAAGGCGTTTGCCGGTGCGAGTTTTTCGCACCGGCTGTCGTTATCTGAATGACCTGAAGATGAAAGCAATGCAAAACCCAATGGTTCTTCGTCCTATCGTGATGTTTCTGGTGCTTGCCACAAGTGGCTGTGCACTGATACCAACCAAACCGCTGGTGGAAGGGGCGACAACGGCCCAGCCAGTCCCTGGCCCTGCACCGGTAGTTAATGGTTCTATTTTCCAGACGGCGCAACCGGTGAACTATGGGTATCAACCGCTGTTCGAAGACCGCCGCCCACGTAATGTCGGCGACACCTTGACCATTGTGCTCCAGGAAAATGTCAGCGCCAGTAAGAGTTCGTCGGCGAATGCCAGCCGTGATGGCAAAACAAACTTTGGATTTAACGTCACGCCGCGCTATCTCGAAGGGCTGTTCGGTAATAACCGGGCGGATGTCGATGTGGAAGGCGGGAACAGTTTCAACGGTAAAGGTGGGGCTAATGCCAGTAACACCTTTAGCGGCACCTTAACCGTGACGGTCGATCAGGTGCTGGCAAACGGCAACCTGCACGTCGTGGGTGAAAAACAGATAGCCATTAATCAGGGGACCGAATTTATTCGTTTCTCCGGTGTGGTGAATCCTCGCACCATCAGTGGCTCCAACACCGTGCCGTCCACACAAGTGGCGGATGCGCGCATCGAATATGTCGGCAACGGGTATATCAACGAAGCGCAGAACATGGGCTGGTTGCAACGCTTCTTCCTTAATTTATCGCCGTTGTAAGCGAGGAAACAGATGACCAAATATTTATTCGCATTGCTGATGCTGGTGGCGACACTGGCTCAGGCCGAGCGTATTCGCGACCTGACCACGGTTCAGGGCGTGCGTGAAAACTCCCTGATTGGTTATGGCCTGGTAGTCGGCCTTGATGGTACGGGTGACCAGACGACGCAAACGCCGTTCACCACTCAAACGCTGAACAACATGCTTTCGCAGTTGGGGATAACGGTGCCAGCTGGCACCAATATGCAGCTTAAAAACGTGGCCGCCGTTATGGTGACGGCGAAGTACCCGGCATTTGCGCGTTCAGGGCAGAACATCGATGTGGTCGTTTCCTCTATGGGTAATGCCAAAAGCTTACGTGGCGGCACATTGCTGATGACCCCGATGAAAGGGGTCGACAACCAGGTTTACGCGCTGGCACAAGGCAATATTCTGGTCGGCGGTGCGGGGGCTTCTGCAGGTGGCAGCAGCGTTCAGGTCAACCAACTCAATGGCGGGCGTATCACCAACGGTGCGGTGATTGAACGCGAACTGCCGGGGACTTTTGGCTCGGGTAATATCCTCAGCCTGCAACTGAACCAGGATGACTTCACGCTGGCTCAGCAAATCACCGACACCATCAACCGTTCGCGTGGTTTTGGCAGCGCCTCGGCAATAGATGCCCGTACCATTCAGATCCGCGTCCCGAGCGGCAACAGCTCGCAAGTCCGTTTGCTAGCCGATATCCAGAACCTGGAAGTGAATTTACCCGCGCAGGACGCGAAAGTGATTATCAACTCGCGCACCGGTTCGGTGGTGATGAACCAGGAAGTGACGCTGAATACCTGTGCGGTAGCGCAAGGTAACTTATCCGTCACGGTCAATCGTCAGGCGCAGGTGAGCCAGCCCGATACTCCATTTGGTGGCGGCCAGACCGTGGTGACCCCGCAAACGCAAATCGATATGCGTCAAAATGGCGGAGCATTGCAACGCGTCAACGCCAGCGCCAATCTCAATAATGTGGTTCGTGCGCTGAATACTTTGGGTGCATCGCCAATTGAGCTGATGTCGATTTTGCAATCGATGCAAACGGCAGGATGTTTGCGTGCCAAAGTGGAAATCATCTGATGCTTAACGATACCCAGTCACTGGCTAATGCTGCGTGGGATGCTAACTCTCTTAACGAGCTAAAAGCGAAAACCGGGCAAGATCCTAAGGGCAACATGAAATCGGTTGCCCGCCAGGTGGAAGGGATGTTCGTGCAGATGATGCTTAAAAGCATGCGAGAAGCGCTGCCAAAAGACGGTTTGTTTAGTAGCGAACAGACGCGTATGTACACCAGCATCTACGACCAGCAAATCGCGCAACAGCTCAGTTCTAAGGGACTTGGGCTGGCCGATATGATGGTCGAGCAAATGGGCGGCAATGCCGACCCATCGGAAGATGCAGGCAAAGTGCCGATGAAGTTTGATATGCAAACTGTGACCAGTTTCCAGAACCAGACGTTAACGCAAATGGTGCGCCAGGCTATCCCGAAAGCGCCTTCTAACGAAGAGCCGCTGACTGGAGATAGCAAAGACTTCCTGGCGCAGCTTTCGCTTCCGGCCCGACTCGCCAGTGAGCAAAGTGGCATTCCGCATCATTTGATTCTTGCGCAAGCGGCGCTGGAATCAGGCTGGGGCCAGCGGCAGATCCTGACCGAAAAAGGTGAGCCGAGCTTTAACCTGTTTGGTGTCAAAGCCAGCAGCAACTGGAAAGGGCCGGTCACGGAGATCACCACCACGGAATATGAGAACGGTGAAGCGAAAAAGGTGAAAGCCAAATTCCGTGTTTACAGCTCTTATCTTGAAGCTCTTTCTGATTATGTCGGCTTGCTGACGCGCAACCCGCGTTACGCCGCAGTCACCAATGCCAATACCGCAGAGCAGGGCGCACAAGCCTTACAAAATGCAGGTTACGCCACCGATCCTAACTATGCCCGCAAACTGACCGGCATGATTCAACAGATGAAAGCGATGGGTGAGAAAGTGGCTAAAGCGTATAGCAACGACTTATCAAATTTGTTCTGACGCTCGTCATAATTCGAGCTGCAGTTGCGTTGGCTGCAACTCGATTTATTTAGAGCGTGTCCCTCAAGTCCTGCCGGGAGCTGCCGATACTTACTGACAGGAATCATGATTAACGCGCTAAGGAAAATTCATGTCCAGTAGCCTGATTAACAGTGCCATGAGTGGCCTGGGTGCTGCCCAGGCGGCACTGAATACTGTCAGTAACAACATTTCTAACTATAACGTCACAGGCTATACCCGCCAGACTACCGTGTTATCTCAGTCGCAAAGTACGCTGGGTGCCGGGGGCTGGATTGGGAACGGCGTGCAAGTCAGCGGTGTGCAACGTGAATATGATGCGTTCATCACTAACCAACTGCGTGCGGCACAAACGCAAAGCAGTGGCCTGAGTACCCAGTATCAGCAGATGTCAAAGATTGACAACATGCTGTCCGGCACCACCAATACCCTCGCCACGACGATGCAAAGCTTCTTCACCGGTCTGCAAACGCTGGTCAGTAACTCTGAAGATCCGGCGGCGCGCCAGGCATTACTGGGTAATGCCAGCGGTCTGGTCAATCAGTTTAAGGTGACCGATCAGTATCTACGCGATCAGGATAAGCAGGTGAATACCGCAATCCAGAGCAGCGTGGAACAAATCAATAACTACGCAAGCCAGATTGCCAATCTCAATAACCAGATTTCACGTCTGACGGGTGTCGGTGCGGGTGCGGCACCAAACGACCTGCTTGATCAACGCGACCAGTTGGTGAGCCAGCTCAACCAGATCGTTGGCGTCGAAGTGAGTGTTCAGGACGGCGGTACATATAACGTCTCTATCGCCAACGGTTTAAACCTGGTTCAGGGTGACAAAGCCAACAAACTGGCCGCTGTGTCATCAAGCGCTGACCCTTCGCGCACCACGGTTGCGTATGTTGATCCTGTCTCAGGCACCACTGAAATCCCGGAAAACCAACTCAACAGCGGTACGCTGGGTGGGATGTTGACTTTCCGTTCTCAGGATTTGGACAGTGCGCGTAATCGCCTGGGCCAACTGGCCCTGACATTCGCTGATGCGATTAACAAACAGCACAGCCAGGGTTTTGATGCTAACGGCGACCAGGGTGAAAAGTTCTTTAACATCGGCAGCCCGTCGGTAGTCAGTAACGCTAAGAACCCGACCAAAACAGAACTGACCGCAACTGTCTCCGATAGCGCTAAGATCCAGGCAAGCGATTATAACGTGGTCTTTGATGGCAAGGACTGGCAGGTAACGCGTTTATCGGATAACGCGAAAATCACTGCCAAAACCACTGCTGACGCTAACGGCAATGTGACCGGGCTGGATTTTGATGGTCTGAGCGTTGCCGTGAAAGGGGCATCTCAACCTCTGAAAAATGACTCCTTCACCATCAAACCGGTCTCTAACGCCGTGGTGAATATGAACGTAGCTATCAGCGACGAAAGCAAGCTGGCATTAGCAGGCGCCAAAGGTGAGGGTGAAAGCGATAACCGTAACGCTCAGGCACTGTTGGATCTGCAAAACAGCAAAGTCGTCGGCGGCAACAAATCGTTTAACGACGCGTATGCAAGCCTCGTCAGTGATGTGGGGAATAAAACCAGCACGCTGAAAGTCACCAGCACGACACAAGATAATGTGGTCACGCAATTGAGTAACCAACAGCAGTCAATCTCTGGCGTCAACCTTGACGAAGAGTACGGTAACTTGCAGCGTTTCCAACAGTATTACCTGGCGAATGCTCAGGTTCTTCAGACGGCATCAACTCTGTTTGATGCGTTACTGTCCATCCGTTAATTAAGGAATCTGGCGCATGCGCATCAGTACCGCAATGATGTACCAGCAGAATATGCGTGGCGTAACCAACTCACAAAGTGAGTGGCTGCGTTACGGCGAGCAGATGTCGACCGGAAAGCGTGTGACTAAGCCTTCTGATGACCCAATTGCCGCATCGCAAGCGGTGGTGCTGTCTCAGGCTCAGGCACAGAACAGTCAGTACGCGCTGGCTCGTACTTTTGCGACGCAAAAAATGTCTCTGGAAGAAAACGTGCTGGGGCAGGTAACCACCTCTATTCAGTCTGCGCAGGAGAAAATCGTTTACGCCGGTAACGGTACGTTGAGCGATGACGACCGCGCATCACTGGCAACCGACCTGGAAGGCATCCGCAACCAAATTCTGAACCTTGCCAACAGTACTGACGGTAACGGGCGCTATATTTTTGCTGGATATAAAACCGAGTCTGCTCCATTTACCGGTGGGGCAAACAGCATCGCTTATCAAGGTGGTGATCAGGAAGTGACTCAACAGGTGGATGCGGCTAGATCAATGACCATTGGGCATACCGGTACGCAGGTTTTCAATTCTATCACCAGTAATGCCGTACCTGAGCCTGATGGCGCAGACTCCGAGACCAACGTATTTAATATGCTCGATTCCGCTATTAGTGCGCTGAAAAAGCCTGCTGCAGATTTGACTGACGTTGAAAAAGGGGCGATTGATAAAACCAACCGTGGCCTGAAAAACTCACTCAACAACGTGCTGACCGTGCGTGCGGAGTTAGGCACACAGCTTAGTGAGCTGGATAAGCTTGACGAGTTAGGCAGTGACCGTGCATTGGGTCAGTCGCAGCAAATGAGTGACCTGGTGGATGTTGACTGGAACTCAGCAATCTCTTCCTACGTGATGCAACAGGCGGCGCTGCAGGCGTCTTATAAAGCCTTCAGCGATATGCAAGGGATGTCACTGTTCCAGTTAAATAAATAACAGTTTTACCTTTTTGGGCGTGCCATGAAACTGGGTGCGCTTTATATGCCCACTTCAGCACCCCGAAGTGGGCTTTTTTTTACTCTGGATTCAGCAGGGATCGCAGGCAATAAAAAAGCCGACCCGTTTCCGGATCGGCTTTTTCGCAACGCTTAGCGATTACTCAGCGCTTTGCGGGCGTGTAGCAGGTGCTGTTGCCTGGTGAGTTGCGCTGTTTCCACCCGCAGAACCGCGACCACTGAACTCATAGCCTGGGCGAACCCAATCGCTCTGACGTGGTGCTTCTGGAGTGTACTCAGGTGCTGGAGCACGTGTCATTGGAGCAGTAGCATGCTTAGTGACATGAGCAACAACCGCAACTTCTGGCTGTACCGCTTTCACTTCTGGCATTGCTGCAACCGCAGTCTCTTCAGCCTTAGTATCTTCAACCTTAGTCTCTTCAGCTACAGTCTCTTCAGCTACTGCTGTCTCTACTGGAGTTTCTTCAACTTTGGTCTCTTCAACAGCAGCTTGCTGTGCAACCACTTCTACCGGCTTCACTTCTTCAACCGGAACGGCTGGTGCAGATTGTGCATTATTAGCTGGTGCAACATTAGCTACTACAGCTTCTACAACATTAGCTTCTACAACGACAGGCGCTTCCTGAGCAAGTTCGGCAGCCTGCTGCTGATGAGTTGCAACGGCAACTTCGTCTTGCGCAGGTTTAACTTCATCGATGACTTGTTCAGCAACCACGTCGTCAACCGCAGCAATCAGATGGGGTTGCTCGTTAACTGGCGTTGCAATCACTTCCGGGTGCGTTGTTTCAACGTGCGCAGTTTCGACATTTACGGTCTCAACGGCAGCTTGCGCGGCAACTGCCTGAACTACTGGCTGTTCGTCGTTCGCTTGCACAGACGGTTGTTCAGTTACGATTGCAAAAGGAGCTTGCTCAGCGTGCGTTTCGTACAGAGCCTCTTCCTGATTACGGGCAACAGGATAGCTAATCCACGCTTTACCAGAGGCCAGCTCAGGAGAAGCACACGCAACGAACAGTGGCATTGGTGACTGCGTTGGGTAACGCTCATCACGATAGCGACGACGACGTTGACCGCTCACGCGCAGGTGACGTGGGGAACGGCGAGAACGACGCGGCATACCGTTGGAATCGTTACGGGAATCGTTGTTGTCATCTTGCTCAACAGCCGGTTTCTCGATAACAGCAGGCAGCGGGATAGTTGCCAGATCGGTACGTGCAGCCGGTGCTGCGCTTACTTCGGCGACGTCTGGAGTGGCTACAGTTTCAACGTTGGAATCTGGTGCAGATTCGAAACGAATTTTCTGGCTCAACTGACGTTGCTTACGACGCGGCATTACCTGAACGCGTTCTTCCTGCTCAGCTTCAACTTCTACTACGTCATCACGTTGCAGAACTTTTACTTCTTGCTGTGCCTGGCGCTTGTCATCGCTACGACGACGGTTGCGTTCGCGGCGTGGTTGCTGCTCATCACGTGCTTTTGGTTTTTCAATTTCCTCAGCGACGTTCGGGCGAGTTTCACGCACTTCAGTATTTGGCTGCTGACCCTGACGGCGATTACGGCGGTTCTCGTCGCGATCGCGGTTTTCGCGCGGCTCACGGTTATCACGATTCTCGCTGCGGGTATCGCGTTCACCACGATTATCGCGATCGCGGTTATTGCGATCACCACGGTCGTTACGGTCACGGCGGTTATTCTGACGACGGTTGTTACGGCGATCCTGACCCTGACGTTGGCTTTCAGTCTCAGCAGGTTTCGCTTCTGGAACTTCTTTGCTTTCCGTAGTGCTTTCACCGGCAAACAGGTTTTTCAGCGCGCCGAAGATGCGGCTCAGTAAACCTGGTTGTGCAGGCGCTGCTGCGGTCGCAACTGCAGGTTTAGCGGCTGGAGCAGGTGCTGCTACAGGTGCTGATTCTGGCGGTGCTGGTGGCACGTCAGGCATCACGAAGGTTGCCAGTGCTGGTTGCTCTGGACGTTTACGCTCGGCGTACTCTTCTTCTGATGGCATTGCCATCTCTTCTTCATGCAGCTTAGGCAGCATGTAGCTCAGAGTTTTAGTTTCTTCGCCTTTACGTACGCGCAGTACCGAGTAGTGTGGCGTTTCCATCTGATCGTTAGGAACGATGATGGCTTTCACGCCGCCCTGACGGGTTTCAATCGCACTGACCGCATCACGTTTTTCGTTCAGCAGGTAAGAAGCAATTGGCACCGGAACAATCGCGTGAACTTCTTGGGTGTTCTCTTTCAGCGCTTCTTCTTCAATCAGACGCAGAATCGACAGTGACAGAGACTCGTTGTCACGCACGGTACCTGTACCGCTACAACGCGGACAAACGTGGTGGCTGGACTCGCCCAGAGAAGGGGAGAGACGCTGACGAGACATTTCCAGCAGGCCAAAGCGAGAGATATGGCTAATCTGGATGCGAGCCCTGTCCTGACGCACGGCTTCACGCAGACGGTTTTCAACTGCACGCTGATGGCGAACAGGGGTCATGTCGATGAAGTCGATAACGATCAGGCCGCCGAGGTCACGCAAACGCAGTTGGCGCGCGATTTCATCAGCTGCTTCTAAGTTGGTATTAAACGCCGTTTCTTCGATATCGCCACCGCGAGTTGCGCGCGCGGAGTTGATGTCGATTGCGGTCAACGCTTCGGTGGAGTCGATAACAATCGAACCACCGGATGGCAGACGGACTTCACGCTGGAAAGCGGATTCAATCTGCGACTCAATTTGATAGTGGCTGAACAACGGGATTTCACCGGTGTAGAGCTTAATTTTGCTGCTGAAATCAGGGCGACCCAGAGCACCGATATGCTGGCGAGCCAGTTCGAGCACTTTCGGGTTATCGATAAGAATCTCACCGATGTCCTGACGCAGGTAATCACGGAAAGCACGAACGATAACGTTACTTTCCTGATGGATAAGGAATGGAGCTGGGCGATTTTCTGCCGCTTTTTGGATAGCTTCCCAGTGCTTCAGACGGAAGCTTAAATCCCATTGCAGTGCTTCAGCGGATTTACCCACGCCGGCAGTACGCACAATCAGACCCATGCCATCAGGCAGTTCCAGAGAAGAAAGGGCTTCTTTCAGTTCAGTACGGTCGTCACCTTCGATGCGGCGGGAAATACCGCCCGCTCGTGGGTTGTTCGGCATCAGTACTAAATAACTGCCTGCCAGACTAATAAAGGTGGTCAAGGCTGCGCCTTTATTACCACGTTCTTCTTTATCAATCTGGACAATCACTTCCTGGCCTTCACGCAGAACATCTTTGATGTTCGGACGACCATGTGATGAATAATTAGACGGGAAATATTCGCGGGCAATTTCTTTAAGAGGAAGGAAACCATGACGTTCCGCGCCGTAATCTACAAATGCCGCTTCCAGACTTGGTTCAATACGGGTGATTTTGCCTTTATAGATGTTGGCTTTTTTCTGTTCGTGGCCTGGGCTTTCAATATCCAGGTCGTACAGACGTTGCCCATCTACAAGGGCGACACGCAACTCTTCTTGCTGAGTCGCGTTAATTAGCATTCTTTTCATCGTAACTTACTCATTATTCTTACATTAGTGACAAAGCTACGGGCATAGTGACGCTGACCGGGAGTGAACCGATGGCCTCGTGACTGATCGCACAGTCGCCAACCTCACGGTTGTCGCTTGCTGAGAGGCGCAAAGTGTCGGTAGCCTGTATTTCATACGGAAATACAGCGCAATTATCGTGGGAATAACCTTAGAATGTTTCTTAAGAGTTGATTCCATTTTACCGGTCAGGCTGCAACCCGCAGCCCGCTAACTGCCTGAAAGCACAATACGTCTTACGCCATTGCTGCGTGGATGGACGTTCAGGCAAAACTGGTAATTCCGCAAAATTCCTTGTTCTAACAAGTATCAACACGGAAAACCGCAACATTATTCCATTGCTAACCTTATTATAGCAAGATGACTTTTGCCTTTGATGCCTCGTTTCTTACAGTTTTTTAACTCACTTTTTCGCTGTGTGTCGCAGAAAGCAGAAAAAGGGGCGCCAGACTGTTCTAAACCAGGCAGATTCTCAGTTAAGCACATAAAAATGAGTGGCGCTATGCGCGCACGCTATTTAGAATCGCCGACCATGAAAACTACGACTCCATCTGTACAAATCGTTGCCATTTCCTCTGATGAGGCTGGTCAGCGTATCGACAACTTTTTGCTCTCCCGCTTAAAAGGCGTGCCAAAAAGTATGATTTATCGCATTTTGCGTAAAGGCGAAGTGCGTGTGAATAAAAAACGCATCAAGCCTGAATACAAAATCCAGGATGGCGATGAAATTCGTATTCCACCGGTTCGCGTTGCTGAACGCGAAGAAGAAGCAGTTTCCCCGCATCTGCAAAAAGTGGCGGCGCTGACTGATGCGATTCTTTATGAAGATGACCACATCCTGGTGCTGAATAAGCCATCAGGGACAGCGGTTCACGGTGGTAGTGGCTTAAGTTTTGGCGTGATTGAAGGTTTACGTGCCTTGCGTCCGGAAGCACGCTTCCTGGAACTGGTGCATCGTCTTGACCGTGATACATCCGGCATCTTACTGGTGGCTAAAAAGCGCTCCGCTTTACGTTCTCTGCATGAGCAGCTGCGTGAAAAGGGCATGCAGAAAGATTATCTGGCGCTGGTCCGTGGCCAGTGGCAGTCGCATGTCAAAGCCGTGCAGGCACCGTTGCTTAAAAATATTTTGCAAAGCGGTGAGCGCATCGTACGAGTCAACAGCGAAGGCAAACCGTCTGAAACGCGCTTTAAAGTAGAAGAACGTTACGCTTTCGCCACTTTAGTGCGTTGTAGCCCGATAACCGGTCGAACCCACCAGATTCGTGTGCATACGCTGCATGCCGGGCATCCTATTGCGTTCGATGATCGCTATGGCGACCGCGAATTCGATAAGCAACTCGCGGGCACTGGCCTGAATCGCTTGTTCTTGCATGCCGCAGCCCTACGCTTCACCCATCCTAATACCGGTGAAATTATGCGTGTTGAAGCGCCGCTTGACGAACAATTAAAGCGCTGTCTTGTGGTGTTACGCAACAACGCTCGCTAACGATTGAGGGTGGATGACGTCATTGCGTTCTTCCACCCTACGTCAGTTACATCATCAGCGGGTTACAGCCCTCGTTGTTAAGCATCTCGCATAAGCTAATTAACGGCAGCCCCACCAGGGTATTTGGGTCCTTTCCGGACAGCCTGTCGAATAACGTGATCCCCAAACCTTCACTCTTAAAACTTCCGGCACATTGTAAAGGCTGCTCTTTTCGCACGTAGTTGCGGATTTCTTGCTCAGTCAGATGACGAAAATGGACATCAAACGGTTCGCAAATTACCTGTAAATTGCCTGAAGCCGAATTATAAAGTGCCAGTCCAGTATAAAAAGTCACAATACTGTTGCGGGCTATCAGCAATTGTTCCACTGCCTTTTCTTCTGTGTGGGGCTTTCCGACGATTTTTCCATCTAATACACACACCTGGTCTGAACCAATAATTAAATGAGTCGGATATTCCCTGCTCAATGCTTGCGCTTTGGCTTGTGCAAGACGTGTCACTAAGTGGCGGGCATTTTCCCCAGGCGTAGGCGTTTCATCAACCTGAGGAGCCGCGGCAGTAAAAGGCATGCCGAGCTTTTCAAGCAGCTCTCGACGGTAAGGGGAGGTTGAAGCCAGAACAATTTGCGTCATATTTTTTTCATTAATGATAGCGATTCAGGTAAAGGCATTTTAAACTGTGCAACCGCAATGTGTGCGAATAAATGGCTTACCCTTTATCTTTCAGGTTGCAGGTATGCTGGAATCAGAAAAGTATCCGGGTAGAAAAGGCGCTGTTTCCAGGCCTTTTTCTTTGACTCTATGACGTTACAAAGTTAATATGCGCGCCCTATGCAAAAAGTAAAATTACCCCTGACTCTCGACCCGGTTCGCACGGCTCAAAAACGCCTTGATTACCAGGGTGTTTACACCCCTATTCAGGTAGAGCGTGTCGCTGAGTTTGTAGTCAGTGTAGACAGTGATGTGGAATGCGATATGTCATTTGCCATCGACAACCAACGCCTTGCGGTTCTTACCGGTGATGCGAAGGTGTCGCTGACGCTTGAATGTCAGCGTTGCGGAAAGCCATTTGCCCATCAGGTCTACACACAGTATTGTTTTAGCCCGATCGTCAAAGACGAGCAGGTTGAAGCACTCCCGGAAGGATATGAACCAGTTCAGGTTAACGAATTTGGTGAAATCGATCTTCTGGCGTTGGTTGAAGATGAAATTATCCTCTCCTTGCCAGTGGTTCCGGTGCATGAATCTGAACACTGTGAAGTGTCCGAGGCGGACATGGTCTTTGGCAAACTGCCTTCCGAGGCGGAGAAACCAAACCCATTTGCCGTATTAGCCAGTTTAAAGCGTAAGTAATTGAGGAGTAAGGTCCATGGCCGTACAACAGAATAAACCAACCCGTTCCAAACGTGGCATGCGTCGTTCCCATGACGCGCTGACCACAGCAGCAGTATCCGTGGACAAAGTTTCTGGCGAAACTCATCTGCGTCACCACATCACCGCCGACGGTTTCTACCGCGGTCGCAAGGTTATCTCCAAGTAATTGGCGATACCTTGAGACGTCTAACCCTTGCGTTAGATGCCATGGGTGGGGACTTCGGTCCTTCCGTGACAGTGCCTGCAGCATTGCAGGCACTGGACTCTAATTCCGAGCTAAACCTTCTATTAGTCGGCGACCCCGACACCATCACGCCATTACTTGCCAAAGCTGATTTTGAAAAACGCTCACGTGCGCAGATTGTGCCTGCGGAGTCGGTTATTGCCAGTGATGCAAGGCCTTCGCATGCGATCCGAAATAGTCGCGGATCCTCAATGCGAGTGGCGCTTGAACTCGTGAAAGAAGGGCGCGCACAAGCGTGTGTCAGTGCGGGTAACACCGGTGCACTGATGGGCCTGGCTAAATTATTGCTCAAACCTATTGAGGGGATTGAGCGTCCGGCGTTGATGACGGTTTTACCTCATCAACAAAAGGGCAAAACGGTCGTGCTGGATCTCGGCGCGAATGTGGATTGTGACAGCAATATGTTGGTGCAATTTGCGATAATGGGGTCGGTGATGGCTGAAGAAGTTCTCGGCATCAATTCCCCACGAGTCGCCTTGCTGAACATTGGCGAAGAGGAGACGAAAGGTCTCGATAGTATTCGCGATGCTTCAGCTTTATTAAAAACAATGCCTTCTATCAACTATATTGGTTATCTTGAAGCAAACGAGCTGTTGACGGGAAAAACCGATGTGCTGGTGTGTGATGGCTTTGTCGGTAACGTCACCCTCAAGACGATGGAAGGGGTTGCCAGAATGTTCCTTTCGCTATTGAAATCTCAAGGCGAAGGGAAAAAAAGGTCGTGGTGGCTAATTATATTAAAGCATTGGTTACAAAAAAGCCTGACAAGGCGATTCAGTCACCTCAACCCCGACCAGTATAATGGCGCCTGTCTGTTAGGATTGCGCGGCACAGTGATTAAAAGTCACGGAGCGGCCAATCAGCGAGCGTTTGTTGTCGCGATTGAACAGGCAGTGCAGGCGGTGGCGCGGCAACTCCCTACGCGGATTGCTGCCCGCCTGGAATCTGTATTACCCAAGAGTGACTGACGTACATGTATACGAAGATTATTGGTACGGGTAGCTATCTGCCCGAACACGTGCGTACTAACGCCGACCTGGAAAAAATGGTGGATACTTCTGACGAGTGGATTGTCACCCGTACAGGTATTCGTGAACGTCGCATTGCTGGGCCTGATGAGACCGTTGCAACCATGGCTTTTGCTGCGGCTACGCGCGCGATTGAAATGGCGGAAATCGATAAGTCTGAAATTGGACTGATAATCGTCGCCACCACTTCTTCGACGCATGCTTTCCCAAGTGCTGCCTGCCAGGTGCAGGCAATGTTGGGGATTAAAGGCTGCCCGGCATTTGATGTTGCAGCCGCTTGCGCAGGTTTTACCTACGCACTGAGCGTGGCAGATCAATATGTGAAGTCCGGTGCAGTAAAACATGCGCTGGTTATTGGTTCTGATGTGCTGGCACGTACTTGCGATCCTACCGATCGTGGCACAATTATTATTTTTGGTGATGGTGCAGGGGCAGTGGTACTGAGTGCTTCTGAAGAGCCGGGTATCATTTCCACTCACCTGCATGCAGACGGTAGCTATGGCGCACTGCTAACGCTACCGAATGTCGATCGCGTGAATCCAGAAAACTCGATTCACCTGTCGATGGCCGGTAATGAAGTCTTTAAAGTCGCGGTGACGGAGCTTGCGCACATCGTTGATGAGACCCTTGAGGCGAATAATCTGGATCGTTCGGATCTGGATTGGTTGGTACCGCATCAGGCTAACTTGCGCATTATCAGTGCGACAGCCAAAAAACTTGGCATGCCATTGGATAACGTGGTTGTGACCCTTGACAGGCACGGTAACACCTCTGCGGCCTCTGTACCGGCAGCGTTTGACGAAGCTGTTCGGGATGGTCGAATTAAACGTGGTCAACTGGTATTGCTGGAAGCCTTCGGCGGCGGCTTTACCTGGGGTTCAGCACTGGTTCGTTTTTGATTATTAGGGATTTAACCATGACTCAATTTGCTTTTGTTTTTCCAGGGCAAGGTTCGCAAACTGTAGGTATGCTGGCGGAAATCGCTGCAGCGAATCCTATTGTAGAAGCAACCTTCGGTGAAGCTTCTGATGCGCTGGGCTATGATTTGTGGGCATTGACCCAACAAGGTCCTGCTGAAGAACTGAACAAAACCTGGCAGACTCAGCCTGCATTGCTGACCGCTTCTGTTGCATTGTGGCGCGTCTGGCAGCAACAAGGCGGCAAAACTCCTGCCATGATGGCAGGCCACAGCCTGGGTGAATATTCTGCTCTGGTGTGTGCGGGTGTGATTGATTTTGGTGATGCTGTGCGTCTGGTTGAATTACGCGGCAAATTGATGCAGGAAGCGGTTCCTGCGGGCACTGGCGCAATGTATGCCATCATCGGTCTTGATGATGCATCGATTGCTAAAGCCTGTGAAGAAGCGGCTCAGGGCGAAGTGGTTTCTCCGGTGAACTATAATTCACCAGGCCAGGTCGTCATTGCGGGTAATAAAGATGCCGTTGAACGTGCAGGTGCTGCTTGTAAAGCCGCCGGCGCAAAACGTGCTCTGCCATTGCCGGTTAGCGTGCCTTCACACTGTGCACTGATGAAACCTGCGGCAGATAAACTTGCCGTAGCGCTGGAAAATATCACCTTCAACGCACCCACTGTTCCTGTTGTGAACAATGTAGATGTGAAGTGTGAGACTTCACCAGAGGCCATTCGTAGCGCTCTGGTACGCCAGCTATACAGCCCTGTACAATGGACTAAATCAGTTGAATTTATGGCAGCACAGGGTGTGACCCAGTTGCTGGAAGTAGGGCCTGGTAAAGTATTGACTGGCCTGACAAAGCGTATTGTTGACACACTGACTGCATCGGCCATTAACGAGCCGGTAGCACTTTCAGCGGCGCTCGAGCAATAAGACGAGGATAACCATGAGTTTTGAAGGAAAAATTGCGCTGGTAACCGGTGCAAGCCGCGGTATTGGCCGCGCAATCGCGGAAACCCTAGTGGCCCGTGGTGCGAAAGTTATCGGTACTGCGACCAGCGAAAGCGGTGCGCAGGCGATCAGTGATTATCTGGGCGATAACGGCAAAGGCTACATGCTGAATGTGACCGATCCGGCTTCAATCGAAGCAGTTTTAGGAAATATTCGCGCAGAATTTGGCGAAGTGGACATTCTGGTCAATAATGCCGGTATCACTCGTGATAATCTGTTAATGCGCATGAAAGATGACGAATGGAACGATATCATCGAAACCAATCTGTCATCAGTTTTCCGTCTGTCAAAAGCGGTAATGCGCGCTATGATGAAAAAGCGTCATGGTCGTATTATCACTATTGGTTCTGTGGTTGGTACCATGGGAAATGCTGGTCAGGCAAACTACGCTGCGGCGAAAGCGGGTCTGATCGGTTTCAGTAAATCACTGGCGCGCGAAGTTGCGTCTCGTGGTATTACTGTAAACGTTGTTGCTCCGGGCTTTATTGAAACGGACATGACGCGTGCGCTTTCTGATGAACAGCGTGCGGGTATACTGGCGGAAGTTCCAGCGGGTCGTTTAGGCGACGCAAAAGAAATCGCCAGTGCTGTTGCATTTTTAGCCTCTGACGAGGCGGGTTACATCTCTGGTGAGACCCTGCACGTCAATGGCGGAATGTATATGGTTTAACCACGATATAAAACTATTTGCGTTATTTGGGCGAATGCCCGCAAAATAGCGTAAAATCGTGGTATGACCTGCCGGGATTTAGTTGCATCTTTTTCAACATTTTATACACTACGAAAACCATCGCGAAAGCGAGTTTTGATAGGAAATTTAAGAGTATGAGCACTATCGAAGAACGCGTTAAGAAAATTATCGGCGAACAACTGGGCGTTAAGCAGGAAGAAGTTATCAACTCCGCTTCCTTCGTAGAGGACCTGGGCGCTGATTCTCTTGACACCGTTGAGCTGGTAATGGCTCTGGAAGAAGAGTTTGATACTGAGATTCCGGACGAAGAAGCTGAGAAAATCACCACCGTTCAGGCTGCCATTGATTACATCAACGGTCACCAGGCGTAAGTGAACATCTCCAGGCGGTCATTCGACCGCCTGAGTTTTATCTAATTGTCCCACAAGTTTTATTTTTTTCCCTCCCTGGAGGACAAACGTGTCTAAGCGTCGTGTAGTTGTGACCGGACTGGGCATGTTGTCTCCTGTCGGCAATACCGTAGAGTCTACCTGGAAAGCTCTCCTTGCCGGTCAGAGTGGCATCAGCCTAATCGACCATTTCGATACTACCGCCTATGCAACGAAATTTGCTGGCTTAGTAAAGGATTTTAACTGTGACGACATCATTTCGCGCAAAGAACAGCGTAAAATGGATGCCTTCATTCAATATGGAATTGTTGCTGGCCACCAGGCCATGCTGGATTCTGGTCTGGAAGTAACAGAAGAGAACGCAATCCGTATCGGTGCCGCAATTGGTTCAGGTATCGGTGGTCTGGGTCTTATCGAAGAGAACCACTCATCGTTAGTTAACGGTGGTCCACGTAAGATCAGCCCATTCTTTGTACCTTCCACAATTGTGAATATGGTGGCAGGTCACCTGACCATTATGTTTGGCCTTCGTGGTCCAAGCATTTCCATTGCAACAGCATGTACTTCTGGTGTGCATAACATCGGTCAGGCAGCGCGTATCATCGCTTATGGCGATGCAGACGCTATGCTGGCAGGTGGTGCAGAGAAAGCCAGTACTCCGCTGGGTGTGGGTGGTTTTGGGGCTGCGCGTGCGCTTTCTACCCGTAATGAAAACCCGCAAGCGGCAAGCCGTCCGTGGGACAAAGACCGTGATGGTTTTGTACTGGGTGATGGTGCTGGCATGATGGTACTCGAGGAGTACGAACATGCTAAGAAACGTGGCGCGAAAATCTATGCAGAAGTCGTTGGTTTTGGTATGAGCAGCGATGCATACCACATGACTTCTCCGCCAGATACTGGGGCAGGGGCTGCACTGGCTATGGAAAATGCTCTGCGTGATGCAGGCGTGACTCCGGGCATGGTGGGTTATGTGAATGCGCATGGCACCTCAACACCCGCTGGTGATAAAGCAGAAACACAAGCGTTAAAGACTATTTTTGGTGATGATGCCTACCGTGTTCTGGTCAGCTCAACCAAATCTATGACGGGTCACCTGTTAGGTGCTGCTGGGGCTGTAGAGTCAATCTACTCCGTCCTCGCGCTGCGCGATCAGGCGATTCCACCAACAATCAACCTTGATAATCCTGACGAAGGCTGCGATCTGGACTTTGTTCCTCATGTTGCGCGCCAGGTGAAAGGCATGGAATACACTCTGTGTAACTCCTTCGGATTTGGTGGTACAAACGGCTCGCTGATCTTTAAAAAGGTCTAAGTCGTTATCTATAAAGGGCTCGCTTGCGGGCCCTTTATGCATCTAAAGTTTCTCTCCCTTGCTGCAAATCCTTCGCGCCGGCACTCTTAACTCACAACACATTGTGGAGCTGTTATGTATTTAATCAATGGTGAGCTAAATGAAAATTTAGCGGCGAAAGATCGTGCTGTGCAGTTTGGTGATGGCTGTTTCACCACGGCACGCGTGTGCAATGGTAGCGTTCGTTTTTTAGAACAACACCTCGCTCGTTTGCAACAAGCTTGTGAAAAACTCCTGATCCCTTTTGCTGACTGGTCATTGCTGGAAAACGAAATGCAGCAAATGGCGGTGGGGCAACAGCAAGCGGTGCTGAAGGTGATGATTACCCGTGGCATTGGCGGGCGTGGTTATAGCACCGCTAATTGCCTGAAGCCAACGCGCTTACTCTCGATTTCTGCTTTTCCCGATTTCTATCCGCAGTGGCGCGCGAGGGGTATTTCCCTGGCGCTGAGTCCTGTTCGGCTGGGGATAAATCCGCACCTTGCTGGTATTAAACACCTGAATCGACTGGAACAGGTGCTGATTCGTACGCATCTTGAACAGACGCCTGCCCAGGAAGCGCTGGTTCTTGACAGCGATGGGTGGCTTACGGAATGCTGTGCCGCCAATTTATTCTGGCGTAAAGCTTCGCAGGTTTTTACGCCGTATGTAGATAAATCTGGTGTAAATGGCACCATGCGTCAGCATATTATCGCCTGTCTGGCTGATTCTTCGTGGCAGGTGACTGAGGTGCGGGAAAGATTAGACAGCCTGGCTACGGCTGATGAAGTGCTAATTTGCAACGCGCTGATGCCAATTATTCCGGTGAACCAGGCTGAATCCTGGCGATTTAACTCTCGAGAGCTTTATCAATTTTTAGCACCACTTTGTGAGTAACTTATTACCAATGAAAAAGATGCTACGTTTCTTTCTGCTGTTGTTAGTGGTGCTTGGTGTGGCAGCAGGCGTTGGCTTATATAAAGTCCGTCAACTCGCCAGCAGCCATCTGACTATCAAACAAGAAACCATATTCACGCTCAAGCCTGGCACCGGTCGGCTGGCGTTGGGTAAACAGTTGTATGAAGAAAAACTGCTCAATCGCCCGCGTGTATTCCAGTGGCTGTTGAAAATTGAGCCGGAGCTCGCCAATTTCAAAGCCGGAACTTATCGCTTTACACCGCAAATGACGGTTCGGGATATGCTCAAGCTTTTAGCCAGCGGTAAAGAAGCTCAGTTTCCTATTCGGTTTGTGGAAGGGACGCGGTTAAGCGACTGGCTTAAACAGCTGCGCGAGGCACCGTTTATCCAGCACACGCTAAAAGACGACAGTTATGCCACCGTTGCCGAAGCTTTAAAGCTCGAGCATCCGGAATGGGTGGAAGGCTGGTTCTTCCCCGACACCTGGTTATACACCGCAAACACCACCGATATCGCACTGTTAAAACGTGCACATGAGCGCATGGTTAAAGCGGTTGACTCAGCGTGGGAGGGCAAAAAAGACGGTCTGCCTTACAAAACGCAAAACGATTTAGTCACCATGGCCTCGATAATCGAGAAAGAAACTGCGGTTGCTGCAGAACGTGATCAGGTCGCTTCCGTGTTTATTAACCGCCTGCGTATCGGAATGCGTTTACAAACCGACCCGACGGTAATTTACGGTATGGGTGAGAGCTATAATGGTAAGCTGTCGCGCAAAGATCTGGAAACGCCGACGCCATACAATACTTATGTGATCAGCGGCATGCCGCCAGGCCCCATTGCTATTCCAGGTGACGCGTCACTCCAGGCTGCTGCTCACCCGGCGAAAACGCCATATCTGTACTTTGTCGCTGATGGAAAGGGCGGCCATACGTTTAATACCAACCTTGCCGGCCATAATCAGGCTGTGCAGGTGTATCTCAAAGCATTGAAGGACAAGAATGGTCAGTAAATTTATCGTCATCGAAGGGCTCGAAGGAGCAGGGAAAACTAACGCGCACAACGTGGTGGTTGCGACCTTAAAAGAGCTGGGAATTACCGATTTGGTCTTCACGCGTGAACCAGGCGGTACTCCGCTTGCGGAAAGATTGCGTGAGTTGACGCTGAACAACAAAGGTATCGGTGATGAAATTGTTACCGATAAAGCTGAAGTCCTGATGTTCTACGCCGCACGAGTCCAGCTGGTTGAAACAGTCATCAAACCGGCATTATCACGCGGTGCGTGGGTGATTGGTGACCGCCATGACCTGTCGACACAAGCTTATCAGGGCGGCGGCCGTTGTATTGATCAGCAATTACTGATGGCGCTACGCAATACCGTGCTGGGCGATTTTTACCCTGATCTGACCATTTATCTTGATGTCACGCCAGAAGTGGGGCTGACTCGCGCCCGTGCCCGTGGCGAACTCGACAGAATCGAACAGGAATCTATCGACTTCTTTAACCGCACTCGTACTCGTTATCTGGAACTCGCTGCCAGCGACAGCCGCATTTGTACTATTGATGCGACACAAACTCTGGATGAGGTTTCTCACGATGTGCGTAACGCCGTGCTTGAATGGGCTAAG
The DNA here is from genome assembly GCF_049686335.1 of Buttiauxella sp. NCBI lineage: Bacteria > Pseudomonadati > Pseudomonadota > Gammaproteobacteria > Enterobacterales > Enterobacteriaceae > Buttiauxella > Buttiauxella sp. The sequence continues at coordinate 541,895 of NZ_JBAVHX010000004.1, read as the reverse complement.
GGGCTGGTGTAATGAAATGGTATCCATGGTTACGCGCGCCATTTGAGCAAATTCTCAGCCAGTATCAGGCTGGGCGCGGGCACCATGCATTGCTGCTTCATTCATTATCCGGTATGGGTGATGACGCATTAATCTACGCTCTCACGCGCTGGTTGATGTGTCAGCAGCCACAAGGTACCAAAAGCTGCGGCCAGTGCCGCAGTTGCCAGTTGATGCAGGCCGGAACCCATCCTGACAGCTACGTGGTCGCGCCAGAAAAAGGTAAATCCAGTCTTGGCATTGATGCGATTCGCGAAATAACAGAAAAGCTCTACGGTCACGCTCAACAGGGCGGGGCGAAAGTCGTCTGGCTGGAAGATGCCGGGCTGCTTACCGAAGCGGCGGCGAATGCGCTACTCAAAACACTTGAAGAGCCGCCAGCAAATACCTGGTTCTTCCTCGGATGTCGTGAACCTGCGCGTCTACCCGCCACGTTACGCAGCCGCTGCCTGTACTGGTATTTGACTCCGCCGGATGAAACATTTGCCCAGGCCTGGCTTGCGCGGGAAATTTCTCAGGATCCTCAGCAATTGCGCGCTGCGCTGCGTTTGAGTTCGGGTGCTCCTGCAGGCGCTTTAGCATTGCTGCAACCTGAGCAGTGGAAACACCGCCAGACGCTGTGCGAAAAACTCAACGAAGCGTGTGCGACAAAGAACATGCTGGGGTTGATGCCTGCACTGAACAGTGATGATGCGGCCGTTCGTATCCACTGGTTATGTTCGGTATTAGTTGATGCCCTAAAATGGCAGCAAGGTGCTAGCGCGTGGCTGACCAACGATGATCAACAAGCCTTAGTCGCAAATCTTGCCAACAGCGCAACACCGGCGATACTACAATCTATCCTGCATAATTGGTTTACCTGCCGCGAAGCGTTGCTAAGTGTAGTAGGCGTGAACCGTGAATTACTCCTGACCGAACAATTACTCACCTGGGAGCGTTTAATGCAACCTGGTGCAGTCCTTCCTTCCCACCATCTTTAAGAGTATCTGTATGTTCCTGGTTGACTCACATTGCCATCTTGATGGCCTCGATTATCAATCCCTGCATAAAAGCGTTGATGACGTTCTGGAAAAAGCCGCGGCACGCGATGTGAAGTTCTGTCTCGCGGTTGCCACCACGCTCGACGGTTATCGCAATATGCGCCAACTGGTGGGTGAACGTCAGAACGTCGCCTATTCCTGCGGTGTACACCCGCTGAATCAGGATGAAGAATATGATGTTGAGGAACTGCGCCGCCTGGCCGCTGATCCTGGGGTTGTGGCATTAGGGGAAACGGGGCTGGATTATTTCTATACCCCTGAAACCAAGCCACGTCAGCAGGAGTCGTTCCGCCATCACATCCAGATTGGCCGCGAACTTAACAAACCGGTGATTGTTCATACCCGTGACGCGCGTGCCGACACGCTGTCGATTCTGCATGAAGAGAAAGTGACAGACTGCGGTGGGGTACTACACTGTTTTACAGAAGACCGAGAAACTGCTGGAAAATTGCTCGATATGGGCTTTTACATCTCTTTCTCCGGCATTGTGACCTTCCGCAATGCTGACCAACTCAGGGAAGCGGCGCGTTATGTGCCACTGGAGCGCATGCTGGTGGAGACCGATTCACCTTACCTTGCGCCCGTGCCACACCGTGGTAAGGAAAACCAACCTGCAATGACGCGCGATGTGGCGGAATATATGGCGGTACTGAAAGGTGTTTCACTTGAGGAATTGGCCTTAGCGACGACAAAAAACTTCGCCACTTTGTTCCATATTCCTGACTCTCGCCTGCAATCCGCCTGATAAATCTAACTTATTTTAAAGCTCGTAATTAATGAACGAAGCGAGTAAAGTGCACCGCCACAAAAAGGGCGGTGCAGACCTTTTTTGTAACGTTTAGAAACGCGTTTTGTAAATTATTGAAAGTTTTGCAGGTGGGTTTTAGAGAAACGTGATAGCCGTCAAACAAAACTTCGTCGATTTATTTTACTCTGCGTAATAAATCAAAGGGCACTTTAGATGCCTGTATATGGACCGGATCTCCCCCCAGTCCGATGCGCATAACGCGTAAAAAAAAGCACAAATACTCAGGAGCACTCTCAATTATGTTTAAGAATGCATTTGCTAACCTGCAAAAGGTGGGTAAATCGCTGATGCTGCCAGTATCCGTACTCCCAATCGCAGGTATCCTGCTGGGCGTCGGTTCTGCTAACTTCAGCTGGCTGCCAGCAGTCGTTTCTCATGTTATGGCGGAAGCGGGCGGTTCAGTATTCGCCAATATGCCGCTGATTTTTGCTATCGGTGTTGCATTAGGCTTCACGAATAACGATGGCGTTTCTGCATTAGCCTCTGTGGTTGCATACGGCATCATGGTTAAGACCATGGCGGTTGTCGCACCATTGGTTCTGCATATACCTGCTGAAGAGATCGCAGCAAAACACCTGGCTGATACCGGTGTTCTGGGCGGTATCATCTCTGGTGCTATTGCAGCCTATATGTTTAACCGTTTCTACCGCATCAAGCTGCCAGAATACCTGGGCTTCTTCGCCGGTAAACGTTTCGTACCGATCATTTCTGGTCTGGCTGCGATCTTCATGGGTGTTGTGCTGTCCTTCATCTGGCCTCCAATCGGTACGGCTATTCAGACCTTCTCACAGTGGGCTGCATACCAGAACCCGGTTGTGGCATTCGGCATCTACGGTTTCGTAGAGCGTTGCCTGGTACCATTTGGTCTGCACCACATCTGGAACGTTCCTTTCCAAATGCAAATTGGTGAATACACCAACGCAGCAGGTCAGGTATTCCACGGTGATATCCCACGTTACATGGCAGGCGACCCAACTGCGGGCAAACTGTCTGGCGGCTTCCTGTTCAAAATGTACGGTCTGCCTGCTGCGGCTATCGCAATCTGGCACTCAGCTAAACCTGAGAACCGTGCAAAAGTCGGCGGTATCATGATCTCCGCTGCACTGACCTCGTTCCTGACCGGTATTACCGAGCCAATCGAGTTCTCCTTCATGTTCGTTGCACCAATCCTGTACATTATCCACGCGGTACTGGCAGGACTGGCGTTCCCAATCTGTATCCTTCTGGGTATGCGTGACGGTACTTCCTTCTCTCACGGTCTGATTGACTTCATCGTGCTGAGCGGTAACAGCAGCAAACTGTGGCTGTTCCCAATTGTTGGCCTGTGCTACGCGGCGATTTACTACACCGTGTTCCGCGTGCTGATTAAAGCTCTGGACCTGAAAACCCCAGGTCGTGAAGATGCAACTGCAGAAACGTCTACTACTTCTACTAGCGAAATGGCACCAGCTCTGGTTAGCGCATTTGGCGGTAAAGAAAACATCACTAACCTGGACGCATGTATTACCCGTCTGCGTGTTAGCGTGGCCGACATCTCTAAAGTCGACCAGGCTGGCCTGAAGAAATTGGGTGCGGCAGGTGTAGTAGTAGCTGGTTCAGGTGTTCAGGCAATCTTCGGTACTAAATCCGATAACCTGAAAACTGAAATGGATGAATGGATCCGTAACAGCTAAGTAAGAAGTTGGGGAGAACTGAGGGAGGCCATTGGCCTCCCTTTTTTATTGCCGTCATACTTCAGAGTGCAGGGGTGTTGGCTACGTTTACTCACCCCGGTCACTTACTTTAGTAAGCTCCCGGGGATTCGTTCACTTGCCGCCTACCTGCAATCTGAATTATTTAGGCAATATTGGGGAAATGAATCTGTTTTGTAGGGCGGATAAGCTTGCGTCATCCGCCGTTGGGAAGGTTAGAAAGTGTAGTTCGCGCTGACAGAGAAGTTACGCGGTGCGCCGTACACGATAGAACGGCTGTCGATATTGGTGTCGTAGGTTTTATCGAACAAGTTATCGATGTTCGCCTGTACCGAGAACGCCTGGTTAACCTGGTAACGGGCAAACAAATCAACCAGAGCAAAGCTGCCTTGTTCTGCACGGTACGTGCCGCCAGGCACTAGAACGTCAGACCAGACATGATCCTGCCAGTTCACACCACCACCCACTGTCAACTCGCGCAGCGTCGGAATACGGTAGCTGGTGAACAGTTTGGCCGAGGTTCGCGGCAGATTCGGGTTAACCGCGTTGCCATCGCCATCTTCAGCCACATAGCGGGTTGCACCAAACGTCATCTGCCAGTCATCAGTCAGCGCGCCGTTAATCTCAAACTCCACACCTTTACTGACAGTACCGTCCGCTTCACGATAGGCTGTTTCACCATTGCTGCCTGGGATTACTGTGCCGGTCGATTGCGCAAGGTTTTCTTGCTCAATCCGGAAAATAGCCAGAGACGTGGTCAAACGGCTGTTCATCCAGTCCGCTTTCACACCCGCTTCATAGTTATTACCGGTGACTGGCGCGAGATAATTCCCTTGCTGGTCACGCTCAGTTTGCGGTTTAAACACCGAGGTATAACTGGCATAAGTCGACCAGTCTTCGTTGATATCAAATACCACACCCGCGTAAGGAGAGGTGTTATTTTTCTCCAGATCCTGCGTCAGTGTGTGCAGATTATATTTGGTATAACGTGCACCGACGATGGCATGCAGCGGGTCAGCAAGTGTAATGCGCGTCGCCATATAGGCTGATTTTTGATGAACCGTATCTTCCTGAGCAAGGCTCAGAGGAGACCAGTTGGTTTCAGGGAAATTACCGTCGTAGTCGTTGTAGTTACCCAACTGCGTATCGCTGACGTTTTCCCAGGAGCTGAAATAAGTATTCTTTTGCCTGGTGTAGCTGGTGCCTACCATCAATTCATGCTGGCGGCCGAACAGTTCGTAAGAGCCGTTGGCGAAGGTATCCAGGGCGTCTACCTTACGTTTACCGGTGTTATAACCGGTGCCACCCACGTACGGATAAGATGCGCCATAAGGGCTGACCATCAGTCCGGTCGATTTATCCACCAGACCGTCCAGGTACATCATCTTACTTTCGAGATCCATCTCGGTGTGTGTACCGTTAACCGTAAGCTGCCAGTCATTACCCAGTTTTTGCTTCAGGGTGAAGAACGTGCGCTGGGATTCTTTATCGTTGTAGGCCCAGTCAGGCGCGGTGCTATAGCTGCGATCAGGATTGGTTTTGCTACCATCGGTATACCAGCGCGGGATGCCGCCCCAGGTAGGATCGTTAACATTGGTTTCCTGATAGTCATAACCGACTGAGAAGCTGGTCGCTTCGGTTAAATCAGCATCCAGCACCCCGTAGAAGAATTTCTTCTTCTGATTGTAGCGATCAAGCCAGCTGTCGTTGTCCTGATAACCGGCCACCATACGACCACGAACATTGCCGTTTTCGGTTAACGGTGTCGACATGTCTGCCACGTAGCGTTGTTTGTTCCAGCTACCGTACTCCGCGGAAACACTGGTCTCAAACTCACGGCTGTCAGCGTGTTTACGCACCATATTGACGGCAGCAGACGGGTTACCCGAACCGGTCATCAGGCCATTCGCACCGCGCACCACCTCGATTTGCTGGTACATCGCCGTATCGGTCAATGCATCACCGAGGTTCCAGCGTGATTCAAACAGAGTAGGGATGCCATCGACCATATAGTTATCGATTAAAAAGCCGCGGGAATAGAACGAGCTGCGATCAGAGTCGGCAACACTTTCCGAAATACCGGTAGTGTTCTTCAGGACGTCACCCAGTGATTCCAGCTTCTGATCTTTCATCCGCTGTTCGCCGATGATACTGACAGACTGGGGAATATCACGGGGAACCAACAACATTTTGGTGCCGCTGGTGGTCGTTTTCACACTGTAATCCTGCGCTTCTGCGTCGCTGGAATTGGAGACCGAGTTTTCGACGACCATCGTTTCTTCTGCGTTTTGTGTCGCAGAGAAAGCGGTTGATGGCATGAGTGCAAAAGCAATACAGGACGCCAGCATTGAGATTGCGCTGGCAGGTGCGCGCTGCCCATCCCTGGTAGAAATGGTTGAAGACATCATTTGCCCTTTATTAACGGTTGGAAGTTGTGTCTCAGCACCAAAGGAGTCCGGTTGCTGAGTACAATTGCGGTGGTAATTTTACATATGTCATATGAATGAAAATGCAAATGAGAAATATACGCATTCAATTGCCTGATGTAAACAATTGTGTCTATTGAAATGAAATGTCGTTTTAATCATGCAAAGTGCAGGGGATTGATAAAATGCGGGCGTTAAGGCTGACAGGAGTCATATAAAGAAATAATGGGTTAAGGTTGAAAGAATATGAGTAACTCGCTCATACTCTTACGTTAACCCCGTCAGACTGCGAATCAAAACCGTTGGACATTGGCCCTGCGTGTTAAGAAGACATCCATTTGATGGGGCAAAATAGCCAGCAATTAATGAATAAAGGTAACGTCATGGCCGAAGAAACCATTTTCAGTAAAATTATCCGCCGCGAAATTCCGGCAGATATCGTTTATCAAGATGAGTTAGTCACTGCATTCCGTGACATATCGCCACAGGCTCCGACCCATATCCTGATTATTCCTAATGTCCTGATCCCGACGGTTAATCAGGTTACCGATGAGCATGAGCTGGCATTAGGTCGCATGGTGACGGTCGCAGCAAAAATTGCTGAGCAGGAAGGGATTGCAGAAGACGGCTATCGTCTGATCATGAACTGCAATCGCCACGGTGGACAGGAGGTTTACCATATCCACATGCATCTGCTGGGTGGTCGTGTACTGGGGCCGATGCTGGCACATAAAGGATAAGTTGATGAAAACTAACCCGCTGTTGGTTCTACTGGCTATCATCTTTATGGTGGGATGCAGCTCCAAACCGAATATTCCCGTCAGTGATGGGCAAACGCTGGTTATGGAAGCGTCGGTACTTGCGGCGGGGATCAGTGCTGAAAAACCAGATATTTCAACTGATAACGGTGCCACTGTTTCTCGCAGCCAGTTGTATAATGAACAGTCTAAACCGGTCATCATCAGCTATCGTTTCTATTGGTATGACGCAAAAGGGTTGGAGATTCATCCTCTCGAGCAACCACGCACGATAACGATACCTGCAAAATCGAGTGTTTCGGTGTCATCAATAGCCAGTTATCCAGACGCACGTCAAGTCCGTCTTTATCTCTCTTTATAAGGGGTGAATTTTGATTAAGGGAATCCATCGTTACCTGGCCATTCTCGCTGCGGCGATGATTTTGTCGGGGTGTATTAATCGTGGTGAAGCACCGGCACCTGTGGAAGAAGTGAAACCTGTTCCGCAGCAGCCCGTTGAACCGCCACCGACTGTTCCTACAGTCCCAACAGTGCCAACACAACCTGGCCCAATTGAACAGCCGCAACCGACTATTCCAGCTACGCCTAAAGTGCGTACCTACGACTGGGGCAGCGCCATGCAACCAATGGTTGGCAAAATGTTGCAAGCCGATGGCGTGACGGCTGGTGGTGTGTTGCTGGTGGACAGTGTGAACAATCATACCAATGGCTCGCTGCAAACTGGTCAGGCGACAGAAGCGTTGCGCGGTGCATTGGCAAACAACAGCAAATTTACCCTTGTTTCCGCTCAACAGCTTTCTCTGGCTAAGCAGCAACTGGGATTATCACCGCAAGACAGCCTTGGCTCGCGTAGCAAAGCGATTGGCATTGCCCGTAATGTGGGCGCGCAATATGTGCTTTACAGCAATGCGAGTGGCAACGTGAACGCCCCTACGCTGAAAATGCAGTTGATGCTGGTGCAGACTGGCGAAATTATTTGGTCAGGAAGCAGTGCTGTACAACAAACCCAATAATTCGACACTGCAAAGTGTGATTGAAAAGTATCTTCCGGCGGCTCAGGCCGCCGGTTGCTTTTCTCAGCTGCAAGGATTAAGCGGCGGAAGTCTGCATTTCACAACGGGTCAGCTTGAGTATGTTGCGCGACAACAGCTTGAAGCTCCGATGCCCGGGGTCTCTCTCTCGCGGCAATATCGCGCGTTATCCCGTATAGCACCGGGAATCGGCTCTCGTCCTGTTTGCCTGGCGAATGGCTGGTTAATCGTCGAATGGTTGAATGGTGAGGTAAAATCGGAACTGCCCTCACTGAAAACGCTGACTTCCTTGTTGTATGATTTACATCATCAACCCTGTTTCGGCTGGCGAATCAATCTGTTGCCATTACTTGAACATTATTGGCAAACGGCCGCCCCAGAGCGAAGAAGCCTGGTGTGGCTGCGCTTGCTTAAAAAGATGAAAAAGCAGGGCGAGCCTAAACCGCTGCGCCTGGCTGCGCTGCACATGGATATTCATGCCGGTAACCTGGTGCATCAGGGGCAAAATATCCAACTCATCGACTGGGAATATGCCGGTGATGGGGACGTGGCGCTGGAACTTGCGGCCATTGTTGTGGCCAATAATATTGAATGCGAGCCTTTGATTCGCGCTTATGCGCAATCAAGCCACATTCGGTTCGATGAGTTAAACCGGCAGGTCAGGCGCTGGCAGCCGTGGGTTATCCTGCTGATGGCATCATGGTATGAATGCCGTTGGCAACAAACGCACGACAAAACATTTTTAACCCTTGCAGATGAGACGTGGTGCCGTCTGCAAGCGAACGATTAATTAAGAGAGGTAGATGTGGGTCCGGTAATGTTGGATGTGGCAGGCTTTGAGCTGGATGCCGAAGAACGTGAAATTCTCAAGCACCCACTGGTTGGTGGGCTGATTCTTTTTACCCGCAACTATCATGATCCTGAGCAACTGCGTGAACTGGTACGCCAAATCCGGGAGGCATCTCGCCATCGCCTGGTGGTTGCCGTTGACCAGGAAGGCGGGCGCGTTCAACGTTTTCGTGAAGGATTTACCCGTCTGCCTGCTGCCCAATCTTTTGCCGCCATTCACGGCCTGGAGCAGGGCGGAAAACTGGCCCAGGAAGCGGGCTGGTTGATGGCAAGCGAAATGATTGACATGGATATCGACATCAGCTTTGCCCCGGTGCTGGATATTGGTCATATCAGTGCCGCCATTGGGGAGCGCTCATATCATGAGGATCCGCGTAAAGCGCTGGCGATGGCCACCTGTTTTATTGATGGCATGCATGCCGCCGGGATGAAAACGACTGGTAAACACTTCCCTGGGCATGGTGCAGTCACTGCCGACTCACATAAAGAAACGCCTCGCGATCCGCGTGAAGAAGCGCTTATCCGTGAACACGACATGCAAATTTTCAGCCGTTTAATCACTGAGAATAAACTCGATGCGATTATGCCAGCGCATGTCATCTATACCGATGTAGATCCGCTCCCTGCCAGTGGGTCTCCGCACTGGCTAAAAACAGTTTTACGGGGCGAACTCGGCTTTAATGGCGTTATCTTCTCTGACGATTTATCGATGGAAGGGGCAGCGATTATGGGCAGTTATGCCGAACGTGGGCAGGCGTCGCTGGATGCAGGTTGCGATATGATCCTGGTCTGCAATAATCGTAATGGCGCGGTCAGCGTGTTAGATAACCTGTCGCCGGTCAAAGCAGAGCGTGTTACAGGTTTGTATCATAAAGGTTCATTTACCCGCCAGGAGCTGATGTCGTCAGCGCGCTGGAAAGCAGCAAACCAGCAACTTGAGGCGCTGCATGAGCAGTGGCAAGCCCACAAGGCGGGTCTTTAACTCCTCAGGCCAAACGGCCTGAATTCGTGTGGTGAGGATGCAATGATTATCTATTTACACGGTTTCGACTCTAATAGTCCTGGTAACCATGAAAAGGTGCTGCAACTCCAGTTTATCGACCCGGACGTACGGCTTATCAGTTACAGCACGCGGCATCCGAAACACGATATGCAGCATCTACTTAAAGAAGTCGATAAAATGCTGCAACTGAGTGTCGATGAACGACCACTGATTTGCGGCGTTGGGCTAGGAGGCTTCTGGGCCGAGCGTATCGGTTTCCTGTGTGATATTCGTCAGGTGATCTTTAACCCGAATCTGTTCCCGCAAGAGAACATGGAAGGGAAAATCGATCGTCCTGAGGAATACACCGATATCGCGACCAAATGCGTGCAGAATTTCCGCGATAAAAATCGTGACCGCTGCCTGACGATTTTGTCGCGAAATGACGAATCGCTGGATAACGCGCGTACCGCCGAATTGCTGCATCATTACTATGAGATTGTGTGGGATCAGGAACAGACCCACAAATTTAAAAATATCTCACCACACCTTCAGCGTATCAAAGCGTTTAAAACGCTAGGCTGAAATACCCCGGCTACACGAATTATTCAGGGTATTAAAGCGGTAAATTGAAAGGGGTCAGCCATGTGCTGGCCCTTTTTGTTTATCTTTTCGGCAGAAAAATTTGATGCACATCAATTTTGGTATGACCAATACACCATCCATGTTATTCTTTGGTCATATTAGTGAGTTTGTTTAGCTAACTTGTTGTTAATTAAATGCTATTTCCATAACCTTTAATTAACAATTGGTTAATAATTTAAGGGGGTCACTTTGACTACGCCATTAAGAAAAATTGTCATTGTCGGTGGTGGTGCTGGCGGACTTGAACTGGCCACTCAGTTAGGTAAAAAACTGGGTCGTGGTAAGAAAGCAAAAGTTACGCTTATCGATCGTAACCATAGCCATTTATGGAAACCGCTGCTGCACGAAGTGGCAACCGGCTCTCTGGATGAAGGTGTGGATGCGCTGAGCTATCTGGCACACGCACGTAATCATCATTTCCAGTTCCAGCTCGGTTCAGTGGTCGACATTAACCGTGAAAGCAAAACCTTGACTCTCGCCGAACTGCGCGATGACAAAGGAGAGCTGCTGGTTCCGGAACGTAAAATTCCTTATGACACTCTGGTGATGGCGCTGGGCAGTACTTCCAACGACTTCAACACCCCTGGCGTCAAAGAAAATTGTATCTTCCTCGATAACCCGCATCAGGCGCGTCGTTTCCATTCTGAAATGCTGAATCTTTTCCTCAAGTATTCTGCAAATCTGGGTGCCAGCGGCAAAGTGAACATTGCCATCGTAGGCGGCGGGGCGACTGGTGTGGAACTGTCTGCGGAGCTGCATAACGCAGTGAAACAGCTGCACAGCTACGGTTATAAAGGTCTGACCAACGAAGCATTGAATGTCACGTTGGTTGAGGCGGGCGAACGTATTCTGCCTGCGCTGCCACCGCGCATTTCTGCTGCGGCTCATAGCGAATTAACCAAACTGGGCGTGCGTGTTCTGACGCAAACCATGGTGACTTCTGCTGACTCGGGTGGCCTGAACACCAAAGACGGCGAGTACATTGCTGCAGACCTGATGGTTTGGGCGGCAGGGATCAAAGCGCCAGACTTCATGAAAGATATCGGTGGTCTTGAAACTAACCGTATCAATCAGCTGGTGACTGAGCCAACACTGCAAACCACGCGCGATCCGGACATCTATGCGATTGGCGACTGTGCTTCATGTGCACGTCCAGAAGGTGGTTTTGTGCCGCCACGTGCGCAGGCTGCGCACCAGATGGCATCACTGGTGCTGACCAATATTCTTGCGCAGATGAAAGACAAACCACTGAAAGCCTATATCTATAAAGATCACGGCTCGCTGGTGTCGCTGTCCAAATTCTCCACCGTTGGCAGCCTGATGGGTAATCTGATGCGCGGCTCAATGATGGTAGAAGGGCGCATGGCGCGTTTTGTTTATATCTCGCTGTACCGTATGCACCAGGTCGCACTGCATGGTTATTTCAAAACCGGTCTGATGATGCTGGTGGGCAGTATCAACCGCGTGATTCGTCCGCGTCTGAAACTGCACTAATCGCCTTTCAGCATGACATTCAAACCCGGCTCCGGCCGGGTTTTTTTGTTGCAGTAAAGCAGCATAAAATTTCATAAACCTGCTTTTAACGCTTAGGAATTCTCCCAAACACCCGCTTTCGCCGTATCAATCCGCACTTTTCATCCGTTGTCTGATTTGTCTGAACCCGTTCCTGGTTGCAAACTATAAGCAATAGCAAAGTCAGGAGGATGTCCTGTGAATAAATCAATGTTAGCGGGTATAGGTATCGGTGTGGCCGCAGCACTGGGTGTGGCGGCGGTTGCAAGCATGAATGTTTTTGACCGTGGTCCTCAGTATGCACAGGTGGTGTCAGCGACGCCAATTAAGGAAACCGTCAAAACGCCGCGCAAAGAGTGCCAGAACGTCGCGGTTACTCATCGTCGCCCGGTACAGGATGATAATCGTATTATCGGTTCTGCGCTGGGTGCCGTCGCCGGTGGGGTAATTGGTCATCAGTTTGGTGGTGGGCGTGGTAAAGATGTGGCTACGGTCGTGGGTGCATTGGGCGGTGGTTACGCAGGTAACCAGGTGCAAGGCAACATGCAAGACCGTGACACTTACACCACCACACAACAGAAGTGTAAAACGGTTTACGACAAATCAGAGAAAATGCTCGGTTATGACGTAACGTATCGCATTGGCGATCAGCAGGGCAAAATCCGTATGGATAAAGATCCTGGCACGCAGATCCCGCTGGATAATAACGGCCAGTTAGTTTTGAATAAAATCTAACGGTGAATGATGAGCGGGGCTCACATTCGAAAAATGTCGGATGGCACTTACGTTTATCCGACCTACGAAATTTCGGTTTTGTAGGGTGGATAAGCGGTCGCGTCATCCACCAAAAAAAATGTAAGCCCATCTATAAAGATGGGTTTTTTGTTAGTGGCTGCCCCGTAACTGCTGCTGAAGTTTCAACAGTGCGGTTACTTCAGTTATCCGCCGTTGCGTGTAAGCCGGGATCGCTTCTGGCGTGCGCAAAAACACTCTTTTCTCGCCAAATACCACATCATTCAAACAGCGATCATAAAGCGGCCCGGCAATCAGCTGGCGCTCAGTATCGTTGTCAGTGATCCACTCAACCACTTCATTCGCACCTTCACGATCGATATTGATGATTTGCCCGTCATGAAGATAAATTCGCATACCTTTTTGCCCGCCTGCCGGCCCGGCATATTTATTGAGATGCAGGGTAAACGGGATATCGCTCATGGTGCCGCTTAACAGTGCTTCACCTTCGGCAGTCGTTACATCACCGGTGGCAATCGCATTACCCAGACGGTCACGGGCGTAAGTGAGTTCAACGCTTAGCCGGTCATTCCCGCCGAGTAGACGAACTGTTTCGCGCATCATGGCGAGAACATGAGTCCCAATGTCGACAATAACGCCGTCAGGATGGCGCAACTGACGGGTATCCGCTTCACCCGTGACGAAGTTCAGCGCAACAGGCTCGCCCGCTGCGTTAAATCCGCTGGGTTCGCATAAGAACCCTTCAATTCGGCTTATTTCATTGAAGATGTGAATGTGGTCGCAGGCTTGAGTGCGAACCATCCAGTGATCTAACGCCAGCACGCGAGCGGCAATTTGCGGCTCTTGAAGCACTGTTTCGAGTTTTTCGAGTTGTGCAAGTGTGGCGGCAACGGGCTTTTCAACCACAATCGCTGGGACGTTGCTTTGCAGTACTCGCTCAAGTACAGGGAGATGATGAAGCGAAGAGGTGGTTATCAGCACCACGTCGAGGGGCAATGCCAGTAAGGCCTCCAGAGAATCACAGCGGCTGATACCGTCTATTTGACGCGTGGTGTCGACGTCAAATCCATAAAGCTCCAGATCGGGAGGAGATATACGGCGTAACGCCGGAAGATAAGCTGTTTCGATGACCGAACCTAAACCAATAAACCCTGCCAGCATACTTTGACCTTACCAAATATAAACTGCATCAATAATAAGAGTCCTTATGTTTTAAATGACTATTACGCTTCGGTCGAGCAGGAATGTGTGAACACGCGTAAAAACACAGGCTGGGTTTCACCAGCCTGTGTGAGTCGTTTTATCGAACCTTAACTTAGAACAGCAGCGAATAGTTCACGCCGTAAGTGCGTCCCCGGCCTTTGTATTCATACAGCGATGGGCTGCCGTAAGTTGGGCTGTACAGCAGCGGTGCGCGCTGGCCCCACACGGTGGTGTAATCTTCATCCAGCAAGTTTTCGATGCTGAAGCTGAGTTTGCCCACAGGCAAAGCATAGCTCCCAATAAAGTCGATAGTGTTGTAGCCATTGATCTTATTGTCGCTCGCATCGGTCAAATCAAAGGTCTGCTGGCTTTGCACTCGCAGGCTCCACGGATCAGGTGCCCAGCCAACGTAGGCGGTGGCTTTTGATGGGCTGGCGTATATCACGTCCCATTTCTGCCATTTTCCGTCAACTTTCGTCTCGGATTTCAGCACGTTGAAGTTAACACCGGTGCTCCAGTTTGAGTCCGGAATGAAGTAATCCACTGCACCTTCAACACCGTAAATACGGCGCTGATCGTCCTGTACATTGATGGTCATATCGGCACGGTTGATGGCGATAGACTTATCGGACAAGGAATAGTACGCCGCAACCTGGCTGCGCAGGCTATCACCGGTATAGCGCCAGCCTAACTCATAAGAATCGACCTTGATCCCCTGAAGTTTAGACTGCCCAACGTTCACACTATTCAGGAGCTGGTAATGGCCATTCGACAGGCGGTAAGTGCCATTGCCGTAATATTTGCCCGGATCAGGCAACTCAACACCTTGCGAGAAGTTGAACCACGCTTGTTGGCGTTCGGTGATGTGCATCAGCACACCGGCATTGAACAACGCGTTGTCGTAATCGGTGCTGCCGCCAGGGATAGCATCGGCTGAATTTGCGATACCGTTCGCAATGCCTTGTTGCTGAGTGAACCCAATAAAGTCATCCACTTTATTCTCAGTCCACTGGTAGCGCACACCGCCACTAACAGTAAACAAGTCGTTGATGTCATAACTGGTTTGCAGGAACGGGGCGAGGTTAGTGATGGTGTAGCCAGGGTAGCGGCCAGTGGTATAAATACTCTGGTTGTTCAGGCCACCCGAGGCGTTAGCTTTCGCCAAATCAAAGAACATCTGATTCGAGGTAAAGCTCTCGTGATCGGCGTCGACACCATACGTTATCTGCCAGCCGTCGAGCGGTTGGCTGGTCAGCGCCAGTTTTGCACCGTACTGGTCAGTGTCTTGCTGAGAAGCGGAGAAGCTGGTGACCGTGTTACGGGTCAGCGTCGGGAACGGATAGAACGTCAGCGATTCATCACGATAATAAATCTGCCCAACCAATTCCTGGCCGAGGAAATCGCTGTTGGAGTATTGCAGGCTAATCAGATGGCGTTCGGTGCCAGGAATGCGGTCTGAATTCAGCTCATCGCTAACATACGCCTTGCCGTTACCGGTTACTGCAGAAAAATTCTGCCCCAGATTAAGGCCGTAATCATCATCACCCTGGCTTTTGTAGTACTGCGTCACCAACTGGAGTTGTTGAGTTTCATCAATATTTAACGTACCGGTGCCCATTACATCCAGACGGTCTGAATATTGCAAACCGGTCTGGGTATTGTCGAGCAAGGTCTGGTCGCCATTGCCATCAAACCAACCGCCAAACTTTTGATAAGCCACTGAAAGACGCCCGGAAGCATGGTCGTTACCACCTGATATGGCACCCGCAACACGCTCATCATGATCTTTGCTGCTGTTGAAACCTGATTTAAGACCGGTTTCAAATTCCATCTGAGTTTCAGGCTGGCCTTTTTTGGTCACGATATTAATCAGGCCACCGGTACTGCCGCCGCCATACAGTGACGTGGCGCCGGAGATGACTTCAATATGCTCGATATTGAACGGGTCAATAGAATCCAACTGGCGACTATCGGTACGGGACGAGTTCAGGCGCACACCATCCACTAACACCACGATAGAACGGCCACGCATATTCATGCCGTAGTTGGTACGACTCTGGCTACCCACATCCAGACCAGGAATGAGCTGCGCAAGGGCATCTTTCAGCTCTTTGCCACCCTGGATCTGTTGTTCAAGCTCAGCACCTTCGATAACCCAGGTGGTCTGCGCCATCTCAGCAACGGTGCGGTGCATACGGTTGGCAGAAACCGTAATGTTTTCTTCGGACGTTTGCTGTGCGAAAGCCGGAGACATCATCGCCAGAAGCAACGGGTTAAGCACCCAGCGCGCGTTTTTATGCATCATCATCTTTCCTTGGATGGGAAATAATTAACATTTAAAAATGTTTTGTAATATGAACGCACAGAATTTTGCCGATAACGGTTCTCATTATCAATCTCAATTGATAGTATTTCTCAAATTAATCTTATGAATAATCACATGATTTCTGTGGTTTACTTTTTCAAGCGTGGCCGTGAGCGGCAAAGGAGTCGAAATGTCTGGAGTGCAAGGCTATCGATTGTTTAATGTGCAGCTAGTGAATAAATCGCAGGTTTCACCATCACTGTTGAGCCTGGTATTTGGCGGCGTCGATGTTGCCAGAATGAAATGTGATTCGCCGGACCAACGAATCAAAATGCTATTCCCATCAGAGGATGGCTCGATCCCCGCTTTGCCTGAGCAAGCGCAGTGGTATCAGTTGCTGCAAGAATTGCCCAAAGAGAAGCGGCCGATTGTGCGCACTTACACCTTGCGCCACGTTGACCGCGAGCGCCAGGAGGTGACGGTTGAATTCGTCAGTCATGGAACAGAAGGACCGGCCTCCGCATGGGCGATCGCCTCGAAACCCGGTGATCAAATCCAAATCGTCGCCCCCAATGCAGATTACCCGCAAGACAGCGGCGGTTATGAATGGACGCCACCGGCAGGCTTGCGTCAGGGATTAATTATTGCCGATGAAACCGCACTGCCAGCGGCGCGGGGGATTCTTGAATTGCTGGCGGCTCAGCAAAACCCTCCGCAAATCCAGGCATTTTTTGAAGTGCCAGAGCAGGGGGATTGTGTTGATTTAAGCGAATTTAGCTTCGCCCGTATTCACTGGTTGCCGCGTAAACCCGCGAATGCCAGCCACGGCGAGTGCTTATTACCTGCGGTAAAAGCCGAAGCGCAACTGCCTAAAACGGCTGGAGTTGTTGAAGCGATCAACGAGGAAGCTGAAGGCGAATTGCTGTGGGATAAAGCCACCACCGACAGTACGACGTTTTATGGATGGGTTGCCGGGGAATCGACTGTGGTGAAAATGCTGCGGCGTTATTTGATTGGGGAATGTGGGGTAAACCACGATGCTATCAACTTTATGGCTTACTGGAGTAAAGGACGCCAGAAATAAAGTACTGCAAAAGATAAGGCGGATGAATTTGAGTAATCCGCCTCACTGCATTTAGATTTTCTTCAGTTCAGGCATCAGACGCATGGTGGTGTTCACTATCTGCAAAAGCTCGTCATAGCTGGCGTTTTCACGCGCACTTACCGACATCCCCTGAATAATACAGCACAGGTATTTAGCCAGCTTACGAACGCAGCTGCTGGCAGGTATTTCACCTTTCTCCTGACGTTTAGTCAGAAAACGTACCAACGTTTCTTCCTGCATCGACTGGCGTGTTTTTATCACGGCGGCAATATCTTCCGAAGAGGCCGCAAGTACTGACGAAGTACAGATAATAAAACATCCCGTTGGTGTGTCTTTCTCGGTAAAGAGTTTGGCAATCAACGATAAATAATCTTCCAACGCTTCTTCAAGCGTCCGTTCTTCGCAGAACAAGCACGCCTCACGCATTTGCGTAAAACGCGCAATATAACGATCCAGCACCGCCCGGAATAGCCCTTCTTTATTGGTGAATTCGGCATACAGCGTCGGGGCTTTTGCGCCCGTAGCTTCGACCAAATGCGCCATCGAGGTGGCTTCATAACCGTGTTGCCAGAACAGAGCCATGGCCTTGTCGAGTGCTGCTTCCCTGTCAAACACCTTCGGACGGCCACGGCTTTTTTTAATGCAACTTGTATCAGATGACATGTGCGCCGTTGAACCTTTGTCTGTTTAATGAACGATCATTATAAAAATAAAAACCCGCAGTAGCTACAGGCATTTAGGATAAAAATAAATTAATCCTATCTTAATGATAAATAGTACTTTTATAAAATAGTTAATGAACGTTATAAAATTAATTTGACGTGTGATGCAGATCACGTTTATGATTTAGTTATCGATCGTTAAGTAAATAACTTTACGACCTTACAAATCAACTGCTCAAGGTACATAACATGAAAAACGTAAAAACTCTGATCGCTGCCGTTGTTCTTAGCTCAGTTTCTTTCGCAAGCTTCGCCGCTGTAGAAGTGCAAGCCACTCCAGCAGGCCAACAGAAAATCGGTACTGTGACTGCAACAGCCGGGACTAACCTCGATTCTCTGGAAGCGCAACTTGCTGAAAAAGCAGACCAAATGGGTGCAAGTTCTTACCGTATTACTTCAGTGACTGGCCCAAATACTTTGCACGGGACTGCGGTTATCTATAAGTAAATAACTACCCTCTGAGCATTGCTTAAGAATCCAAAAAAAGGCCCTGTTAAAAACAGGGCCTTTAAGCTCAACATAAACCTCTTCCCAGGTCTGATAAGCGCAGCGTCATCTGACAAAACTGATGAAAATGGTGGATGACGCTAACGCTTATCCACCCTACAACACCTGTTTAGTATCTATTCACCAATGGAAAAAGCTAAATTTCGTTGGTTGGAACGCTCTGTGCGTTCACCTCTACTGGCATACCAGAACGGTGTTGCATCGCTTGTTCCATCACCACGGCATCCGTTTCAGTTGCGGACTGGAACTGTTTCATCTGCTCGGTCAGCACGATCGGCAGCACTTTGGGATCGTCATTAATATCTTTCGACAGCGGCTGATGCACTTCCACTAAACGGGTGCCATCGGGTTCGACCGAGGTTTTGATCGCGGTATTGATGATTCGCACAGGCGTGCCGACCGGCATCTCTTTATACAGAGCTTTAATATCGTCATCGCGCAGGCGAATGCAACCAGAACTCACGCGCATCCCAATACCAAAGTCAGCGTTGGTGCCGTGTAACAGGTAGACACCACCATGGGCGGCGAGGCGAATCGCATGGTGACCCATTGGGTTATCCGGCCCGGCTGGCACCACGCCTGGGAGTTTGATGCCATTTGCCAGGTAACGTGCGCGGATATTGGCAGTTGGCGTCCAGGTTGGGTTGGCTCGCTTATCTGAAACGGTCGTCACCATGGTTGGCGTCACGGTGTCTCCACCCAGTTGGCCAATACCAATCGGGTAAACGGTGACGCTGTTTTTACCTGCCGGATAGTAATACACCCGCAACTCGGCGAGGTTAAGTACCAGCCCCTGGCGAGGCGCATCAGGTAACAACATCTGACGCGGGATGGTCAGCACGCTTCCTGCACGAGGAACATAAGGGTCAACACCTGGATTTGCCTGCAGTAAAGCCAGGAAACCGACATTGTATTTTTTCGCAATCGCCTCAAGCGACCCCCCATTATCCTCCACCACATGGAAAAAATTCTTGCCGATCAGACGGCTTCCTTCGGGCGGCAAAGGGTAAGAGTTGGCGGCAGCTTGAAACGAGGCCATTGTTGCGCTAACCAGCATAATCGAAGCCAGCCAGCGAATGACGCGAGCTTTGCGGGATATTGAAACGCTCTGAGAGGTCGTCACGGTAAACCTTTTAAAGTATGCGGATGTTATAAAAAAGTTAATCGATGATTATGACGGGAGAGCGTGTAGGGAAATCCTGGTGGATTGAAAGGATGTGTAAATGTTTCAAATTGAGTGCCTTAGAGATATCTAAGGCACTTTAGTCAGTTTCTGCGCGTGATTATGCCGCTGCGTTCTGCGCCAGCTGATGCATGAAGTTACGCACCCATTCCATGCGAGCTTTGCGATCGGCGAGATCTTCAATAAATTTCAGTCGGGTTGGCCCATCGAGACGGTAATGTTGCGGCTGTTTTTGCAGTAAACCAATCAGCCATACCGGATTCACATGGTTCTTCTCGGCAAATTCAATCACGCCACCTTTCTCGTTACCTTCGATTTTACGCACACCCAACTTCTGCGCCTGCTGGCGTAACGCAGCAATATCCAGCAAGTTGCGAGCCGGATCCGGTAACAAACCAAAGCGGTCGATCAACTCCACTTTAAGTTCGTCGAGTTCATGGCCGGTTTTTGCACTGGCGATGCGCTTGTAGAACGACAGGCGCGTGTTGACGTCCGGGATGAAATCATCCGGCAGCAGGGCAGGCATACGCAGTTCGACTTCGGTCTGGCTGCTGGTCAAATCTTCAAGTGACGGCTCACGGCCATCTTTAAGGGCATCGACCGCGTTTTCCAGCATTTCCATGTATAGCGAGAAACCGATACTTTCCATGGAACCGCTTTGGCCTTCGCCGAGCAATTCACCGGCACCACGAATTTCCAGGTCATGCGTGGCGAGGGCAAAACCGGCACCCAAATCTTCGAGAGACGCGATAGCCTCGAGGCGTTTTTGCGCGTCGGTGGTCATCGCTTTTGGATGCGGCGTCAGCAACCATGCATACGCCTGGTGATGCGAACGCCCGACACGGCCACGCAACTGGTGCAACTGCGCAAGGCCGAAATGATCCGCGCGTTCGATGATAATGGTATTCGCGGTCGGAATATCGATACCGGTTTCGATAATCGTGGTACAAACCAGAACGTTGAAACGCTGGTGGTGGAAGTCGTTCATCACGCGTTCCAGCTCACGTTCACGCATCTGGCCGTGACCAATGGTGATGCGCGCTTCGGGCACTAACGCCGCGAGGCGGTCTGCCGCTTTCTGGATATTTTCCACATCGTTATAAAGATAGTAAACCTGCCCGCCACGCAGCACTTCACGCAGAATCGCTTCGCGGACCACAAGTTCATCGTACTGACGCACGAAGGTTTTCACCGCCAGGCGACGCGCCGGGGGAGTGGCGATAATCGACAAATCTCGCATCCCGCTCATCGCCATATTCAGCGTACGCGGAATCGGTGTGGCGGTCAGCGTGAGGATATCGACGTCAGCGCGCATCGCTTTAATCCGCTCTTTATGGCGCACACCAAAGCGATGCTCTTCATCGACAATCAGCAGCCCCAGGTCTTTCATCTTCACATCATTTTGCAGCAGCTTATGGGTGCCGATAAGGATATCGACTTTCCCTTCGCTGGCATCTTGCAGGATTTGCGCTTGCTCTTTGGCGGTACGAAAACGCGACAGCATTTCGATGCGCACCGGCCAGTTGGCAAAACGGTCTCGGAAGTTATCCAGATGTTGTTGGGCGAGCAGGGTGGTCGGCACCAGCACGGCCACTTGCTTATGGTTTTCCACGGCGAGGAAGGCAGCGCGCATCGCCACTTCGGTTTTACCAAAGCCCACATCACCACACACCAGTCGGTCCATTGCCAGCGGTTGGCACATGTCGCTCAACACGGCATTAATCGCCTGAGCCTGATCTGGCGTGGTTTCAAACGGGAACGCGTCGCAGAACAGTTGATACTGTTCGCGGTCATGCTTAAAGGCAAAGCCTTGTTTTGCGGCACGCTGCGCATAAATATCCAGCAATTCCGCAGCCACATCGCGCACTTTCTCGGCGGCTTTCTGGCGTGCGCGTGACCAGGCATCGCTGCCGAGTTTATGCAGCGGCGCATTTTCTTCGGCTCCCCCCGCGTAGCGGCTTATCAGATGCAGCGATGAAACCGGCACGTAGAGTTTGGCGTCACCGTGATAGGTCAGCATCAGGTATTCGCCAGTGATGCCGCCCGCTTCAAGGGTGGTTAAACCGGCATAACGGCCAACCCCATGTTCCAGATGCACCACCGGTTGCCCGGTATGCAGCTCGGCAAGGTTGCGAATCAGGGTATCGGGGTTAATGGTGCGACGGCTATCCTGACGGCGACGACTGACGCGCTCGCCCAGCAGATCACTTTCACAAATCAATGCACGATTGCGCAGGGTATCGATGAACCCATGCTCGCTGGAACCCTGCATTAAATAGCGGCCATTATCTGCCGCCTCATCAAGACGATAGATACGTTTTGGTGCCACTTTTATGCGAGATAGCAGCTCGCCCAGCGCTTCACGACGGCCTTCACTTTCGACGGAAAACACGACTGGCCCGGCGAACGACTCAAGGAATTTACGCAGGTTATCGAGAGGCGCTTTCTGCTGCGCCTGAACGGAAAGGTCTGGCAACGGGCGATAACCCAGATTGGTGAACGCGGCTTTGTCAGCCAGAGATTCAGTTTTGAGCTGAATACGCGGCCAGGCTTTTAACTCGCTGAACAGTTCGTCGACACGCAGCCACAGACTTTCCGGCGGCAACAGCGGACGCATCGGGTCAACGCCGCGATTTTCGAAACGGGCAAATGTATCCTGCCAGAAACGCTCAGCACTGGTTTCGATGTCGCCGGTATTGATAAGCAACGTGTTTTTCGGGAAATAGCTAAATAGCGGGGGGAGTGGTTCGCTGAAGAACAGCGGCTGCCAGTATTCAATCCCGGCAGGGAGCGTGCCTTTACTGACCTGCTGGTAGATATGTTCCGGCTCGCGCTTCACATCAAACTTGTCGCGCCACTGGCTGCGGAATAACTCAATGGCGGTTTTATCGGTCGGAAATTCGTGCGCGGGCAGCAGGTTGATGGCGTCCACTTCTTCAAGCGTGCGCTGCGTATCCACATCAAACACGCGCAGGCTGTCAATTTCGTCATCGAAGAAATCAATACGGTAGGGCTGATCACTGCCCATCGGATATAAATCCAGCAACGCGCCACGGGTCGCAAACTCACCGTGTTCCATCACCTGATCAACGCTGCGATAACCCGCCTGCTCTAACTGGCTGCGTAAATTATCGCGTGATAATTGCTGGCCTTTTTGCATCACCAGCGCATGACCGTGCAAGAAATTATGCGGGCAAACGCGCTGCATCAAAGTATTCACCGGCAGGATTAACACGCCGCGCTGCATGGTGGGCAACTGATAAAGCGTGGATAAACGCGAAGAGATAATTTCCTGATGCGGCGAGAAACTGTCGTATGGCAGGGTTTCCCAGTCGGCAAGATTCACCACCAGGCTTTCCGTAAACTGCATAATCTCGTCATGCAGACGCAGTGCATTCTGCATATCTGGTGCTATCAACACCACCGGACCATTATGGCGCTCTATGATTTCGGCCACTTCGGTGGCACAAGCAGAACCGGTGAGTTCTCCAAGCTGACGCTGATCGCCAGCTTTTACGGGTAAGGAATAGCGATATTTTTCAGGCATAGAAGGTGTCAGAATCTCTCAGGTTGCATCGAATTTTTCGGGTATATAACCCCCGACGCGTCAAGAAGTTGCTTATTATTATCCGCGATCGTTTTGTATTAGCAACCCAATCGCAAAGCAGCCAGAGATTTGACACCTCCCACGGATACGACTTAACCCGCTTGTGTTGCCGTCACCATTTTTTTCGGCGGCGAGAAGAACATATCCCCGCACAACACACGCGATAATTTCCTGAAACCTAAACCCAGTAAAGTGCATATCGCGAGGCTAACAAACGGATAAACCAGCAAAATGGCGAGCACCAGGTTATCGGAAAGATGCCCGGCGGTGACCTGTCCAAGCGTAAATAAGCTCAGTGCTTCAATCACGATGCGGTGAGTGGTGTAAATCGCAATAGTGTTGGAGCCGACGATATTCAGGAACGCATCGGAGCGGCTTTCACGCCAGCCATCCAGCAGATAAAACAGTTTCATAATCACGAAAATCGACAGCACTGAAATCAATAACGGAACATTCACCAGATACAGCGCGACAGAAAGCAGGGCGGCGGCAATGCACAGCAACGGACGCTGGCGAGGGGAGAACGCTTTCATCGCATTCATCAGTTGCGGGCCAAACCACGCGCCGAGGCCGTAATAACACATATTACGCACCACACTGTTCATGCCCCACCACGGCAACGGCATAAAGCTAATCACCACGTTTATCGCCAATAGCATCACAATGACCGGCACCTTGAAGCGGCGCAGGCTTTTAAACATCAGGAAATAGAGTACCAGTGCGTACAGGTACCAGAGGCTGGTGCTGGCTTTTGCCATGCTGGTGGCAAATTGCAGCAGGTTTTCTGAATAAGCCGCATTAGATGTCGGATTACGTACCAGGTCTGGCGCCAGCCATTCATTGATTAACGAAATACCCAGCCACTGCAACACGCCCCACAACAGCAAAACATAGAAGATATTCCATATCCGTTTATCAATGCAGTCCCGCCATTTCACCTGTTCGATGTAGCGGGTGATCAAAAATCCGGAAATAAAGAAGAACACTGGCATACGGAAAGGGGCCAGATACAGATTCAGGTAGATCCAGCTTTTGGCAACGTACTCAGGCAATCCTGTTTGGGATTGCACCAGGTGTGGGTAAAAAGTAATCACCGAATGGTAGATAACGACAAGGCAGATGCACAATCCCTTGATGTGGTTTATCCATAGTTGTTTGTTTTTCATGCGTGGGCAATATCTTCTGTTGGTCTGTATTGCCTTCAGGGTGGAAGATTGGCGGCGGTTTTTTTACCTGATTTGTCTGTTTTTGTAAGAATTGGGCACCTTTCAGAAATTCCGCAGGGTCAGAAAGTCACCGAGTCGCGAGAGCTTTGACTTCGAAAACAAGATGTTATGAGCTTGATTTAATTGGATTTCACATGTTCTGAAATATCAAAAAAACGTTATGTTTCATTTACTTGATACGGTATCACTTATATACTTCTCGCCAACTTTGCATTCGCAACTGCAACAAGACGGAATACATGTATCAACCTGTCGCGTTATTTATAGGCCTGCGCTACATGCGTGGGCGAGCAGCTGACCGCTTCGGTCGCTTCGTTTCCTGGCTGTCGACTATCGGCATTACGCTTGGCGTAATGGCGCTCGTGACGGTGCTTTCCGTGATGAACGGATTCGAACGAGAGCTGCAAAACAACATTCTTGGGCTGATGCCACAAGCGATTATCAGCTCGCCTGCCGGCTCCATTAATCCTGAAACTCTTCCAGCAAAAGATCTGAAATTGCAGGGCGTGACGCGCGTTGCTCCCATCACCACCGGGGATGTCGTGCTGCAAAGTGCGCGTAGCGTGGCGGTGGGTGTGATGCTCGGCGTGCAGCCGGAAGAAAAAGATCCGCTGTCGCCGTTTCTCGTCAATGTTAAGCAGACTGACCTGGTCGCCGGGAAGTACAACATTATTCTGGGTGAGCAACTTGCCGGGCAACTGGGGATTAAACGCGGCGATAGCATCCGTGTGATGGTGCCGTCCGCCAGCCAGTTTACGCCGATGGGGCGTCTGCCTAGCCAGCGTCTGTTCACGGTGATTGGCACGTTTGCCGCCAACAGCGAAGTCGACGGTTATCAAATGTTGGTCAACCAGCAAGATGCATCGCGTCTGATGCGCTATCCGGCGGGGAATATTACCGGCTGGCGTTTGTGGCTGGCTGAACCGCTGAAAGTCGATGTATTGAGCCAACAGACTTTGCCGCAGGGCACGGAGTGGAAAGACTGGCGCGAGCGTAAAGGTGAGCTTTTCCAGGCCGTACGCATGGAAAAAAATATGATGGGGCTGTTGTTGAGCCTGATTGTGGCGGTTGCCGCGTTTAACATCATTACTTCTCTTGGCCTGTTGGTAATGGAAAAACAAGGCGAAGTCGCCATTCTCCAGACTCAGGGTCTCACCCGTCGGCAAATCATGGCGGTGTTTATGGTGCAAGGGGCGAGTGCCGGGGTAATTGGTGCTTTGCTGGGGGCATTACTTGGCGCGCTACTTGCCAGCCAGTTAAACAATTTGATGCCGATTATTGGCGCGATGCTGGATGGTGCCACGCTGCCGGTTGCCATTGATCCGCTGCAAGTTATTGTGATTGCGATCGTTGCTATGGCGGTTGCGCTGTTATCCACGCTTTATCCATCGTGGCGTGCTGCCGCGACACATCCCGCTGAGGCTTTACGTTATGAGTAATTCAATCCTGTTGCAGTGTGACAAGCTGTGCAAACGCTATCAGGAAGGCAAAGTGCAAACGGACGTTTTGCATGATGTCAGCTTCAGCATTGATACCGGCGAGTTAATGGCGATTGTCGGCAGTTCCGGTTCCGGCAAAAGTACCTTGTTGCACCTGTTAGGTGGGCTTGATACGCCAACTTCTGGCGATGTGATTTTCAACGGTAAGCCGATGAGTTCAATGTCGTCTTCTGCCAAAGCAGAACTGCGTAATCGTGAGCTGGGCTTTATTTACCAGTTTCACCACTTACTGCCTGACTTCACCGCGATGGAAAACGTCGCCATGCCGCTGTTAATCGGTAAAAACAATACTGATGAAACGAAGCAACGCGCGCTGGAAATGCTGAAAGCGGTCGGGCTGGATCACCGCAGCAATCACCGTCCTTCTGAGCTGTCCGGTGGCGAACGCCAGCGTGTGGCGATTGCCCGTGCACTGGTGAATAATCCGCGTCTGGTGCTCGCCGATGAACCGACTGGTAACCTCGATGCGCGTAATGCCGACAGCATTTTCGAACTCCTCGGTGAACTCAACGTGCGCCAGGGGACAGCGTTCCTTGTGGTGACTCACGATCTGCAATTAGCGCGTCGCATGACTCGCCAGTTAGAAATGCGTGATGGTCGCCTGACGAATGAGCTGACTCTGATGGGAGCCCAGTAATGGCTTCGCCACTGTCACTGCTTATTGGTTTGCGTTTTAGCCGCGGGCGTCGTCGCAGCGGCATGGTGTCACTGATTTCAATCATCTCCACATTAGGTATCGCACTGGGTGTGGCGGTGCTGATTGTGGGTCTGAGTGCGATGAACGGTTTCGAACGTGAGCTGAACAACCGCATTTTAGCGGTGGTGCCCCACGGTGAAATCGAACCGGTTAATCAGCCATTCCATGACTGG
Source organism: Buttiauxella sp. (assembly GCF_049686335.1). NCBI lineage: Bacteria > Pseudomonadati > Pseudomonadota > Gammaproteobacteria > Enterobacterales > Enterobacteriaceae > Buttiauxella > Buttiauxella sp. The sequence continues at coordinate 515,134 of NZ_JBAVHX010000004.1, read as the reverse complement.
AGTGGTGTGTTGCAACGTGTTGAGAAAGTGAAGGGGATTGCTGCGGCTGCGCCGTACATCAACTTCACCGGCCTTGTGGAAAGTGGGCCAAATCTGCGCGCAATTCAGGTCAAAGGCGTAGACCCTGCTCAGGAAGTACGCCTCAGCGCGTTACCGCAGTATGTGCAAAACAATGCCTGGCAAAACTTTAAGGCTGGTCAGCAGCAGATCATTATCGGAAAAGGGGTGGCTGATGCCCTGAAAGTGAAGCAGGGCGACTGGATCTCCATCATGATCCCTAACAGCAATGCCGATCACAAACTGCTGCAACCGAAGCGTGTACGCCTGCAAGTTGAAGGTATTCTGGCACTTAGCGGGCAGCTCGATCATAGCTTCGCGATGGTGCCGATGGCAGATGCGCAAGGCTATCTGGACATGGCAGACAGTGTCACAGGCATCGCAATCAAAGTGAATGATGTGTTTAACGCAAATCAGCTGGTGCGTGATGCAGGCGAAGTCACCAACGCTTACGTGTATATCAAAAGCTGGATTGGCACCTACGGTTACATGTATCGCGATATCCAGATGATCCGCGCCATTATGTATCTGGCGATGGTGCTGGTGATTGGCGTCGCCTGTTTTAACATCGTTTCGACGCTGGTGATGGCGGTGAAAGATAAGAGCAGCGATATCGCCGTGCTGCGTACGCTTGGGGCGAAAGATGGCCTGATTCGTGCAATTTTCATCTGGTACGGTCTGTTGGCGGGTTTACTGGGCAGCGTGAGCGGCGTAATTATTGGTGTGCTGGCCTCCTGGCAATTGACCAATATTATCCGCGTAATTGAAAAACTCATCGGTCACCAGTTCCTGTCTGGCGATATTTACTTTATCGATTTCCTGCCATCAGAACTTCATTGGTTGGACGTATTTTATGTCCTGATCACAGCGTTGTTACTGAGTTTACTTGCCAGTTGGTATCCGGCTCGTCGAGCCAGTAATATTGATCCCGCGCGAGTATTAAGCGGGCAATAAATAATCAATTGAAAATATGACGGTATTGGGGAGCAGCAAAGCGATGTACTACGGATTTGACATTGGCGGCACGAAAATGGCTCTTGGGGTTTATGATACTGAACGGCGGTTACAGTGGGAAAAGCGTCTTCCCACTCCGCATGACAGTTACGAAAACTTCTTAGCGGCTATCGCTTCTCTGGTACGGGAAGCAGATAGCCGTTTTGGTGTTAAGGGCTCGGTAGGCATTGGTATTCCAGGTATGCCTGTCACCGACGATGGCACGCTTTACGCCGCCAACGTGCCTGCTGCCAGCGGTAAACCGGTTCAGGCCGATCTGAGCGCCATGCTCGGACGTGAAGTACGTATGGATAACGACGCGAACTGCTTTGCGCTGTCTGAAGCCTGGGATGATGAATTCCGCGACTACCCGGTAGTGATGGGGCTGATTCTCGGCACCGGCGTGGGCGGCGGAATTATCGTCAACGGTAAATCTATTACCGGTCGCAATTACATCACTGGCGAGTTCGGTCATACGCGTCTGCCGGTGGATGCGCTCGACGTATTGGGGCATGACATTCCACTCACACGTTGCGGTTGTGGTCAAAATGGCTGCATCGAAAACTATCTTTCCGGTCGTGGATTTGCGTGGGTTTACCAACACTTCTACTCTGAACCTCTGGATGCCAAAGAGATTGTTGCCCGCTATCGCGCAGGGGATGACAAAGCTGTGGCGCACGTTGAACGTTTCGTCGAGCTGCTGGCTTGCTGCCTCGGCAGTCTGTTGACGGCAATTGATGCGCATCTGGTGGTGATTGGCGGTGGGTTATCTAACTTTACTGAGATGTACCAGCAACTGCCTGAACGTTTACCGAAGTATCTTTTGCCGGTGGCAAAAGTGCCGCGCATTGAACCTGCCCGTCACGGCGATGCCGGTGGCATGCGTGGCGCAGCGTTCCTCCATCTCACGGAGTAAATTATGCTATCCCGTCGTCAACATCGGTTAAGCCGGTTCAGAAAAGATAAACGTTTGCTGCGGCAGCGTTTGCGTCAGCGTGCATTTTTCCGCGATAGTCCTGGACCCGAAGCGATGGAAAAACCCAGAGTTGTCGTCCTGACGGGGGCGGGTATTTCCGCCGAGTCAGGTATTCGTACTTTCCGCGCGACCGATGGTTTGTGGGAAGAGCATCGCGTTGAAGATGTGGCGACGCCGGAAGGGTTCGCCCGTGATCCAGAGCTGGTGCAGGCGTTTTATAATGCTCGCCGTCAGCAACTTCAGCAGGCAGAAATTCAGCCCAATGCGGCGCATCTGGCGCTGGCAAGGCTCGAAGAAGAGCTGGGCGATCACTTCCTGTTAGTGACGCAAAATATTGATAATTTGCATGAGCGTGCCGGTAATAAAAACATTATCCATATGCATGGCGAATTGCTGAAAGTACGCTGTGCGCAAAGTGGCCAGGTGATTGAGTGGAAAGGGGATATCACTTCTGATGACCGCTGCCACTGCTGCCAACTTTCTGCACAGTTACGCCCGCATGTGGTGTGGTTTGGCGAAATGCCGCTGGGTATGGATGAAATTTATCAGGCGCTGGCAACAGCCGATTACTTTATCGCTATCGGCACCTCTGGCCATGTTTACCCCGCCGCAGGGTTTGTCCACGAAGCCCGCTTGCAAGGCGCACATACCGTTGAACTGAATCTTGAACCGAGCCAGGTTGGTAGCGAGTTTGAAGAGAAGTTTTACGGCTTAGCCAGTGAAGTGGTGCCGGAGTATGTCGAGCGGCTGCTGAAAGGGCTTTAAAAACTGGCGGGTGACGCGATGTTTACCCGCCCAATATTTAATTGATTCGTAGGGTGGATAAGCGTCAGCGCCATCCACCGCAAAAAATTTCACTGTTTAAGCTCTGGCCTCAACCAATAACTTCTCTTCTCGTAGCGCAACCACAATCAAAAATAGCGATGTATACGCGCAATAGATCAATGCCAGCGCGCTGATATACCATGGCAATCGAGTCACCATCACGATAATCACTCTGTCTGCAATGCACGGGGAGGGCGGCGTGACCAACAGCAGTCAGACGCTACTTCAAGCATAAAAGGTGAGGAGGGGCGTGCTATAAGGCTAAAGGGTGAAAAAAAGCGGAACATGGTGTTCCGCTTAGTGAAGGTTAACGTCCAGCTTTCAATTTCTGGTAGTAATTCTCATAGATAGCGCTGGCATCGCCGACATCGTTCTGCCACTCGCCGTTTTTCAGCACTGCTTCATCCGGGTAAAGCGTTTTATCGCCCGACACTTCTTTTGGCAGCAGCTTACGTGCTTCGAGGTTTGGCGTTGGGTAGCCGATGGTTTCCGCGACCTGTTTTGCCACATCCGGGCGCAGCAGGAAGTTAATCAACTTCAATGCGCCGTCTACGTTTTTGGCGTTCGCAGGAATCGACAGGTTATCCATCCAGAAAATCCCGCCTTCTTTCGGCCAGACGATTGCCAGTGGTGTGCCCGCCTGACGCGCCACGTAGGCTGAACCATTCCACACCATACCGAGATTCACTTCGCCTTCCATATACGGGTTGGCTGGGTTATCCGAGTTAAAGGCGGCGACGTTTGGCATCAGCTTTTGCAGCTCGTGGTATGCCGCTTCAATCTCTTTTGGATCGGTGGTATTGCCGGAATATCCTAGCTTCAGCAATGCCATCTGGAACACTTCGCGAGCGTCATCGGTCAGCAGCAGGCTTTGCTTGTACTCGGGTTTCCACAAATCCGCCCAACTGGTGACGGTTTTCGGATCGATAGAATCACTATTGACGCCAATGGCCGTCGCACCCCAGATGTACGGAATGGAGTAATCGTTATTCGGATCGAACGGCTTGTTGAGTACTTCAGGATCGAGATTTTTAAAGTTGGTCAGCTTGCTTTTATCAATCTTCTGGATCATCCCTTCTTTGCGCATTTTCGCCACAAAGTAGGTCGAAGGTACGACCAAATCATAAGCACCTTCTTTGTAAGTTTTCAGCTTGGCGTACATGGTTTCATTCGACTCATAGGTCGAATAAATCACTTTGATGCCCGTTTCTTTAGTGAACTGCTCAAGCAGACCTGGCGGCACGTACTCAGTCCAGTTATAGAAATAGAGAGTCTTGCTGTCATCGGCATGTGCAGCGCCCATACCTAGCGCCAGAGCGCCCGCAGCGAGCAGGTGGCGTGGCCATTTAGTCATTTTAATGTCCCCTGGTTTTATCACGAAGAATAAGCTGACTGGCAATCACCAGGACCAGCGAGAGTACTAACAGAATGGTGGCAAGTGCGTTCACCTCTGGCGAAACACCCACCTTCACCATTGAGTAAATCTTCAACGGAAGAATTTCATAACCTGGCCCCGTCACGAACGATGAAACCACTACATCATCCATCGACAAGGTAAAACTCAGCAACCAGCCCGCGGCAACCGCAGGCATGGCAAGCGGCAGGAGGATCTTGCGCAAAATGGTCAGCTCGCTGGCACCCAAATCTTTTGCTGCTTCTAACATCCGCACATCAAACCCTTTCAGCCGGGAATAGACCGTGACCACCACAAAGGGCAGGCAGAAAGTGATGTGTGAGAACAGCAGCGACCAGAAGCCAAGCGACACCCCCAGCAGCATAAACAGCACCAGCAGTGAAATCGCCATCACGATGTCAGGCGACATCATCACCACAAATAACATGCCGCTGACAAAGGGTTTGCCACGGAAACGATAACGATACAACGCCACCGCCGTCAGCGAGCCAATCAGCGTCGCCGCCGTGGCGGAAACCACCGCCATGGTCAACGAATGTTGTGCCGCTTGCAGCAGGCTGTCGTTGTTCAGCAGCAGGCTATACCATTTGCCGGTAAAGCCTTGCCAGTTAATACCGAAACGCGAACTGTTAAACGAATTTACGATCAAAATGATAATCGGAATGTACAGATACGCGTAAATGGCGGTCATAAAACCGCCACGGAGCAGGCGACCCATCATTCTAATTCCACCTTCTTGTTCAACAAACTGGCGGCACGCCAGTAAATCAGCAGCATCAGACCCATCACTAACGTGAGCGTAATGCTGGTGGCAGCGCCAAACGGCCAGTCGCGTATATTCAGGAACTGGCTCTTAATGATGTTACCAATCAACAGGTTTTTCGCTCCACCCATCAGATCGGAAACATAGAACAGTCCCATCGCAGGCAGCATCACTAACAGGCAACCGGCAATAATTCCCGGCATGGTGAGCGGAATGATAATACGGATGAATGTCTGAAATTTGTTGGCTCCCAGGTCGCGTGCCGCTTCCAGCAGCGGTTTATCGAGCTTCTCAATGCTCGAGTACAGCGGCATCACCATAAATGGCAGCAGGATATACACCAGGCCGATGATCACCGCACTTGGGGTGTACATCAGACGGATCGGCGTATCAATCACCCCCAGCCACAGCAAAAACTCATTCATATACCCTTTGGTGCTGAGGAAAATCTTCAGTCCATAGATACGAATTAAGGAGTTGGTCCAGAACGGAACAATCAGCAAAAACAGCAATAGCGGGCGAACACGTTCAGGTAAGCGGGCGAGGAACCAGGCAAACGGATAGCCCAGTACCAGGCAGGCAACGGTGGCAATCACCGCCATATTCAGCGAGTGCAGCAATACCTGTGCGTACAGCGGGTCGGCAAGCCGGGTGTAGTTATCCAGCGTGAACACCATGCTGACGAAATTAGCATCATCACGGGTCAGGAAACTGGTCCCGATGATCATCAGGTTTGGCAGGAATACGAACAGCACCAGCCAAACGACGATGGTGGCGATCACCAGGTTCTGGAACTTACGTGAGCTCTTCATCTGCCAGTACGACCTCCCAACTTTCAACCCAGTTGATCGACATCTTCTGATCGAGCGTGTGGTCAAAATCGGGGTCGTCTTCGTTGAAGAACTCACTGACCATCACCATTTTGCCATTTTCCAGCTCAACGTTAGATTCCAGCGTCATGCCTTTATAGTTACGTTCCCGCACATAACCGATTAAGCCTTCTGCTTCATGAGTATCGTTGATTTCTTCGACACGCAGATCTTCGGGGCGCAAAAGCACTTTCAAATGCTGACCTGCGGTAACCGGCATGGTCGCGTAAATATGACATTCACGGCCTTCGACGAAGGCCCGCACACGCTGCTCATCAACACGTTCGATAACGGTTGCATCAAAGATATTGATTTCACCGATAAAGCTCGCCACAAACAGGTTTTTCGGCTCCTCGTAAATCTCACGCGGCGTGCCGTCTTGCTCAATGCGGCCATCGCGCATCACCACAATCCTGTCAGACATGGTTAACGCTTCTTCCTGGTCGTGCGTGACAAAGACAAAGGTAATGCCGAGCTTGCGCTGGAGGGCTTTTAATTCGTTCTGCATCTGCTTGCGTAATTTGTAGTCGAGCGCGGAAAGCGACTCATCAAGCAGCAACAGACGGGGTTTATTCACCACAGCACGCGCAATCGCAACACGTTGTTGCTGGCCGCCAGAAAGCTGATGGGGTTTACGTTGGGCAAATTCCTCTAGCTGCACCATTTTTAACGCTTCGCTCACGCGCGGAGCAATCTCAGCCGCAGGCGTTTTCTGCATTCTTAAACCGAAGGCGACGTTTTCAAAAACGGTCATATGAGGAAACAGAGCATAGCTCTGGAAGACGGTATTCACGGTGCGTTGTTCGGCTGGAACCTGCGTAATATCCTGGCCCTCAAGTGAGATAGTGCCAGAATCCGCGCTTTCCAGTCCGGCAATGATGCGCAGCACTGTGGTTTTGCCGCAGCCGGAAGGGCCAAGGAGTGTCAGAAATTCACCATTTTTGATGGTGAGAGATAAATCAGAAATAACGGTTTTGCCATCAAAGCGCTTACCTACACCGGCCAGTTCTACCAGCGGTGAGAGCGAACGAAGCTCAGTATTCAATTTTTTCGCTGTCCCATAAATGACGCATCAAATTGCGAGCTGATGCGGGGTTTGTGATTAACCACCTTGCGGTTTCTGCACGTTAAGTAAGGGCACGCATTCTACGGCAAAGCATTGAAATCGCCAATCCTTGATGCCTTTCATCGGTTTGAATTTGAATATGATTAAAGCAGCAAACACGAAATCCGCTCGCATTGCATTACATTCGTGACTATTTTCATCTCAGGCAGGCTAAAAGTGACCTGACGCAATATTTGCATTTGTGACTTACTGATAATGAAGTCACAAAAATTGAGGGTAGCGACATGGATAAATTACTTGAACGTTTCTTACATTATGTCTCTCTGGATACCCAGTCCAAACCGGGAGTAAAACAAGTTCCCAGCACGGAAGGGCAGTGGAAGTTGTTGCGTTTGTTGAAAGAGCAAATGGAAGAGATGGGATTGGTGAATGTTACGCTGGGCGAACATGGCACAGTAATGGGAACGCTGCCGTCTACCGTTGATAAAAAAGTCCCGCCGATTGGTTTTATCTCCCATGTGGATACCGCGCCTGATTTCACAGGCAAAAACGTCAGTCCGCAAATCGTTGAAAATTATCGTGGTGGCGATATCGCACTGGGCATTGGTGATGAAGTGCTCTCGCCGGTGATGTTCCCGGTGCTGCATCAGTTGCTTGGGCAAACGCTGATTACCACCGATGGCAAAACGCTGCTTGGCGCGGATGACAAAGCCGGTGTTGCTGAAATCATGACGGCACTGGCGGTACTCAAAGAGAAGAACATTCCGCACGGGGATATTCGCGTTGCTTTCACGCCTGACGAAGAAGTGGGTAAAGGGGCGAAGTTCTTTGATGTTGAAGCGTTCGATGCGCGTTGGGCGTACACCGTCGATGGTGGTGGTGTCGGCGAACTGGAGTGCGAGAACTTTAACGCCGCCTCAGTCACCATCAAAATCGTGGGTAACAACGTGCACCCGGGTTCTGCCAAAGGGGTGATGGTAAATGCGTTGTCGCTTGCTGCCCGTATTCACGCCGAAGTTCCAGCCGACGAAAGCCCTGAATGTACCGCTGGCTACGAAGGTTTTTATCACCTCAATAGCATGAAAGGCTCGGTCGACCGCGCAGAAATGCACTACATCATCCGTGATTTTGATCGCGAGCAGTTTGAAGCACGCAAACGCAAAATGATGGATATCGCCAAAAAAGTGGGCAAAGGCCTGCATCCGGATTGCTATATCGAGCTGATTATCGATGACAGCTATTACAACATGCGTGAGAAAGTCGCCGGGCATCCATACATTGTGGAAGTGGCTCAACAGGCGATGCGTGATTGCGGCATCGAACCCATCATGAAGCCGATTCGCGGCGGCACCGATGGCGCACAGTTGTCGTTCAAAGGTTTACCTTGCCCTAACCTGTTCACTGGCGGCTATAACTACCACGGCAAACACGAGTTTGTAACGCTCGAAGGGATGGAAAAAGCGGTGGCGGTAATTGTAAGAATTGCGCAGCTGACAGCGGCGGGTATTAATTAGTTATTAAATTGACGTCGTAGATATACTGGATATATCGTGCCTTTTGTTTTTTAAAGACAATTATCAGAACACGGGTAATATCAACAGGATGCGATGTTCAACATGAGTAAAAGTTTTTCATTTAGCCAGACTGCTTATCTGGCTAATCATTCCAGGCTAGATAAAGCCGATGATGGTTGTTGCTTCTCGTTAGCGCTGGCATGGCTCTATGCGACGAGTGAATATAAAATGGATGTGGATTATTTTGAAAAAAGGAAAGTACAGAATAGAGTTTCAAGATGGCAAAAACACCATAGCCATCAATTAATTAAAAAACTCAGTCGGGATTATGAACAGCTTCATTTTGATGTTCACAATAAAATCATTCTTGACGGTACCACCGATGCCGGGAGACATAATACAAAAATAAAGAATGATTTGATTATTAACCAGGTGAAAAAATGGGGGGGCAAGCGTAACTTTACATTATCTGGTGCAAAAACTAGCTTCCCCGCTGGGGAAAAAGATATATATTCCACTTTGGCATTATATCGCGAGTTAACAGATAATGGGCCGATTCCTGTTTATGCAGTCATTCTTCTTAATGGGAATGGTAAGGCGCATGCTTTGTCTTGCTCCATCACCAATGAACGAGAAATGATAAAATTCTTTGATTCTAATGAAGGTGAATTTACTTTTCAAAGAAAGGAAGAGTTTCAGCAATTCTTTACGCGTTATTTATCAACCCATTATCCATTCCTGGATAGTAGCTGGTGTGTCATTAAGTTAAATAAAACTATGGTCAAACGCGGCTGGAGTTGTTTTCGCTAATCCAGAAATAATGCCCTTCACTTTATGGGAGAAGGGCGTAGTAATGATTAATCCTCGAAATACCAGTATCCGCTGTTGACCAGTGCGGCCAGCATCGCCAGGAACGACGGATCTTCCAGCGCATCGCCAAACATTTCAGCTTTCAGGGTGATATTGCTTGCCAGTGCTTCAAGGGCCGGACGGTGCGGGCTGTCGATTTTCTCGCCGTTGACGTAAATCTCATCGGCGATACGCAGCACGCGCAACCCGCCCAAACGAGTAATCGCATCACCCTGTTTCAGGGCGTCGTAAATCTCGTCAGGTTGATATGGCGGCTCTGGTGGCGCGACATCCAGTTCATGGCGTGACTGGGAAACAAACTCACCAAACCAGGTTTTGAAATGCTCTGGCTGATTGATAAGTTCCAGCATCATATTACGCAAGGTGTCCATTTCCTGTGGCAGAACGTCCGCAGGATGCTGGCGCGCAGGCACGTCAGGGTCGGTATAACGCTGGCTGCCCAGTTCGCGTTGCAGTACGTAATCAGCAAACCCGCTGATTAACTCACGGCCACTTGGCGCGCGGAAACCGACGGAATAATTCATCGAGTTTTCCAGCGAGTAACCTTCGTGCGGGAAACCGGGCGGGATATAGAGAATATCACCAGGCTCCATCTCTTCGTCGATGATGGCGTCGAACGGTTCTACTTGCAGCAAATCAGGATGTGGGCAGTGTTGTTTCAGGGCCACTTTTTCCCCTACACGCCAACGACGGCGGCCAACGCCCTGAATAATAAACACATCATACTGGTCGAAATGAGGGCCAACGCCGCCGCCAGGAACAGAAAACGAAATCATCAGGTCGTCAATGCGCCAGTCAGGCAACGCGCGGAATGGGCGCATCAAGCGGGCACTTTGCTCGTGCCAGTGGTTAACCGCCTGGACCAGTAATGACCAGTTATTTTCACCCAGATGATCGTAGCTCTGGAATGGGCCGTGGCTAACCTGCCAGTTGCCGTTGTTATGGCTGACCAGGCGGCTGTCCACCTCGTTTTCCATGGCAAGGCCTGCCAGTTCGTCTGGAGAAATAGGGTCGATGAAGTTTTTGAAGCCGCGTTTTAAGACTACCGGGCGCTTTTGCCAGTAGTTCTCAATAAAATCGGGCCAGTTTAGGTCGAGTTGATAGTCCATATTATTATCCGGCAGGTGAAGGAGCCTGCCGAGGATTATAACGGATGGTGCCGCTTGTTACGGGAGTATTTTCAATCTTCTTCGCGGTCTGGACGCTGACGCCCAAAAATGACTTCCATACGTGCGCCACCCAGTTCGCTGCTGCTTGCCAGGATCTTTCCATCGTACTGTTCGACGATTTCACGGGCGACGGATAAACCCACGCCCTGGCCTGGACGCAGGGTATCCGCACGTTGCCCACGGTCAAATACAAGGTTGCGTTTGCTTTCAGGGATGCCTGGGCCATCGTCATCAACGAATAAATGCAGCGTGTCGTCGAGCTGGCGGCCGGAGATCTCAACAAATTCGAGGCAATACTTACAGGCGTTATCCAGCACGTTGCCCATCACTTCCATGAAATCGTTTTTCTCGCCGACAAACGTGATTTCCGGCGAGATATCCAGCGTGATATTCACGCCTTTGCGCTGGTAAACCTTATTGAGCGCCGAACACAGGCTGTCGAGAAGGGGAGCCACGGGATGCAGTTCACGGCTGAGTAACGGGTTGTCGCCACGCATACTGGCGCGATGCAAATAGTAGCCAATTTGCTGAGAAATACGGCTAATTTGCTCAAGCATCACCGGCTCGGCTTCTTCGATATTCTGCTTATTTGTACGCAATGAACGCAGGGTGGTTTGCAACACCGCCAGCGGCGTTTTCAGACTATGGGTTAAATCTGTCAATGTGGTGCGGTATTTGTCATAGCGGTCGCGCTCGGTACGCAGCAGGCGATTAAGATTGCGCACAAGGCTGGTCAGCTCGCGTGTTGTTTCTGGATTCAGGCTGTCACGATCGTGCTTTTCAAGCTCGCGTACTTCTTTCGCCAGATCTTCGATAGGGCGCAAACTCCAGCGTGCGGCGAACCAGAGTAACGGGATGACGAGCAACAAATTGGCAAGGAACACACAGGTAAACATGGCCCAGACCGTATACGAGCGTTTTAATTCGACAGGTATAGTGTCGACCACCACGATGGTTAAAGCGGGCATTTTTCCTGCCGCTGGGTACTTATTGACGGCCACCGAGTGACTGACATCATCACTGTAATCGCCATCGTAAAATTCTTTTAGCTGAGTCTGGAGCTTTTCGTCGTTAGCCAGCAAAGCATGGCTGGTATCAAAATTCGCTTCCAGTTCGTGAAAGCCGTTGTTGCTAAGCCACTCTTTTTTAATCTGTTGTACCACGTGCGGCACATCACGCTGTGTCCACAGCAGCTTGCCATGATCATCGTAGATGAGCGCCATGGTCGGGGTTTTCAGATTCAGGTTTTTTGGCAGGACAACGTCAATGCGGCCATTTTCATAAGTCGCGAGGGTATAAAACAGGTTGCTCTCACCGCGCAGTAAACGGAAAGAGGTTTTATCGAAACTGATGCTGTAACCCACCAGCGCCACCACACCATAGGCCAGTGACAGCACCATGACGACGGCGGCGGTAGCGAGTAAAAAGCGGACCCGTAGTGATAACGGAATAAAATGCTTGATGAATTTCATGATTAACGCAGATCGAATCGATAGCCCTGACCACGTACGGTGGTGATCGCATCATGCGGATATTCAGCCAGAATCTTTTTACGTAAGCGCCCCATCAGAACGTCGATGGTGTGGCTCTCGCGCAGTTCAGCATCCGGATAAAGCTGGAGCATCAAAGAATCTTTGCTCACTACTTTGCCATTATTGCGGATCAGCGTTTCCATAATGGTGTATTCGAAAGCGGTCAGCTTGATCAGATTTTCGTTGATCAGCAGTTCACGACGCGACAAATCCACCTGGAAAGGAGGGAGCGAGATGACCTGCGAAGCCAGGCCGCTGTTACGGCGCATCAGCACTTGCATACGGGCAACCACTTCTTCCAGATGGAAAGGTTTGGTAACGTAATCATCGGCACCCGCGCCCAGCACTTCGACTTTATCCTGCCAGCCTTCACGCGCGGTAAGGACCAGAATCGGGATAGTGACATCGTGGTTGCGCCAGCGGCGAATCAGACTTAATCCGTCTTCGTCAGGCAAACCTAAATCGACGATGGCGATATCGGGGGTATGTTCACTCAGGAAATAGTCTGCTTCTTTGGCATCTTCAGCAGCATCAACCTGATGTCCAGACTCACGCAACTGAACCTTGAGGTGGTGGCGTAACAGAGCATTATCTTCTACAACCAGAACACGCATCGTATTTCCTCAGTGTATAAATGGCCTTGATAGTTTAACGCTAATTATCGAACAGAGGGCATAAACCGTGGGTAAACAGAGGGGAATGTAAAAACGCCACCGCTAAGGGTGGCGTTGGGAGCATTATTTTAACTCATCAACCATCGTGATGGCGCGGCCAATATAGTTTGCCGGGGTCATCTGTTTCAGGCGGACTTTCTCTTCTTCTGGCAACTCGAGGCTGTCGATAAACTGTTTCATGCCTTCGGCATCGACGCGCTTACCGCGAGTCAGTTCTTTCAGTTTTTCGTACGGCTTTTCAATACCGTAACGGCGCATCACAGTCTGAATTGGCTCAGCCAGCACTTCCCAGTTGAGATCCAGTTCAGCCAGCAGGCGGTCACGGTTCACTTCCAGTTTGCTCACACCTTTCAGAGTGGACTGGTACGCAATCAGCGCGTAGCCAATGCCCACACCGAGGTTACGCAGCACGGTGGAGTCAGTCAGGTCGCGCTGCCAGCGGGAAACAGGCAGTTTGCTCGCCAGGTGTTGCAGCATCGCGTTAGACAGGCCCAGGTTGCCTTCGGAGTTTTCGAAGTCGATTGGGTTAACTTTGTGCGGCATGGTGGAAGAACCGATTTCGCCAGCAATGGTTTTCTGCTTGAAGTGGTTCAGCGCGATGTAACCCCAGACGTCACGATCGAAGTCGATAAGAATAGTGTTGAAGCGTGCGATGCAATCAAACATTTCTGCGATGTAATCGTGCGGTTCGATCTGCGTGGTGTACGGGTTCCACTGGATGCCCAGTGACGTCACGAACTCCTCGCTGAACTGGTGCCAGTCAACTTCCGGATACGCCACCATATGGGCGTTGTAGTTGCCCACTGCGCCGTTGATTTTGCCAAGAATGTCCACTTTCTCTAACTGACGGAACTGGCGTTCCATACGGTATGCCACGTTTGCCATCTCTTTACCCATGGTTGATGGGGTCGCAGGCTGGCCGTGGGTACGGGAAAGCAGAGGAATATCACGATACTGAACCGACAGGTCTTTCACCGCATCGATAACCTGACGCCAGTACGGCAGCACCACGTCTTTACGCGCAGTTTGCAGCATCAACGCGTGAGACAGATTGTTGATGTCTTCTGAAGTACAGGCGAAGTGAATGAATTCAGACACCGCGTGCAGCGCAGGGATGGCCGCCACTTTTTCTTTCAGGAAATACTCAACGGCTTTTACGTCGTGATTGGTGGTGCGTTCAATGGTTTTAATGCGAGCTGCATCTTCTTCACTGAATTCAGCAACAATTTTATCAAGGTAACCGATTGCGTCTGCGTCAAAAGCAGGAACTTCCTTGATCGCTGTGTGCGTGGCCAGTTTTTGAAGCCAACGTACTTCGACTTGTACGCGGAATTTCAGCAGACCAAATTCGCTGAAAATAGCGCGCAGAGCGCTGACTTTGTCACCGTAACGTCCATCGATTGGAGAAACGGCGGTCAGTGAGGATAATTCCATAAGTTACAACTCCAGAGAGGTTAACATTGAGCAAGAATTTGTTTGGCCTGAGCACACAGGCGACTACGAGAAAACATTAACTGCAAGCGTCCACCGCCAACCTGGTGCCAGAGCACTGCGGCGCGAATACCGGCCAGCAACGAGGCGCGGACTTTACTTTGCACCTGCGGGCTCTGCAGCACAGCAGGGGAACCGGTGACCTGAATCCGCGGGCCAAGCGGGCTGATGACATCAACATAGATCCCAGCCATGGCGCTCAAAAGGGTATCGGACTCGAGATCAAAATGTTCCAGCTGACGTTGTAAGCCAGAGATGCTTGAGCCGAGCTTATCCATCGCACCTTTGCTGCCGTGAAGTTTACGTTCCAGCACCATCAGGCTCAATGTGTAGCGCGTCAGCTCAGCATTCATGCCCTGGCGATTGCTGGCGTTCAATACACCCAGCAAGGTTTCGAGGCCAAGTTTCAGGTTTGCTTCGTTGCCACCAAAAACATCCAGCGTAGAGCCTGGGTTTTGGTCGATGACGCTGTTCAACGAAACATGCAGCGCATCGTTATCGCAATGCCCCTGGTGTGCCAATTGCTGAACCAGACGGGCAGACTGACAGATCCCTGCCAGTGCGATAGTGATGTCATAGTAATTTTTGGCCACGAAGGTTTCGTCCTTGTTTGTAATCTTGTTTGCGATTAAACAACGAGCGGCAGACGCTGCTCGATAACACCACCACCGAGGCACACTTCGCCGAGATAAAACACGGCAGACTGACCAGGCGTGACGGCGGCAACAGGTTCTTCAAAACGCACTTCAATACGATCGGCATCCAGCGGGGTGATCACGCAAGCAAGATCGGTCTGGCGATAGCGGGTTTTCACGGTGCAAGCCAGCGGCGCGGTCAGCGCTTCGCGGTCAACCCAATGCAGCTGTTGTGCAATCAGGCCAACTGACATCAAACGTGGATGTTCATGACCTTGTGCTACCACCAGAATATTATTCTCAACGTCTTTATCGACCACATACCATGGATCTTCGCTACCTTCTTTGGTACCGCCGATGCCCAGACCTTTACGCTGACCCAGCGTGTGGTACATCAGACCCTGATGCTCGCCGATGTTTTCGCCATCAACAGTGACGATTTTGCCCGGCTGTGCTGGCAGATAGCGGCCAAGAAATTCGCGGAATTTACGCTCGCCGATAAAACAGATACCGGTAGAGTCTTTTTTCTTTGCGGTGATCAAATCTAACTCTTCCGCAATACGGCGCACTTCTGGCTTTTCCAGTTCGCCGACCGGGAACAGGCTTTGTGCGATTTGCTCGTGTCCAAGCGTATAAAGGAAGTAGCTTTGATCTTTGTTGCTGTCTAATCCGCGCAGCAGGCGACTTTTACCGTCCACATCATCGCGACGCACGTAGTGGCCGGTGGCGATGTAATCGGCACCTAAATCTTCGGCGGCAAATTCGAGGAAGGCTTTAAATTTGATCTCTTTATTGCACAGAATATCCGGGTTGGGTGTGCGCCCGGCTTTGTACTCTTCCAGGAAGTGTTCAAACACGTTATCCCAGTATTCTGCGGCAAAGTTTACGGTGTGCAGCTCAATGCCGAGTTTATCGCAAACGGCCTGCGCATCCGCTAAATCAGCGGCTGCGGTGCAGTACTCCTCGCCATCATCCTCTTCCCAGTTCTTCATGAACAAGCCTTCCACCTTGTAACCTTGTTGTTGCAACAAGTAGGCGGAAACGGAGGAATCGACACCGCCGGACATCCCGACGATCACTTTTTTCTGGCTGTTATCAGACATGGAGTAACTCACGACATTGAACTTAAAGGCGGCGTATTCTATCACGCATCACCGGGCCTGGCACCCCTAACTAAACGGCCAGTTGAATGCACCTAGCATGCTGAGCGGATAACGTTCAGCGCGTTGATAGCAACGGATACTTTCGGCCACTAACGGCGAACGCAAATTCCCTGCGTTAACAATTTGTTGCGGATCCAGCCATAAGCAACGATCGATGTCGCTATCATGTGGCGTAGTCGGGAGTTGTTCTTCAAGATCGATGGAAAACAAGAAACGCAAAAATGGCGTTTTGTCCGGTGCAATCCACTGATGCATGCGGATAAAGGTCTGTGGCTCGGCGCGAATCCCGGTTTCTTCATATAACTCGCGTTTAGCGGCTTCGATCAGCGTTTCGTCAGCTTCGAGATGGCCGGCAGGCTGATTCCATAACGCTTTGCCATTGATAGTTTCTTCTACAACCAGAAATTTCCCCTGCGCCTGAACGACGCAAGCGACGGTAACGTGCGGTTTAAACATCTTTAAACTCCCTGTTTTAAATTCATTAGCATGATCATTGTTAGCATGACCTTCTCAACTATAGCGAATCCAGCGGAATTTCCCGCCATTCACCCGGGGCTAAACCCGCGAGCTCGAGATTGCCCATAGCAAAACGTATCAGGCGCAGCGTAGGGAAACCGACATGCGCCGTCATCCGCCGCACTTGTCGGTTGCGCCCTTCATATAAAGTCATTTTCAGCCAGCTGGTAGGGATAGCTTTGCGCTCACGAATAGGCGGGTTGCGCTCCCATAACCATTGCGGCTCTTCAACTAACTCAGCGCCAGCGGGCAGGGTAGGGCCGTCGTTCAGCGTGACGCCATTTCGCAGCGATTCCAGCGCTTCCTCCGTTACCGCACCTTCCACCTGCACGAAATAGGTTTTGCCGGTGCGTTTGCCGGGTTGCGTCAGCGTTGCCTGTAATGCACCGTCGTTTGTTAACACCAGCAAGCCTTCGCTATCGCGGTCAAGACGACCGGCCGCGTAAATTCCTTGTAACGGGATGTAATCTTTCAGCGTGCTGCGACCTGCTTCATCTGTGAATTGCGGTAGCACATCGTAGGGTTTATTGAAGATAACCAGCCGCTTCGGTCCATCAACGTGCTTTTTTTTGGCAGGGCGCCGGGTGCTGAATCGTTCAACTGAGTGATTTCTAAAAGAAGTTTTGTTCATAGTGTTTTCAGACGTTAGGGATTAACGCATTATAACGGAAATCACCAGTGATTGGCGCGGGCCTGATATTCAAGTAGTATTGACACGCACATTACAAATCATTAACAAAAAGAAGCGCTCGAAGGAGAGGTTAATGGAAAGCAAAGTAGTTGTTCCGGCGGAAGGTAAGAAGATCACCCTGCAAGATGGCAAACTGAATGTTCCTCACAACCCAATCATTCCTTTCATTGAAGGTGATGGTATCGGTGTGGACGTGACGCCCGCTATGATTAAAGTGGTTGATGCCGCCGTGCAGAAGGCCTACAAAGGCGAGCGGAAAATTTCCTGGATGGAAATCTATACCGGCGAAAAATCTACCCAACTTTATGGCCATGATGTCTGGCTGCCAGAAGAAACTCTGGACCTGATTCGTGATTACCGCGTGGCGATTAAAGGGCCACTGACTACTCCAGTTGGCGGCGGTATTCGTTCCCTGAACGTTGCTCTGCGTCAGCAACTTGACCTGTACGTGTGTCTGCGTCCGGTGCGTTACTACCAGGGCACACCAAGCCCGGTTAAACACCCAGAATTAACCAACATGGTTATCTTCCGTGAAAACTCAGAAGATATTTATGCGGGTATCGAGTGGAAGGCTGACAGCGCTGAAGCTGAAAAAGTCATCAAATTCCTGCGCGATGAAATGGGCGTAACGAAAATTCGTTTCCCAGAACATTGCGGTATCGGCATCAAGCCGTGCTCTGAAGAAGGCACTAAACGCCTGGTTCGTGCAGCTATCGAATACGCAATCACCAACGACCGTGATTCCGTAACGCTGGTTCACAAAGGCAACATCATGAAATTCACCGAAGGTGCTTTCAAAGACTGGGGCTACCAGTTAGCGCGTGAAGAGTTCGGTGGTGAGCTTATCGATGGCGGCCCATGGGTTAAACTGAAAAACCCTAATACCGGCAAAGAAATCATCGTTAAAGACGTGATCGCTGATGCGTTCCTGCAACAGATCCTGCTGCGTCCTGCTGAATATGATGTTATCGCGTGTATGAACCTGAACGGCGACTACATTTCCGACGCCCTGGCAGCTCAGGTTGGCGGTATCGGTATCGCACCAGGTGCGAACATCGGTGACGAATGCGCACTGTTCGAAGCGACCCACGGCACTGCACCAAAATATGCTGGCCAGGATAAAGTGAACCCAGGTTCTATTATTCTGTCCGCAGAAATGATGCTGCGTCATATGGAATGGTTCGAAGCGGCTGACTTAATTGTTAAAGGTATGGAAGGCGCGATTAACGCTAAAACCGTAACTTACGATTTCGAACGCCTGATGGAAGGCGCTAAACTGCTGAAATGTTCAGAGTTTGGCGACGCGATGATCGAACATATGTAATTAGCGATTTTGCTGATTTCGAAGCGGGAGCCTGGTGCTCCCGTTTTTTTTGGTTATTGCATCCTCTAAAGTCTCAAGGTGCTGAGAGCCAAAATCAATCAGCACTTTAAATGTGTTAATGAACGTAGCGGATAAATAGGGCAGGAATTGTGAATGTAAATACAGCAGGTTATGAGCTGTGATTATGATTTACATTTCAACACGAGACTTTTTTCTGTGTAAGCAACCGTATTATCGGGGATGTCTTTATTAATAAAAGACATTGCACCGATTGAAACATTATTTCCAATCTTTAAACTGTCACCAATAACACAAGAGTTAGCGCCAATCTCTACGGAATCACCAATTATAATAGATGGGGATATTTTATCTCGGTTAATACTTCCACCAATACCAATAGTACAATTTTGGCGGATTTTAAAATTGGAACCAATGCTTACGCACCCATTAATGACTACCGATAAAAAGTGGGTGACAATGAGTCCCGGCCCAATTGTTGCGCGAAGCTGTATTTCAGTATTGTATTTTTGGATCAGGTTTCTGTTAATTCTTCGTGCAATATATTTGCCAGTCGTTATCTCGCTCTTATAAAGATAGGAGGCTATTCTCCACCAAAAATTAAATCTTCTCTCCGGGCACTTAATAGCCTTATGGATAGCACGAGACCATGAAAAGGGTTTGTTGCTCATTATCACTTCTTGTTGTAAACAATCGTGCAGATGTTGCTTAAGAGTTAATCTTATCATTTATTTTAATTGAGTGTCTGTTTCATTGATATTACTAACTATATAATTTGCGATGTTTTTGGTGTTATTCATCATTATGATGAATGGTTCAATTTATAGCAATGTTAACTCTCCCTCTAAAAAAAGAAGGAAGCGGGAGCGAGATGCTCCCGTTTTGTTATGCCAATTCAAACGTATTAAATAATGGTGTCATTACCAGAAAACGTTAGCTTGCAAACCAATTGCCCAGGTATCGTTGGAATGACCGTTTTCAAATGAGCTGCCGGTGTTATCCCAGTTATCCGTATTGCTATCAAAGTAACTGGCATACAGACGCAATTCTGGTTTATCACGTCCGTAAGATAAGGCTTGTGCGAGGGTATACTTCGCACCGCTACGGTCGTAGTTTGCTCCATCAACAGTTTTCTCATCATCGAAGTAACCGAGTTCAACATAGGTACGGGTATAGTCCGACCAGTGATAGGTCACTTTGGCGCTGGCAGAGACCGTTGTGCCTTCGCCTTTTTTGCCATCCCACAGTTCAATATCGTCGGCTGCTGCATAGTTAATGGCGTGGCTCAGATCCCAGTCTTTGGCTAAAGGAATGACACCATAGTTGCGCACCGCCCAACCGTTACCGCTTTTCACGGTACCGTTCAGCGTATCGGCAGCCCCGAAGGTCACCCCTTGTAAGGCTGACCCATCTGCGTAGTATTGAACAACGGTATTGTTGGTGCCTGTATCGAAGACCTGTTGCTTCACGATAGCCATAACCGTTTGACCATCTGAATAATCGTGATTGTTATGCTGAATTTGCTCTTCACTGGCATCAGCACCAAGGTATTTATAACCCACTGCGAGGGTGGCACCGCTCCATAGCGGTTGACTGTCATACATTAATTCCAGTTGGTTGGAATCCACCAAATCATCAACATCGACACTATCGAGTTCACCGTCAGCCCCGATTGATTTATCTTCTTCAATATCACGGTGAAGCACGGCGACAGATAATTTTCCTTGCCCCAGAGCCATTTTTTCAATACCGCCACCAACGTTAGTATGGTTCCAGTAGTCATAATCATTTGCGTCTATACTGTATTTATTATATTGACGAATACCGACCCACGCTGTCTCTTCTAATCCCAGGAAGTTTCTGAACTGCATATTCAGGTTTTCCCAGCCGAATGGATTATCACCATTGTTGCTGTTGGAATCACCATCGTACATGTTAATCATGGTCTGGATATAAACAGACTGATTGCCAGTGTTATATAGCTCTTTCCCAAAGCCAACTTCAGCATAGGTGTCAAATTCATTACCCAGGCGACCGAGTTTATTTTTCTGGAAACTGCCACCTACTGCTTCTTTCATTGAACCATCTTCACCACCCGCAACACCAGCGCGGAAATATCCGTAAAAATCAATCCCGGCTAAAGTATCGGCGCCAACGATGGTTTTAGATGCAGACTCTGTCGTATCAGTTGCAAAGACGGTTGTAGGGAGCAGAGCAAGCGTGACGGAAACTGCAAGGGGTAATAACTTTGTCTTCATTATATTTCTTCCTGAATTTAAAATAATAGCGAGAATTTATTTATTGGATTTAAGCTAATAGCAAAAGTAATAAACGCATCGAAATAAAATTCGATGGAGTGTTTGTTGTTCAAGTAAAACAATACCTTGTAGGATTGGCATTATATTGTCTGGTATGTTGAATTAGCTACTGGATGGAGGTTGGTTTTTTATTTAAAAATAAACCATATATAATTTATGGGGATGTGATTTTCATCTCGGTAATAAGTAAAATTGAATAAGCTCTACCGCGATGAATGAAGTCCTCACCCCGAATTGCAGGGGGTTTAGCTGTCATTTTTATTCATCAGATTATCAATAGCCTGATGAATAAAGATGCTCAGCTTCGGACAGTAGTACAGCTGGAGACTATAATTTATAAACGCCATCCTGGCGCGACTCGCCTTTTTTGGGGACATAACATGAACAAATTTGCATTAATACTGCTGGCCGCTTGTACTCTGATAACCGCAATCCCCGCACAGGCAACCGAGCAGTCAAGACAACGCCAGGATGCCCGAGATGTGAGACAGGGTACTCGAGAGGCGTCGCGTAATATCAAGCAAGAGTGCCGTGAAGGCCTGGTCGGGAATGCCGATTGTCGACAGGAGCATCGTCAACATAAGCAAGAGGGGCGGGAAAAAGCTCGCGATATCAAGTACTGAGATGCTGCGTGAATGGGCGTGTTTGGCTGCTAACTGGCAGTTTATGGTTCAGAGAAGTGCACAAAGGAAAATTTAAAATTGTATTTCTTCGTGCACGACGAGCTAAACAACTGAAGTGTATTATTCGTGCCCGCCACACTGGTGCGATAACCCACTTTAGGGCTTACCACATTTAGGAATTTATCATGAAAAAATTAGCATTAATGTTGCTTGCTGCTTCCACCCTGATGGCCGCCGTACCAGCACTGGCAACTGAACAGTCGCAAGATCGCCAGGACGGACGTGATGCGAAGCAAGAGTGTCGCGATGGTCTGGTGGGTAACGCTGATTGTCGCCAGGAAAAGCGTGATATCAAACACTAATAGTGTGAAGCTATAGGCGTGACGCCTGGTTAGCGAAGAGAATACCCGGCTCAATAGTCGGGTTATTTTTTGCCAAAAATAAATAGCTGATGTTAGAACGGGAGCCTGATGCTCCCGTTTTATAATCTGCATTAGAATGTATATTTAATACCTAAACGATAACGAACTTCCATTTCGTCTTTCTCATGGTCTTCATTATAACGCGGTACATAACCGATTTCAGTATATGGCTTCCAGTGTTTATCAATGCTATAGCTGGCCACAACGTTATACAGCCAATAATTATGCTCGCCTTCGTAATCTTCGTAGTTGGTGAAACGATATTCAAAATCACCGACGATTGAGAATTGTTGATAGGTATAGCCAAGCTCCCAGTTAAACTGGTTATAGTTTTTATCTTTAACATTGGAATTTTCGCTGACTTCAATACCCGGACGCCAGCGCAGGGATGTCATCCAGCTATCGTTAATATTGTAGATGGCTTTAACCTGCGCACGGTAACCAATATAGGAATCACCTACATCAAGGTTGATCGCGGGTGCCAGTGTCAGCGAGTCATTGATAATGAAATTCTTACCAAACTCAAATTCACTTCCGTTGCCACTGTATTTCTCAATACCGTTTTTGTAGCCTTCATTATCAACTTCTGTTTTTTCAGATATCTTACCTTCGACGCTGGCAAAATATCCATCTTCGGTGGTATGACCAATTTTAATTCTATCCGCATTGGTTCCACTTTCAGGCTTAAATTCATGACGATAGTCAAGTGTCACGGCACCTGATGAAACTGAAACCAACAATGTTGCAAGAGCACTAATTTTAAACAAACACTTCATTTGTCTTTCCCTGTGTGAATTAAAAAATCAATCATCGGACTGGTGACGATGCTAATGAATTTTTATTTCAGAAAGAGATAACACGATCAAATAAATGAAATGGTGTTTCATTTATTTTGTTCGTTATTGGATAAAACAATTGTTGTTTTTTTTATGTGGCAATGGTGAAGGCGTGAAAAATGAGAGGGTTTATAAATTGAATGAGTAGACACGCTATTGTTTAAGCGGGAAGGGGCTATTCCCGCTTGCGTTTAGCAGTTTAGGCTTCCGGTTTTTCATACCGTGGCAATTGGGTTATCTGATAAGTGCTGGTGCTTTGAATAATGCATCGATCTGGATTGGGATTGCCCGAGTAAAACAAGAAGTACTGCTGCTTTTCAGGGAAGAACACCAGGTCATCGCCATTTTGGTAGCTGATAACGCGGAAAGGGACGCCATTGACCGTTTTGGTCTTCTTCACGCCTGCCGCAACCATAAAGTGATCGTCCCACTTCATTGTCGAAAGGTTATGGCTAAAGCGTGATATGACGACATTCTCACGCTGTGGGCATGAAAGCTGGGTCGCCGTGGCGGCAAAAGCGGAGGATTGAACGAAGCCCATAAGGCTAATCAGGAGAATGAGTTTCATAAACCGTCTCATTTTTTATGAATGGGACGCGAGGGTAACACGTATAACTGCTGTACTTAACCCTTGGTCATTTTGTGATTTAGAGGCAGGATGATAATTATTGCATGTTAAATTTTGAGCGAAACGGTATTTTTTAACCAGTGAATGGATGATTTAATATCAATAAGTTGAAATTTTAAGCGAACGATGCGCGGGGAATTGCATAGAGGATCTGCTTTGTGTAGAGTGTTCTCCACGCCGACTTAGCTCAGTAGGTAGAGCAACTGACTTGTAATCAGTAGGTCACCAGTTCGATTCCGGTAGTCGGCACCATTTTTAAAAAGAAACCACCTTTTAGGTGGTTTTTTTTCGTCTGTACAAAAGCATTTGTGAAGTGGAGGAGAGGAAGGCTAAAAGCAGAACGCACTTCCTCCATGTCAGGGAGTTAGATCCATCCCTGATGGCTGGCAAACCAAACCACAATTGCCACCACAATCAAGATTACCGTTGTTTTTCTCATGACTTCTCGACCTGTTAAAAAGACACCTGATGTAATGCTGCGAAGATCATATCAGGAGAAATGCCGAAGATATGCGTGTTTTACAGCAACCTGCCGTTTGTCATCTATTCTTCGCAAACCAACCAGAAGTCAGCTTCATCGAACATCTCTTCAACCAGACGGTTAATTTTCTCTTTTTCATTCTTGGTGCAGTCGCTGTTCACTGCATTAGCCTGCATCGGTTTCACCCTGACATCTGCATCAGGGAAAATGCCGTGCACGCGTCGAGTGAGTTCTGCAAGAATCTTTTCATTTGCACCGGGAAGACCCGCTACGTTTCGTTTGTCGTAAACCAGTTCAACGAACATTGATACTTCCCTATTAAAACTGTGTTTATATACAGTAATGAATCTCAACATTCAAGGCAAGCGGAGTTGCTGAAAAAGAAAAACCATTAAGACAATTGCGCAGTTTATTCCGATTTACTGACGTTAAGTGGGGAATCTGCATTACGCGCTTTGGTCTGTTCCATTATCAGTTGGTAAGCCACGTAATATTTAAAAATGTTGCTCACATATTGCACCGTTTCATTGCCGATACGCAGTTGTGCAATACGTTCAACATTGTTAAACCAGACATTCGGATCAAAGCCTTTAGTCACCGCCTCTTTGCGCAATCGGGCTATTTTGGCCGGGCCGGCATTATACGAGGCGAAGGTGAAGAGCAATTTGTTCAGATCTGTCATTTTCTCGTCAGCAAAATAACGGTCGCGCATGAAACGGATATATTTCACTCCCGCATTAATGTTGGGATCGATTAGCCGGATATCGCCGACGTTCAGCTCTTTACCGGTAGTAGGCAGAACTTGCATGACGCCAATCGCACCACTTTTGCTGCGTACTGTCTGGTCAAGGCGCGACTCCTGGTAGCCTTGCGCCGCCATCATCAGCCAGTCAACATTGTATTGCTCACCGTATTTGCGGAAAATTTCTGTAACCTGATAAAACTTATCTAATTCCTCTTCCGAACCTGCATCTTTTACCCATTTAGTACTGCGTAAATACTTATAAACCTGCTGATTGCCGAATGAAGTGCCAATTTTATGCGTGGAAGTAAATGTATCTAATTGGGCTTTCAGAAGGGGAGAGTTCTTCCGCATCGCCAGTGCGATAGACCCGTCATCACGCAGGGTAATGTTTTCATACATCACCAGGTTTGGATAAATCTGCTTCCATAATAAGGCAAGGTAACGGTCAACCACCGTGTAATCGGCAAGATTGGCATTCACCATTTCCAGTATGTCTTCAGGTTCAAAATTACCAGGGGCATTAATCACTACGGCGGGGGGCATCTTCTTCTCTACCAGGCTTTTATTCAACTTCTCAATGCTTGAGAGGTAACTGGTGGAAGGATTGACAAAGAGTGACTGCCCGGCCAGGGAGTCGACATCTTTGAGTTCGGGCGCTTTGTTACTGGCGACGACCACTTCATGAACATTTTTTGCCAATGGCTCACTGAAATCCACCAGCTTTTCGCGTTCCGACGTCATCGTCAAATCAGCGGCGATAACATCGCCACGTCCGGCAATAAGTTGCGGAATAAGTTGGTCGCGAGCGGTGGGTATAAACAGTAGGTGAGTTTTTTGTGAGGGCTTTAAGCCTTTATTGATTTGCTTATCAAACTCTTGCATCAGCTCCAACATGATGCCCCGTTGAGTCCCGCTGTTATCAATAAAGTAAAAAGTTTTACTGTAGGGAATCAATACCCGAATGATGCGTCGTTCCTTCATCACATCATAATCACCAAAGACAGCATTGATTTTGGTTTCAAATTTCAATGGTTGCTCATCGGTGGCTGCGTGCGTCATCGGCAAAATGGAAGAGAGCAAGAGTAGTACCAACAACAAGCGCGTCATGTTCACACCATCTAACAATTCTGCTGGGTACCATTTAATTATAGCTCGCGTGATGCTGTGTTGGTTACATATCGCACCGGCCTGGCGGGGGCGAAAGCGGGGAGGGATGATGAGTTCTCTTAATGAGAAAATTATTAATTGAAAATAATTCTTGCTTCCATCGAGCTGGCATGCGTTAATGCGTCATCGGTTTGGAAGACAGACCTTATGAAAGCAGTTTTAGTAAAGCAGTCCTCAGTTCAAGCGCTATCAAGTCATCAGATACCCTTCTTCGTGAGTCTCCTCCTAAGTGCCTAAATAAGAAACGTTCTGCAATACAGACCACGTTCGCCATATTAAATGGCTATAAAATATCGAGGAAGTATCTATGTCTAAAATGACTGGTTTAGTAAAATGGTTCAACCCAGAAAAAGGTTTCGGCTTCATCACTCCTGACAATGGTAGCAAAGATGTGTTCGTTCACTTCTCTGCCATTCAGAGCAATGATTTCAAAACTCTGGACGAAGGTCAGAAAGTTGAGTTCTCTATCGAGAACGGCGCTAAAGGTCCATCAGCAACTAACGTTGTTGCTCTGTAAGACTGCTGACGCAAACTGCGACTGACGCATGCGAAGACGGTGAACAACCCGAGCCGGAAGTCAAAGTGAATAAACCCGCCATGTGCGGGTTTTTTGTTATCTAAAATTCATCAACCCCCCGCCTCCAGACCTTTCTAATGCCATGATATTAATAAGGTTATCTCTTATTCTTTACATTAATTAACGATGTACCTTCAGTTGGTTTACGCCCAGTAGACTATGCTTGTAGTGGAATATACTTTTTTAGACGTATATCACATTAATAACTGGAGTTTTTTTATGGGCTTTTGGCGTGTTGTTTTTACGATTATTTTACCCCCACTGGGTGTTTTGCTAGGTAAGGGATTCGGTTGGGCATTCATTCTGAATATCGTACTGACACTGTTGGGTTATATTCCTGGATTGATCCACGCGTTCTGGGTGCAAACCCGCAATTAATCAATAAAACCGATTCATGGGTTTAATACAGACTTAGCGAGGGGCTGAAAGGGTCGCTCGCAAGGAAGTGCAGGGGGCATTAAATTGCCCCTGTTTACTTTTGCATCTAAGAATGTTCTGATATAGCCAATTATTTAATGAGCTACAGAGTCATTTTATGTATCAGTTAAAACCGGGAATGCTGGCAATGATTATTGGTTCCCGTACTGTTGCCGGGCGGGTGAATATCGGTAAATCAGTTGAGCTTTTTGGCCTGTGCGAACCAGGCGCAAGTTTTGTTAACCCGGTTACCGGTGTGGTGACGCAACTTCCACATGATGCAAATCAGTCGTTGTGGTTAGTGACAGGCGATGTCGTGGCTTTCGATGGCCGCGAAGGTTATACCTTTGTTCGTGCTGAATATCTGATGCCACTCGATAAGACGCTATTGCCAGAGATTGAACAAGAGCACGCTGTTCACTAAGTGATTTATCGGCGGTTGCTTGAAAATGATCTCCGCTTGCCATCATATTTTTTATGTCAGCGCTTTGTCTAAAGCCTCAACACGGGCAATTAAAGCGGGGAGCTCACTTTCCGCGTAAACCTCGATACCATTTTGTCGCAGTAATGCCGCAGCAACACCCACTCCAGGCTGCGTGATGCCCTGGAAAGTGCCGTCATATATCTTCGTGCTGCCGCAAGTTGGGCTGCCATCGGTCATTAATGCCAGGCGGCATCCTGCATCCTGAGCCGTTTTTAATGCCAGCCATGCGGCCAGCAGATAAGTTTGGCTCACGTCAGAACCATCACTCTCCTGAATTTTTGCATCTCCCCTAAGCGCCGCAGTACCCCCACCACCGACCAGTTCGGCAGGCAGACGCGGAGTCGCGAGACCTGCGGCCAGTTCAGGGCAATGGGTAATCAGGCGCTGTTCCTGCTGCCAGCGCTCTAACACCCCGGCAAGTAGCGGCTTATCCTGTCCGTTATAACGAACTTTAAAGCCCATCAAGCAGGCGCTGACCAGTATTTTTGTTTTCATTACACGATACAAAGGGAGGTGGGGGATCTACGTTACTACACTGTACGTGGTGCACGCCACCCTGCTAATTTTGGGCGTTGCAAGGCAGACTGCAGTGGCATAACCTATCATTCCTTATGTAGTTAATGCCATTAAACATAAGGATAATCAAACAAATGCCTCCCTTACCCTTAAAAGAAACTCTTCGCGTTGCTCTGGTGGGTGACTACAACTCAGCGGTGACAGCGCATCAGGCGATCCCTCTGGCTTTAGATAATGCAGCTGAATATGTTGGCATCACCGTTGACTACGATTGGTTGCCCACTCCGGAAGTCACTAGCCCTGAAGACCTGGTGGGGTATGACGCTATCTGGTGCGTTCCGGCAAGTCCTTATCAAAATGAAGACGGTGCTTTTCTGGCTATCCGTTATGCTCGCGAAAATCAAATTCCGTTTCTGGGTACCTGCGGGGGTTTCCAGCACGCCATTATTGAATATGCGCGCAATGTGCTGGCCTGGGATGACGCTACTCATGCTGAAACCAACCGTGAGGGACGACGGGTTATTGGGCCATTGAGTTGTTCGCTGGTGGAGAAATCCGACGCTATCGAACTTAAGCCTGAGTCATTGATTGCGCAGGCTTATGGTCGGACACAGATTGAAGAGGGCTACCACTGCAATTATGGGATAGCCGACTTTTTTGCCGACCACCTGGAATCTTCGCAATTGCAGCCCACCGGCTGGGACAAGCAGGGTGAAATCCGTGCGGTCGAACTTCGCGGCCATCCTTTTTTTGTCGGAACACTTTTCCAGCATGAACGTAACGCATTGAAGGATGAGCCGGCGCCACTTGTTGAAGCGTTGCTTAAAGCGGCGCTGCGTTAATCAGGAAGAGTGGTTTGCACGCGCTGGGCTGATCTCTGCATCACGCCCGGCAAAACCACCGAATACCGCCATCATGCACGCCAGTATCGCGCATCCTAATAATGGCAGACTCCACTGACCCGAGATATCGTGTACTTTGCCCATCATCGGCGGGCCAAAAGCGGCTAACAAATATCCCATACATTGCGCCATCCCGGACAACGCGGCGGCCTGGTGCGCACTGTTTGCACGCAGGCCGATGAATGTCAGGCCGAGGATCATCGTTGCGCCAGAGCCAAAGCCAAATATCACCACCCACACACTGGCGAGGCCCGGTATCATCAGTAATCCAATCGCGCTTACTGCGCACAGCAAAGCCATGACAATGGCGATACCGCGATGGTCTTTCATACGACTTAACAACATCCCGATAAATAAGCCGGGGGCGGCAGTGGCTAATTGCATCAGGCCGTGCAATGAACCGGCTTCGGCTTCACTATAACCGTGGCTTATCAGAATCGAAGGCAGCCAGCCAATTACCACATAGTAAATAAGCGAGTTAATCCCCAAAAACAGAGTAACTTGCCATGCCAGAGCCGATGTCCAGATGCCGCGGCTGTGTAGGGCATTACTGTTGCTTAAGGTCGATACGCTGTGATTGGACAACTGCGGCAACCAGACCAGCAATGCCACGACAGGGAAAATCATCAGCGCCATCAATGCTCCGGGCCAACCGTAACCCTGTTGGGCAATGGGAACCACCATCATTGAGCCGATTGCTGCCGCAACGCCCATCGTCAATGAATACGCGCCGGTTAATCGAGCAACCTGGCCCGGAAAATCACGTTTAATCAGGCCTGGTAACAGCACGTTCCCCATCGCAATCCCGCAGCCAATAATGGCGGTGCCGATATACAGCAGTGCCGTATTTCCCATGGATCGCAGAACAATGCCCGCACAGATAATCAGCAGAGCGGCAAACAAACTGCGTTCGATACCGAATCGACGAGCAATGCCAGCCGCCAGCGGAGACACTATCGCAAAAGCCAAAAGTGGCAGCGTGGTAAGCACGCCCGTTTGCGCCGTTGTCAGGCTGAACGATTCGCGGATCATCTCCAGTAAAGGTGCCGCGCCGGTAAACGTCACGCGCAGCGTGGTGGCAATCATTAAGATGCCGAGCAGTAGCAAACCGTGTTTTTTCACATTTGAAGTCGAAATTGATGACATACAGATACCCCATAAAACGATGTGCTCAAGATACATGTTTTGGGAATGGAAGGAATCAACGTAAAATGCCAGCTTATCCCTAAAACCGGACAAGATGATGGAACGTGGTTTAGCCCTCGAAGGATTCGACCCTGACAGCAACCGCCAGCCTGCTCAGGCGTTCAGGATCCTTGTGTCAGAAAGTGAGAACGAAATTCCCTTCCATCAGCATCGCAAAGGGCAATTGATTCTGGCATTACATGGCGGGATCACCTGTGAAGTTGAGCAGGCGATGTGGATGGTGCCGACGCAGCATGCGGTCTGGATCCCCGGTGAAATGCCACACAGTAACCGCGCGACCGCCAATGCCCAGCTTTGCTTTCTGTTTATTGAACCGGGCGTGGTTGAGATGCCTGCACAATGTTGCACCTTGCGCATAACCCCCTTGGTGCGGGAATTGATCCTGCATTTGACCCAACAAGATGAGCCGGGTTTATCGCAACCTGAGACGCAAAGACTGATCAGGGTTTTGTTCGATGAACTGCCACGCCAGGCGGTAGAACAACTGCACTTGCCCATGTCGCAGCACCCAAAAATCCGCTTTATTGCCGAACGTCTGGTCTCGAATGCACAGCAACGTCAGACGCTCGAACAGTGGGCGTCTCAGTTGGCGATGAGTGAGCGGAATCTTGCACGCCTGGTGGTGAAAGAAACAGGGCTCAGCTTCCGGCGCTGGCGGCAACAACTACAGCTGATCGTGGCGCTTCAGTTGCTGATTGGCGGCGCATCGGTGCAAAAGGTGGCCAGTGAACTCGGATACGATTCAACCAATGCCTTTATTACGATGTTTAAAAAGGCGCTGGGTAACACACCTGGCCGCTACCTGGCCTCGCTGGAACCACATTAGCAGACTCACTGCTTCCCGATAACAAGCGAGACAAGTCCTGCGGCAATCAATGGCCCGACCGGCACCCCACGGAATAACGCCACACCCAAAACCGTTCCGACCAACAAGCCTGCCACTAAACTCGGCTGGCTACTCATCAGCGTGACGCCGCGTCCACCGAGCCATGAAACGAATACGCCGACCACAATCGCCACTAGCGATTTCCAGTTCGTAAACGAGTGCAACAGAGTACTGGCAGGTAATGTCCCGCTGGCAATCGGTGCCATAACACCAATTGTCAGAATGATAATCCCTACCGTCAGCCCTTGTTTTTCAATCCACGGGAAAAACTGACTCAATGGTGTCACCCGGACAATGATAAGCACCAGAATCGAGACCGCAACGGTCGTGTTATGGCTGACAAACCCTAACCCGGCAAGTGCCAGCAGAATTAAAAGTGTTGAATCGAAGATCATCGTTGCTCCTTGCGAAAATTAAAGGTGAGGCATTTTTATTGTTAATTCTTACTTTACGTCCAGCCGAGTTATTTCTTAAGGCTTTTTAAACAGATAGCCTGCATTTTGTGCAGTTGCATAGTGATGATGAGAAACTTGTATCGATTTTGACGATCAATAACGCTGTTATTGATCAATAAAAACTATTTGAATCCTGTGGGTATTCGCCCATATTCTAGCGCCCGTTAAATAGAGTTTTTATTAATCCCATTCTGAATGCGCATATTTACGAATCACTGCGCGCTTTTTACCAGTAGCGAAAATTTAATGTGAAAGCGATATCTCCACACTTTTCCCGACATGATTTTTCCTGCCCGTGTGGCTGTGGTTTTGCTGATGTCAGCATCGAATTAGTGGCTCTTCTGGAAGCTGTTTTTGAGCATTTTCAGCAACCTGTTGTAATACAACGGGGATGTATTTGTACGCACTACAACAAAGCTTGCGGTGGTGAATACGCAAGCCAGCATCTATTAGGCACGGCGGCGGATATTACGGTGGAAAATATCCCCCCCGATAGCGTCGCTAATTATCTGGAGGCGACCTATCCGCAACAATATGGAATAGGGCGTGGCGATGCCTGGACGCATATTGATATGCGTATATCGGCAGCTCGTTGGCGAGAGTAAATTAAGCGAAGTAGTTAAGTTTGGGAAGGGAAATAAATCAGCCAGTATAAAAATAACTGGCTGATTTTATTAGTTAATTGTAAGGGTTGCTCGCCTGCTTCTGGAATAGTTCGCGGAACACCGGATAGATATCATCCTGGTCGCGAATGTGCTGCATGGCAAAGTTGTCAAACGTTGACTGTAAATCTTCATATTCACGCCACAGAGTCTGGTGGGCGCGACGCGTAATTTCGATATAACTGTAGTAACGCACCATTGGCAGTAATTTTTTCGCCAGCAACTCATGACACAACGGTGAATCATCTGCCCAGTTATCACCATCTGAAGCTTGCGCGGCATAGATATTCCACAATGCCGGGTCGTAACGCTCTTTCACCACTTCATCCATCAGTTTCAGGGCGCTTGAAACAATTGTGCCGCCCGTTTCCTGTGAGTAGAAAAACTCATGCTCATCCACTTCTTTGGCTTGGGTGTGGTGGCGGATATAGACCACTTCCACGTTTTTATACGTCCGGCTCAGGAACAAATAGAGCAGAATATAAAAACGTTTCGCCATGTCTTTAGTGGCCTGGTCCATTGAGCCGGAGACGTCCATTAAGCAGAACATCACCGCCTGGCTTGAAGGCTCAGGGCGTTTTTCATAATTTTTGTAGCGCAAATCGAAGGTGTCGATAAACGGTACACGGGCAATTTTCTCGCGCAGTTCAGCAATCTCTTTGCGCAAGCGTTCTTCTTCAAGCAACTGCGCAGGCTCGCTGTTGCTTACCGTTTCAAGACTGTCTTCCAGCTCATGTAACTGGCGACGTTTACCCGCGGTCATCGCGGTGCGGCGGGCCAGTGAATTTTGCAGCGAACGAACAACGCTTATATTGGCGGGAACGCCATTCGAGGTGTAACCCGCCCGGTGAGATTTAAACTCGGTAATCTGGCGATGCTGATTCTTCTTCAGATTCGGCAAAGCCAGGTCTTCAAACAACAAATCGAGATATTCGTCTTTTGAAATTTGAAAGACGAATTCATCCTGGCCTTCGCCATCCTGACTTGCCTGTCCCTGGCCTGCACCACCGCCTCCGCCACTGCCTTGCGGACGTTCAATGCGGTCATTCTGCACGAAGTGATCGTTACCCGGGTGAACACGATGGCGCAACCCCCCACGACCCTGATGAAACATCGGTTCGCTAATATCTTCACTTGGTATCGAGACCGATTCTCCACTATCCACGTCGGTAACCGAACGCTTGTTGATGGCCTCGGAAATCGACTGTTTAATCTGTGCCTTATAACGGCGCAAAAAGCGCTGGCGATTCACCGCACTTTTATTTTTGCCGTTCAGTCGCCTGTCAATAAAATAGGCCATATTTCCCCCAAACTTCTTTGCCAACTGCGCAGGGGGGCCACAATGCGTGGCCCCATCTTTGACTCAGCCGTTATGAAGATTTACGTACTCGCAGATACCATTCGCACAGCAGGCGAACTTGTTTGCGGGTGTAGCCTTTCTCCATCATTCGATCGACAAAGTCATCGTGTTTTTTCTGCTCGTCTGTAGAAGTTTTGGCATTGAACGAAATAACAGGCAGCAGCTCTTCGGTGTTGGAGAACATTTTCTTCTCAATGACCGTGCGCAGCTTTTCGTAGCTCGTCCAGTTAGGGTTACGACCATTATTGTTGGCGCGAGCACGCAGCACGAAGTTAACGATTTCATTACGGAAATCTTTCGGGTTGCTGATGCCTGCCGGCTTCTCAATTTTTTCCAGTTCCGCATTCAGGGATTCACGGTCAAACAGCTGGCCAGTATCCGGGTCGCGATATTCCTGATCCTGAATCCAGAAGTCAGCGTAGGTAACATAACGGTCGAAAATGTTTTGTCCGTACTCTGAGTAAGATTCGAGGTACGCCGTCTGAATCTCTTTACCGATAAATTCAGCGTATTTCGGGATCAAGTAGCCTTTCAGGTGTTCGAGATATTTCTCTGCCAAATCTTGCGGGAACTGTTCACGTTCGATTTGTTGTTCCAGCACATAAAACAGGTGCACCGGGTTTGCAGCCACTTCTACGTGGTCAAAGTTGAACACGCGGGAGAGGATTTTGAACGCAAAGCGAGTCGAGAGCCCGTTCATGCCTTCGTCCACACCGGCGTAATCGCGATACTCCTGGTAGGATTTCGCTTTTGGATCGGTGTCTTTCAAACTTTCACCATCGTACACCCGCATCTTAGAGTAAATGCTGGAGTTTTCCGGCTCTTTCAAACGTGACAGGATCGAGAAGCGCGACAGCGTTTCCAGTGTGCCTGGGGCGCATGGTGCATGTAACAATTCACTGTGCGTCAGCAGTTTTTCGTAGATTTTGATCTCTTCGGAAATCCGCAGGCAATAAGGCACTTTGACAATGTAAACACGGTCAAGGAACGCCTCGTTGTTTTTGTTGTTACGGAACGTCACCCACTCAGATTCGTTTGAGTGCGCGAGAATAATGCCGTTAAACGGCAGGGCGGAAATGCCTTCGGTACCGTTATAGTTCCCCTCCTGAGTTGCGGTCAGCAACGGGTGGAGGACTTTAATTGGCGCTTTAAACATTTCGACGAATTCCATGATGCCCTGGTTTGCCCGGCACAGCGCACCGGAGTAGCCGTAAGCATCAGGATCGTTTTGCGCGTGGTTTTCCAGTTTACGGATATCCACTTTACCGACCAGCGCTGAGATATCCTGATTGTTCTCATCACCCGGTTCAGTTTTGGCAATCGCAATCTGCGCGAGAATCGACGGCCAGACTTTTACCACACGGAATTTGGTGATATCGCCGCCAAACTCATGCAGACGTTTTGCCGCCCACGGCGACATAATCGTACCCAAATAGCGGGTTGGGACGCCGTACTCCTTTTCAAGAATAGAGGCATCTTCTTGTGGATTGAACAGGCACAGCGGGTGGTCATTCACCGGGCTGCGTTCACCATTAGCACTGAGCGTATAAATTGGCACACGCTGCATTAACGCTTTCAGGCGTTCAGCGAGTGATGATTTACCGCCACCTACTGGCCCCAGTAAATAGAGGATCTGTTTCTTCTCTTCCAGGCCCTGGGCGGCGTGTTTTAGATAGGCAACAATTTGTTCGATGGCTTCTTCCATGCCATAGAACTCTTCAAAAGCCGGGTAACGGGAAATTACCCGATTCGAAAAGAGACGGGACAGCCGTGGCTCTGTGGCAGTATCCACCATCACTGGCTCACCAATGGCCATCAATAGCCGTTCTGCCGCATTGGCATAGGCACTGCGATCTTGCTTACAGATTGCAAGAAACTCCTGCAGTGTGAACTCTTCGTCCTTGGCAGCTTCATAACGCTGGCGATAGTGATCGAATATATTCATGGCATGCCGTCCTTTCGTATTTAGCACAGGTTAGAGAGCCGTTCGTATGAGTAATGGAGGCTCCCGGAAGACGTCTCCTGAATCTCGAGCAACCCTTATGCCAACTTCTCTTACCCGTCATCATTCAAGTCTAAGCGCGGTTACGGCGACTCAAATGTTAAAGGGTATCGTGGCATTTTCATTGCCGCGTTCAGCGTATTTCATCTTCCTAAAATAAAGCGTAGATGGCATTTGCAAAACTTGCATACGGCCACAAGCCAATTTCAATGACATATCAATAACTCATCCAAATAAATCTCCTTTTGTTGTAAAGGGAAGTGGTTGGTATCACATGTGATTCATAAAACTGAAAAGAAGATGAAACCTGTTTGCGAGAAGTTGATCAGTTGCTCTGGTGTTTCAAATTGGTAAAAAATTTGGGGTGAGAAAGCAAGGGGGTTACACTCTTGTGGCTAATTATTTGATTAAAGGACTTCATGGATTGTGAGCAAATTCAAAATTATTGCATTGGGGGTACTTGTTGCTTCAACTTTCTCTGCAGCACAGGCAGCGGAAGGCCCGTGGTCATTAGGGGCGGCAGCTTTGGTGACACCTAACATGTACAAAGGTGAACAAGACCGTTTGTACCCCATCCCGATGGTGGGTTACGAAGGGGAGAGTTTCTACCTGCGTGGGTTAACCGCAGGTTACTACCTGTGGAATGACCAGGCAGATAAGCTTTCCATTATTACCTATTTCTCGCCAATATTTTTCCGCGCGAAAGACAGTGACTCTAAGAGCATGCGCCAGTTAGAAAACCGCAAAGCGACACTGATGGCGGGGCTTTCCTACGTGCATAACACCCAATATGGTTTCTTACGCACCGTGCTCGCGGGTGACACGCTGGGCAATAGCAACGGCGTGACCTGGGATACCGCATGGTTGTATCGCTACAACAGCGATCGTTTGACACTGACCCCGGGTATCGGGATCACGTGGAGCAGCGATAACCAAAACCAATATTACTATGGCGTCAGTAAGAGCGAGTCGCAGCGCAGTGGTTTAGACTCTTATGATCCTGACAACGGCTGGGCCCCGTATGTTGAGTTGTCTGTTAACTACAAGCTAACAGATAGCTGGAATGTCTTCGGTATGGGTCGCTATGTGCACCTGTCTAATGAAGTCACCGATAGTCCGATGATCGATAAAGAATGGACGGGTGTGTTGATGACAGGGATCACCTACAGCTTCTGATGGTGCAGCCATTGCACTTCAACGGGGCATCTTTGCCCCGTTTTGTTTTCTTTTCCTGGTCATGCTTTTCATAAAAACAATCAAATCACTATTCTGTTCTGACACCGCTTATGCGCCAAATTAGTGCGCTTCTGCGGTGCATTTGCACCAAAAAAGGTGTTTTATAAAGATAGTGTCAGATGACACATATCCCAGACCCCTTTAAGGAAGATGTGATGGCTAAACAAATTGTCTTTTATGATTCAAAACCGTTGCCTGCGATTGGGCAAGGGACCTGGTACATGGGTGAAAATGCCTCGCGGCGTCAAGATGAAGTGAATGCCCTGCGCGCGGGCCTCGATCTCGGTCTGACCCTTATCGACACCGCCGAAATGTATGCCAATGGCGGCGCGGAAAAAGTGGTGGGCGAGGCGATTAACGGCAGGCGTGATGAAGTTTTCCTCGTCTCCAAAGTTTATCCGTGGAATGCCGCAGGACAGAGCGCAATCCTGGCCTGTGAGGAGAGCCTGAAACGGCTGAAAACGGACCATCTCGATCTCTACTTGCTACACTGGCGCGGTGACATTGCGCTGGAAGATACCGTCAGCGTCATGCAGAAACTAGTACAACAGGGCAAGATTCGCCGTTGGGGTGTGTCGAACCTCGACTACGCGGATATGCAGGAGTTATCAGGCATTGCGGGTGGGCAGGAATGTGCGACCAATCAGGTGCTCTATCATCTTGCCTCGCGAGGTATTGAATATGACCTGCTTCCCTGGTGTCAGCAGCAAAATATACCGGTAATGGCCTATTGCCCGTTAGCCCAGGCGGGTCGCTTGCGCAGTGGATTGATGAACCATCCGGCGCTAAACACGCTTGCGCAGCAAAAAGGGGTGACCGTCGCGCAACTGCTGCTGGCGTGGGTCATTCATCATGAAGGGGTGATTGCGATTCCAAAAGCGGGCAGTGTGGCGCATGTAGCAGAGAATGCGGCAGCGCTGGATATTGAGTTGAGTCAGGATGAAGTCGACATAATGGAAAAGGCGTTCCCGGCACCGGGCCGTAAAACGCCTTTAGATATGGTTTAAGCTTTTTTCGCAACACGCAGGGTCGCTGCTAAACGCGCAGGCTTGTCAGCGGTTGCTTTCTGCGTTGCGCTGGCGCAGGCAGTTTCAACACACACGAAAGTCTTGTAACCATCGTCCGGCATATCTGCCATAGAAGCAGATAACGCCGGGCCTGGGTTCCAGCCAACCACGTTGATGTGATGGTGATGGATAACGTCGATAGTGCGATTCAGGCTCGCGTCATGGATAACGCTGCACTCTTCTGGCTGCAGATAAACGCGGTCAGTGCGATCCGGGAAGGTCTGCACGCCGTCGGTCAACTGGCCTTCAGAGGCATTCAGCACTTTATCGATATACTTGTTGCCCAGCCCGCTGACTTTCACATCGGCAATATCGCCCACGTTGAAATAAGTATGCAGCGCAGAGTTAACATCAAATTCGCCGTGCGCTTCTAGCTCCATCTCACAGGTTTTACCCAGCTTGTAACGTGCATACAGGGTAAATTCATGTGGCCAGAACTGACGTGTCGCATCGCTGCTCTGTAGCTCGAAGGTCAAAGAGACGCCGCTTTCATCTTCATTGTGCGCGCTCAGTGTCCATGGCAGGTTACGGGCAAAACCGTGTGCTGGCAGATCTGCTTGCGCACCAGGGCCAAACCATGGCCAGCAGATTGGCACGCCACCGCGGATAGCTTTACCGTTCTGGAACGGCGTGTTGTCGCTCAACCACAGCACTTCTTCTTCACCAGCAGGCTTCCACGACAGAAGGTGCGCACCTTGCAAAGTCACAGAGCCGCGAGCTTGTGGATGGTCAACCACGATAACTTCCAGCTCGTCAATCTGACGGCGTGACAGGGAAGGGGTGATTTGTTCAATAACCGGAAGGGCAAAAATTTTATTAATCATTTGTTCAACCTATCGATCAAAGGCGAAAAAAAAGGGCGACCACAGTCGCCCTTCAGGATTAATAGCTCATCTCAACTTATTTGGAGATGTGAGCAATCAGATCCAGTACTTTGTGAGAGTAGCCAGTTTCGTTGTCGTACCAGGAAACCAGTTTCACAAATTTGTCGTTCAGTGCGATACCAGCTTTAGCATCGAACACAGAAGTACAGATTTCGCCGTTGAAGTCAGTAGAAACAACGTCGTCTTCGGTGTAACCCAGAACGCCTTTCATTGCGCCTTCAGAAGCCGCTTTCATTGCTTTCTTGATTTCTTCGTAGGTCGCCGCTTTTTCCAGACGAACGGTCAGGTCAACAACAGACACGTTTGGAGTTGGAACGCGGAACGCCATACCAGTGATTTTACCGTTCAGCTCTGGCAGTACAACGCCTACAGCTTTAGCAGCACCGGTAGAAGAAGGGATGATGTTCTGAGCTGCGCCGCGGCCGCCGCGCCAGTCTTTGTGAGACGGGCCATCAACAGTTTTCTGAGTAGCGGTAGTTGCGTGAACAGTGGTCATCAGGCCTTCAACGATACCGAAGTTGTCGTTGATAACTTTAGCCAGTGGAGCCAGGCAGTTAGTGGTGCAAGATGCGTTAGAAACGATATCCTGGCCAGCATATTTTTCGAAGTTAGCACCACGAACGAACATAGGAGTGCTGTCTTTAGAAGGACCAGTCAGAACAACCTTTTTCGCGCCAGCGGTGATGTGCTTACGAGCGGTTTCGTCTGTCAGGAACAGACCAGTTGCTTCAGCAACTACGTCAACGTTAACTTCGTTCCATTTCAGGTTAGCCGGGTCACGTTCTGCGGTAACACGGATAGTTTTGCCGTTAACAACCAGGTGGCCGTCTTTGACTTCTACAGTGCCGTTGAAACGACCGTGAGTTGAGTCGTATTTCAGCATGTAAGCCATGTATTCAGCGTCTAACAGGTCGTTGATTGCAACGATCTCGATGTCAGAACGTTCCTGAGCAGCACGGAAAACAATACGGCCGATACGGCCAAAACCGTTGATACCTACTTTGATAGTCATATATTCCACCAGCTATTTGTTAGTGAATAAAAGGTTGCCTGTAAAATTACAAAAACCTTACTCAGCGTCAAGCGGAATCGTGTCAATCATTGCGACAAATCAATCCTATGGACATCATTTGAACGACTGAACCGCCTCGCGCTTCCCTTTTGGCTCTTTAGCCATATGGGGACGATGCGAGGAATTTTAAAGATCAATTCCAACAAGAATGTGACAGCGATCACAAATAGCGCTGAGCCGGAAATTCAGGGCTAAGTTTAGAACAAAAAACCGCACGGTGTTGTTAATTATTTGTTAGAATCATGCTGTTATCAGTCACAGTACCCACTGCCCGAGATGTACGCATATGGCTAACCAATTACCTCCTGATTTATCGAAGAAAAACCTCAATGAGATGCAGTTTTATGTCACCCAGAAACATGGCACTGAGCCACCGTTTTCCGGGCGTCTTCTGCACAACAAGCGTGAAGGTGTCTATCACTGTCTGGTCTGTGATGCGCCCCTGTTTAAGTCAGACTCCAAGTATGACTCAGGGTGCGGCTGGCCTAGCTTTTACGAGCCCGTGAGTGACAGCGCGATTCGCTATATCAAGGACTTCTCACACGGTATGGAGCGGATTGAAATTCGTTGCAGTCACTGTGAAGCGCATTTGGGGCACGTTTTCCCGGATGGCCCGCAGCCGACAGGCGAGCGTTACTGCGTAAACTCAGCGTCGTTGAACTTCACCGATGATCAAAACGGTGAACAAACCGAAGGCTGAAAAATCGATTCAGCAAATTATTCCACAGGAACTTGCCGCATGATGAACCTGGATGAAATGTTAGACACGATGACACCGGAAGTTTATCAACGTCTGGTGACTGCCGTTGAGCTGGGGAAATGGCCTGACGGTGTGGCACTGACACCCGATCAAAAAGAGAACAGTCTGCAGCTGGTGATGATGTGGCAGACTCGCCATAACACTGACCCGCAGCATATGACCATTGGCACTGATGGCAATATCGTGATGAAGAGTAAGCAGCAACTCAAGGCCGACTTCGGTATTGAGCCCGCCCCCATTGTGACGGTGAAGCTCTAATTCGTTGTTTTTCTCCTTCTCCTGAGG
The DNA here is from genome assembly GCF_049686335.1 of Buttiauxella sp. Taxonomy (NCBI): domain Bacteria; kingdom Pseudomonadati; phylum Pseudomonadota; class Gammaproteobacteria; order Enterobacterales; family Enterobacteriaceae; genus Buttiauxella; species Buttiauxella sp. The sequence continues at coordinate 474,583 of NZ_JBAVHX010000004.1, read as the reverse complement.
GAGAAGGTCGGGATGAGGGGGACCATAACCTGATGGCAATATACCGCTCAGGTATCGTCATTTCCCCCTCTTCCTAACCCTCTCCCAACGGGGGAGGGGACAGATCGAGTAGGTCACCCGCCTAATGACGACGTTAATGCTCGGTTTTAATGCCTAAATCTTTGGCTAACGCTTTGGCCAACTGGTTGTTGTCATCCGCGCCATACTCCCAGAACATCGCACCTCCCAGGCCTTTCGCTTTGATGTACTCCGCTTTGATTGCAACCGATCGTGGGTTTTCGTAAGAGATCGCAAACAGGTCTTTGCCCTCGGCTGATTTCATCGTCAGATACGGAACCTGAGCGTCGTTATCCCACTGCTCGGTAAAGCGTTTTTGTGGATCGTTCAGCATCTTGCTCACAATATCGTTGTACTTCAGGTAACTGTCTTTGGTGAGATCCACACCAAATGACATGAACACGGCTTTCTCTGGCGCACCGAAGTAGGGTTGAGTCACCGGGTTTTTAGCCGCATCGGCTTTGTCCCAGTCAATACCCGGTTCGGTTGCCCGCTTAGGAACGCGGCCATAAAAACCAATACCCAGGTTCAACTGTGCGGGTTTCAGTCCGGCTTTGAGGTAGTTATTGACCACATAATCGACGCTGTATTTGTCGGCGGCAGCCACGGTCGGCCAGGTTTTTGAATCATACAAATTGGCATTGAAATACTGTGTGCCGTACGCCATGTCGTAGGTCATCAGGTTGATGTAATCCAGCGCTGGAGCAATGGCTTTGACATCCACCCATTCCACGGGGCTTTTCACGTTTGCGCCCACCGCAATGGTCAGCAATTTTTCTTTGCCTAACGCGCTGCGCAGTTCATTGAGTAGGGAGGTGAAGTTGGCTTTGTCTTCCGGCAAGCTATTAACCAGACCCCATGCGCCATTCACCGGATATTCCCAGTCCAGATCGATGCCATCCAGACCATACTTAGCGATAATTTCCTGTGCCGAGCGGATAAACACCGCACGGTTTTCCGGGGTAGCTGCGACACCTGAGAAACCACGTGCACCCCAGCCACCCACCGAAAGCAGAACTTTCAGTTGTGGATTCTGTTTGCGCAGGGCAGGGATTTTTTCGAGGTCCGACATGACTTTCGGCGACAGCCAGATTTGGTGCAGCTTAGCCGCCTCTTTTAACGCCGTGTTTGTCTCATCTTTTTCATCGTTGTAAATCAGGCCGAAGGAGTAGTTGAGATGGGTTATCTGGCGCACATCGAGTTTATCGATATCTCCGCCAGGCCCTGCGGTGACATCGCCACCGCCATTAAAGTAACCAACTGACAGGTATGAGCTTGCATGAGCCGCACCGGCACAAGCGATTTGTATCACTGCCAGAAGCGGCAGCAGTTTACGCGTAAAGACCATCAGGCATTTCCTCTTTGACGAGCAATATTGATAAAACCTGCCGAAGCCCGGGGGACGGAAGGCTAATAAGAAACACAGCTAAAATGCTGTATTAATAAGCAACTTGATTATGAGAGCGCTCTCAAAAATGAGCGAGCATTAAAAGTTGAGAATGAGAGCGGAATCGAAAAAAGGGGAAGGGCGCTTACACGCCCGGGAGAGAATTAGTAGGTGAAATCAGCCAGCGTCATCAAGGTTGCGCCAGCGGCGGACATATCCTGGAACGCCCGCAGGCTATCTTGTGGATGCAAATTCACGCCACGGCAACCATCGGTGATAACCGTGACTTCATAACCCAGCGACAGGGCGTCGAGCACGGTAAACTTAACGCAATAATCCGTTGCCAGACCCATCACAATGAGGTGCTTAACCTCGTGACGGAATAACCAGTCGTCGAGCTGCGTTTTCTGGCGATGTCCATTGTCGAAAAAACCGCTGTAGCTATCCACGAGTGGATGTTCACCCTTCTGGAAAACCGCATCGATTTCCTGCGTATTTAGCAGAGGATGGAGTTCCGCCCCGGCGCTGTTTTGCACACAGTGAACCGGCCACCAGGTTTGTCTCAGTCCGTCGAGTTTTCCTTGGGTATAGGGCTCAGTTTTTTGCACACTGGCAAAACTGCCATGGTTTGCGGGATGCCAGTCCTGGGTGGCTAAAACTGCGTCGCCGCGTGCTTTGCAATAGCTCATTAATGCATTCGCTACATCAATCGTACTATCACCTTCCGGCACAGCAAGCGCGCCACCGGCGCAAAAATCATTCTGTAAATCTACCATTAATAATGCGCGTTTCATGGCCTCTCCTTATTCGTCAGGGGTGAGTTCGCCGCGTAAGTTACGCGACATCGCCTCGCGAATAGTCTGTGCATCAAGATTTTGGCTGAGCAGATAGTGCAGTTTAGTCAGTGTCGCTTCTACCGTCATATCGAAGCCACTCACCACGCCCGCCTGAGCCAGCGCATTACCGGTGGCGTAACCCCCCATATTCACTTTTCCGGACATACATTGCGTCAGGTTTACCACCACAATGCCGCGTGAACAGGCTTCCTGTAACTCTTTGAGAAACGCGCCGTGCTGCGGGGCGTTACCCACACCATAAGAACGCAAAATCAACGCTTTTACTGGCTGGCGTAAGAAATTGCCCACCACATCAGCAGAGATCCCCGGATAAATGGTGACGACGCCAATGGGCTGTGGCGTTATCGGGTGAACGATCAACTCACCTTCACCATGAGGTGCGGCTGGGGTATTCAGACGACGAATGTGGATCCCGGCTTCAAGCAACGGCGCAAGATTCGGTGAAGCAAACGCATCAAACCCGTCGGCATGAGCTTTGGTGGTGCGGTTGCCGCGATACAGGCGATTATTAAAGAACAGCGTCACTTCGTTAATCGGGAAGTTGGCCGCGATGTACAACGAGTTGAGCAGGTTAATTTGCCCGTCAGAACGCAACTCAGCTAAAGGGATCTGCGAGCCCGTCACGATCACCGGTTTGCCGAGGTTTTCGAGCATAAATGACAGCGCCGAGGCGGTAAATGCCATGGTGTCGGTGCCGTGAAGGATCACGAAACCGTCGTACTCGTCGTAATGCGCTTTGATGTCATCGGCAATGTGCTGCCAGTCTTCCGGGGTCATGTCGGAAGAGTCCATCAGCGGCTGATATTCGTGAATGGTGAAATCAGGCATTTCCTGGCGATGGAATTCCGGCATCAAAGCCAGTTGACGTTGGAGGTGACCTGAGACAGGAATGTAACCGTGTTCTGAACGCTGCATACCGATGGTACCGCCGGTGTAGGCAACGTAGATGGATTTTTTTTGCATGGAATGGTTTCACATCAGCAATGAAGTGCGGGTAAATACAGTGACACCCGCAAAAAGCGGTGGATGGGGTAACACCCATCCACCTTACAAGTTATGAATTATCGCACATCACCGCAGGTGAGGCAGAAGGCATAGCGATTTTGCGGGTCATTCATGGTGCCAAACTTATCGTTTTGCGCTTTTACAGCCAGAGCCGCATCCGCCAACGGTGCGGGCAAATACGCCTGCAACGCTTGCGGCAACATGGCGCGAACTGAACCGCTCATGCTGTCGAAGACCATATCGATAAAGCTCGGCTCATCCTGCCAGAAGTCCAGATGCCAGCTTTTCAGCTTCGCCAGTTCAGCAGCTTTAGCAACGGCATCGTCGAAATCACCGAGGCTATCCACCAGACCGTTAGCTTTTGCATCCTGGCCTGTCCAGACATGACCCTGGGCGATGGCATCAATTTGCTCAGGCGTTTTTTTGCGGGAATCAGCGACCAGCGTGATAAAGCGCTTATAGCCATTTTCGATAGTCAACTGCATCATCTGCTGGACTTCCGGCGGCAACGATTTCGTCACTGCCACGTCAGCCAATGGAGACGTAGCCACGCCATCAGTATGAACACCAATCGAGTCGAGGCTATTTTCCACGGTATTAATCACACCAAAGATACCGATAGAACCGGTCAGGGTGTTCGGGCTTGCGACGATATAATCGGCTGGAGTGGAAATCCAGTAACCGCCGGATGCCGCCATGCCACCCATTGATACCACAATCGGTTTACCGGCTTCGCGTGCGGCTTGCAGTTCATCACGAATGACTTCTGATGCGCTAACACTGCCGCCAGGGCTGTTTACGCGCAGAACAATCGCCTTCACTTTAGGATCAAGACGCGCTTCGCGAATTTGCAGGGCAGTCGTGTCACCCCCGACCTGTCCCGGTGTTTCCTGACCGTCCATGATGGCGCCATTGGCGAGGATTATCGCAATGGAATCACCTTTCTCAGTCGGCTTTTTCACCACGTAGTCATACATGCTGGTGTAGCTGAAATCTTTGTTATCTTTATTCCAGCCGAACTGCTTCACCATCGCTTTATCAACCGTCGCGCTGCTGGCCAGTTCATCAACCAGTTTGTTATCCAGCGCATATTTTGCGGTATCGCCACCGAGTTTTTGCAGGCTATCGAGCAACGGTTGTGCTCCAGGGAACACTTGCTGAGCCGTAATCTGACGGTTCGCAGCGATGGTTCCCAGATAGTTTTGCCAAAGCTCACCAATCCAGCGGCTATCCGCTTCGCGGGCAGCAGGGGACATATCATCACGAATAAACGGCTCGACGGCAGACTTATACGTCCCGACGCGGAAGATATGTGTCGAGACCTTCAACTTATCGAGCAGCGTTTTGTAGTACATCGAGTTGGTGGCGAAACCGTGTAAATCGACCATCCCTTGTGGGGAGAGCCAAATTTTATTGGCGAAACTCGCCAGGTAATATTGCCCCTGGTTATAGCTGTCGCCCACGGCATAGACCGGCTTACCGCTGTCACGGAATTCACGCAACGCTTTACCGATGTACTGCATCGACGGTTGATCGGCACCGGCAAACTCTTTTAAATCCAGCACAATACCGGTGATGTTGCGGTCGTCTTTCGCCTGGCGAATCGTATCGACCACATCAAACAGTGAGTTTTCCTGTAAACGGTCAGAACTTGCCCCCAGCAACTGACGGCCAATCACGCCCAATTTATTACTGACAGAAGGCTTATCGACCACCACGCCGGTGATATCCAGCAGTAAGGCGCCGCGCGCAGGCTCTGCCGGGGCGCTGTTAATCTGCATCCAGATCCCCACGCCAACCAGTACCAGCAGCACTAAAAATAGATTGAGAATAAACTCTCGAATAAAGTTAAGCAGACGCCATGTCCACTTAAAAAAGCCGGCAATAACTCGCCCGATGGTGCGCATGTATTCTCCGTATCTCTACCCATCCTACTTCGTGATGCAACCTGAATGAGTGGGGTAAAGAAATAATGACAACTTAAGTGCTTGCTATCCTAATTACCCCCAGGGCAAATGTCAGTAGGAAATCTCCCCTGCGCTGTAACAAAATCTACTGAGTTAGCCTGGGTATATGTTAGTTTCGCAGATTAAAATCATGACAGGAGTTATCAAATGGATGCACTTGAACTACTTCTTAACCGCCGTAGCGCGTCAAGACTCGCAGAACCCGCTCCAGCAGGTGAAGTGCTGGAAAATATTATTCGTGCCGGTATGCGTGCGCCTGACCATGGCACTCTGCAGCCGTGGCGGTTTATCGTCATCGAAAACGAAGGTCGTGAACGCTTCAGTCACGTGCTGGAAACTTCAGCCATTGCTGAAGGTCTGGACGAAAAGGGCATCGAAAAAGCGCGTACTGCACCCTTTCGCGCACCGATGATTATTGCTGTTGTCGCGCATTGTGATGACAACCACAAAGTTCCGGTCTGGGAGCAGGTGGTTTCTGCGGGTTGTGCAGTAATGGCGATGCAGATGGCGGCAGTGGCGCAGGGCTACAATGGCATCTGGCGCACCGGTATCTGGACAGAAAGCGAAGCGGTGCGTGAAGCGCTACATTGCCGTGAGCAGGACGAAGTGGTGGGCTTCTTGTATCTGGGCACGCCGCAACTCAAAGCTTCTACCACTGTCAGTGTGCCGGACATCACTCCGTTTGTGACTAAATTCTAAGCAAACGCGCAAAAGCTGTCTGGATTGTGACCGGTAATGGGGCAATTCAGACACACAGACTTACTCCAGACCCATTTGAGCGCTACCATGTACACTCAATTTTTGTTTATACGCTAAATAATTCGAGTTGCAGTCAACGCACCAGCAGCTTGAAGTATGACGGGTAGTGACCAGGAGTCGTCCATGAGTGAGCCAACCGTTCGTTTGACGCAGTACAGCCACGGAGCTGGTTGCGGCTGCAAAATTTCCCCGAAAGTTTTACAAACTATTCTGCAATCTGAGCAGGCTAAATTTGTCGATCCCAACTTACTGGTTGGCAACGAAACCAGTGATGACGCGGCGGTTTACGATCTGGGCAACGGCACTTGCGTCATTAGCACCACCGACTTCTTTATGCCGATTGTCGATGACCCCTTCGACTTCGGGCGCATTGCTGCCACTAACGCTATCAGCGACATCTATGCGATGGGCGGCAAACCGATTATGGCTATCGCTATTCTCGGCTGGCCTGTCAACACTCTGGCGCCTGAAATCGCGCGTAAAGTCATAGAAGGCGGACGGTTCGTTTGCCAGCAGGCGGGGATTTCTCTCGCGGGCGGCCACTCCATCGACGCGCCAGAGCCTATCTTTGGCCTTGCGGTCACCGGTATTGTGCCAACCGACCGCGTGAAGAAAAACAGCTCCGCCACGGCGGGCTGCAAACTGTTCCTCACCAAGCCTCTGGGCATCGGCGTGTTGACCACCGCTGAGAAAAAATCGCTCCTTAAACCAGAACACTACGGCCTTGCGGCAGAAGTCATGTGTCAGCTCAATAAGCCGGGCGCTGAGTTTGCTGATATCGAAGGCGTGACCGCGATGACCGATGTCACCGGTTTTGGTCTGCTGGGCCACCTGAGCGAAATGTGCCAGGGTGCCGCGGTTCAGGCCGAAATCTGGTTCGATAAAGTCCCTAAATTGCCGGACGTTGAATCCTACATCGCCCAGGGCTGTGTGCCAGGCGGTACCGCGCGTAACTTCGCCAGCTACGGCTACCTGATGGGCGAAATGACCGAAGCACAACGTGATTTGCTGTGCGACCCGCAAACGTCTGGCGGCTTGCTGCTGGCGGTTGAAGAGGGTGCGGAAGCCGCGGTTGCTGCGGTCGCGGAAAAAAATGGCATCAAACTGACTGCCATTGGGGAGCTTAAATCCGCTCGCGGTGGCCGCCCGATGATTGAGATTCGTTAGTCGGATGCGTCTGTTTATTGCCGAAAAACCCAGCCTCGCTCGCGCTATTGCTGACGTGCTACCCAAACCTCATCGTCGGGGTGATGGGTTCATTGAGTGTGGTAACGGGCAAGTTGTGACCTGGTGTATCGGTCACTTGCTGGAACAGGCTCAGCCGGATGCATATGACGCACGCTTTGCGCGCTGGAATCTCGCTGACTTGCCGATTGTGCCGGAAAAATGGCAGTTGCAGCCACGCCCGTCGGTGACCAAGCAACTTAACGCCATCAAAAAGTTGCTCGTGCAAGCCGACGAAGTGGTTCACGCAGGTGACCCGGATCGCGAAGGGCAACTGCTGGTGGATGAAGTGCTCGACTACTTGCAACTGGCGCCGGAAAAGCGCCAGCAGGTGCAACGCTGTCTGATAAACGATCTCAACCCGCAGGCTGTGGAACGTGCGATTTCGCGTCTGCGCGCTAACAGTGAATTTATCCCTTTGTGTGTTTCAGCCCTTGCCCGTGCGCGTGCGGACTGGCTTTACGGCATCAATATGACCCGCGCTTACACCATTTTGGGTCGCAACGCGGGTTATCAGGGCGTGCTCTCCGTCGGACGCGTGCAAACGCCGGTGCTCGGGTTAGTAGTGCGTCGTGATGAAGAAATCGAGAATTTCGTCGCCAAAGATTTCTTTGAAGTGAAGGCGCATATCGTCACGCCAGCCGATGAACGTTTTGTCGCCACCTGGCAGCCGAGCGAATCCTGCGAGCCGTATCAGGATGAAGAAGGGCGCTTGTTGCATCGTCCGCTGGCGGAGCATGTGGTGAACCGCATCGGCGGCCAGCCGGCTATCGTTACAGCCTATAATGATAAACGGGAATCAGAAGTCGCGCCGCTGCCGTTCTCGCTCTCTAGTTTGCAAATTGAGGCGGCTAAACGTTTTGGACTAAGTGCGCAGAACGTACTGGATATCTGCCAGAAATTGTATGAAACCCACAAGCTGATCACTTACCCGCGCTCGGATAGCCGCTACTTACCGGATGAACATTTTGCCGGTCGCCACGCGGTACTGAATGCCATTAGCGTGCATCAGCCTGATTTATTCCCGCAGCCCGCGCTGAATACCGATCTGCGTAACCGCTGTTGGGATGACAAAAAAGTCGATGCCCACCACGCGATTATTCCCACCGCGCGTAGCTCGTCTATCTCGCTTTCTGAAAATGAATCTAAAGTTTACAACCTGATCGCCCGACAATACTTAATGCAGTTCTGTGCTGATGCGGTGTTCCGCAAATGCACCATCGATCTCGATATTGCTGGCGGTAAATTTAACGCGAAGGCGCGCTTCCTTGCGGAAGCTGGCTGGCGCACGCTGCTGGGCAGTAAAGAGCGCGATGAAGAGAACGACGGCACGCCGTTGCCGGTGGTGGCCAAAGGTGATGAGTTGCTGTGTGAAAAAGGCGAAGTGAACGAGCGTCAGACTCAGCCACCTCGTCATTTCACCGATGCGACATTGCTTTCAGCCATGACCGGGATTGCCCGTTTTGTGCAGGATAAAGATCTGAAAAAGATCCTGCGTGCGACGGACGGTCTCGGAACAGAAGCGACCCGCGCGGGCATCATCGAGCTGCTGTTTAAGCGTACCTTCCTGGTGAAGAAAGGGCGGTATATTCATTCATCAGACGCCGGGCGAGCATTGATTCATTCGCTGCCAGAACTGGCGGCACGGCCAGATATGACAGCGCAGTGGGAATCGACGCTGACGCAAATCAGTGAAAAGCAGTGTCGCTATCAGGACTTCATGCAGCCGCTGGTGCAAACGTTGTATGACCTGATTCACCAGGCGCGAACCAAACCGGTGCATCATGCCTTCAAAGGGGTGAAAGCGCCTGAAGAGCAGAAAAAGCCGCGCAAGCAATGGGCTAAAAAAGAGGGAAGTGATGATGCGAAAAAAAAACCTGCTCGCCGCCGCCGTGGTGCTGATGGTGAACCTGCCGGCGATGGCGCAGCGTCTTGATCCGCAAGTAGACATTTCGGTGCCTCCAGAAGTGTTCAGCACTCAGGGGCAAAGAGCGGCGCCGTGCAGCCAGTGCTGCATCTACCAGGATCAAAACTATTCTGAAGGGGCGGTGGTGAAAGCCGATGGCGGTGTGTTACTGCAATGCCAGCGTGACGAGAAAACCCTCAGCACGAATCCTTTAGTCTGGCGGCGTGTAAAACCATAAACGCTTCCAGCAAGGGAATATCTGCCGGAGCAAGTGCGTAATCAAACGCTTCGGCAGGTAAACACCAGACCAGTTCACTGTGGCAAAGTGCCGTTAACTCCCCGCTAAATTCACTCACATGCCAGGCATGCAGACGAATGATTCGCCCGGACACTTCCCGCTCATGGCTGGCAACGTATTCGCCAATTACCGCTTTAATCGCCAGCTCTTCTTCAAGTTCCCGCGCCAGGGCTGCCGGTTGCGATTCATCCGCATCGACCTTACCGCCAGGAAACTCCCATAAACCGGCTTGATCGCCAGTTTCCGGGCGACGTGCGAGCAAAATTTTACCGTGCTGCTCAATGATTGCCGCAACCACATCAATGGTTTTCATGATACCAATCCGTTCTTTGTCTATGGGCGTGGCATAATACGCGCCACCAAAGATTATCTGAAGACCTTCGAGAATGAAGACGAAAAACAGCACCCCTTGGGTCGCGCCGCTTGACGCGTTGCCCGCCAGTTTACGGCCCATTGTCGCCATGCAGGAAAAACATTTCGGCTCGGTACTGAACCCGACGCGCTGGTGGGGACGTTTTCCGTATCTGTTCTGGCTGGTGGCGCTGTTTGTCGGGTTCCTCGAAAGACGACGCTCTGGCATCGACCCGGTAGTCCGCTCGCTGGTAATGACGCGCGTGTCCCAACAATGCTGCTGCGAATTTTGTATTGATGCCAATAGCCTGCGACTGGCAGAGCGCAGCGGTTCGATGGATAAAGTGCTGGCGGTTGCTAACTGGCGTGAAGAAACACTGTTTACCCCTGAAGAGCAGGCTGCACTGGCTTATGCGGATGCAATGACCGCCACGCCGCCACTCATCAGTGATGCGCTAAAAGCCGAACTAAAAGGCCATTTTGATGACAAAACGCTGACCGAACTCACGGCGCTGATTGCATTTCAGAACCTGTCCGCTCGCTTTAATGCGGCACTGGATATTCCGGCGCAAGGCTTATGCGTAAACCAGCCTGGGAAACAGCCTCATGTTTGACAGCTATCTTCATCCCCGTGTTAAACCGCTGCTTGGGCGGCTGGCAAAAACGCTGGATAAACCCTCAATAACACCCGATGGCCTGACGCTGATTGGCTTTGCCATCGGTGTGCTCGCGTTGCCGTTTTTAGCGCTGCAATGGTATGGCGCAGCACTGGTCGCGATTGTGTTGAACCGCTTGTTTGATGGTTTAGACGGAGCCCTGGCGCGACGCCGTGGCCTGACTGATGCCGGCGGCTTTCTCGATATTGCGCTGGATTTTTTGTTTTATGCGCTGGTGCCGTTTGGTTTTATTCTTGCCGACCCGATGCAAAATGCGTTGGCCGGAGGCTGGCTGCTGTTTGCGTTTATCGGCACCGGCAGTAGTTTTCTTGCCTTTGCCGCAGTGGCGCAAAAGCATCAGCTCGATAACCCAGGTTACGCGCACAAATCGTTTTACTATCTCGGTGGGCTGACGGAAGGCACCGAAACCATCGCGTTGTTTGTGCTCAGTTGCCTCCTCCCACAGTGGTTCGTTTGGTTCGCGTGGGTGTTCGGTGCGTTGTGCTGGATGACGACGTTTACGCGGGTGTGGAGTGGGTATGAGACGCTAAGCAAGGTGGATAAGCGATAGCGTCATCCACCGTTTTCTTTTGGCGGATTAACCGCCAAAATTTACACGTTACTCTGGCTTACGATCACCCGTCACAACCGGGTTTTTCGGATTACTGCTCCACTCGTACCAACCGCCGTCGTAGACGCTCACATTCTGCCACCCCATGGCACGGGCATACATAAAGGTTTCTGACGCGCGCCAGCCGGTACCACAGTAAAACGCGACATGCTGATCGGGGGTAATATTCCAGCTCTTCCACATCGCCGCGATGTCATCAGCAGAACGCATAGTGCCATCTGGATTATGGAAATCTTCCATATGTGTTGAGTCAGAACCCGCATGGCCCCAACGTGCACCGGCAATCTCACCTTTTGGCTTGATGTAGCTATAGCCGCTGGTCGTACCGATAAACTCTGGCCATGAACGAATACTCACCAGCGACGCATCCTTGCGGCCTAACAGCCCGCGTGCTTGTTCAGTATCGAGCATCAGCTGTGGCTGACCCGGAATTGGCGCACCAAAATCTGCTGCCGGTTTAACCTCGTCTGGCAGACCGCGCTCGACAGGCAATTTGGCATCAGACCAACTCTGCCAGCCGCCATCCAGCAAACGCACATCTTTCACACCCGCATACAGCAGAATTTGTGCGACACGTGCCGCAGCATAAACATCACGACCGTACATAATCACCGTCGTGTCATGACGGATCCCGTGTTTTGCCAGCAAGGCTTTCAGCTTCTCGTCAGACACTTTATTCCACAACGGCTCGCTTTCGATGTCGTTGGTATCGATGTAATCAGCACCGGGAATATGGCTAAGCAGATACTGTTTCGGCGCGCCCCAGGCGGCTTCGATGATTTTGACTTCGCCCGCAGGTTTTGCCGCAACGGCTTTATTCTGCATTAGAGAATGCAACCACTGCGGATAAACCAGTTGCTCGAAATGGGCCATTTTCTGCAAACGTGCCGGTTGTTGCAGGGCATCAGACAGCAAAGCAATGTGCTGATAACCCAGTTTCGACAGGCGCGCTTTCACTGCTTTTGTCTCGTTACTTTGGCCGTACAGCGCAATCAGACTATCGGGTGCAATACTGTGCTGTTTTGCCCAAAGTTGCAGTTGCTCGTCATTCATCACGCCTAACCAACTGGCCGATAAATTAAGTGCGGCAGGTTCATGACCACCGACTCCGTTCATGGTTTGCGGCCAGCCGTTATAAAACGCGCTTGGACGCGTATCAATCACGACGCCGTGTTGCGCCTGAAGGGTGGAAAAATTCATCTGAGTTGGCTGATTTGCAGCGATTGCCATGTGTGCCAACCCAGATAACATCAAGGCGGCGGTCAGTTGAGAAACACGTTTCATCTTATAACCTGAAAAGAGGGGGAAAAAAGAGCGGCTATGTTGCGCCAATTCATCACACATTTCTTTGCGTTATCGCATATTCGGGCTAGAGCGTCATCACCTGGCCGTTCGTGGGGATATCCTGCGCATCGTGCGTGACCAGCACCACCGGAATGGCTAATTGCTCAACTTGTTGCCAGACGAACTGGCGGAATTGCTCGCGTAAGGTTTGATCGAGACGCGAGAAAGGTTCGTCGAGCAGCAGCGCCTCGGGTTGGGCCAGCAGGGCGCGCAACACGCTAACCCGTGCGCGTTCGCCACCGGACAGGGTTGCCGGGTCGCGGCGGGAATAATTCGCTAACTGTGCGTTTTCCAGCGCCTGCTCCACGTGATGTTGCCTGTGTTCGCGTCCTTTAATCGCCGCCGGAAGCGCCATCGCCAGATTTTGCCCGACATTCAGATGGTCGAATAACAGCGCATCCTGAAACAGAATGCCGATATTTCGCCGCTGCGTCGGTAGCGTATCCCGGCGTTGCTGGTTAAGCCACAACTCACCGGTCACGGTAAATTCACTGGATAACGCGCCAATCATCCAGCTTAAAAAAGTCGATTTCCCGACACCCGATGGCCCCATCAGCGTCAGCACTCCACCAGGCTCCACGGTGAAATTCATCGCGTGAATCAGCGAGCGGGAAGCGTTGGCAATAGAGCAATCCTTAACACACAGCATTAGCGTAATCCTTGTCTGTGACGCCCGAGCAGGCGGCTGACCTGAAGTGTGATGATAAACATCATGGTTGGCAGCAGCATCTGCAATAGTGCCTGAATGGCCTGCTGTTGCGGGTCGCCACCGCTGCTCAGTGCCACGGCTTCGGTCGTGACCGTGGTAAAACGCCCGGCACCGGCGTACAGCGTCGGCAAATATTGTGCGACGCTCACCGAGAAACCGACCGCTAACGCTGCCAGCAAAGGGCGCGCCAGCAGGGGCAATTTAACCCAACAGAGAATCTTCAGCCACGACCAGCCAAAGGTGCGGGCGGTGATAACCAGACGGGGATCTAACTGCTGCCATGCGGGGCGCGCCACCAACAGCATATAAGGCACAACCCACAATAAATGGCTCCAGATAACCCCGAACCAGCCGCCATCTTGTTGCACAATTAACAGCATACGATATTGCCCGGCGACCAGCGGCAGGGCAGGCAAAAACAGCGGTAAAGCTAGCCACCAATCAACACGCGGATTGCCACCCTCGAGCCACAAAATAATCACCAGCAAGCCTGCCAGACTGCTCGCCAGCGCCAGTAATAGTGTGCTGCCCAGAGGCGTTAATTCGGCGGTTTGCCAGCCAGACAAAGCGAAAGTATCGGGTAAAATTGCCGGGTAAAACCAGCCTTCGGCGAATGACCACAGAGCAAGCATCACTGTCGCTGCGATGCCGGTTGCGGTCATGATAAAACCCAAAGCCGAGGCTAGCGGCTGGATGTTGTGTTGATGTCGTTTACCGGAAAAATGCCCTAACGCGCGGCGCAACCCTCGCCATAAACCCAGGCCGAAGGCGATAAATAATCCCAACAGTCCGACGAGTAACAACGACGTTAACAGGCCCATAGATACGCGTTGCGGGTCGGCATCGCTCAACCACGACCAGGCCAGCACCGCAAGCGTCGGCGGGTTTGACGGGCCGAGAATTATCGCCACATCCACCACGGATAAGCTGTAGGCCGCCACCGCCAGTAATGCCCATTTTAGGCGCGGCAATAATTGCGGGACAAGCACGCGGATGCGGCTTTGTAGCGGGCCATAGCCCAGGCTTTGCGCCACGGTCAGCTGTTGGGAAAGAGTCTGGTAATTAAGCTGCGTACTGGCTATCCAGAGTAAAAACCAGCTCTCTTTGAGGGCCAGCAAAATACCCAGACCAATGCCATTTTCATCGGGATGAAAGGAGACGCCACACAAGCGTGCCAGCCAGCCGTTATCGGCAAATAAGAACAAAAAACCGCTGGCAAAGGCGACGTGCGGTAACGCCAGCAGCAACGGAAGTTGCGCGGCATAACGCTGCCAACGCGCAGCAGGCCACAGGCCGCAAAGCAGGATCAGACACAACACCAGTGAACCCGCGACACTTATCAGCGTCGAGTTTAGCGTCGCAAGCAGGGCGCCCGGCCATTGGATATCAGCCCACAGCGCCTGCCAGATTTTTGGTTCGAGGGCAGGTGCGGCCATCAATAACAAACCGGGTAACAGCGGAGCAAAAACAGACCCCACGGCAAGCCACGCTAAAATCCGTGGCAGCACGCGAGGGTTCACCGGGCCCCGTAGCGCTGTAACCACTCTTTTTCCAGAGCATTCACCCAGGCCGCATGCGGCTCTGCAAGATAAGGCACCGTTTGCAGATGGGCAGGTTTTTGGGCATCAAGTTGTCTATCTAGCGGCGGCGGGAGTGTTGCACTCGCAAGAATCGTCATATCGCCCCAAACGGCGGGCGTGGCCTTACGAATTTGTGCCTGCGGCGACATCAGGAAGTTAGCCAGAACCTGTGCGCCAGCCTGAGCGCGGGCATTGGCAGGGATCGTCACAAAATGGACGTTGCCCAGCATGCCTTGCTCAAACCCGAAAGCCTGTGCACCAGCGGGCAGTTGTTTGCGGTCAATAAGATTATCGACATGCGCGGGATTAAAGGTCATCGACATCAGCAACTCACCGTCAGCCAGCATGCGGTCCATCCGGGCAGGCGTGGTGGGGAAAGTTTTGCCTTCGCGCCACAACAGCGGATGCAGCTTATCCAAATAGCTCCATAGCGGCGCAGTCACCCGCTGAAAGTTTGCTGAAGTCGGTGGCTGGCGCAAAGCGTCCGCATCGCCAGTCAACACGATCAACAACTGTTCGATAAAGGCGGTACCGGTGAAATCTGGTGGGCGAGGGTAGCTCAGTTTGCCGGGATGCGCATTGGCAAACGCCAGCAGTTCCGTCGGGCTGCGCGGGAAAGCCACACCCGATTGCGCGTTGCCGATAAACATCAATTGTGCGCTTCCCCAGGGCGCTTCGGCGCCGTCAGTCGGTTGGGAGAAATCTTCACGCACCGGTTTTTTCTGGTCGACATAACGCCAGTTGGGTAACTCCCACGCCCAGCCTTCTTTTAGCAATCCCGCTTGTTTCAGCGTATGGAAGTTTTCACCGTTGACCCACAGCAGATCCACCGAACCGTTATCTTTACGCCCGGCGCTGTATTCGTTCTGAATACGTTTGACCGCATCGGCCGCATCCGCCAGACGTACGACTTTTACTGTCACGCCATAGTGCTGTTTCATCTCGCCCGCCACCCAGTCGATATAACTGTTGACCGCCGGGTCGCCGCCCCAGGCGTTGAAATAAACGGTCTGGCCTTTTGCCTGCTGGCGTAATGTTTGCCAGTCAGCGTTGCTGGCAAAGGCGCTCACACTTAAGAGCTGTGAGAATAAAAGGGTGTAAACCAGGCAAATAAAGCCGCGCAAAGTGAAATCCTCAATAATTAATGTTTGCGAAATCGCCCGACAATCCGGCGTGACACGAGCGGCAACAAGCCCAACAAAATAAACATCACAATCATGCCGGGTGAGAGAATATCGCTCAGTGTACGAAGCTTGCTCAATTCGCGGCCCGCATTGAGGTAGACCACAATCGCAGGCAGCATCCCGACAAGGCTAACGGCAAAATAACGTCGCGTTTTGACAGACGTCAGGCCCATCAGCAAATTAATCAAAAAGAACGGGAAAACGGGCGTGAGCCGTAATGCAAAAAGATAGTACAAACCTTCGCGTTCCATACCGTTGTTTATCGCCGACATAGGGGCGGCGAACCGCTGTTGTACCCAGTCACGCAACAGATAGCGGCTGATTAGCATCGCAAGAGTGGCGCCACAGGTGGCAGCCAGTGCAACCAGAACGGTTCCCTGAATCAGTCCAAACTGCGAGCCGGCCAATAACGTCAAAAGCGTTGCGCCCGGAATGGAAAGCGTGGTGACCACGACATAAATCAGGAAGAAAGCGAGCGCCGTTTGCAGAGGATGTTGTTGATGCCAGAGGGTAAATTGCGCTTGATAGTGTTGCAGCGCCGCCAGACTTCCTGGCGGCAAATAGATAATCAGCAGAACGAAAACCACCACCAGCGTGGCAAAAAGTAACTTACGCATGGGATGTGGTGTTGTTCCTTACAGCTTAAACTCAGCCCAAACCGGAGCGTGGTCTGAAGGTTTTTCCATACTGCGAATATCGTAATCAATACCGGTCGCGATGCAGCGATCAGCCAGTGGTTGGCTTGCCAGCAACAGGTCGATACGCAAACCACGGTTGTCATCAAAGCCTTTTGAGCGGTAGTCAAACCACGAAAACTTGTCTTGTGTTTCGGGGTTAGCGTGGCGGAAAGTATCCACCAGGCCCCAGTTAATCAGGCGGTCCATCCACTCACGTTCTTCCGGCAGGAAAGAGCATTTACCGGTGCGCAACCAGCGCTTACGGTTATCTTCACCAATACCGATATCCAGGTCTGTCGGGCTGATATTCACATCACCCATAATCAGCACCGGATTGTCTTTCTTCAGCTCGCTATCGAGGAAGTTTTGCAGATCCTGGTAAAATTTCGCTTTTGCCGGGAATTTTGTCGGGTGGTCGCGGCTTTCGCCTTGCGGGAAGTAACCGTTAATCACCGTCAGGTTGCCGAGAGGCGAAGGAATTTCAGCCATGATGATGCGGCGTTGCGCTTCTTCATCGTCGCCTGGGAAGCCACGACGGACAGAAATCGGTGTCTCTTTGGTTAACAGCGCCACACCGTAATGGCCTTTTTGACCATGATAAAAGACGTTGTAGCCCAGCTTCGCAACATCTTCGAGCGGGAACATGTCGTCATGGACTTTTGTTTCCTGCAAACCGATAACGTCGGGCTGATGTTGTTCAACAATGGCTTCAAGTTGATGCGGGCGGGCGCGCAGGCCGTTGATATTAAAAGAGACGAATTTCATAAGTCGCTGCCGTGGTTACTTAATAATGTTGCAGGATGGTAGCAGAAAAATGGCAGAAATGCCGGGGGATCATAGTTTTGTACGGGGATAAACGCGAGCGTCATCCACCATTAACGCTGTTGTGTCGGATGGCGCTGGCGTTTATCCGACCTATAGACTGACGGGTCTGACATTTGTTCACATACAAAATCTGCACCAGAATGTTCCGCTTCGCCCCGTTTTGGGGCATAAACGCTGTGCAAATCTCAGCATCGATCACAAATCCAGTATTAAATTTTCCCAGTGCATAATATTGCTTATTTTTGTGCGGCGATCCATACGCCACCATAAAACTATGCACTGTTTATTCACTTTTTGTGAATGACTTCAATTTGTAACTCATTGATTTAACACCCACACCCCTCCGTTATGCATTTATATCGCTGGCTGGCACGAAGCGTGCAATCTACATTTACAGCGCAAACACTCAATTGTTTAACATATAAATAACTTTTTATTTACCGGAAGAGGTCGCTATGTCGCAGTCAATTACCCGCCAGAATTTCGACGAATGGATGATGCCCGTTTATGCCCCAGCTTCTTTTATTCCGGTACGTGGTGAAGGGTCGACGCTTTGGGATCAGCAAGGTAAGGATTACATCGATTTTGCGGGTGGGATTGCGGTTAACGCCCTCGGCCATGCTAATCCTGAACTGCGCAAAGCGCTTACCGATCAGGCGGAAAAATTCTGGCATACCGGCAACGGCTACACCAACGAGCCGATTCTGCGTCTGGCAAAACAGCTGATTGATGCCACCTTTGCCGAAAAAGTGTTCTTCTGTAACTCAGGTGCGGAAGCCAACGAAGCGGCATTGAAGCTGGCACGTAAATACGCGCACGATAATTTTGGTCCGCAGAAAAGCGGTATCGTCGCTTTCAAAAACGCCTTCCATGGTCGCACTCTGTTTACCGTTTCGGCAGGCGGGCAACCAGCATATTCCCAGGATTTTGCGCCGTTACCGCCGCAAATCAGCCACGCCATTTATAACGATCTGCAATCTGCCAGCGAACTGATTAATGAAAATACCTGCGCGGTGATTGTTGAGCCGATACAGGGTGAGGGTGGCGTTGTTCCGGCCGATCCAACCTTCCTGCAAGGCTTACGTGAACTGTGTGACCGCCACAATGCGGTGCTGATTTTCGATGAAGTACAGACGGGCGTGGGTCGCACAGGCGAGTTGTACGCCTATATGCACTACGGCATCACGCCTGATGTGCTTTCGACAGCCAAAGCGTTAGGCGGCGGTTTCCCAATTGGCGCGATGCTGACCACGGACAAATTCGCCAGAGTGATGGTCGTTGGTACCCACGGCACCACTTACGGCGGAAACCCGCTGGCGGGTGCGGTTGCCGGGCGTGTGATGGACATTATTAATACGCCGGAAGTCCTTAATGGGGTCAAACAGCGTCACGCCTGGTTTGTTGAGCGTTTGAACAAGATTAACCAGAAGCATCAATTGTTTAGCGAAGTGCGCGGGTTGGGCCTGTTAATCGGCTGCGTGCTTCAACCAGAGTACAGCGGAAAAGCTAAACTTATCTTACAGGCAGCGGCTCAGGAAGGCTTGATGATGCTTATTGCTGGCGCAAACGTGATCCGTTTTGCTCCCGCGTTAATTGTCAGCGAAGCCGAAGTGCAAACCGGGTTGGATCGTTTTGAGCGCGCTTGTGAACGCTTTTTAGCGGGAGAGCAATCATGATGGTTATCCGTCCGGTTGAGCACGGCGATATCTCCGGGCTGCTGGCGTTGGCGGGTAAAACAGGTGGCGGGTTGACCTCGCTGCCTGCGGATGAAAAAACGCTGTCGGCACGTATCGAACGCTCCATTCAAACCTGGCAGGGTGGCCTGCCAAAAGGCGATCAGGGCTATGTTTTTGTCCTTGAGGACACCTCAACCGAACGCGTGGTGGGTATTTGCGCCATTGAGGTCGCGGTCGGGTTAAACGACCCCTGGTACAACTACCATGTCGGCACGCATGTTCATGCATCTAAAGAACTGAATATCTACAACGCGTTACCAACGCTATTTCTCAGTCACGATCACACCGGGAGCAGCGAACTTTGTACGCTGTTTCTCGATGCCGACTGGCGCAAAGAGGGCAACGGTTACCTGTTATCCAAATCGCGCTTTCTGTTTATGGCGGCCTTCCGCGACCGCTTTAACGACAAAGTGGTCGCTGAAATGCGCGGTGTGATTGACGAACGCGGCCATTCCCCGTTCTGGGAAAGTCTTGGCAACCGCTTCTTCTCGATGGAATTTAGCCGCGCAGATTATTTGTGCGGTACCGGGCAGAAGGCATTTATCGCTGAGTTAATGCCCAAGCATCCTATTTATACCGATTTCCTCTCAGCCGAAGCGCGGGCGGTAATTGGTAAAGTCCATCCGCAAACTGCGCCAGCACGTGCGGTGCTCGAAGCTGAAGGTTTCCGCTATCGCAATTACGTGGATATTTTTGACGGCGGGCCAACCCTTGAGTGCGACATCGACCGTGTTCGCGCGATCCGTAAAAGTCGCCTGGTTGAAATAGTGATTGGACAACCGGCGACCGATGAACTGCCGATGTGTCTGGTTGCCAATGAAAAATATAACGAATTCCGCGCCATGCTGATTAAGGCCAATCCGCGAGGTGACCGGCTGATTGTGGATGCCAAAACCGCTGATGCCCTGAAATGCAGTACTGGCGATAAAGTACGACTGGTGCGTTTGTGCCCCGAGGAGAAAAAAGTATGACTCAGTGGATTAATGGACAATGGCTTTCTGGCCAGGGCGAAGCACTACAAAAGCACAATCCAGTGAATGGCGAGTTGTTATGGGAAGGCATTGCCGCTGATGCGCAGCAGGTTACGCAAGCGTGTGATGCGGCACGTGCCGCATTTCCTGCCTGGGCAAAACGCCCATTCGCCGAGCGCCAGGCGATTGTTGAAACGTTCGCCACCTTACTTGACGCTAATAAAGACGCTTTGACCGTCACCATCTCCCAGGAAACCGGTAAACCGCGCTGGGAGGCCGCCACTGAAATTACGGCGATGATCAACAAAATCGCCATTTCGATTAAGGCTTACCATACCCGCACGGGCGAAACACACTCAGATTTGCCAGACGGCGCGGCAACATTACGCCACCGTCCACACGGTGTATTGGCGGTATTTGGCCCGTATAATTTCCCGGGGCATTTGCCGAATGGCCATATCGTGCCTGGCCTGCTGGCGGGAAATACCCTGGTATTTAAACCGAGTGAACTGACACCGCTGATTGGCGAGCAGGTCATGAAACTCTGGCAACAGGCTGGCGTTCCCGCAGGCGTTCTGAACCTGGTGCAGGGCGGACGCGAAACCGGCCAGGCTCTGGCGCAACAACCGACGCTGGACGGTTTACTGTTCACCGGTAGCGCTAATACCGGTTACCAACTTCACCGCCAGTTCGCCGGGCAGCCGGAGAAGATCCTCGCCCTGGAAATGGGTGGCAACAACCCACTGATCGTTGAAGATCCGCAGGATATTGACGGCGCGGTGCATCTGGTGATCCAGTCGGCGTTTGTCACCGCCGGGCAGCGTTGTACCTGTGCGCGCCGTTTGCTGGTCAAACAAGGTGCTCAGGGCGATGCGTTTTTACATCGTCTGGTTGAAGTGGCGGCGCGTATTCGCCCGGATGCGTGGGATGCCACGCCGCAGCCGTTTATCGGCGGGTTAATTTCGGTGCAGGCCGCTGAACGTGTGCTGACGGGCTGGCAGGAACATATCGCACGCGGTGGCAAAGCGTTGCTTGAGCCGATGCTGCTGAAAGCTGGAACCTCGTTGCTCACACCTGGGATTGTCGAACTGACAGGCGTAGATAATGTGCCGGATGAAGAAGTGTTTGGCCCCTTACTGACTGTCTATCGTTATAACGATTTTGACCAGGCTATTGCGATGGCCAATGACACCCGTTATGGGCTGGCAAGTGGATTGATTTCGCCGCATCGCGAGCAGTTTGACCAACTGTTGCTTGAAGCCCGCGCCGGGATTGTTAACTGGAACAAGCCTCTGACTGGCGCATCCAGTGCGGCTCCGTTTGGTGGTGTGGGCGCATCGGGTAACCATCGTGCCAGCGCCTGGTATGCGGCTGATTACTGTGCATGGCCAATGGCGACACTGGAAAGCCCGTCATTCCCACTGCCAGCAACCCTGAGCCCAGGGCTTGATTTCAGCCGTGAGGAATAAACATGAAAACACGTGAAGTCAATTTCGACGGGCTGGTGGGGCTAACCCACCATTACGCCGGGCTCTCGTTCGGCAACGAAGCGTCGACTAAGCACCAGTTCCGCGTCTCGAATCCTAAGCTCGCCGCGAAACAAGGCTTGCTGAAAATGAAAGCGCTGGCGGATACCGGTTTTGCGCAAGGCGTTATTGCGCCCCAAGAAAGACCGAATATACCGCTGCTGCGCCAGCTGGGCTTTAGCGGCACCGATGCGCAAATTGTTGAGCGAGTGGCAAAACAAGCTCCGCAATTATTGTCCGCGGTGAGTTCCGCCTCTTCTATGTGGGTGGCAAACGCAGCGACCGTCTGCCCGTCGGCTGACAGCTTAGATGGCAAAGTGCATTTCACGGTGGCGAATCTTAACAACAAATTCCATCGCGCCAGTGAAGCACCGACCACGGAAAATGTATTGCGTGCGATTTTCCGCAACGAACGCCATTTTTCTGTGCACCCGGCATTGCCCCAAGTGGCGATGTTTGGTGACGAAGGGGCGGCAAACCATAACCGTCTCGGTGGGGCGTATGGTGAGCCATCCACTCAACTGTTTGTTTATGGACGAGAAGAGGCCAAATCTGCACAGGCTCCGGCACGTTATCCGGCGCGCCAGACCTTCGAAGCAAGCCAGGCCGTGGCAAGACTTAACCAGGTTAAACCCGACTTAGTGGTTTACGCCCAACAAAATCCTGCAGTTATTGACCAGGGCGTGTTCCACAATGACGTGATTGCCGTGTCTAACCGCCAGGTGCTGTTCTGCCACGAGCAGGCTTTTTTGCATCAACAGGCGCTGTATGAGCAGTTGCGTGAAAGAGTGCCGGGCTTTACCCCCATTGAAGTGCCCGCAAGCAAAGTTTCCGTTGCCGATGCGGTAGGCACGTACTTGTTTAACAGTCAGTTACTGAGTCGTGAAGATGGCAGTATGACTCTGGTGTTACCGGAAGAGTCACGCCAGCATGCAGGGGTATGGCGTTACCTCAATGAAGTGCTTGCAGCGGATAACCCCATTAGCGAGCTGAAAGTGTTCGATCTGCGTGAAAGCATGGCAAATGGCGGCGGGCCGGCCTGTTTACGTCTGCGTGTGGTGCTTAACGATGCGGAACTTCAGGCGTTAAACCCTGCGGTGATGATGAACGATACGCTGTTTATCACGCTCAATAACTGGGTGGATCGCTGGTATCGTGACCAGTTAACTCAGGCAGATTTATCGGATCCGCAATTGCTGCGCGAAGGGCGCGAAGCGCTTGACGAACTGACGCGCATCTTAGATTTAGGCGCGGTATATCCGTTCCAGCGCTAACTCCCGCAATACATAATACGGCGGCGCTATTGCCGCCGTATTGACAGCTTATTTCAGCAGTGCACGTTGCACTTGCGCACCTTCACGGATAAACACCGGAATACTCTCCAGTGGAGCATGAACCGAAATCTGCTGACCTCCCTGATAACGCTCACCTTGCAGCGAAATCCAGTTTTCCCCCTCCGGTAACCAGACGTCACGCTGACGTTGCCCGGCATGCATAACGGGCGCTATCAAAAGATCCTGACCCAACAAATATTGATCTTCCGTCTGCCAGCTTTTCGCCTGCTGTGGATAGTGATAGAACATCGGCCGCATCACCGGATCACCGTGTTGGCTGGCTTCTGCCATAACGCTGTCGATATACGGGCGAAGGTTTTCGCGTACCTGCATCCAGTGCGACATAATCTGGCAGTTTTCTTCGCCATAGCTCCAGACTTCATTCGGCGAGCCGCTATTACATTGTGCAATGCCGTCGCGGAATGCCTCTGGCGGCTGGACTTGCGGGTCGCGGTAGCCGTGCAGCCTGAATACCGGGCAGAATGCTCCCCACTGGAACCAACGGATCAGCAATTCATGAAACGCCGGATCATGAATGTTTCCGCCCTGGAAACCGCCAATATCGGTGGTCCACCACGGAATACCTGCCATACCCATATTCAGGCCCGCAGCGAGCTGATTTCTCAGTGAATGGAAGGAGGAGTGGACATCACCCGACCAGGCAAGAACGCCGTAGCGCTGGCTTCCGGCCCACGCGCAACGGACCAGGTTAATGATTTCCTGCTCGTTTTGCGCCTGCAATCCCTCATAAAAACCCTGAGCGAAATCGCGTGGATAACTGTTGCCCACTTCCAGAACGGGGCCGCTGTGATAACGATAGTTATCAAAATCATACGCGCGGTATTCTGGCTCCGCTTCGTCGAGCCAGAACAGACGGATCCCCGCATCGTAATAGTTTTGTTTTACTTTCTGCCAGACGTAGTCACGCGCTGCCGGATTGGTGGCGTCGAAAAAGGTGCAATTTCCCATAAAGTCGAGATTGACCGACACGCCTCGTTCGGTGGTCACAAGGTATCCTTTTGATTTCATCTCCTTGTAATTGTCGGTTCGGCTATCAACGGTTGGCCAGATGGACACCATGGTTTCAATCCCCATCTCGCGCAGTTCCGTTACCATCGCTTTAGGATCGGGCCAGTCGACGGGATCAAAGCACCAGGTTCCCTGATTCGGCCAGTGGAAGAAGTCGATGACAATCACCGACAGCGGCAGGTTGCGACGCTTGTATTCACGGGCAACGTCAAGTACCTCTTGTTGGGTGCGGTAGCGCAGTTTGCATTGCCAGAATCCGGTGGCGAATTTCGGCATCGGCGGCGTTTTCCCGGTCGCCTCAGCGTACTGACGAGTAATGGCCATCGGCGTGTCGCCTGCGGTAATCCAGTAGTCCATCTCATCGGTAACCAGCGCTTTCCATTGGGTCGAGTTCTTCGCGAAGCTCGCTTCGCCAATCGCCGGATTATTCCACAACAGGCCGTAACCCAGGCTGGACTGCATGAAAGGGACGCTCGCCTGGGAGTTGCGTTGTGCCAGCTCAAGCGTACAGCCTTTAAGATCGAGCCACGGCTGTTGGTACTGGCCCATACCGTGAATCATTTCACCCTCTACGGATTCGAAGCGTACGGTGAGCTGATATTTGCCGCCTGGATTGGGCTTGAACTCACGACCATCCAGTTTCAGGGCGCTGATATATTTGTCCTGACTTTTTTCCGTCGCACCAATGCCAACTGTTGAGCGCTGGCGCCACATCTCTTCTAACAGCAACTCACCGCGTTGATTGTGAAAGGCGAGTTGACCCTTGGTATTAACGGTGGCAGAAATATTGCCATTACGAATGGTTAAGGTTTCTTTCCCTTCATCAATGACGGCATGATGGGCTGTTACAGGTAACAATGCCCACGGTTTTTCGCAGAAAGTATTATTGCGAGTTGCCCGGACGCGTAAACTATTTTCTCCCCAGGGTTCAATTCTCAATATCTGCCGATCAAAATGCCACTCGATTGCATTATCGTGTTTAATTAATTCACTCATAAATTTCTCCTTTAAATAATCAGGCATTTTGTTTGGCAAGATTTATTTCATGCATGGTGCTGTCATCCAGTTTGTACCAGCGCAGCATTGAGAATGCGCACAGAGAAAGTATTCCTGGGATAATGGTAAACAGCGAAATAATACAGTACAGGGCCGTGGAATTTTGTACCTCCGCATGGGCCACATAACCGCTTAATCCTAAAGACCAACCGACAATCGCACCGCTTATCGCCATGCCTAATTTGAGGACGGCTAATAATGTTGAAAAGACCACGCCATCCATTCTTTTACCTTGTTTCCATTCACCATAATCGGCAACATCAGCCATCATTACCCACATTAATGTTGTGGTGCATTGATAGAAGGTGGAGATAATAAACGTCATGGCAACCAGTACAATCACCAGTTTAGGGGCGAAGAACAAGGCAATGCTCAGCACCCCGGCGAGCACCGAGCAGACACCAAATATATGCACTTTGTTGTATTTGCGCGTCAGTTGTTTTGCCAGTGCGCTACCGGCGGCTTTACCTGCAATATGCGCCCCTAACAGCCACATAAACCAGCTGGCACTGCCCAGATAATAGGTGACGTAATACATCATGGCGCCCAGACGAATCACGCCAAAGCCAATGTTTGTCAGTACCAATAGTGCGACGACTCGCCACTGATCGTTTGCGAATAAGTCTTTTAAATCCTGCAGATAGTTTGAGTGAGTGGGAGCGGCTTTGATGCGCTCGCGGGTATTAGCAAAACAGATCCAGAACATCACCACAGCAAGTCCCGCCATAATGCCCATCGCCAGGCGGTAACCCAGTAACTTGTCATCTCCACCCAACCAGGTTGCCAGCGGCATCATCAGGAAGGTCGACATCGCCCCGCCAAGGGTGGCTAAAAAGAAGCGAAATGATTGCAATGAAATACGTTGTTCATTATTAGCGGTAATCACCGCACCCATAGAACAGTAGGGAATATTAATCGCCGTGTACATTAACATCATAAAAGAGTAGGTGATGCTGGCAAAAATCATTTTCCCGGTCATCGACAGTGATTCAGGTACGGCATAAGTGAGCAGGCAGCTAATGCCAAAGGGCAGTGCCAGCCATAATAGATAAGGGCGGAATTTCCCCCACTTTGTTTGGGTATTATCTGCGAGGTATCCCATTGCAGGGTCAATAATGGCATCGATAGAACGCGCCAGTAAAAACATGGTGCCAACGAAGGCTGCGGGCAAACCGACGACATCAGTGTAATAGAAAGTGAGAAATATAATGACGTTATCGAGGCCAATATGGCTTGCCATATCACCTAATCCATAACTTATTTTTTCTTTGAGAGTAATCTTATCTTTCATTTTCTGCGCCTGTCTTTTTGAGGTGAAAATAAAACGATGCTTTACCTGGTTTTTATAATTAACAACCACAGAAGATTGAGACAATTGCGAGATTTCGTTGTGGGGTTGTGAGAATTACTTTCTGTGATACGGGTAACAACGAGGTGGAAAATATTTGCATGTCATTTCAGTTAAAAGGGCGCAGTATGTTGCGTCGCTAAATATCCATAAACATCCCATGGGTATGAGTTATGAGTTTTATCACTATAATTTATAGGTTGAGTGAATGAGGTGGGTAGGTAGCTGGAAACTGCATTGTAAAGAACAAAAACAGTAATGTTTGAACAACGTTGATTTTGCAGTTTTTTATTTTATTTCATGTGGATAAAGTAAGGGCATTGCTCTACTTTGATTGGATGAGTTTGGTTAAGCAGTACAAAAAGACTGGAGGCACAATGTTGGATTTTCTGGCGCAAACCCTGGCAGGGAAAGTGCCAACCCATAGCGCAGGTAAGAATGTTCATTTGCGGTGGCAATGGTGGGATGAGGGGATTTTGACCCTGATCCCGCATCAATCCGTAGACAAGACGCTGGTGTTGTCGGCTGGGATCCACGGTAACGAAACGGCGCCTGTGGAAATACTCGCGCAGTTAGTCGATAGCCTGCTGGCGGGTGAGCTTGAGCTGAAATGGCGGGTGTTGGTTATCTTCGGCAATCCAGCGGCTTTGCGTAGCAATCAGCGTTATCAACATAGCGATATGAACCGCATGTTTGGCGGGCGCTGGCAGCAGTTCCCGGAAAGTATAGAAACCCAGCGTGCCTGTCGTCTTGAACATGCTTTAGATCTGTTCCTGGCGGAGAGCGAAGAGACAACATGCTGGCATCTGGATATGCATACCGCGATTCGTAGCTCGTATCATCCTCGCTTTGGCGTGCTGCCGGCGCGAGCCTTGCCTTATGATGAGGCGTTCCTCTCATGGCTAGGCTGCGCGGGTTTGCAAGCGCTGGTGTTTCATCAGGCGCCTGGCGGTACCTTTACTCATTTCAGCAGCGAGCATTTCAATGCGCAAAGTTGCACGCTGGAGTTGGGTAAAGCACAGCCGTTTGGTGAAAACGATCTCAGTCAGTTTGAAGTGACCCGTCTGGCGTTGCAGGCTTTGCTGAGTGGGGGAACTTCACCTTGTGCTGACAGCGAACCGCTACGTTATAAAGTGGCACAGCAGATTACGCGCCACAGCGACGATTTCGTGTTGCATATGTCAGCGCAAACGCAAAACTTTACTGCTTTCCCGAAAGGGACGTTGCTGGCGGAAGATGGTGATACGCGTTACGTGGTGAAAGAGGATATCGAGTTTGTTTTATTCCCTAATCCTAACGTCGCGACAGGATTGCGGGCAGGTTTAATGCTGCGCGAAATCTAATTTATTCTGGCCTCAGCGTTTGAGGCCAATAAATAAAATCTGCCATGACAAAGAGATACAGATAATTCTTATTCGATGCTTTATTCAGCATTCCAGTTAAGATACACTCTCTACATAATTCCTTTAAAATCATCGCTTTGTTATATTTTGTTGCAATTCATATCCGCATTATCCTTATTATCTCCATAATTGCTGAAAATTTGTTTTTCCCCCTTTCAATGCTTTACCAATGCTCACTATTACTTGACGCATAACCCCGTAGACTTAATTTCGTCAACGCGGCAGAACTTGTCGTAATTATAAAATTATTGCCCTTAAGATTTTCTGTTAAAGCAAGGCGGCAAACGTAAGAGGCCTGGGAGCTTAGTGAACTAAGTGACCAGGGGGATGAAGTGAAGCCAACGATGCAGTAGCAGAAAAGATGACGGGCACAGAGGAATAAACAATATGCGTAACTTAACAGCTCTCTTTGTTGCTTCAACTCTGGCTCTGGGCGCGGCGAATCTGGCTCATGCAGCTGACACCACGACGACTGCGGGCACCGCAGCAAAAACTGATGCCCCAATGACGCACCATAAAGGTATGCGTGGTGGTCATCACGACATGATGTTTAAAGACCTGAACCTGACCGACGCACAGAAACAGCAAGTGCGTGACATCATGAAAGAGCAGCGCGGTAAAATGGAGCGTCCTTCAGTAGAAGAACGTCGTGCGGCGCATAGCATCATCGCCAGCGACAGCTTCGACAAGGCTAAAGCACAAGCTCAAGTGGATAAAATGGCTGAGCAGAACAAAGCTCGCATGATGGCTCATATGGAAACGCAGAATAAAATCTACAACATTCTGACCCCAGAGCAGAAAAAACAGTTTAATGCCAATTTTGAGAAGCGTCTGACAGAACGTCCTCAACATGAAGGTAAAATGCCTGTAGATCAGGAATAACTGATCGACTGACTTAAGACCGCCGGTTTTGTCCACAAAGCGTTATCGCAGTGGACAGGACCGGCGGTTTTCTTTTTGACCGTCATATTTCGAGCAGCAGGTGCGATGATTGTGTCGGATGACGCTGCGCTTATCCGACCTACGGGGGAGGTGAATGTGTCGGATCGATTTTGAATTTGTAGGGTGGATAAGCCGCAGGCGTCATCCACCATTTCCACCTTTTCCACCATTTAACACTTACGCAATCTGTTGAGCGCTACTTAACATCGAACGAATCAGCTGTTCGAGCAACGGTTGCAATTGCGCTGCGCGATCTCCACGCCACGCATATGGCGCTTGCTCATCCATATAATTACACTGCGCTAATTCCAGCTGAACGGCGTGGATCCCTTGCGCCGGTTGGCCGTAAGCGCGGGTAATATAGCCACCTTTAAAGCGCCCGTTCGCCACCCAGCTAAATGACTTCTGCGATGCGGCACACGCCACCAGATGCTCTTCAATCAGCTCATCGCAACTCTTGCCACCGTTGGTGCCGAAATTCAGATCCGGTAATTTGCCCTCAAACAGACGAGGAATGTGGCTGGCAATGGAATGCGCATCGAACAACAACGCGTAGCCATGCTCGGCTTTCATCCTTTCCAGTTCGGTTTGCAATTGCAGATGATAAGGCTGCCAGATAGTGTCCAGCGCCGCTTTACGTTGCTCGGGGCTCGGTTCTTTACCTGGGATAAAAACGGCGGTCCCATCAAACAAAGTTTCAGGATACAGACCGGTGGTGGCGGTGGTGTAGAGTGGTTTATCGTCGGCAGGGCGGTTTAAATCGATAACCATGCGCGAATAATTACCGATGATGACGCTGGCGCCAAGATCGGTCACGAAATCATAAAGTTTCGGTATATGCCAGTCGGTATCCGGCAAGGGCCGGGCTGCATCACTTAATGCCGACTCAACTTCTGGCGTTAAAGCCGTGCCTGCGTGGGGAATGCTGATGAGGATTGGCAATTTCCCGCGGCTGAAATCAAAAGGTGCTGTCACGTTTCTCTCCCTGATAAATCACGGTGCAGGGCAATTGCCCCCCTAACCAATAGACCAGTTCTGCGGGACGTGCCACGGGCCAATGCACAAAGTTGGCAACTTTTCCGCATTCAAGGCTGCCATGGCTTTCACGGATCCCCAGAGCCTGCGCGGCATGTAGCGTCACACCCGCCAGCGCTTCTTCTGGCGTTAAGCCAAACAGCGTGCAGGCCATATTCAGCATAAGACGCAACGACAAAGCCGGAGAGGTGCCTGGATTCATGTCACTGGCGACAGCCATTGGCACGCCATATTGACGGAATGCGGCGACCGGTGGATGTTGCTTTTCTCGCAACAGATAAAACGCCCCAGGCAGCAGGACCGCAACGGTGTTGGCTTCGGCCATCGCCTGCGCGTCAGCAGCGGTGGCGTATTCAAGATGATCGGCGGACAACGCCTGAAAACGCGCCGCCAGGCTGCTACCCCCGAGGGCGGAAAGTTGTTCTGCGTGGAGTTTTACCGGCATGCCTAACGCACGGGCGGTGGCAAAAACGGTCTCGGTTTGTGCCGGGCTAAAAGCCAGATGCTCACAAAATGCGTCCACTGCATCTGCCAGTTTTTCGTGTGCGACACGCGGCAGCAACTGGTTGCACACCACGTCGACCCATTTGTCTCCATCTCCGCTGAACTCAGGCGGGATGGCATGCGCCGCAAGACAGGTGGCATAAACTTCAACCGGTAGGGTGTCACCAAGCTTGCGAATAACGCGCAGCATTTTGATTTCGTTATCGATATCCAGTCCATAACCCGACTTGATTTCGACGGTTGTCACACCTTCTTGCAAAAGCTGGTTCAGGCGATGACGAGCTGAATTCAGCAGTTCATCTTCGTCGGCTTCGCGAGTGTGGCGCACGGTGGAGAGTATCCCACCGCCTTGAGCGGCAATTTCTGCATAGCTTACGCCGTTAAGCCGCATTTCAAATTCAGCGCTGCGGTCACCGCCAAACACCAGGTGGGTGTGGCAGTCGATAAAACCTGGGGTCACAATCCCGCCATCAAAATGATGATGTTCCTGCGCCGCCATTTCCGGGAGTTCGCTTCGCGCACCCAGCCAGACGATTTTCCCTTGATGCACCGCGATCGCGCCATCTTCAATGGTGTGGTATTGCCCATCTTTCATCGTGACAAGCGATGCGCCACTCCACAGGCTGTCGCAGGTGCGAGGGTAGGTCATGACATTCTCCACGTCAGGTTGTATAGACAATTGACTACAACCTAGCGCAGCATTGATCGTTGAGCAACTCCACCGCCTCCGAAGCCAAGGACAAAACCTCATTTTGTCGCCTGCCACACAATTTTTTGGCAAACGATGAACAGCTTTTAAATTTGGTTTGCGTTAGGCCGAATTAATCGCTAAATCATTGGCATCGCAAAAGAAGGAATTAAGACTATGCCAGCATTTTTTGCTCCAGTTGTGATGCTCCCACAAGGTTGGGGACACAACGTGCGTATTACCGTCAACGAACAAGGGATGATTACTCATGTCGAGGTTGGCGCATCCGGAGAGAATGCCACTCTGCTCGCGGGCATCGTGATCCCTTCTATTTCGAATTTACACTCACACGCTTTTCAGCGGGTGATGGCCGGTCTGACCGAAGTCGCGGGTGATCCGCAGGACAGTTTCTGGACGTGGCGCGACATGATGTACCGCATGGTGCAGAAATTATCGCCGGAACAAGTCGGTGCGATCGCCACGCATTTATATATTGATATGCTCAAGGGCGGTTACACGCAGGTCGCTGAATTTCACTATTTACATCATGATCTTAACGGTAAACCGTATGCGTCAGGCGATTTGATGCTACAGCAATTGCTGCTTGCTGCCGATAACACCGGAATAGGGCAAACGCTACTGCCAGTGCTGTATAGCCACGCGGGTTTTGGTGCGCAACCACCGCAGGCTGGGCAGAAAAGATTTATTCAGGATGTCGACCGCTATTTGCGCCAGCAACAGGCATTGGGCAGCGCATTACGTCGCTATCCACGCATTAATCATGGCTTGTGTTTCCACTCGTTGCGGGCGGTGACGCAGGAGCAAATGGAAGATGTGCTCGAAGCGAGCGACTATCGCTTACCGGTACATATCCATATTGCCGAGCAAGAGAAAGAAGTGAATGACTGCGTGGCCTGGAGCGGTGAACGTCCTGTGGAATGGCTGTTTAATCGCTTTGCAGTTGATGACCGCTGGTGCCTGGTTCACGCCACGCATTTATCGGCAGAAGAGCTTACCCAGATTGTGGAAAGCCGCGCGGTGGCGGGGCTATGTCCGACTACCGAAGCCAATCTTGGCGATGGCATTTTCCCGGCGACGAATTTCATCGCCCAGGGTGGCCACTGGGGAATTGGCTCTGACAGCCATGTTTCAGTCAATGCGCTGGAAGAATTACGCTGGCTTGAGTACGCGCAACGCCTGCGCGACCGTCGCCGTAACCGCATTGTGTTACCCGAATTACCGCAAGTTGGCGAAGTGCTCTGGCGTCAGGCCGCAGCGGGTGGAGCACAGGCATGTGGCGTGGCGATGGGGATGATTGCGCCGGGACAACGTGCCGACTGGTTAGTCCTCGAGCGTGATGCGTGGTTGGCCAATATCGAAGACTACGCGCTGCTCAATCGCTGGCTGTTTGGTGGGCGAAGCGAACAAATTAGAGACGTGTGGGTTGCAGGAAAGCAGGTGATTTCAGACCGGCAGCATCCACTCGATGAACAAAGTCAGGCACAGTTTGCGCAGGTGATGCGCACGCTTCAGGAGTGGTGATGGAATTTTTTGATATACGGAAAGTACCCGTCAGCTTATGGCGAAACGGGGCTGGAGAAACCCGCGAAATTTGCTGCTTTCCGCCCGCAACACGTGATTTCAACTGGCGTGCCAGTATCGCTTCAATCGCCAGTAGCGGTGAGTTTTCGGCTTTCCCACAAGTCGACCGCGTCATCACGTTACTGGAAGGCGGGGAGGTGGTTCTGGATGCGGGAAAGGCGTTCCGTCATACCCTCAAGCACTTTCAGCCGTTTGCCTTTGCCGGGGATTACACGGTTAAAGCGGAGCTGAAGCAAGGGATGTCGATGGATTTTAATATCATGACTCATCGTGACCGTTGCCGTGCCAAAGTGCGGGTGGCTGACCGCACATTTACCACCTTCGCACCGCGTGGCGGCATTGTTTATGTGCTTAGCGGTGAGTGGCAATTGGGTGAAAAATTGCTGACTGCGGAGCAAGGCGCGTGGTGGCAAGATGGCCGCCACACCCTGCGCTTGCTGAAGTCTGAAGGGACGTTGCTGTTTAGCGAAATTACCTATCTGTGATTACTTGCCAGTAAAACTCCCCACCAGTTGATAACGCGAGCCCGGATACAACAACCGGGCCACCGTCACCACCTGCGAATGATGCCAGGTGCGGCGCTGAATCAGCAGGCATGGCTGGCTGGACGTCACTTCGAGTAACCCTTGCTGCGTTTCATCAGCCAGCACCGCTTCAACAATATGTTCGCCTGAGGTTAACGGCGCGACCTTACTCAAGTAATGGTGGGGTGTGAACAAGCGGAAATCTTGTTGCAGGTATTCTGCAGCCAGCGCCGGATTCACATAACGCGTCTCCAGTTGCACCGCCATATCGTTATCGTAATGCACCAATTGTGAGTAAAACAGCGGTTCGCCAACATTGAACGAAAAGGCGTGTGCCATCTTTTCATCGGCTTTCACCTGCTCAAGGGCGACGATTTGATTGCGATAATGATGCCCGCGCGCAGTAATCTCTTCGGCGATACTCCCCACTTCCAGCATGGCGGTATGGCCTTTTTGCTCGGCGACAAATGTCCCGACACCCTGCATCCGCACCAGCCATCCTTCTGCAGTAAGTTCACGAAGTGCGCGATTGATCGTCATCCTGCTGATATTCAGCGAATTTACCAGCTCGGTTTCCGAAGGCACGCGCTGATGGGCAAGCCAGTTGCCGCTACGAATCTGACTAATAATGGCCTGCTTAACCCGTAAGTAAATCGGGGCGGGTAAATCACTGATCGCAGCGCGTAGCTGAACGAGTGGCTGAATTTCAGACATTGGCAGTTCCTTTAATCCCCATCGCCCGGGCGAACGTTTAATTTTGCAGCGAAAGCGCGATCTCGCTCACTGTTCAATAAAAATTACCTATGACCTGCTGGCGGTCATTTTGGTTTATTAGTTAAGTTGTCTATACAACTCTATACGTTCATATGAATTGATGCCATCAGGATGTCATTATGTCGATGCAAAAAGTGTCGCTGCAAAAAAAGCTTTGCTGTCTTACTCCGGGTCGCGTAACGCTCGCCACACTGCGTGAAATCTACCATGGAACTGTCACGCTCAGTCTTGATCCACAGGCCATTGATGCGGTTGTAAAAGCGCAACAAACCGTTGAAGCCATCGTCAATCATGGCGATGTGGTTTACGGCATAAATACCGGTTTTGGCAAACTCGCGCAAACCACCATTGCGAAAGACCATCTGGCTGAACTGCAACGTAATCTGGTGCTTTCGCACAGCGTCGGGCTTGGAAAACCCCTGCCAGACGATGTGGTTCGCCTCGTACTGGCCAGCAAAATCATCAGCCTGGCGCGCGGTCACTCCGGTGTGCGTATGAACGTTATCGACAGTTTGTTGCGCCTGTTTAATGCCGGTGTGATGCCGGTTATCCCTGAAAAAGGGTCGGTGGGCGCATCGGGCGACCTTGCTCCGCTGGCGCATCTTTCGCTGATGTTGTTGGGCGAAGGGAATGTACGCATTAACGGCGAAGAGTTACCTGCCGTCGCCGGGCTAAAAATGGCGGGCGTTGAGCCGTTAGTGCTGGGGCCAAAAGAGGGTCTGGCGTTACTCAACGGTACCCAGGTTTCCACCGCACTGGCATTACGCGGCCTGTTTGAAGGCGAGAAAGTCTTTGGTGCGGGCCTGGTGGCCGGTGCGTTATCCCTTGAAGCGATTAAAGGCTCAGTCAAACCGTTTGATGCGCGTATTCATGAAGCGCGTGGGCAAACCGGGCAGATTGAAGTCGCTGCCGCTGTCAGAGCATTGTTGGCAGATAGCGAAATTGTCGATTCCCATCAGCATTGCGGACGGGTGCAGGATCCCTATTCCATTCGCTGTGTCCCGCAGGTGATGGGCGCATGCCTGGATAACCTGCGCCACGCCGCCCGAGTGCTGCAAATCGAAGCTAACGCCGCATCGGATAACCCGCTGGTGTTCAGCGAAACCGGTGAAGTGATTTCTGGTGGAAATTTCCATGCCGAGCCGGTGGCGTTCGCCGCCGACATTATCGCGCTGGCGGTGGCTGAAATTGGGGCGATTTCCGAACGCCGTCTGGCATTGCTGCTTGATACCGGGCTGTCTGGTTTGCCGCCATTCCTCGTGAAAGAGGGCGGGATCAACTCCGGATTTATGATTGCGCAGGTGACAGCCGCTGCCCTGGCTTCTGAGAACAAATCACTGGCGCATCCGGGCAGTGTCGACAGCCTGCCGACGTCGGCCAACCAGGAAGATCACGTTTCCATGGCGACCTACGCCGCTCGCCGCCTGGGGGATATGTGTTTTAACACTGCCGCCGTGGTGGGTATTGAAGCGATGGCCGCCGCGCAGGGTATTGAGTTTTCACGCCCGCTGCGCAGTTCACCAGTCATGGAACAGGTTTTCAGCGGCGTGCGCGAGCGTGTTGCCTTCCTCGATAAAGATCGCTTACTGGCTCCAGATATTGAAAGCATGCGCCAGTGGGGTGCCAGCGGCGAGTTACCTGCTGTCATTATTCAACTTTTCCCTTCCACAATGGCGTAATGCCGGGAGCCATAACAATGACTGAATCTGTTAAACAGGCGGTTGCCCGCACGGTACGCGCACCACACGGTAGCACCTTGCATTGTGAAAACTGGTTGATCGAAGCGGCTTACCGCATGATCCAGAACAACCTTGATCCCGATGTCGCAGAACGCCCTGAGGATCTGGTGGTGTATGGCGGGATCGGCAAAGCGGCGCGTAACTGGGAATGTTTCGAGCAGATCCTTGCTTCATTACGCAGCTTAAAAGCCGATGAGACACTACTGGTGCAATCCGGTAAACCGGTGGGCATTTTCCGCACCCACACTGACGCGCCGCGCGTGTTAATCGCTAACTCCAACCTGGTGCCACATTGGGCTACCTGGGATCATTTCCATGAGCTCGATAAAGCCGGGCTGATGATGTACGGCCAGATGACTGCCGGTTCGTGGATTTATATCGGTGCGCAAGGCATCGTGCAGGGCACGTTTGAAACCTTTGCTGAAGCAGGGCGTCAGCATTATGGCGGTGATTTGCGTGGCAAGTGGATCCTGACCGCAGGCTTAGGTGGAATGGGTGGCGCGCAGCCATTGGCAGGCGTGTTGGCGGGTGCTTCGGTACTGGCGATTGAATGCCAGGAGTCGCGCATTGATTTCCGTCTGCGCACCCGTTATCTCGACTACAAAGCGACAAATCTTGATGAGGCATTAGCGATTATCGAACAAGCCAATGCGGATAAGAAAGCTATCTCCGTAGGCTTGTTAGGCAACGCCGCAGAAATTCTGCCAGAGCTGGTGAAACGCGCGAAAGCCGGTGGCATCAGGCCAGATATTGTGACCGATCAAACCTCGGCACACGATCCCGTCAATGGATATTTGCCGCTAGGATGGAGTGATGAGCGCTGGCAAAGCGAGCGCAGTGCGCAGCCGAAAGCCGTCGAAAAAGCGGCACGCCAGTCGATGGCGTTACATGTGCAGGCGATGCTTGATTTCTGGGCGATGGGCGTGCCAACCGTGGATTACGGCAATAACATCCGCCAGGTTGCTTTTGATGAAGGCGTAGAAAATGCCTTTGATTTCCCGGGTTTTGTTCCCGCTTACATTCGCCCGTTGTTCTGCGAAGGTAAAGGGCCATTCCGCTGGGTGGCATTGTCGGGTGATGCAGAAGATATTGCGAAAACCGATGCCAGACTCAAAGAGTTGTTCCCGGATAACCACAACTTGCATCGCTGGCTGGATATGGCTCAAGAGCGCATCGCCTTCCAGGGCTTACCGGCACGTATTTGCTGGTTAGGACTGGGGGAGCGCCATCGGGCAGGGCTGGCGTTTAACGAAATGGTGCGTAATGGTGAGTTGAAAGCACCGGTGGTGATTGGCCGTGATCATCTGGATTGTGGTTCGGTGGCTTCACCCAACCGTGAAACCGAGTCGATGAAAGATGGCTCCGATGCGGTTTCTGACTGGCCGTTGCTGAATGCACTGCTCAATACAGCAGGCGGCGCCACGTGGGTCAGCTTGCATCATGGCGGCGGCGTGGGGATGGGCTTCTCACAACACGCCGGTGTGGTGATTGTTGCTGACGGCACACCAGAAGCGGAAGTGCGCTTAGGTCGGGTGTTATGGAATGATCCCGCGACAGGTGTGATGCGCCACGCCGATGCCGGTTATGAAAGTGCTATTGAGTGCGCAAAAGCACACGATTTAAAACTGCCCTGCCTATGAGTATCAGTAACTCAAAAGAATTCGAGTTGCAGCAAGGCGGCAAATGAGCAAATCCCCAGGAGCTTACTAAAGTAAGTGACTGGGGTTTGGGAGTACAGCCAACACAGCTGCGGCTCGAAGTATGAAGAGTTATCCGTAGCGGCGGGTTGCTAGCCAACACAGCAGTGACCCGCCAACCACCATCGCGACTCCCTGCCAAAACCCCCATCCCGGATGCAAACCTAACCACAAACTCGCGATCAACGCCGAGAGCACCGGTGTGAAATAGGATGCGGTGGCAAGCAACGTCATATTTCCACGTTGGATCCCGTGGTTCCACGCCGA
This sequence comes from Buttiauxella sp., assembly GCF_049686335.1. Taxonomy (NCBI): domain Bacteria; kingdom Pseudomonadati; phylum Pseudomonadota; class Gammaproteobacteria; order Enterobacterales; family Enterobacteriaceae; genus Buttiauxella; species Buttiauxella sp. The sequence continues at coordinate 436,991 of NZ_JBAVHX010000004.1, read as the reverse complement.
GTAGGCTACCGCCGTAGACACGCCCATAAACAAAAGTTGCAGTGTAGACGGCAGCGAAAAGTGAACAGGGGCTTCACTAACGAAAGCAAACTTCACCCACAGCACCATCGCGGTCGCGCAAAAAAATAGCGACACACCGTTTTTCCCGTGGCTCCAACGGCGCGTAATGTTGCAGTACAACGCCCAGATGAGGGCTGCGGCAAAAGCCAGCCCGTAGGCCAGCGGGTTATCGAGAATGTTGTGCCACATCTGCAATGGCGACCAGTCACCATCGCCTTTCATCACCTGAACGATGCCCGCCAGAGAAAGTGCCAGTCCTGGCCAGAGCCATAAATTGCTGCGCTGTTGGTTGATAACCAGCGCGAGAAGAATGGTCAGGCTCGGCCACAAATAGTTAATCATCCCCAGTTCCAGCGACTGGCTGCGGCTGTTCGCAAGGCCAATGGCTAGCGCGAGGCAGATTTCATAGCTAACAAATAAACCGCCACCAATCCATAAATAGCGGGTCGGTATTTCGCGTACTTTGGGTAATCCCCGCGCAAGGCACAGGCAAAGGGCGCTAACGGTGTAAATTAGCGCGGCACCGCCGACGGGGCCAAAATGTTCGCTGATACTGCGTAGTAACCCAACTGAGGTGCTCCAGAGGAGGATCGCCAGCAGGCCAAAGGCTGTGGCGCGTTTTGCAGCGCTGTCCATGTGTGTCCAGATAGGTATTGTCAGATGGCAGTTGAAACCTGCCAGGTCGGATAAGCTTTAGCGCCATCCGACACTTTTTTTAGAAATGATTATTTCCAGAAATCGTCAAACACCGTAATCGGTGGGCGACGTTTGTGTTCAGTTTTCAGATACCAGCCTTCGATGATTTTGCTGGTAGCTTCATCCAGAGTTTTACCTTCCAGATAATCGTCAATCTGTTCGTAAGTGACACCAAGAGCGGCTTCGTCCGGCAGAGAAGGGCGATCATCTTCCAGATCCGCGGTTGGCGCTTTCTGGTACAGATGCTCCGGGCAACCCAGAGTTTTAAGCAACGCTTTGCCCTGACGTTTATTCAGACGGAAAATAGGGTTGATATCGGTGCCACCATCGCCGTATTTGGTGAAGAAACCAGTCACGGCTTCAGCGCCATGATCGGTACCCACCACCACGCCTTTGGTCATTCCGGCAATGCTGTACTGGGCTTTCATGCGCTCGCGGGCTTTTTCGTTGCCACGAATGAAATCGCTCAGTTCAATTCCTGCTTCACGTAATGCTTGCTCGCTGGCCAACACGGCGCCTTTGATATTCACGGTTAGCACGCGGTCAGGCTGGATAAAGGTGATCGCATCCTGGCAGTCTTGTTCATCTGCCTGCACACCAAACGGCAAACGTACCGCGATAAACTGGTAGCTATCGTCACCGGTTTCGTCGCGCAGTTCATTGATAGCCAGTTGGCAAAGTTTGCCTGTCAGTGTGGAGTCCTGGCCGCCGCTGATACCCAGTACCAGAGACTTAATAAACGAGTATCTTTTCAGATACGACTTCAAAAAATCGACGCTGACACGAATTTCGTGCTGTGGGTCGACCTGTGGTTTAACACCTAGTGCCTGGATAATCTCTTGTTGCAGAGTCATTTAACCCTCCGGTTACGGTGTACCTGCGCGAGCAGGGAGCAAAACTCAATTTGTTAAAACTACCCGTTTGTCGGTAAAACGACAAGACTCATGCTCGTGCCATGGAATCATTTGGCGTGATTTAGAGCGATTTGGAGCTAACGTGGTGTTTTGTATAATAATCCTAAAAATTGTTCATTTGGTCTGGTTAGTTGAAAAATCCTCTTTTATATTCCAGGCTTAAATAACACGCATGAGCAATACCCTGAAAAACGAGGATAAAATATGAACATGAAGTTTGCAGGATTTTTAGGTGCAGCAGCGGTTATGACAATGCTTGCGGGTTGTACGGCGTATGACCGCACGAAAGACCAGGTGGCAACGCCGGTGGTTAAAGATGTGAAAAAAGGCATGAGTCGTGAACAAGTGCAGCAGGTTGCAGGTAAGCCTTCTTCAGAAGTCACCATGATCCACGCACGTGGGACTTGCCAGACTTATGTTCTGGGTGAGCGCGCAGGTAAAACCGAAACTTACTTCGTCGCACTGGATGACACCGGTCATGTGATTAACTCCGGTTACCAGACTTGTGCGGAATACGATACCGACCCGCAAACCAAGAAATAAATTCTCTGTCTTAACTGAAAAATCATTTTTGTAGGTCGGATTAGCGTAGCGACATCCGACAGTCAGGTGTAAATGGTGGATGACGCTGTCGCTTATCCACCCTACAAAATTCGAATGAGTTAGGGAAACATCGTATTAATTTGAAATAAAAAAGCCGTCACAGATGTGACGGCTTTTTTGTGGGCTACGCCGGGAGATGGCTCAACTTATTATCCCGTGACCAGACGCGGTGTGCGGCAAGATTTTTCAGGAAATCATCCGTAAAGGTATTAGTGACAGTGTCACCTTCAACAATGCCTTCCTCACCCTGGCTGTCAATGCCCAGTTTAGCTTTAAACTGACGGGCATCACCTGCAAGGCCGATGACTTTTAAGTGCTTGTAAGCTTCCATCAAATAGTACGTGGCATCGCCATTCTTCAGAAGGGAACTGATATCGCCACCCGGGACGATCACCGCATCGACAGTGACCGATGGCGAACCGGTAAAGGTCGCTGCTATTGGAAGCAAAGAGCCGTCGTCAGCGCTCAGTTCACCCATCCGCGAGAACAATAGTTTGCTATGCACGCCTTGCGCCTTCAGGGCTTGCATGGTCGCCAGCACATCCGCTGCATTGGCATCTTCACTGAGTAGGATCGCCACCACTCTGCCTTTCACCGTGCCACTTGGCACCGCATACAGACTCAGGCTCGGGTCTTTCTTCAGGCCATTCACATCTTTAGGTGGGGCGACGTGGATCTGCTCGTCGGAAAGTTCGATACCGAGATTTTCAGCAACCGGTTGTGCGAGTGAGATATCAATGTGTGTCAGATGATCCAACACTCTCTCGCGGATGTAAGGCCGCGCGACTTTCGATAATTCAAAGCTAAAGGCGCCAATAATATGTTGCTGCTCAACTGGCGTCTGACTTTGCCAGAACAGACGCGGCTGGGAGTAATATTCGCCAAACGATGGACTACGTTCGCGAATTTTGTGCCCTTCAACTCGCGTTTGATAACTCTCAAAGCCACCACGTTTTGGCCCTGGAGGCGTTTCACGCGGCCAGTTGTCGTTGATGGAGTTAGGTTCGTAGTTAGCCGGGTTGCTGTCGATATCCATGCGGTGCATGCCGTCACGCTGGAAATTGTGATACGGGCAGACCGGGCGATTGATAGGGATTTCATGGAAGTTCGGGCCACCAAGGCGGCTGATTTGCGTATCGGTATAGGAGAATAAACGCCCCTGCAACAGCGGGTCATTACTGAAATCAAGCCCCGGAACGATATGCCCTGGATGGAAGGCCGCCTGTTCGTTTTCGGCAAAGAAGTTATCCGGATTACGATTGAGCGTCATTTTGCCCACCAGTTGAACCGGAACCAGCTCTTCTGGGATCAGTTTAGTTGGGTCAAGCAGGTCGAAATCGTACTTGAACTCATCTTCTTCCGGGATGAGCTGCAGGCCCAGTTCATATTCCGGGAAATCGCCTGCCTCAATGGATTCCCACAGGTCGCGGCGATGGAAATCCGGGTCGCGCCCCGTCAGCTTTTGCGATTCATCCCACACCAGTGATGCCTTACCGGCGGTAGGTTTCCAGTGGAAACGCACAAACGTTCCTTTGCCTTCGGCATTAATCATGCGGAAGGTGTGGATCCCAAACCCTTCCATGGTGCGATAGCTGCGCGGAAGACCACGGTCAGACATCGCCCACATGACGTTGTGCAGCGTTTCGGGTTGTAGTGATACATAATCCCAGAACGTGTCGTGCGCGCTGCCACCTTGCGGTATAGCCCAGTGTGGCTCAGGTTTCACGGCGTGGACAAAATCAGGAAACTTATGCGCATCCTGAATAAAGAACACCGGGGTGTTGTTACCGACTAAATCGAAAATACCTTCTTCGGTATAGAATTTGGTGGCAAACCCACGGATGTCACGCACGGTATCGGCAGAGCCTGCACCGCCTTGTACGGTTGAGAAGCGTACAAACACTGGAGTGATTTTGTCAGGGTCGGAAAGAAAATCCGCTTTGGTGACGTCGGCCATATTTTTGTAAGGCTGGAAGTAACCATGCGCCGCTGAACCACGGGCATGAACGATGCGCTCGGGGATACGCTCATGGTCAAAATGGGTGATTTTTTCCCGCAGAATAAAATCTTCCAGAAGCGTAGGCCCACGCGTACCCGCGCGAAGTGAGTTTTGATCGTCGGCAATACGCACACCCTGGTTGGTGGTGAGCGGGAAGTTTTCGCCATCTTTGCGATGTACATCGAGGGATTTTAGTTTTTCGTTAGAGGTGTCCGGGCTTTTAAAACTGCCTGGGGCAGTGGGCTGAGCCCCTGGAGGACTGGGTTCGGTTGAAGGGCGGTGAGATCCATCTTCGGGTGCCAGAGAATCCATACCGGGCTTGGATTCATTGGCGTCGTGTATTGGTGCACTGTGACTTAACGGATGTTTATCGTGCTTCGACATTAAACTCATCTCCTGTTCTTGTCTTGTTATAACGATGCTTTGAATAGCCAAAACACCTTTAACTATAGAACAAGACCATCTCAACGCGAGACGTGGAGGGGGTTTCTCCGCTATCATAGTGAAGTTGTTCATCAATTCAGTTTTGATTCCATTGCCTATGAAACCTTTGCGCCAACCAAATACTCGTCCCGTTATTACGTACCAACCGCGTGTTGAACCCGCGCCACCGGCTCATGCCTGGCGAGTAGAAGGGTTTAAAGATGTCTGGATGCTACGCAATCGCTATGTGGCTTTTGTGCTGGTGGGGACTGCATTCCGTCAGTCACCTCCCTTTACGTTACCGGAATCGGCTCAACGTTGGGCGATGCAGGTCAGACATGAAAATGAAATTTCCTGAAAGATTTCGATGAACGGCGGGTTTATCCGCCGTTACTGATTTGCTCGAACATTTCGCAGCCGGTGTCGTTGCCTTCAGTACAGCTGAGGTTCAGCCACTGCAACGCCCTTTGTTTATTGGCGGTAATAAAGCCTTTGTCCCCGTTTAAAAACAGCATCCCAGCCCAGTACTCCGCGTAACCCGAGCGGGAAAGCGTTGAGCTGCGCTTAAACCAGAATGTCGCTTTTTCATCATCTTGCGTGATGCCCACACCATTGGCATACAGTAAGCCAATGAACATTTGCGCATCGACCGCAGAGTCACTTTCAATATCTTGTGACGCACTTTCCAGTAACTGCATCGCTTTTGGATAATCAGGTGTGCCCGCCTGGGTGTTCACCAGAATGCGAGCCAGTGTCACATTGCCAATTTTACTGCCACGCTCAACCGCCTTTTCGGCGAGTGATTTCGCTTGCTGATAATCCGCAGCGTCAGGGTCCTGAATTTTCAACTGGGCCAGCAGTGCCATGGCATCAGCATCACCTTGAGCCGCTGACTTTTCCGCCCAACTTTCGGCCTGCTGGTATTCACCTGCACTAAACAGCGTATCGGCAAGATAGAACTGCGCGCGACTGTCACCTTCCTGCGCATGTTGCAGATAAGGGGTATCAGGTGTTTCGGCCCACGCCGAACAGACGCAGAGCAATAACAAAATACAGAAATGTTTCATAGAGATAAGGGGTCCGTAGAGATCTAGTGTTTTGGCGCCCTATGCGGGTGCTCTAAGTTTTAAATAAAAAAAACGGCTCCCTGTGAGGGGAGCCGCATATTGTCGCAGATTCTTTGGTAATTTTGCTACTGGTTAGCGATGCGCCAGCTCAGCTTCTTCATCGCTATTAAGCACTTCTTTATCGGTTTGCTTCATCAGCTGGCTGGTAATAGTACCGGCTGTCATGGAACCACTGACGTTCAGTGCCGTACGGCCCATATCGATAAGCGGCTCAACAGAAATCAACAGTGCGACCAGCGTGACTGGCAAGCCCATGGCAGGCAGGACAATCAGTGCGGCGAATGTTGCACCACCACCGACACCGGCAACGCCTGCGGAGCTCACAGTAACAATCCCGACCAATGTCGCAATCCAGACAGGATCCAACGGGTTGATACCCACGGTTGGTGCAACCATTACTGCTAACATCGCTGGATACAGACCGGCACAACCGTTCTGACCGATAGTCGCCCCGAAGGATGCAGCGAAGCTTGCGATGGACTCAGGGACGCCCAGGCGGCGAGTTTGCGCTTCCACGTTTAATGGAATGCTGGCAGCACTGGAGCGGCTGGTGAACGCAAAGGTCAGTACCGGCCAGACTTTACGGAAGTATTTCAGCGGGCTGACGCCATTGACGGCCAGCAAAATCGCATGCACACCAAACATAATCGCCAGACCGAGGTATGAAGCCACCACGAAGCTGCCGAGTTTGATGATGTCTTGCAGATTTGAACCGGCAACCACTTTGGTCATCAGCGCAAGAACACCGTATGGGGTCAGTTGCATAACCAGGCGGACCAGTTTCATCACCCAGCTTTGCAGCGTATCAATGGCTACCAGAACACGTTCGCCTTTTGGCGCATCGTCTTTCAGCAATTTCAATGCAGCCACACCCAGGAAGGCGGCGAAAATCACCACGCTAATGATGGACGTGGGGTTAGCACCAGTCAGGTCAGCAAATGGGTTTTTCGGTACGAAGGACAAAATCAGCTGCGGGACGCTGAGGTCGGCAACTTTACCTACGTAAGTGGTTTCAATCGCGCTCAGACGGGCAGTTTCGGCGGTACCTTGTACCAGGCCTTCTGCGGTCAGACCAAACAAGTTAGTGACCAACACGCCGACCAGAGCAGAAATCAACGTGGTGAACAGCAGTGTTCCGATGGTCAGAACGCTGATTTTGCCCAAAGAGGAGGCATTATGCAGACGTGCGACAGCACTCAGAATAGAGGCAAACACCAGCGGCATTACAATCATTTGCAGCAACTGAACATAGCCGTTACCGACAACGTTAAACCACTGAATAGACTGTTTCAGTACCGGGCTGTCTTCGCCATAAATGGTGTGCAGGGCAAGGCCAAAGACCACGCCAATAACCAGACCAAGCAGTACTTTCTTCGCCAGACTCCACTGTTTATGGCGGGTTTGCGCCAGCAACAGCAGCAGAATAACGAACACAATTACGTTCGCTATAAGTGGAAAATTCATCCCGTATCTCCTGAGTGTATTTTAACCAGATGGACTGATTGCCACCTTTATATTCTGCAAATCGTACCAGAAGCTCAGAACGAGTCTTATATTCAAAAGGAATTGATTATTACATTTTGAGTTATTTCGTCTAATTATTGTTCCACATGGTTACTTAAAAAACTATTAAAGGACATTTGAAGCGAAATAATCATATGGGACGACCAGCGCACTGCACTGTTATCGGGCACACTTTGTGGCATCCACACCGCCAGACCAAAGAACACCATGCATAAGGCACGTTCTAATTGATTGCCTTTTTGCGGTCTGATGATGGGAAAGCGAAATCGCCAACGGCAAGGCCAAAGTAGCGGCACTCCGGCAGGCGTAAGCATATCCGCCAGAATATGGCTCAAGTAACCCAATACCATGCCCTGAAGGGCATCGGCGGGAATAACCCAGGTTTCAGGCACTTTGAGATAGAACAGCGCGAGGCTTGCGAACACCGCAAATAAACTGTGCGTAAATCCCCGATGGCCGCAGGCGCGGGCAATCGGTTTGGAAATCCAGGGCAAGCGTTGACCGAGAAATGACTTTGGGTGGTCAATATCAGGTAGCAAACACGTCAGGATGGCTGAGGGCACAATATGCCACCAGTCTCCTTGAGCAAGCACAGGCGTGAGTTCGGCGTTTTTAGCGAATACTGCACAGGCAATGGAAAAAAGAAGGTGACCTTCCGCCGTCATGATACTACCTGGATGAAAACTGTCGATTCATACAGTATAGGGATTTTATACAGTAGACGGAAGAGGTGACGGCGTAACATTTTGCTACCGCCGGATTGCCCGGCGGCGTGATGTTTAGCGGGCTAGCCAGCCTCCGTCGACGGCAACGGTATAACCGTTGACGTAATCTGAAGCACTGGAGGCAAGAAACACAATCGGACCTTGCAGGTCGGCAGGAACACCCCAGCGACCCGCAGGAATACGGTCGAGGATTTCCTGGCTGCGCACTTCGTCATCCCGCAGTTGTTGAGTGTTGTTGGTGGCCATGTAACCCGGCGCGATGGCATTGACATTAATATTGTGTTGCGCCCATTCGTTCGCCAGCAGGCGGGTTACGCCGAGCACCGCACTTTTGGAGGCCGTATACGAAGGAACTCTGATACCTCCCTGGAATGACAGCATTGAGGCGATGTTAATGATTTTGCCGCCGCTGCCTTGTTTAATGAACTGCTTCGCGACGGCCTGAGAGAGGAAGAAAACGGATTTGATGTTCAGGTTCATCACGTCATCCCAGTTCTTCTCGCTAAATTCCAGCGCATCTTCCCGGCGAATGGTCCCGGCGTTATTCACCAGAATATCTATTTTCCCCATGCCAGCGACCGCTTGCGCGACTATCTCAGGAATCGCGTCTTGTTGGCTCAAATCTGCCTGGATGGCGAGAAAACGACGATCCAAATCTTTTACTTTTTGTGCCGTCTCGTGCGGGATTTTGCGGCTCACACTGACGATGTCACAACCAGCCTCGGCAAGGCCAATCGCCATTCCTTGACCCAAGCCTGTGTCACAACCTGTGACGATAGCGACTTTGCCTTGCAGATTAAAAGCATCGAGAATCATAGTTACCCCGGTATCCGGAAAAGCGCATTTGCGCGTGTAGCTAAAGAGTAGATACGGGAAGGGGGAAACTCAAATGTATTTGAAATGGTGTTTTAAAAAATTTGAAGTGCGTAGGGTTTTGAAACAGATGCGGGGGTGACCCGCATCCAGCGAAACTAACCAATCAGGTGTTCGGCGCGTAATTCTGTCAGCGAGTTAAGTCTGGTATTCGCCAGACACCAGCGCACGTCGTCGCGGTTTTCTTCGGCTGGAATCACAATTGAACGCATACGTGCAGCTTTGGTCGCAATCATGCCATTTACTGAGTCTTCAAGCGTGACACAGGCCAGAGGATCGACGCCCAGTTTTGCGGCGGCGTCTAAATATACCTGGGGATGCGGCTTGCTGTACGGCAGATGTTCAGCAGAGGCGATTGCATCAAACTGAGAACGTAAGTCGAACATCTCCAGCACACGCTCAAGCATATGCAGAGGTGAGGCCGAAGCGAGTCCCACTTTCAGTCCTTGCGCTTTACACAACGCGACGGCTTCACGCACGCCAGGCAGAATAGGGCGAGTCTCTTCAATTAATGCAATGGCACGAGTAATGACGCGATTTGTCACTTCTTCACATGACGGGCCAGTCCAGGGTTGCTTCGCAAACCATAAGTCGACAACCAGGTCGATACGTAAACCGAGGGTATCAGGAAGTTCATTACGGCGGGAAATATCCACGCCGATACTGGCCAGCACATCCAGCTCAGCCTTATCCCACAACGGTTCTGAATCAATCAATAAACCGTCCATATCAAAAATCGCAGCTAAAATTTGGCGAGTTGCAGCCATGGTTTGACTCCTGTCAGTGTGCATTACAATTAAGATCTCTTATCAATAGCTGGAATTAACGGTTGTTGCCACTGCTTTGTGAAATTCGCCCGTAAAGCTCAGGCGAAATCACACCAGACGAGGTAAACTTTGTGCGTGCAAGTTACGTCTCAACCAAGGGGAACGAATGACGTATCAACAAGCTGGACGCATTGCCGTACTCAAACGTGTGGCTGGCTGGGTAATTTTCATCCCGGCGGTGATTTCTACACTCATTTCAATTTTGAAGTTTATGTATGAGCACAGCGAAAAACAGGCAGGGATAAATGCTGTGATGCTGGATTTCGCTCATGTGATGATTGAGATGATGCGTTTTAATACGCCGTTCTTAAACTTCTTCTGGTACAACTCGCCGCAACCTGACTTCCATCAGCAGGCCAACATCCTGTTTTGGGTGATCTACGCGCTGATATTTATTGGCCTGGCTTTGCAGTCATCTGGCGCACGAATGAGTCGACAGGCGAAGTTTTTGCGTGAAGGGGTTCAAGACCAGTTGATTCTGGAACAGGCGAAAGGCCCGGAAGGGTTAACTAAGGAACAGATCGACGCGAAAATCGTGGTGCCACGCCACACCATTTTCCTGCAAATTTTCCCGCTCTATGTCTTACCTGTCATCATTATCGTTATCGGTTATTTCTTCTTTTCTTTGCTGGGCTTTATCTAGTAAAACACCACTCCCCAGCGGTGGGGAGTGGTGAACTCATCAGGCGGCCAAAACGCGCTCCAGCGCTTTTTGCGCGATAACCAAATGCTGACCACCGAACAGACTCGCCCGATTAAGCAGGGTATAGAGCTGATAAATAGGCTGACGTAGCAAGAAATCGGCGGGAAGTGGCGAAACGGACTGGTAACCATCATAGATTTGCGGGGGTTGATCCGGGTGTAACGGCAACATCGCCAGGTCGCACTCTCTGTCGCCCCAATAACAGGCGGGATCGTAGATAAATGGTCCGTCTGCATCCATCGCGCAGTTTCCAGACCACAAATCGCCATGCAACAAAGAAGGTTGAGGCTGATGGGAAGCCAGCGCCTGATGGACAAAATCGACAATCAGGTCGATATCACCGTACTGAATCCCTTTTTCTGCGGCAAGCTCGAGCTGCCAGCCAATACGTTGCTCAGCAAAAAAGGTGGACCAGCGTCGTTGCCAGGCATTGGGCTGCGGATTGGTGGAAAGATCATTATCAAAATCGAGCCCAAATTGCGGCTGGTCACTCCATTCATGCAAGCGAGCCAGTTGTTGACCCAGCAGAAAAGCGTTATGTGCATCCAGCGGTTTTGCCGGCTTATATTCAAGGAGCAGGAAACTGTAATCCCGGTCACTGCCTACCCCCCAGACCTTCGGTACTCGCACCGTATTGCTACGTGAAAGTAACTCCAGTTGATCGGCTTCCGCAGTAAAGATAGGTAACAGTTCCCGGGTGTCGCTTTTGACAAAAATCTCATGACCTGCGTAGCGAATTCGCCAGGCAGCATGAATTTCGCCGCCAGGTAATTCTGTGCGTTGTTCAATTTCAGCGCTACCGAGTTGTTCACTTAACAGACGACTTATGGCTTGCCACATGATGCTTCTCTCCAGGTTGTCTGGTAGATCATTAGCTTATCGCTGTTAACCGGGTCAAACTTCGAACTAACGCACATCCCCGGTCAGGAGTTTTAAAACCTGGCTATTTACTCTCTTGTAGCCAGACATCCCAGGTCGTACTGGAAACTTCGGGCTCGACTCCCAGAACGAGTTTACCGAGGCCCCGGGCAAGTTCTTCAACTTCTGTCTGACTTAAGGTGGTGATCAAACCGAAGGAGTTGATGCCTAATTCGTGAATTTTCCCGTCATCATCTGTGAGGGTGAGTAAAAAACCTCCACGAGTCAGTGCGTTATTCATTTCGTTAAGGTCCGTGAGGTTATGTTCCTCGAACTTTAATGTGACTACATAGCGTTCAATCTCTCCGCTACTCATGATTCACCCCATTGTTATCCCGAAGGTTTTAGCATAGTTGATCTGCGTAAAATGGCGACTTTTGCCGATGCGACTAGCCACCCCGCGCGGGGGCAGCCGGTTAACTGCGCAAGTAGTCGTAAATTTTTTGGGTGTTTTCCAGCGAGCATAATTGTGTGCCGTGATTGAGAGTCGCAGCACTCCCGGCGGCAACACCGAAACGAACCATATCCAGTAGCGAGGCATTTTCAGCGAGTTTGAGCGTCATCGCTCCGACCATACTGTCACCCGCACCCACCGTACTCTGACTTTTCACCGGTGGCGGTACCACCTGCACTGAACCATTGGCATCAACGCCCAGCGCCCCTTGCGGGCCAAGCGACACCACTACGCGTTTGGCTTTGCCATTGGCAACGATTTCCTGGGCCGCTTTGCGCACATCATCAGGTTGCGTGAGGTCGCGATTGACTAATGCGCTGAGCTCTTTCTGATTAGGCTTGACCAGCTCAATGTTGCCTATTTCCAGTGTCGCTTTTAGCGCTTCCCCCGAACTGTCTACAATGCAACGTATCCCGGATTTTTGCGCGGATTTGACTAAGTCGCAGAGCTTATAAACATCAATACCCGGTGGGAGGCTGCCGCTTATAACCAGAATCGATCCTGATTCGATGGCAAGCACTTTTTCTTCCAGTTTGCGGAATTCATCATCGCTCAGAGCCGCACCAGGCATCACAAAGCGGTACTGCTCACCGGTAGACTCTGCATGCACGTGCAAGTTTTGTCGTGTCCATTCCTGGGCATCGACGGTATCAATGGCGACATGTTCGTCTAAAAGCAGATTGTTGAGGTGCTCTCCTGTGGCGCCACCGGATGGAAATATAGCGGTTGCGCGCCCGCCGAGATGGGCAATTGCTCTTGCAACGTTAATACCGCCACCACCTGGTTCAAAAACTGGCGCGGTACATCGCAGTTTACCCTCGGGATATATTTGAGCGGTCAGAGTTGCGCTATCCAGAGAAGGGGCAAGTGTCAATGTATAAATACGGGTCATATATCCTCCTTAATTTTGCATTGGGATAAAGCGTAGCACTGATTTCAACATGACAATGTCAATTAACACCATGATTTATAAAATGATTTGTAAAATACCCTTACGCACTATGTTTATGAAAATAAAGATGTTTTAAGAGCTCTCTTATTCAAAAAATGAAAGAAGAATTCATTGCTATGTTATTCGAGCTTTTTTATAATTTGTTACCTTTCACGGCTCATAAATATTTGATCCACAGTAAAGATTCCGGAACCTTGATGGTTTCTTTTTATGTTGTACGGACGATTAAATGAATTTTGTTAAGACAGTACCGGCTGCAATTTTGCTGACCGGAAGTGCGCTATTGAGTCACTTTGCAATTGCAGATAATTCGGTTTTCACTGTCATGGATGACCCAGCCACCGCAAAGAAACCGTTCGAAGGCAACCTGAATGCTGGCTACCTTGCTCAATCAGGTAACACAACCAGCTCCTCGCTGACCGCCAACTCCAACATGACCTGGTATAAATCTTCCACCGCATGGTCACTGTGGGGCAACGCCAACAATACCTCTGCAAACGATGAGCGTTCTTCAGAGACTTACGCTATTGGGGGCCGTAGCCGTTACAACATGACTGACAGCGATTATCTGTTCGGTCAGGCGAGCTGGTTGACTGACCGTTACAACGGTTATCAGTCCAGGGATGTGCTGACCGCAGGTTACGGTCGTCAGTTCCTGAGTGGCCCGGTACACAGTCTGCGTGTGGAATTTGGTCCTGGTGTGCGTTATGACGAGTACACAGATGGCGACCACAAGACCCAGCCGTTAGGTTACGCATCTGGTATTTATAACTGGCAGCTGACCGATAATGCCAAATTTATCCAGGGTGTTTCGGTGCTAGGTAGCGAAGATACTACGGTAAACTCTGAAACTGCACTTGAAGTGGCAATCAATGAGCACTTTGGTTTACGGGTTGGCTATAACGTTACCTGGAACTCAAACCCGCCTGATTCTGCGCCTGAGCATACCGACAGACGTACCGCAGTTACGCTTGGTTATAAGATGTAATTGGCGAAGCCGGGTCACTCCCGGCTTTATTGTTTTATTTTATCGATGCGTGCTATTATTATTTCGGTCCAGAGTTTTATTTTAAATAAAATGAAATTACTTTAACTCTCTTCATAATTTCTCCTTAATCGGCCTTTTCGTCATATCTATTGTATATTTTGACACGAATTGATAAATAATTGACCTTGTCAAAAGTGTGATCTGGATCTACTCTTGTTGTGTGGCGAGTTAATAGCTTGCTGGTCCACTTAATAAGAGAATAACGAATATGAAAAATATTAAATATGCCGCTGTAGCCGTTGCATTTTCTGTGGTTTCATTTGGTGCCTTTGCTGCACAAACTTCCACAGCTACAAGTACTCAAACCGCTCCATCTGCTACGTGGAATGTTTCCGACGTTGAAGCTGGCTCCAATATCCAGCCGGGTGCGCAGTCTACTGGTCGCTCTATGGATGACGCATTTAACGTCCACACATTGGTTGCTGGTGAGTGGTCTTAAGAACTACCAATAATTATTATCTCCTTACGTCGACTCGTAATTGTTTCATCCATTAAACAGTGGCGTAATATAAAAAAGCCGAGCATGAAGCTTGGTTTTTTTATTTCTAAAACATGAGTCCGCATAATGAATTCTCTCACCACAAAACTTTAGTAAAGCTTATTAATCACGGAACCATTGTTAGCGATATATCAGTGAGTACTTATAGTATTTATATGAAAGCAGCGATAAAACAGTGGCTTATTCTTATTGTTTGCTTAAAGTGATTGGCAGCAAAGCGCGACATATCCTCCTTAAAGTGATACTATTCTTAACCGTCGTGAAGCAGTGAAGCGCACGCTCACGCATAAATTGTGTTGTCGGCCTTGCAATTGTAGGCGAGATGGCAACGCAACCGATTGAAACTAAAGCAAAATAAACGTTGCATGTGATCTTACGTGTGGGTCACCACTGCAGATAAGGACTTATAATGCCTGTTATTACTCTTCCTGATGGCAGCCAACGCCATTACGACCATGCTGTTAGCCCGCTGGATGTTGCTCTGGATATCGGTCCAGGCCTTGCAAAAGCGTGTATCGCTGGTCGTGTTGATGGTGAACTGGTTGATGCATCTGATGTTATTGAGCACGATGCCAAACTTGCGATTATCACTGTAAAAGATGAAGCTGGTCTGGAGATCCTCCGCCACTCATGCGCCCACTTATTGGGTCATGCCATCAAACAGCTGTGGCCGCACACTAAAATGGCTATTGGCCCGGTGATTGACAACGGTTTTTACTATGACGTTGATATCGACCACACGCTGACGCAGGAAGACCTTGAGCTGCTCGAAAAGCGTATGCACGAGCTGGCTGAGAAAGATTACGATGTTATCAAGAAGAAAGTGAGCTGGCATGAAGCCCGCGAAACTTTCGTGAACCGTGGTGAAAGCTACAAAGTCGCGATTCTTGATGAAAACATTAGCCATGATGATAAGCCTGGTCTGTATCATCATGAAGAATACGTTGATATGTGCCGTGGCCCGCACGTACCGAACATGCGTTTCTGCCATCATTTTAAATTGCAGAAAACGTCCGGTGCTTACTGGCGTGGCGACAGCAACAACAAAATGTTGCAACGTATCTATGGCACAGCCTGGGCTGACAAGAAACAGCTGAATGCTTACCTGCAACGTCTGGAAGAAGCCTCCAAGCGTGACCATCGTAAAATCGGTAAGCAACTCGACCTGTATCATATGCAGGAAGAGGCACCAGGTATGGTGTTCTGGCACAACGATGGCTGGACTATCTTCCGTGAGTTGGAAGTGTTTGTACGCTCCAAACTCAAAGAGTACCAGTATCAAGAAGTGAAAGGCCCGTTCATGATGGACCGTGTGCTGTGGGAAAAAACCGGCCACTGGGACAACTATAAAGATGCGATGTTTACTACCTCTTCTGAGAACCGTGAATATTGCATCAAGCCAATGAACTGCCCGGGTCATGTTCAGATCTTTAACCAGGGTCTGAAATCCTACCGCGACCTGCCATTGCGTATGGCTGAGTTTGGTAGCTGCCACCGTAACGAGCCGTCAGGTGCGTTGCATGGTCTGATGCGCGTTCGTGGTTTTACTCAAGACGATGCGCATATTTTCTGTACCGAAAGCCAGGTTCGTGACGAAGTAAACAGCTGTATTCGCATGGTTTATGACATGTACAGCACCTTCGGTTTTGAAAAAATCGTTGTGAAACTGTCTACACGTCCTGAAAAACGCATCGGTACCGACGAAATGTGGGACCGTGCAGAAGCGGATTTGGCCGTTGCTCTGCAAGAAAATAACATTCCGTTTGATTATCAACCGGGTGAGGGTGCATTCTACGGCCCTAAAATTGAATTTACTTTGTACGACTGCCTGGACCGTGCATGGCAGTGTGGCACTGTACAGCTGGACTTCTCATTACCATCACGTTTGAACGCTTCGTTTATTGGCGAAAGCAACGAACGTCTGGTTCCGGTAATGATTCACCGTGCAATTCTCGGGTCAATGGAACGTTTTATTGGTATCCTGACTGAAGAATTCGCGGGTTTCTTCCCAACCTGGCTGGCACCAGTCCAAGCAGTGGTCATGAATATCACTGATGGACAGTCTGATTACGTTAACGAATTGACCCGTAAACTGCAAAATGCAGGCATTCGTGTAAAAGCAGACTTGAGAAATGAGAAGATTGGCTTTAAAATCCGTGAACACACGTTGCGTCGTGTCCCATACATGTTAGTTTGTGGCGATAAAGAGGTCGAAGCAGGCAAAGTAGCCGTTCGTACCCGTCGTGGCAAAGATTTGGGGAGCATGGACGTCAACGAATTGATTGAAAAACTGCAATTAGAAATTCGCAGTCGCAATCTTAATCAACTAGAGGAATAGAGTTATTAAAGGCGGAAAAAGAGTTCAACCGGCGCGTCCTAATCGCATAAACAAAGAAATTCGTGCCACAGAAGTTCGTCTGACAGGCTTAGAAGGCGAACCTATTGGTATTGTCAGTCTGAATGAAGCTTTGGAAAAAGCCGAAGAGGCAGGAGTTGATTTAGTCGAAATCAGTCCTAATGCTGAACCGCCTGTTTGCCGCATCATGGACTACGGCAAGTTTCTCTATGAAAAAAGCAAATCTTCTAAGGAACAGAAGAAAAAGCAAAAAGTTATTCAGGTCAAGGAAATCAAATTCCGACCTGGTACCGATGATGGCGACTATCAGGTAAAACTCCGCAGCCTGGTTCGCTTTCTGGAAGAGGGTGATAAAGCTAAAATCACACTGCGTTTCCGCGGTCGTGAAATGGCTCACCAACAGATTGGTATGGAAGTGCTTAACCGCGTCCGTGACGATCTGAGTGAACTGGCAGTGGTCGAATCCTTCCCATCGAAGATCGAAGGCCGCCAGATGATCATGGTGCTCGCTCCGAAGAAGAAACAGTAAGGCCATCAAGTAACAGTTCTCGCGGGGCTTCGGCTTCGTGAGATTTGTTCGCCTTCTGGTTCGTTTTATTAACAATGCGAAGTGGAAAGTTATTAAATGCCAAAGATTAAAACTGTACGCGGCGCCGCTAAGCGCTTCAAAAAGACCGCCGGTGGTGGTTTTAAGCGTAAGCACGCTAACCTGCGTCATATTCTGACTAAAAAGTCTACTAAGCGTAAACGTCACCTGCGTCCGAAAGGTATGGTCTCCAAAGGGGATCTGGGCCTGGTCATCGCTTGCCTGCCGTACGCATAAGTAGCACTTTTTAATTAATTCAGAATATAGAACAGGAGAGCTAATATGGCTCGCGTAAAACGTGGTGTTATCGCACGTGCTCGTCACAAAAAAATCCTTAAACAAGCCAAAGGCTACTACGGTGCGCGTTCACGCGTATACCGCGTTGCTTTCCAGGCTGTTATCAAAGCTGGCCAATACGCTTACCGTGACCGTCGTCAACGTAAACGTCAATTCCGTCAGCTGTGGATTGCACGTATCAACGCTGCAGCTCGTCAGAACGGGATCTCTTACAGCAAATTCATCAATGGCTTGAAAAAAGCTTCTGTTGAAATCGACCGTAAGATCCTGGCTGATATCGCCGTATTCGACAAAGTGGCATTTACTGCACTGGTTGAGAAAGCGAAAGCAGCTCTGGCGTAAGCCGGTTATCAGAGGGAGCTTGTCTCCCTCTTTTAATTTTTAACGGTAATGTTTCGTACTGATTAATAAGGTAACTGCAAGCATGAATGCTGCTATTTTCCGTTTCTTTTTTTACTTTAGCACCTGAATCAGGGGGCTTTGCGCGTAAGAAAAGAAACGAAAAATAGCGCCGAAAGCCTCCATTATGGAGGCTTTTTTTTGCATGTCATTTTTGTACACGGATCAACTACCCCGGTAAATTTACCGGCATAAGAGGAATACCATGCCACATCTCGCAGAGCTGGTTGCCAACGCAACGGCCGCCATAAACGAGGCCCAGGATGTTGCCGCGTTAGACAACGTACGCGTCGAGTATTTAGGGAAAAAAGGGCATCTGACCCTGCAGATGACCACCCTGCGTGAATTGCCACCGGAAGAGCGTCCAGCTGCTGGTGCGGTGATCAACGAAGCTAAAGAGAAAGTTCAGGAAGCACTGAATGCGCGTAAAAATGCGCTAGAAAGTGCCGCTCTGAATGCTCGTCTGGCAGAAGAGACTATAGATGTTTCTTTGCCGGGGCGTCGTATTGAAAACGGCGGTTTACACCCGGTTACGCGTACTATTGACCGTATTGAAAGCTTCTTCGGTGAGCTGGGCTTCACCGTGGCGACTGGCCCTGAAATCGAAGATGACTACCATAACTTCGATGCACTGAACATTCCTGGCCACCACCCAGCTCGCGCTGATCACGATACTTTCTGGTTCGATGCCACCCGTCTGCTGCGTACTCAGACTTCTGGCGTACAGATCCGTACCATGAAAGATAAGCAACCGCCGATCCGTATTATCGCGCCAGGCCGCGTGTATCGTAACGACTACGATCAGACGCACACCCCAATGTTCCATCAGATGGAAGGTTTGATTGTTGATACCAATATCAGCTTCACTAACCTGAAAGGCACTATCCACGATTTCCTGAACAACTTCTTCGAAGCTGATTTGCAGATTCGTTTCCGTCCTTCCTATTTCCCGTTTACTGAGCCTTCTGCTGAAGTGGATGTCATGGGCAAAAACGGCAAATGGCTGGAAGTATTAGGTTGTGGCATGGTGCATCCGAATGTCCTGCGTAACGTGGGTATTGACCCGGAAGTTTACTCAGGCTTTGCATTCGGCATGGGCATGGAGCGTCTGACCATGCTGCGCTACGGTGTGACCGATCTGCGTGCATTCTTCGAAAATGATTTACGTTTCCTCAAACAGTTCAAATAAGGGCGGGATATCCAATGAAATTCAGTGAACTCTGGTTACGCGAATGGGTAAACCCAGCCAACAGCAGTGAAGAGCTTTCCAGCCAAATCACTATGGCTGGTCTTGAAGTTGATGGTGTTGATGCCGTTTCAGGTGCATTTAATGGCGTGGTTGTGGGTGAAGTGGTTGAGTGCGGCCAACATCCAAACGCTGATAAATTGCGTGTAACAAAAGTGAATGTTGGCGGCGAACGCCTGTTAGACATCGTTTGTGGTGCGCCAAACTGCCGTCAGGGCCTGCGTGTTGCTGTTGCAACGGTTGGCGCTGTGCTGCCAGGTGATTTCAAAATCAAGGCCGCGAAACTGCGTGGCGAACCGTCTGAAGGGATGCTGTGCTCATTCTCTGAGCTGGGTATTTCAGACGATCACGACGGTATTATTGAGTTACCACAGGATGCGCCAATTGGCACCGACATCCGTGAATACCTGAAGCTTGATGACAACACTATCGAAATCAGCGTCACGCCAAACCGTGCAGACTGTTTAGGTATCATCGGTGTTGCTCGTGATGTCGCGGTCGTTAACAAGCTGGCATTACATGAACCAGAAATGGTCAGCGTTGCGGCGACCATTACCGATACGCTGCCAATTCGTGTCGATGCGCCGGAAGCGTGCCCACGTTACCTGGGCCGTGTTGTTAAAGGCATCAACGTTAAAGCGCCGACTCCTCTGTGGATGAAAGAGAAACTGCGTCGTTGCGGTATTCGTTCTATCGATGCTGTTGTTGACGTGACTAACTATGTGCTGCTGGAACTTGGCCAACCGATGCATGCGTTCGATCTGAACCGCATCGAAGGTGGCATCGTGGTGCGCATGGCGGAAGAAGGCGAAACTCTGACGCTGCTGGACGGCAACGAAGCGAAGTTGAATGCAGATACGCTGGTGATTGCTGACCACACTAAAGCGCTGGCAATGGGCGGTATCTTTGGTGGCGAACATTCTGGTGTGAATGATGAAACCCAGAACGTGCTGCTGGAATGCGCATTCTTCAGCCCACTGTCTATTACCGGGCGCGCGCGTCGCCATGGCTTGCATACCGATGCCTCCCATCGTTATGAGCGTGGCGTGGATTCTGCACTGCAGTTCAAAGCAATGGAACGTGCAACACGTCTGTTGATTGATATCTGTGGTGGCGAAGCCGGTCCGGTTATCGACGTGACCAACGAAGCACATTTGCCAAAAGCTGCCACAATTACTCTGCGTCGCAGCAAACTGGATCGTCTGATTGGCCATCATATTGAAGATGCGCAGGTTAGTGACATTCTGCGTCGTCTGGGTTGTGAAGTCATTGAAGGCGACAACCAGTGGTCCGCTGTAGCGCCAAGCTGGCGCTTCGATATGCAGATTGAAGAAGATCTGGTTGAAGAAGTGGCGCGCGTTTATGGCTACAACAGCATCCCTGATGAGCCGGTACAAGCTGGCCTTATCATGGGCAGCCATCGCGAAGCAGACCTTTCTCTTAAGCGTGTGAAAACCATGCTGGTTGATAAAGGCTATCAGGAAGTGATCACCTATAGCTTTGTTGATCCTAAGGTTCAACAGCTGCTGCACCCGGGTGAAGAAAATCTGATTCTGCCAAGCCCAATTTCCAGCGAAATGTCAGCCATGCGTTTGTCCTTGCTGACTGGCTTGCTGAATACGGTGGTTTATAACCAAAACCGCCAGCAGAGCCGTGTGCGCATCTTTGAATCAGGCTTACGCTTTGTTCCTGATACGCAGGCAGACCTGGGTATCCGTCAGGATCTTATGCTGGCTGGGGCCATCTGTGGCAACCGCTACGAAGAACATTGGGATCTGGCGCGTAACACCGTCGACTTCTATGATTTGAAGGGCGATCTGGAAGCCGTTCTGGATCTTACTGGTCAGCTTTCAGACATTGAATTTAGAGTCGCAAGCAACCCAGCGTTGCATCCAGGCCAAAGTGCAGCCATTTATTTACGTGGCGAATACGTTGGTTTCATTGGTGTTGTGCATCCAGAGCTTGAGCGCAAGCTGTCTCTGAATGGCCGTACGCTGGTGTTCGAAGTGCTGTGGAACAAGCTTGCAGACCGCGCCGTGCCTGAGTCGAAAGAGATTTCTCGATTCCCGGCAAACCGTCGTGACATCGCTGTTGTGGTCGCCGAAAACGTTCCCGCAGCAGATATTTTGGTCGAATGTAAGAAAGTTGGCGCAAATCAGGTAGTTGGCGTAAACTTATTTGATGTGTACCGTGGCAAAGGTGTAGCCGAAGGTTATAAGAGCCTTGCCATAAGCCTTATCCTGCAGGATACGGGCCGTACACTCGAAGAAGAGGAGATTGCCGCTACCGTTGCAAAATGTGTAGAGGCATTAAAAGAGCGATTCCAGGCATCATTGAGGGATTGAACGTATGGCGCTTACAAAAGCTGAAATGTCAGAATATCTGTTTGATAAGCTAGGGCTTAGCAAACGTGACGCTAAAGAGTTGGTAGAGCTGTTTTTCGAAGAGATCCGTCGTGCTCTGGAAAACGGTGAGCAGGTTAAACTATCAGGCTTTGGTAATTTTGACTTACGCGATAAAAACCAACGTCCCGGGCGTAACCCGAAGACCGGTGAAGATATTCCTATTACGGCACGCCGTGTAGTGACCTTCCGACCTGGTCAGAAGTTGAAAAGTAGGGTTGAGAACGCGTCCCCAAAAGACGAGTAACCTGAATAATCCAAAAAGGCCGCAAACAGCGGCCTTTTTCTTTTCTTCTTGTCCTGCACGGAAAATCCCCCGTAAAATCAAATTTATGAATTGTTACTAAACGGATCTCATCGACCAGATGCACACTTTTGTTGCGCGACAGCACCGCCTCGAACGTCGTTGGCTACTGGCCTTATTTTCCACCATGTTGGGAATGGCTGTGCTGAGTTTGTGCGCCGGAGACCAGTGGTTTTCTCCGCACCATTGGTTGCGTGAAGATGCGCAGCTGTTTATCTGGCAGATTCGCATGCCACGCACCTTAGCCGTTCTGCTGGTCGGGGCGGCACTCGCAATCTCCGGCACGATTATGCAGGCACTGTTTGAAAACCCTCTCGCCGAACCAGGGCTGCTTGGTGTTTCTAATGGGGCAGGGGTGGCACTCGTGGCCGCCGTATTGCTTGGTCAAGGGATGCTACCGGGTTGGGCACTAGGTCTCTGCGCTATTTTCGGTGCACTGGTTATCACCTTTATCTTGCTGCGTTTTTCAAAGCGTCACCTTTCTAACAGCCGCTTGCTGCTGGCTGGCGTGGCGCTGGGGATTATCTGTAGCGCTTTAATGACCTGGGCTATCTACTTCAGTACCAGCCTCGATTTACGCCAGTTAATGTACTGGATGATGGGCGGCTTTGGCGGAGTGGACTGGCGTCAATGGTGGTTGATGATAACGCTGCTGCCAGTGATGCTATGGTTATGCCGCAACTATGCGCCACTGAATTTAATGGCTCTGGGTGAAATGTCGGCTCGCCAGTTGGGTTTACCCGTCTGGCTTTGGCGTAACATTCTGGTGATTGCGACAGGCTGGCTGGTGGGGGTGAGTGTTGCGCTGGCAGGAGCCATTGGCTTTATTGGTCTGGTCATCCCGCATATGTTGCGCCTCAAAGGGCTCACCGATCACCGTATTTTGTTGCCTGCGAGTGCGTTGGCCGGTGCCACAGTTTTATTGGGCGCGGATATCATTGCGCGTCTGGCGCTGGCATCAGCCGAATTACCGATAGGCGTTGTGACAGCAACGTTAGGCGCACCTGTATTTATCTGGCTATTATTAAAAGCTGGGAAATAATCCATAGTTGTTCAATCTAAGGGGTCATGATGCAAGACATTCTAAACACTGAAGTAATCACCATTGACGGTGAAGCCACAACGCTCGAAAACTGGAAAGGAAAAGTGCTACTGCTGGTGAACGTTGCTTCTAAGTGCGGCCTGACAGTGCAGTACGAACAATTGGAAAACCTGCAAAAAGAGTTCGGGCATGAAGGCTTTTCGGTGCTCGGTTTCCCTTGTAACCAGTTCCTTGGTCAGGAACCTGGCAGCGAAGAAGAGATCAAAACCTTCTGCAGCACCACGTACGGCGTGACATTTCCTATGTTTAGCAAGCTGGACGTCAATGGCGAAAATCGCCACCCGCTGTACAAAAAACTGGTTGCCACTGCACCGACTGCCATTGCCCCACAAGGCAGCGGTTTTCTTGAGCGCATGAGCAGCAAAGGCCGTGCACCAGCTAATTCAGGCGACATCCTGTGGAACTTTGAAAAATTCCTCGTGGGTCGCGATGGTCAGGTTATTCAACGTTTTTCACCGGATATGACGCCGGATGATTCTACTATTGTTGATGCGATTAAGTCGGCGCTGGCCAAGTAATGTCGTTGTTGCAGCTGAATGATATTGCCGTGGCGCAAAGGCTTGGGCCTATTTCCGCCACGGTACAGGCAGGCGAACTGGTGCATCTGGTTGGGCCAAATGGCGCGGGTAAAAGCACGTTGCTTATGCGTGCGGCGGGGCTTAGCTCAGGAGCCGGGCAGATTATGTTTGCCGGGAGCAATCTGAGCGACTGGCAGCCAACGCCACTGGCTCATCACCGCGCTTATCTCTCCCAGCAGCAAATGCCGCCATTTTCGATGCCTGTCTGGCATTATCTGCAACTGCATCAGTCAGTCAGCCCCACTAATCCCGTTATGCTAAAGCTTGCCGAAGATTTGGGGCTGGCGGATAAACTTACCCGCAGTGTGAACCAGCTCTCGGGTGGTGAATGGCAGCGCGTCCGGTTAGCCGCTGTGGTGCTGCAGATTCACCCTGAAATCAATCCGCAGGGTCGTCTACTTTTACTTGATGAGCCGATGAACAGCCTGGATGTCGCGCAGCAGACCGCGTTAGACAGGATCCTGATGGGATTGTGTGAAGCGGGTATCGGCGTGGTGATGAGCAGCCATGATTTAAACCACAGTTTGCGCCATGCGCATACGGTCTGGTTATTGCGCTCAGGTAAAATGATTGCGCAAGGAAGTCGGGATGAAGTTCTGACACCGCAACATTTAGCGACAGCCTATAACATGCACTTCCGTAGATTGCAGATTGAAGGGCACAGTATGCTAATAGCCCCACTGTAGTTGATGGTAAAAACTTGCACCAAATCATGGGTAAGCGCTAAATTACTGGAAATTATAAACGGGTGAGGATTAGCCTGAAAATGCGTGTATGGATTATTGTAGTGGCATGTCTGGTACTCGCAGGGTGTAGCCACCATGCGCCACCACCAAACTCACGTTTGTCAGACTCAATAACGGTCATCGCGAAGCTCAATGATCAACTCAGCGGCTGGCATGGAACACCGTATCGCTATGGTGGAATGAGTCGTCGAGGGGTCGACTGTTCTGGCTTTGTATCTATCACCTTCCGGGACCGTTTCGAGCTCAAATTGCCGCGAGAAACTCGCCAGCAGGCGAAAGTCGGTACTGAAATTGATAAAGACGATCTTCTGCCTGGCGATCTGGTTTTCTTTAAAACGGGCTCAGGGGAAAGTGGATTACACGTTGGTATTTACGACACGGATAATCAATTTATACATGCCTCAACCAGTCGCGGTGTGATGCGTTCTTCGTTGGATAACGTCTACTGGAGCAAAAAGTTCTGGCAGGCCCGCCGTATCTAGCGCGATTTATTTACCGTCTTAGGGCCAGTCATTGGCCCTAAACGTGACACCCTTCAGTATTTCCATGGTTAACCCAGGTTCGATTGATTATTTCAGGTAATATCTGGCGGCATTACGCTCCCTCAAAAGGTAGGTTTATGGTTACTCTGGAAGATGTTGCCGAAAGTGCAGGTGTGTCCCGGGCGACCGTTTCACGCGTGGTTAATGGCGACACAAAAGTTAAAGCCCAGACGCGAATCAAAGTGGAAGCAGCGATTACCGAGTTGGGTTATACGCCGAATCCGGCGGCACGGGCTTTAGCTTCCAGCCACAGTAATACCCTCGGTCTGGTCACGACGTCCTATCGCGGCGGTTTTTTTGGCGCACTGATGGACACCGTGCAAAGCGAAACCGAGTTGCAGGGGAAGCAGTTGTTAGTGACACAAGGGCGCGACACTGCGGAGAAAGAGCTTAACGCGATTAAACGCCTGTTCAATTTGCGCTGCGATGGCCTGGTTTTACATGTTCGCGCCATTACCGATGACACTTTGCATCAACTGGCTACTAATCAAAAATTCATTGTTCTGGATCGTGACGTTGCGGGTCTTGAAGCCAGATGCGTGGTATTCGATCACCGTGCGGCAAGTTCGCTGGCGACTCAAGTGTTTATTGACGCAGGACATACCTCGATTGCTTGCTTGCATGGGCCGGGTGGGCGAACCTCCAGCCTGCTGCGTAAGCAGGGATTTATCGATGCGATGTCAAAAGCAAAGCTCACACCTGCTGCAGTATTAGGTGGGGAATACGACATGTCCTCAGGCTACCAACTCGCTTCTCAACTGCTTGAAAACATTAAGCCGACGGCACTTTATTGTTGTAATGAAGAACTGGCTATTGGGGCGATGCTAGCCATCACCGAGCGCGGGCTGCGAATTCCCCAGGATATCTCACTTATTTGTTATGACAGCGGTGAGCGAGCACCATTTGTTCGCCCGGCATTAACCAGTGTTCATTTTCCAATAACCGAAATGGCACGTTATGCCATCCGAAAATTATTGGATCCACAGTGTGATGAAGAATCATTTTCTCCTGAGATAATCCACCGCGATTCCGTTCGTCATATTCGCTAAAACTGGCGATATCCAGATATCCAGGATAATATATTTATATTCAATGAGGATTTTGATAAACATTCAGGGATGAACTTGTCTTTAATTACAATCAAATCAATCCAGTTAACGCTGGATGTTCATCGTGTCACGATGCCATCCACCCCATTTTCTAATCGGTGGGCTACATGATTCTCGTACTCGATGCACAATATCGGTCAGACTTTTATTTTCAACCAGTCTACTTACCTGACGGTGAAGTGTTAGGTGTTGAATTAATTGTGAATTTTGTTGGGGTCGATGCCCCAGTTCGTATTCCAACGGAGTTAGTTGCGCCGGTTATTAAATCAGAACAACAATTAATATTATTCTCAGAGCAAATAGAATTACTCGAAAATTATCAAACATTCTTTATGGCTCAAAGCCTCGTAGTTTGGGTGAATATAAGTGCGGTCATTGCTGATGCAATTTTGATCAATACCGAGCTAGCCTCCCGTCTGGCGCAGCTTCCGTTCATTGAGTTTACTATCAATGAGAACTTTCCGGAGTTAAATCGCGGTAATGAAAATGCACGTTTAATGGCAATGAGTAAGCATTATCCATTAGCGCTGGCAAATTTTGGCGCGGGTATTGCGACCAGCAAACCGATTTTTGACGGGTTATTTAAACGCGTGTTTTTTGACAAAACATTTATTCATAAACAAATTAAACAACGCTCATTTGAGCCTTTTATGTTAGCCATGCTCGCGCAACTTTCTCCGTTTTGTCAGACTCTGACAATTAGCGGAATTGATGACGAAGCGGCACGTCAAAAAGTGCTTTCATTTGCAGCCTTCGCCATGCAAGGAAATCTCTGGCCGGTAATTGCACCTGCAAAATTGGCAGAATGGTTCCACCCGGATTTGCCGTCATTGAACTAATACCCTTGCCAACGTGCCGTGTTTAAATTCTTACACAAGCACTACACTATCGGCAGGAGGATCCATGACTAATAAACCTGAATTTAACAATAGCTGGCACGATGAATTGCCCGGCTTCTATACGGCTCTAAAGCCTACGCCGCTGCATAATGCCCGGCTGTTTTATTACAACCGTCCTCTTGCCGATGAACTGGGGCTTGATGCCTCACTGTTTGATGAATCTCATAGCGGGATCTGGAGCGGTGAAACACTGCTGCCAGGAATGCAGCCCTTAGCGCAGGTGTACAGCGGGCATCAGTTTGGTGTCTGGGCGGGGCAACTGGGTGATGGGCGCGGTATTTTGCTTGGTGAACAACAACTGGCTGACGGGCGTAAATTTGACTGGCACCTGAAAGGGGCGGGTTTAACGCCTTATTCACGCATGGGGGATGGTCGCGCAGTGCTGCGTTCCACGATACGCGAGTTTCTCGCCAGTGAAGCGATGCATGGCCTGAATATTCCGACCACCCGAGCGCTGAGCATTGTCACCAGCGACACGCCGGTGCAACGTGAAACCACCGAGCAGGGTGCGATGTTGATCCGTGTGGCGCAAAGCCATGTGCGCTTTGGTCACTTTGAACATTTCTACTATCGTCGTGAGCCGCAGAAAGTGCAGCAACTGGCGGATTATGTGATAGCCAATCACTGGCCGCATCTTGTCGATGAGGCCGATAAGTACACGCTTTGGTTCCGTGATGTGGTTGAACGTACTGCGCAGATGATCGCAAACTGGCAAACGGTCGGCTTCGCCCATGGCGTGATGAATACCGATAATATGTCGATTCTTGGTTTAACGATGGATTACGGCCCGTACGGTTTCCTCGACGATTATCAGCCTGGTTTTATCTGCAACCATTCCGACCACCAGGGCCGTTATGCTTTTGATAATCAGCCTGCGGTTGGGCTCTGGAACCTGCAACGGCTGGCACAAACGTTGTCACCATTTATTTCAGTAGAATGGCTTAATGAATTGCTCGATCACTATCAGTTCGCCTTGATGAAGTCCTTCGGCGAATTGATGCGCGGCAAACTGGGGCTGATGACGGAACAGACGGCGGATAACGAAATCCTCACCGAACTGTTTGGCTTGATGGCCAAAGAGGGCAGTGATTACACCCGCACATTCAGAATGTTAAGCCTGACTGAGCAAACGTCGGCAAGCTCGCCACTGCGTGATGAATTTATCGACCGCGCCGGGTTTGATAGCTGGTTTACTCGTTATCGCGAACGTCTGCAAATCGAGCAAATTAGCGATGAGCAGCGTCAGCAGTCGATGAAAGCGGCCAACCCGTCGGTTGTGTTACGCAACTGGCTGGCGCAGCGAGCTATTGATGCCGCAGAGCAGGGCGATGTCACTGTTCTGGCGCAACTGCATGAAGCGCTGCGCCAGCCATTTGCTGAACATTCTGATGATTTGACCCAACGCCCGCCGGACTGGGGCAAGCGGTTAGAAGTGAGTTGTTCGAGCTAAAAAACGGTGGATGACGCTGCCGCTTATCCCCCCTACAAAATCCAAACCGTAGATTATTGCTGCAACCAAACCTGTGGCACCGGGTGTTCCGGATGATGGAACACCCGCAAATCAGCCTGATACCAATGCTGTAACGTCGATTCATCCAGCACCTGTTGCGGTGAACCCTGCGCAACCAGTCGCCCTTCATGCAACAACACAATTCGATCTGCCCAAAGCGCCGCCAGGTTCAAATCATGCAACACCACACATACCGAAAGCGTTCCCATTAGCGATAAACGGCGCAGCAAACGCAGAATATGTTGCTGATGATACAAATCCAGCGCCGAGGTAGGTTCATCTAAAAAAAGCCAGCCGTGTGGTTGCTCATCGAACCACAACTGAGCCAGTGCGCGGGCGAGTTGCACGCGCTGTTGTTCACCACCGGAAAGCTGACAAAAATCTCGCCCGGCGAGCGTATCGCAACCCGTCAGGGCCATCACTTCCCGCACCACCGTTTTGGTCTCTTTTTCCGGCCACGGCGCACGTCCCATGGCAATCACATCTTCCACGGCCCAGCTAAATGCCATGCCGCTACGCTGGCGCATCACCGCGCGTTTTCGGGATAAGGCATCACTCGACCAGGAATTTAACGCACGCCCGCCAAGACTAATTTCACCACTTTCCGGTGCTTGAAAACCGGTGAGCACGCGTAATAAGGTGGACTTCCCGGCCCCGTTTGGGCCAATCAGCGCCACCACTTCACCCGCAGCCAGCGTCAGATTTATGTCATCGAGTAACTTTCGCGCGCCAAGACGCAGTGTGACGTTGCGTGCCTGCAAAAAATCAGCCATCCGTTTCCCTTTTTTGGCGGAAGATGAGTGCTAAAAACCACGGCCCACCGAGCAGGCTGGTCAGCAAACCGACCGGCATTTCGGCAGGGGCGACCAGCGTGCGAGCCAGCGTATCCGCCACCAGTAACAACATCGCGCCCGCCAGAACCGAACCGGGGATCAGCCAGCGATGATCGGCCCCGAGCCACATCCGCACGAGGTGTGGAACCACCAGACCGACAAACCCAATCACGCCGCTCACAGCAACCGCTGCCGCCACTAACAGCGCACTTAAAATAAGCAACTGACGCTGGGTGGTTTTGACATCAACACCCAGGTAGTGCGCTTCTTCATCGCCTAGCTGTAACAGATTGAGTCGTTTAGACAAAAAGGCGATGGCGACTGCTGCCGGGAGAATAAACGAAGCGGTAGTCAGTAAAGTTGGCCATTGTGCTTGCCCAAGACTCCCCATTCCCCACAGCGAGAGTTGGCGTAGCTGAGCATCATTACTGATCCACGATAAAACGCCGACCGCCGCACCGCACAACGCATTAATCGCAATTCCCACCAACAGCAGGCGGGAAAGGCTATGGTTGCCCTGACGACTGAGGAAGAAAATCACCAGCGTGACGGCGAAGCTACCCAAAAAGGCGGCCAGCATCGGTACGTACAGCGCCAGAACGGCGGGAAGCGCTAACGGTAGAACGACAGAGAATCCTACCGCCAGTGCCGCACCGCTGCTGATACCAAGCAAGCCCGGATCGGCAAGCGGGTTGCGAAACAGCCCCTGCATAACGCAGCCAGAAAGTGCCAATGCGCCACCAACCAGTGTGGCTAACAACACGCGTGGCAGACGAATGTTGAGCCAGATATGGCGCAGCGCTTCATCGTGCGCTTGCCATAACACTGCGATGGAAAGACGCATGGCACCTAAATTGGCCGCCACCAAAGACAGCGCTAATAGCGCCAGCATCATGGCGAACAAGGCGCGTTGAGGCAGGGGACGGCGTATCAAGGCAGTTGCTCCGCTTTTTTACGTAACGCGAGAATGGCATCCGGCGTTTGCAAACCAAAACCGAGCAGTGCCATGTCGTCAACGATTAATAACTGGCGACCTTTTCCAGCAGGGGTCTGCGAAAGCCCGGGTAACTTCCACACATTCTCTTCACCCCCTAAGGTTTTCACGCCATCGGCGCTGACAAGCACCAGTTGCGGTTGACTGGCAATCACACCTTCCTGGGACACAGGCTGATAACGTTTGAAGCCCTGCATCGCATTTTGCAAACCCGCCGCTTGAATAGCCGCATCTGCCGCCGTTTCTTGCCCGGCGGCCATCGCGGCCATGCCACCATGACTCATGATGAACAGCACTTTCACGGGTAATGCTTTTTCAGGAATCGACGCTAACTTGCTATGCACTTGTTGGCGTAAAGCTTCTCCCTGAGCCGTTTTACCCATCGCCTGAGCCACCGCATCAATCTTCTTATCGATACCTTGCAGTGAGTTTTCCGCCGGAATGGTCACCACTTTGACATGGCTACTGGCCACTTGCTCAAGCGCCAGTGACGGTTTGGCCTGAGCGCTCGCCAGCACCAGGGTTGGGCGCATCGCCAGAATACCTTCCGCATTAAGCTGTCGCATGTAGCCCACGTCCGGCAGCTTAGTTGCCGCCTGAGGATGCAAACTTGTGCTGTCACGAGCGACCAGTTGGTCACCCGAGCCTAATGCAAATGCGATTTCAGTCACGTCGCCACCAATAGCCACCACGCGTTCATTTGCGATGGCTATTACAGGAATGGCGGCCAGGGCAATTAACCAGCGTTTCATGCAGCCAGCCCTTTGCTGACCAGCGCTTCCAACTGGCTGCGCCACTGCTGCTGCTCGGGTTCCCCTTCCGTGCGTTGACCGTACAGTTGGGCGATTTGCGTGCCATCGGCGGCAAACAACTCCAGGCTGGTAACGAAGCCATCACCACTCGGTTTGCGCGTCACCCAGCTTTCCGCAATGGTGTCGCCCAACAAATGCAGCGTGAATTGTGGGTTGAAGATGTTAATCCAGTTATCCATCGGCACGACTTTCTCCACGATGCCGGTGAAAATCTGCACGCTGCCACGGTTGCCGACAAATACCATGATCTCGTTTTTGTCTTGTCTGGCTTGTTCCAGAAGCTGCGCCAGTGCGCGGTTATCAACCTGGCAAGCCAAATCTTCTGCCACCAGACGGAAAGCCTGCTGGCGCGTCAGTTGATGACGTTTCAGCAAACCAAAGAACTGATGCACGTCGCGCAGGCTACGCCATTCCGCTTCAACCAGACCGCCATCAACCGCCGGGGTCATCACGACTTCTTCAACGGCCTGAAGCTCAAGGGCTGGGTTATCCGCATATATAAACTTCGCAAGCACATCGGCCCAGGCGCTGAAATCAGTATTGTCAGTGGTGTAAACCTTCAGTAGCGCATCACCCTGGTGGTCAAAGAACTGCACGCTCTGGCGCTCACCCCGTGCGCTGGCCTCACGCACATGGAATGCAAACGCCCACTGATTAAGGAACAAGCGCAAATCCAGCGCGCGCGGGTTAAGCACCAGCCCGGCGTGTCCGTGCAGTTGCTGGTTTTCAAATTTGCCAACATGCTCGTGTACCGCATATTCATTACGGCAAATGGATTTGATTTCACCCACGCTTTCCAGAGAGGCCAGAATGTCGCGGATCTCGCCCTTTAAGCGCCATGCATCATGTCCTACTCGGGCATGAGTTAATTCGGCTTCGCTGATATTCATCAGCCTGGCGATGTCGCGAGCATACTTTTTCGGGTGCTCTTGCTTGAGCTGTAACCAGTTGTCATAACGCTGAGTCATATCGGTTCCTTACCATTGATAACTAACGAAGATTTTGCCGTTACGGCCATCTTGTGGGATCCCTTGTGGCGACCAGTACTCCTTGTCAAAGGCATTACCCAGCACCAGGGAAGTCGTCAGCCCGCGCAACTGTTGTTGGCCTTTATAGCTGACATAGAAATCATTCACGCCGTAACCGGGTTGCTCGCTGTAGCTGCTGCTGATATGCGTTGATTTATCAGCAAAAGTCCCGACCCAGCCCACGGAGAAACCGCTTTGTGCCACCGGGACGTCCAGCACGCTGGTCACGGTGTCCGGATTCAGACTGGAGATCCACTCGCCGGTATCTTCGTCTTTACCCCGGGTACGGTTATAAGCCAGGTCAAGGCTGAACCATGCGCTGGTATATTTCGCCGTCATATCCCAACCCCAGATTTTGGCGTTAGGGACGTTATAAGACATGGTCGTTGCTTTGGCGAAGTCGACAGTGGTGGAGATGTAGTCTTTTGCTTTGGTATCGAAATAACTCGCTTTAAATTCGATGCCATCGTCAGCCAACATTAAATCGTCGAAGCGCAAACCAAAGCCGACTTCTTGCGTTGCATTGGTTTCCGGACGCAGATTTGGATTCGGTACCCAATAGTTGGTGTAACGCGAGCCAATGGAGAAGTGTTTAGCGTCGTTATACATCTCACCCATGGTTGGGGCGCGGAAGGCCTGAGAGTACGAGCCGAACAGCATCAGCCAGTCTGTTGGAGTGATGGACAGTGCGCCACGGGATGACCACTGATCCGCATTAACATCGTCATAGCCGTCGCTGCTGCCGCTGTAATTGTCATAACGTGTACCGGCTAAAATAGACACCGGCAGGTCACGCAGCGTGATTTCATCTTGCAGCCAGCCCGAGCCAAAATCGATATTCGCCTGCGGGAAGCCCGTTGTATTGCCGCCAGGTTTTTGATCCTGACGATAGTATTCCCCGCCGTATGTCAGCAAATGTGCCGCAAAACTGTCGTTAAACAGACGGCTGCGGTTCTCGATTTTTGCGCCGCTGGTGGTTTGTTTACGGAATTCAGCCCCGTCAGTCTGGCCCTGCGCATTAATACGCGCCTCAGACCAGTAAGCCGTGGCATTGGCATTCAGCCAGTCACTTTGCTCAGGCCCAATATGGTAGTTAAGTTGGGCGTCACGCAGAATGGTTGAACGATCAACCATCGGGTTGGCTGGGTCAGCCGTGGGGGTTTGCGGGTTTTTAGGTTCTTGCGCGGCGTTATTGTAATAACGCAGTGAGCCACCTAAAGACTGTGCCGGGTCGATATACCAGGTGCCTTTGGTCAGGAAGTTGTTAATGCTTTCGTCGTTCGGCGCGGTTTCGCCGTTGCTTTGATTGATGTCACCACGATCGCGGCTTGACCAGGAGACCAGTCCATCGAAATCATCGGTGCGGCCAAAGGCGCTGGCGCCCATGCCCACGCTGTGGTCGCCGGTGCCGCCAGTGGCAAACACACGGTAGCCGCTGTTTTGGCCTTCATACAGTAAATCGCTGGCATCGGCAGTTTCATAGGAAATCACTCCGCCCAAAGCACCGCTGCCGTACAGCAGGGCGGCAGGGCCGCGCACCACTTCAATACGTTTGATCAATGCCGGATCAAGGAAGGTGCTGTTGAGGTGTCCGGTATCCGTACCCTGACGAACCCCGTCAACCAGCATCAATACGCCACGGCGATCGTAACCACGCATGCTCACATCCTGCCCATTAGTTCGCCCGGTACCGGAAACGGTGATCCCCGGAACTTTACGTAACATATCGGCGGCGGAAGACGAGGTTTGTGCTTCTGGGGTGTTGGCATCAATGACGGTAACCATCATTGGCGCTTCAAAAGTGCTGCGTTCGTTACCGGTAGCGACTACGGTAACTTGATCGTCTTTTGCAAAGGCAGGCAGGGCAGTAAATACCGCAACAGTCAGTAATGACAGACGGAAGCCGACTGTGTGTAAAGCAGGCATGCGCAAATCTCCATAGGAAAATTTAAAAGCGCTGGCTGCCTGGGTTAACCTGGGTGGCTTGCGTAAAATAAAATTGTGTTACCCCAAATAATTCGAGTTGCGTGAAGCCTGTGCACCAACAACTTGAAGATGAAGGGGGTTATTTGGTCAGGATTAACTTCCCTGCCTGAGTCTCACGTAACTGATAAAGCTGTCCTTCGTGGACAATCACCACGCGTCCGTCAGTGCCGAGTAACAGTTTGCTATCTATCTGACGGGGGATAGCCGCAGATTGAGGATTCGTAGTGGTGAAGTTTTTTTCCATGTTTCACTCGGTATACAAATGACAATCACTATAACAATGATAATCATTATCAATAAACTGTGTTTCGTCATCAAGTGTTATTTGTGAGAAATTTGTGAATAGATCAATTTTGAACGGGGAGGGGAAAAGTTCGGTTTTCTCCTTCTCTGGGGGGAGAAGGTCGGGATAAGGGCGATCCTGACTTTAGGTCAGAGAAAATGTTCAGGCGCTGGATGCCCTCACCCTAACCCTCTCCCGCAGGAGAGGGGACTAAAAAATTTAGAAGCGACTATCCGTTGCGTCTGCCAGCATATCGAGCAGAGTTTGGGTGTCTTCCCAGTTCAGGCAAGGGTCGGTAATCGACTGGCCGTAGACCAGCGGTTTCCCTGCAACAATTTTCTGCGTGCCTTCCTGGATGAAGCTTTCCGCCATCACACCGGCAATGGCGCGTGAACCATTACGAATTTGGTTACAAACGTCTTCACACACTTCCAATTGGCGGCGGTGCTGTTTCTGGCAGTTACCATGGCTAAAATCGATAACCAATTGCTCAGGCAAATCAAATTCATGCAGGCTATCACACGCCGCCGCAATGTCGGCTGCGTGGTAGTTTGGCTGTTTTCCGCCGCGCATGATGATATGGCCGTACGGGTTGCCGCTGGTTTGATAAATGGTCATCTGGCCATGTTTATCCGGCGAGAGGAACATATGGCTGGCGCGGGCTGCACGAATCGCATCAACCGCAATACGCGTATTACCGTCGGTACCATTTTTGAAACCTACCGGACAAGAAAGGGCGGAGGCCATTTCGCGGTGGATTTGGCTTTCAGTGGTCCGCGCACCAATCGCGCCCCAGCTAATCAAATCGGCAATATACTGGCCGATCACCATATCCAGGAATTCGGTAGCGGTCGGTACACCCAACTCGTTGACCTGCAAAAGCAGACGGCGTGCCTGCTCAATGCCATGATTGACGCGATAGCTGCCGTTCAAATCAGGATCGGAAATTAACCCTTTCCAGCCCACCACGGTGCGCGGTTTTTCGAAATAGGTACGCATCACGATTTCAAGGCGATCCTGATGCTTTTCGCGTGCCGCTTGCAAACGATGGGCGTAATCCATTGCCGCATCCAGGTCATGGATTGAGCAAGGGCCGACAATCACCAGCAGGCGATTATCTTCACCATTGAGGATTTTTTCGATACGCCGACGGGAGGCTGTTACGTTTTGCGCGACCTGTTCGGATACCGCCAGACGCTGGGCCAGTTCTGCAGGCGTAACCAGACTGTCGATGCGCGCCGTTCGCAGTTCATCTGTTTTGTTCATTGGATGTCTCAGAAATTTTGTCTTCAGCTCGGCAAAAGTACCGGGAAGTGATGGCAGTCACGATAAACCAATTTATGTTGAATTCAACCGTAAAACTGAATCGTGACCACCAAATTCTGTACAGCCTGGCATACAAAACTGAACTTGTGAACTAGTTTGTTAGTACATGCGGCGGTTCAGTCCCATGATATCGAGGATCTTGGTTGCCATCTCTTCAACCGAGTAATTGGTGCTGTTGAGATAGCGAATCTGGTTCTTGCGAAACAGCGCTTCCACTTCAGCCACTTCCAGGCGGCACTGGCGCATCGACGCATAGCGGCTATTTTCCCGTCGCTCTTCACGGATAGCCGCGAGACGTTCCGGATTAATAGTCAGGCCAAACAACTTATGCTGTAGCGGTTTAAGAACCGCTGGCAGTTGAATGTTATCCATGTCGTCAGCAATAAAGGGATAGTTAGCGGCGCGAATGCCAAACTGCATCGCCAGATACAAACTGGTCGGGGTTTTCCCGCAGCGTGAAACGCCCAGCAAGATTACCTGTGCCTGATCGAGATTTCGCATCGAAATGCCGTCATCGTGGGCAAGTGTGTAATCAATTGCCGCGATACGCGCATCATACTTAATTAAATTACCTGGATTCAGACCGTGGGTACGGTGGGCGATGGGCGTCGGGTCTAGTTTTAATTCTTGCTGTAAAGGGGCGACCAGCGCCTGCACGATATCCTGACAAAAACCTTCACTTTGCAAAATAATGTCGCGAATTTCGGGCAAAACGATGGAGTAAAACACCAGCGGGCGCACACCCGATTGCTGGTAAATCGCATTGATCTGTTCTCTGACGGCATTGGCCCGGCTTTCGTTTTCCACAAACGGCAGCGTAATGCTGTTAATAGCGACCGGAAATTGCGACATCACCGCGTGCCCAAGCACTTCAGCGGTGATAGCCGTGCCATCGGAAATATAAAAAACTTGCCTGTCTACTGTGCTATCCATTTTTCAATCCTGTTAGTAACGGTGACGACTCTGGCTCAAGCATAAATTAAAACCTTCCATGCTGGATCAATCTCATTTCATTATAAAACTGAAATGGTGTTTTTATTTTTAATGAAATGTGCAGTTCATTTTTATTATTTTCTTAAACCATTATTAATATAGGGATTAAATTAAGAATCAATAGTTTATGAGAAAAGTAAATAAATCTGAAAATTTCAAATTTTTATTTTGCTTGAACGATTCACCGGTTTCTTTCCTGCCCGTAATTATGCCAATCTAAAAGGGATGTAATGTGTTTCTCATTCATATAGACCCAAAATAATTCGAGTTGCAGGAAGGCGGCAAGTGAGCGAGTCCCGATGAGCTTACTCTGGTAAGTGATTCGGGTGAGTAAACGTAGCCAACGCACATGCAACTTGAAGTATGAAGGGTATATCACAAAAGGATTGTTTCGATGTCCAACTCGTCACCGCTGGTGCTTTGGTACAACCAACTCGGCATGAATGATGTAGACAGGGTCGGGGGCAAAAATGCCTCTCTGGGTGAAATGATTACCAACCTTTCAGGTATGGGTGTTTCCGTACCGAATGGTTTTGCCACCACGTCTCAAGCGTTTAACTTGTTTCTTGACCAAAGTGGTGTGAACCAGCGTATCTATGAGCTGCTGGATAAAACGGATATTGATGACGTGACTGAGCTTGCAAAAGCCGGTGCTCAAATTCGCCAATGGATAATCGATACGCCATTCCAGCCTGAGCTGGAAAAAGCCATTCACGATGCCTACGAACAACTTTCCTCTGACGATGCTGATGCCTCTTTTGCCGTGCGCTCCTCCGCCACCGCAGAAGATATGCCTGATGCGTCGTTTGCCGGACAACAAGAAACTTTCCTCAACGTACAAGGTTATGACGCGGTACTGGTTGCCGTGAAACACGTCTTTGCTTCGCTGTTTAACGACCGCGCGATCTCTTATCGCGTACATCAGGGTTACGACCACCGAGGTGTTGCGCTCTCTGCGGGCGTTCAGCGCATGGTGCGTTCTGACCTCGCATCCTCAGGCGTGATGTTCTCCATCGACACCGAGTCTGGTTTCGACCAGGTAGTGTTTATCACCTCCGCTTATGGTCTTGGTGAAATGGTGGTGCAGGGCGCGGTTAACCCGGATGAATTCTACGTTCACAAGCCAACGCTTGCTGCGGGTCGCCCGTCAATTGTGCGCCGCAACATGGGCTCGAAGAAAATCCGCATGGTGTACGCACCGAGCCAGGAGCACGGCAAACAAGTGCGTATCGAAGATGTTCCGCAAGACGCGCGCGACCAGTTCTCCATCACCCCTGATGAAGTGCAGGAGCTGGCGAAACAAGCGGTTCAAATCGAGAAACACTATGGCCGTCCGATGGATATCGAATGGGCAAAAGATGGGCACACCGGCAAGTTGTTTATTGTGCAGGCGCGTCCAGAAACGGTACGTTCTCAGGGCCAGGTGATGGAGCGCTACCAGCTACACGACCATGGCAAAATCGTTGCCGAAGGCCGTGCTATCGGTCATCGCATCGGAGCCGGTCCGGTAAAGGTTATCCACAATATTAGTGAGATGAACCGTATTCAGCCGGGTGATGTTCTTGTGACCGACATGACCGATCCGGACTGGGAACCGATCATGAAAAAAGCCGCCGCGATTGTCACCAACCGTGGCGGACGCACCTGCCACGCGGCGATTATTGCCCGTGAACTCGGCATTCCAGCGGTTGTGGGCTGTGGCGATGCCACCGAGCGTTTGACTGAAGGTCAGAACGTGACCGTTTCTTGTGCTGAAGGCGATACCGGTTACGTCTACGCCGAACTGCTGGATTTCAGCATTAAAAGTTCGACAGTCGATACCATGCCGGATCTGCCGTTGAAAATCATGATGAACGTCGGTAACCCCGATCGTGCCTTTGATTTTGCTTGCCTGCCAAACGAAGGCGTGGGGCTGGCGCGTCTGGAATTCATCATTAACCGTATGATTGGCGTGCATCCACGCGCGTTGCTGGAGTTTGATGACCAGGAACCTGCGCTGCAAAACGAAATCCGTGAAATGATGAAAGGCTACGACGATCCGGTTGAGTTTTATGTTGGTCGTCTGACAGAAGGGATTGCGACCCTGGGCGCGGCATTCTGGCCTAAGCGCGTAATTGTGCGTTTATCGGACTTCAAATCTAACGAATACGCCAACCTGGTCGGCGGCGAACGTTATGAGCCGGAAGAAGAAAACCCAATGCTAGGTTTCCGTGGAGCAGGCCGTTATGTGTCCGACAGCTTCCGTGATTGCTTCGCGCTTGAATGCGCCGCCATGAAACGCGTGCGTAACGAAATGGGCCTGACTAACGTCGAAGTGATGGTGCCATTCGTGCGTACCGTCGCTCAGGCGAAAGCCGTGGTGGAAGAACTGGAACGTCAGGGTCTGAAGCGCGGTGAAAACGGGCTGAAAATCATCATGATGTGTGAGATCCCGTCAAACGCCTTACTGGCTGAGGAGTTCTTGCAATATTTCGATGGTTTCTCTATCGGTTCCAACGACATGACCCAACTGGCGTTGGGACTGGATCGCGATTCTGGCGTGGTTTCCGAACTGTTTGACGAGCGCAACGACGCGGTGAAAGCCCTGTTGTCGATGGCCATCAAAGCGGCGAAGAAACAAGGTAAGTACGTCGGCATCTGTGGACAAGGCCCGTCTGACCATGAAGACTTTGCGGCATGGTTGATGGAAGAGGGGATTGATAGCCTTTCTCTGAACCCGGACACCGTGGTGCAAACCTGGTTGAGCCTGGCTGAAATCAATAAGTAAAAAAAAGGCTCCTCATTGTTGAGGAGCCTTTAATATTTTTAGGTCGGATAAGCGCAGTTGTAGGGTGGATAAGCGCCAGCGTCATCCACCATTGTCGTCGAATATGTCGGGGGCGCTGCGCTTGCCCGACCTGGCAATCATTTATTACAAGGCTTTTGGCGTCATCACCCCAGTGACGTCATGTTCGCTCTGGAATTTACCGACTCGCAAGTCACTCACAATACTGTTCATCCGCTCTTCGGTTAATTTGTAATAACGAATTGAGATGGCAGTAATTAAGTAGAATATTGCCGGCAATACAGTAAACAGAATCAATACCCCACGCACCGCCTCGGCAGATTGTTGCTCTACACCGGCTTGATAACCAAACCACGCCAGACCCCAGCCAGTTAATGCGCCACCAATTGCCACACCTAATTTAATGATAAAAATATTTGCCGCGACGTTCATACCCGTAATACGGCGTTGGGTTTTCCACTCACCATAGTTATTAGCATCAGTAATCATTGACCATTGCAGCGGAGCATTAATACCCTGCAATATATTAAGGGCAATGTGGACGATAAACGCAGGCATCCAGTAATCAGTCGGTAAGACTAAGAACAATAATCCCACCACCGCACTCAGCATGTTCACCCAAATCGAGGCGCGGATTTTACACATCCAGCCACCGAGATGTTTGGCAAACAAACTACCAAATACCGCCGCGATAGTCGTCGCAAGCATAAACATTGAAATAATGCCGCTGCCCTGATGAAGAATATATTGCACGAAATAAACTAACAGGCCACCGCGCACGACCACGCCGCATAACATCGCCAGGTTATAAACGGACAGAATACGCCACTGGTCATTTTTTAATAACACGCGGACATCGCGCATAATATTGAGGTTTTCTTCTTTAACCGGCGTAATACGTTCGCGGGTTGTCATGAAGCAGACGAGGAACATGATGCAGCCAATCACCCCAAAAAGCCCCATTGCCCACTGCATACCAGCGGCACGGTCTCCTGGAGAAATAAAATCAGCCAACGGCAGAATCAATGCAGTCCCCATCGCGCCGCCAATCGGTGCAATGGCAAATCGCCAGGATTGCAACGACAGGTTTTCTTGTGGATCAGACGTAATGGCGGCACCTAATGAGCAATACGGAATATTTATCGCCGTATACATTAGAGTCATAAATACATAAGCCAGCACCGCATAAATAATTTTACCGGTTTGGTCAAAGTCTGGAGTGGAATAAACCAGTACACAACTTACTGCGAATGGAACGCAGATAATCAGTAACCACGGACGGAAACGACCCCAGCGGCTTTTAGTCTGATCCGCAATCGCGCCCATAATAGGATCGGTAATCGCATCGAGTACCCTGACGACTAAAAATAGTGTCCCCATGACTGCCGGGGGTAAGCCATAAATATTGGTGTAGAAATAAGCCAGGATAGCTACCGAGGAATCAAACACAATGTGACTTGCCGCATCACCGAGTCCAAACCCCAGTTTTTCTTTGTTGGTAATTTTTTCAGTTAACACCGACATGTATTCACCTTTATTAAGAGCCGGAATATATCCATTCATACTTCAAGTTGCAGGGATGTTGGCTGCAACTCGAATTATTTGGGATGTATAGACCTCGCGGATAGCACTAGTTATAAATTGTGAATGTGGTCAGGAGTATTCTAATTTTTAATTTGTGTTTTATGTTTCTTATCAAATGTGACGGGGTTATCTCTTATTTGCCCTGCTTTGAACAGAACCAGCATGCCATTGAGAATATTTTTGAATCACATCACACTTATGGCTAAAAACCAAAAAACGTAAACTTGCTGAGTATTCTGACAATTGTTTGCGGCTTCATTCATCACTCATATTGATGGCTGAAAATTATCTCCGCGCACCTTCATGCGGATGGCCGAACTCGAAAGGGGAATACCATGTCTGCCATTTATCAAGAAGCTCACCGCCCGATTAACGAACGTGTCAGCGATCTACTTTCGCGGATGACAGCGGAAGAAAAATTCGCACAAATGCATGCGTACTGGCTGATTTTATCCAGCGATGGCAATCACCGTGAGCGCACCGATTTAAGCGATGAATTTGCGGGCGTCACCAAACAGGCGGCACTCGCTGAGCGTCTCAAACTCGGGATTGGGCAAATCACCCGGCCTTTAGGCACCCACATTGTGGATGCTAAAGAGGGTGTCCGTGCGGCTAATCGTTTACAGAAAACCCTGGTTGAAGAAACCCGCCTCGGCATTCCGGCACTGTTTCACGAAGAGTGTTTAGTCGGTTTATTGTGCAAAGACGCCACACTTTTCCCTTCCTCCCTGAACTACGGCTCCACCTGGGATGTGGATCTTATAGAGCGCGCAGCAGCAGCGATTGGCGAAGAAGCCCGCTCAACCGGTTGCCATCAGGGGCTTGCACCCGTGCTGGATGTGTCACGTGATGTGCGATGGGGGCGAACCGAAGAGACATTTGGTGAAGATCCGTGGCTGGTGGGCATGATGGCTACGCATTATGTGAAAGGCCTGCAAGGTAAGAATCGCGACCTGCTGGCGACCCTGAAACATTATGTCGGGCACTCATTTAGCGAAGGGGCGCGTAACCATGCCCCTGTTCATCTGGGTTTTTGTGAATTAAACGATACCTTCCTGCTGCCGTTCGAAATGGCGGTAAAACTGGCGAATGCCGGATCGGTGATGCCTGCCTATCACGACATTGATAATCAGCCAGGCCACTCAGACGAATTCTTACTGACGACCGTGTTGCGTGAACAATGGGGGTTCGATGGACTGATTGTTGCCGATTACGGCGGTGTGAGCCTGTTACATCAACATCACGGTATTTCCCACAATGCAGCAGAGTCGGTAGCGCTGGCTTTTAACGCGGGTCTGGATATGGAACTGCCGAAAGATGACTGCGCGCGCCATCTTGCCCAGGCGGTCGAGCGTGGTTTAATCACCATGGAGAAAGTGGATGAAATTGTCGCTCGCATACTGAAAGAGAAATTCCGTCTTGGGCTGTTCGAACACCCTTATCGGGATGAAAACGGCGTGACGCTGCAAAGCGGATCCACCGTCCAGCTTGCGCGTGAGGTCGCAACGCGCTCCATCACATTGCTCGAAAATGACGGTACTTTACCGCTCAAAGGAGAACCGCGTGTGGCGGTGATTGGGCCGACAGCCGATGACCCTCTGGCATTACTGAGCGGTTATAGCTTCCCGGTACATCTGATCATCAGCGATATGCTGGAGCAAACCTCGCAGGTGGTCACCCCCCTTGAAGCCCTGCGCCAGCAGTTGGGGAGTGACCACGTCAGTTATGCCAAAGGGTGCCATATCATCGAAAAACGTATGGCGGGCGCGCCTGTGTTCCCAGGCGACAGCGGCGGCAAACCGATGCAGTCCTCGCCGGTCTCAACCGACACGTCGTTAATCCCGGATGCCATTAAAATCGCCCAACAAAGTGATGTTGTGGTGCTGTGTGTGGGGGATTTATCCGGTTTGTTCCAGAGTGGTACGGTGGGCGAAGGTTCAGATACTGACAGCCTGAGACTGCCAGGCGTGCAGCAGCAATTGCTGGATGAACTGATTCAAACCGGTAAACCGGTTGTGGTGGTGATGACCGGTGGCCGGCCTTACAACCTGGGCGGCCAGGAAGATAACGTTGCGGCACTGCTTATGGCCTGGGCGCCAGGTCAGGAAGGGGGGCACGCCATTGCAGATGTGCTGACCGGACGTGCAGAACCTGGTGGGCGGCTGGTGGTATCTATTCCTAAAAGTGCCGGAGCCATGCCGTATTACTACAACCACAAACTGAAGAGTGGCGGTACACCGTTTGCGTTCCATTTTGGCTCCCGCTATCCGTTTGGATTTGGTAAGACCTGGACTGAATTCGCCTACAGCCCGCTGCAATTAGCCAGTGATGATGTGCCTAATAACAACGGCATGGTGAATGTGAGCGTGACCGTCAGCAACTGTGGTGCAGCGGCCGGGAGTGAAGTCGTGCAGCTTTATGTTCACGATAAGGTGGCATCGATGGTGCGCCCAGTCCAGGAGCTTAAAGCCTTCCAGCGCGTCCACCTTGAGCCTGGAAGCCGCGCGCGTCTGACGTTTAGTGTGCCGACGGATATGCTGAATTTCACCCGCCGCACTGGGGAGCGAGTGGTGGAGCCAGGAGAGTTTGAAATACGTATCGGTGCCTCAAGCGGTGATATTAAAAGCTCAGGGGTGGTGCGCATTACGGGCGAAACCCGGGTCATCACCGGTAAATGGCGAATGGTAAGTCATTGCGAGGTCGAGCATTTTAGCGCGTAAAGTTCCCTTTTTTACCAGCGAAGCGCGTAAGATAAATGCTTATCCTCGCTGTCGGGATGGCAG
Source organism: Buttiauxella sp. (assembly GCF_049686335.1). Taxonomy (NCBI): domain Bacteria; kingdom Pseudomonadati; phylum Pseudomonadota; class Gammaproteobacteria; order Enterobacterales; family Enterobacteriaceae; genus Buttiauxella; species Buttiauxella sp. The sequence continues at coordinate 393,163 of NZ_JBAVHX010000004.1, read as the reverse complement.
CGCAAAATGTGTAAGGCTGTTGTCATGAGTGTAAGCACTACCGAAAGCCATGCTCCTTTTGGTGCGTTATTAGGACACGCACCGGGTGGCGTGGCGATTTACTCCTCCAATTACGATTCCCTCGACCCCAACGCATGGCCGGACGACACGTGGTTCAGACATTATCTGAACCACGAATATATGGGATATAAGTGGCAGTGTGTCGAGTTCGTACGCCGCTTTCTCTATCTCAATCACGGGATGGTTTTTACCGATGTCAGCATGGCGTATGAAATCTTCTCGCTGCGTTATCTGCGCCAGGTCGTCAATGACAATATTCTCCCCCTTCAGGCATTTGCCAATGGCTGCGAACGCGCACCTGTCGCGGGCGCCATGCTGGTGTGGCAGAAAGGCGGCGAGTTTGACAATACCGGCCACGTGGCGGTGATTACGCAGGTGCTGGCGGATAAAGTCAGAATTGCCGAGCAAAATGTCATCCACAGTCCACTGCCTGTCGGCCAGCAATGGACGCGCGAATTGGCTCTAATTTATCAGGATGGGAAATACTTCATTCAGGATACCTTCGATGACACGGAGATCTTAGGATGGATGGTTCAGACCGCCGATAACCAGTACAGCCTGCCGCAACCGGAAATTCCTGCTGAGTGCCTGGCGATTCATAGTGCAGAGGTGGAAGACAAAGGGCAGTTTTCCAGCCACTGGCTCGATGAGCAAGACCCAGTGGAACTGGCGTATGTTCAGGCCAGAGAAGGCCACATTATTAACGCCAACCCGTATCGCTACTTTACTCTCTCTCACAGTGCAGAACAGGAACTCATTCGGGCCACCAATGAGCTACATCTTATGTATCTGCATGCCACGGATAAAGTGCTGAAAGATAACGATCTGCTGGCGCTGTTCGATATTCCGGAAGTCTTATGGCCACGCCTGAGACTCTCCTGGCAGAATCGTCGCCATCATATGGTCACCGGTCGGCTTGATTTCTGCATGGATGAGCGTGGGTTAAAAGTGTATGAGTACAACGCGGACTCAGCTTCTTGCCATATCGAAGCTGGTTTGATTCTGGGGAAATGGGCACAGCAAGCGGGTGTGACGCAGGGCAGTGATCCCGGTGAGCGTTTACTCAATGCGTTAACCAATACCTGGAAGCACAGCTATGCACGTCCCTTCGTCCATATCCTCCAGGATAATGATGCAGAGGAGAATTATCATGCGCAGTTTGTGCAGCGCTCTCTTTCTAAGGCGGGGTTCGAAAGCAAAATTCTGCATGGCCTGGAAAATTTGCAGTGGGATGCCACCGGGCAACTGGTTGACGCAGAACATCGCCAGATTAATTGCGTCTGGAAGACGTGGGCCTGGGAAACCGCGCTTGATCAGTTACGAGCCCAGAGTGAAGCTGCCTACGCCGGGCTACCGATTCGCACCGGGCATTCTCAACACAGCGTAAGACTTATCGATGTGCTGTTACGCCCAGAAGTGATGGTTTTTGAACCGCTATGGACCATCATTCCCAGCAACAAAGCGATTCTGCCCGTCCTTTGGTCCCTGTTCCCACACCACCGTTACCTGCTGAATGCTGATTTTGAACTCAACAAAGAGCTTGAGCAAAGCGGCTATGCCATCAAACCGATTGCCGGACGATGCGGCAATAATATCGGGCTGATTAGTCATCAGGAGCAAGTGCTGGATGAAACTTCCGGTAATTTCTCCGGGCAGAAAAATATCTACCAGCAACTCTGGTGCCTGCCGAAAGTGGCAGGGCGCTATGTGCAGTTATGCACATTTACCACTGGAGGGCATTACGGTGGGGTATGTGTGCGTTCTGAGAGCAGTCTGGTGATAAAAAAAGAGAGTGATATCGACCCACTTCGCGTTCTGAGCGACGAGAATTTTGTTAAATAACCTGCGCTAAAGCTGAAGTGACGGACAAAAAAAAGCCCATCGTTAAGATGGGCAAAGACTACACACAGCAATTCGTTGTTTCACTCAGGGGATTTCCATGCTTATAAATCAATGTGTTGATTCATAGCCTTGAAGTAATAGTAGGTACATCGCCCTGGAGCGTCACTCGGATTCGTCTCAATAGTTAATGGAAAGTTAACGATTGAGATCACATTACTGGATGTATTTAGAATCAAAGGCTTGAACAGGAGATGAAAAGTGGGGAATTGATAAGCGTTGTTTATCATTGTGCTGGTGTTGCTCCCGGCAAGTGAGAGCAACACAAAATTCAGCAGTTTTTAATCGTGTTCTTCCAGAATCTCAACCACTTCATTCGGATCGTCTTGCGGCGGCGGTGCTTCATGCATCCACACTGAAATAAGACGATACGATACCGCAAGCAATACCGGTCCGATAAACAGACCTATCATGCCAAAGGCAATCAAACCCCCAATCACACCCGAGAGAATCAGGATCATCGGCAAGTCGGCGCCCATACGAATCAGCACCGGACGAATAAAGTTGTCCATGGTGCCCACCACGCAACTCCACACCAGAAGCACCGTGCCCCAGGTATTATCACCAGACCAGTACAGCCAGGCGATAGATGGAATCAGCACCAGCAACGGACCAATCTGCACCAGGCAGCACAGTAACATCACCACGGTTAACAAAGTGGCATTGGGGATCCCGGCTACCGCCAGACCCACGCCGCCTAGCACGGATTGCACCAGCGCGGTCACCACCACACCCAGCGCAACGGCACGAATCGCTTGCCCTGCCAGCAACACGGCCGCATCGCCGCGTTTGCCCGCCAGACGGAACGAGAAGTGGCGAATGCCATTACCCAGCGTTTCACCTTTCGCGTACAGCAACACGCTAAACAGCAACATCAGTCCGCAATGCATCAGGAAACTGCCAACATGAATGGCTTGCCCAAGGAACCAGGTGGTAGTGGTGCCAATATAAGGGCGGACTTTAGCCATAATTGCGCTGCCGCCGCTGTCTACCAGCGCGTTCCAACCGGAATAAAGGCTGTCACCAATCAGCGGAATGCTGTTTAACCACTCAAATTTCGGCAACTCCATATTGCCTGTTGTTGCCCATGCGATAACCGGACCGCTGTTATCCACCAGGCTGTTCACCAGTAGCGCGACGGGAATAACAAATAACATCAGCAGCAGAAGCGTCATCACCAGCACGGCAAGGGAGCGCTTTCCCCACAGTAATTTTTGTACCCTGAGCATCAATGGCCAGGTCGCAATAACGATTGTTCCAGCCCAGGCAAAGCCAAGCACAAACGGTCGGACAATCCATAGACAGGCGATTATCATCACCGAAATAAACAACACGGACAGCAAGATCTGCAGCAGATCCTTTGGCTGACTGACTTTAACCATAGATAAAATCACCTCAATAACTGATAACGGGCAAAGTGCCTGCGTTAAAACCGCAAAGCGGATGCAATAATGATGATGTATTTCCTCGATTTTTAACAGGAACAAAACAGGCAGGCATGTCCGAAAAAAATGTGTTAAAAAAAGGAAGGAAGCACGCAAACGATAACTTACAACTATGAGCAGGGTCGACCCAGCAATGATCCCACAAATTTCTCAGGCACCAGGTGTTGTTCAACTGGTGCTCAACTTTTTGCAGGCACTGGAACAGCAAGGTTTTACTGGCGATACGGCGACCAGCTACGCTGACAGACTCACGATGGCCACCGATAACAGCATTTATCAGCTGTTGCCCGATGCGGTTTTATTCCCTCGCTCTACGGCTGACGTCGCGTTACTGACTCGTCTCGCCTCGGAAGAACGCTTCAAATCACTGGTCTTTACACCACGTGGCGGCGGTACGGGCACCAACGGCCAGTCACTGAATACCGGCATTGTCGTCGACATGTCGCGCTATATGAATCGCATTATCGAAATCAATCCGGAGCAGGGCTGGGTGCGAGTCGAAGCGGGCGTAATTAAAGACCAGCTAAACCAATATCTCAAACCTTACGGTTATTTCTTCGCCCCAGAACTTTCAACCAGTAACCGGGCCACGCTTGGCGGGATGATCAACACCGACGCCTCGGGGCAAGGCTCGTTGGTTTATGGCAAAACGTCTGATCACGTGATGGGGGTCCGCGCGGTTTTGCTCGGTGGCGATATTCTCGACACCCATCCGATGTCGACACTGCTTGCGGAAGACCTGGGACGTGATGACAGCCCAACCGGCAAGATTTATCGCACCGTATTTGAGCGTTGCCGTGAGCAACGTCCGCTGATCCTCGAGAAATTCCCGAAACTCAACCGCTTCCTGACGGGCTACGATCTGCGCCATGTCTTTAATGACTCGCTCTCCCAATTCGACCTGACGCGCATTCTCTGTGGCTCTGAAGGGACGCTGGCGTTTATCACCGAGGCGAAGCTCGACATCACACGTCTGCCAAAAGTGCGTCGTCTGGTGAATATCAAATATGACTCGTTTGATTCCGCACTGCGCAATGCGCCATTCATGGTGGAAGCTCGGGCGTTGTCCGTCGAAACCGTCGATTCCAAAGTCCTCAATCTGGCGCGGGAAGATATCGTCTGGCATTCGGTGAGTGAATTGATTACCGATGTGCCCGGCAAAGAGATGCTGGGCCTGAATATCGTTGAATTTGCCGGTGACGACCTGGAGTTAATAGAAGGTCAGGTAACCTCGCTGTGTGAGCGACTCGACTCGTTAATTGCGCAAGGTGAGGGCGGTGTCATCGGCTGGCAGGTTTGTACTGAACTGGCGGGCATTGAACGCATCTATAACATGCGTAAAAAAGCCGTCGGCCTGCTGGGTAATGCCAAAGGGCAGGCCAAGCCGATTCCGTTTGCCGAAGATACTTGCGTGCCGCCACAGCATTTGGCCGATTACATCACCGAGTTTCGTGCATTACTCGATAGCCACAATCTGAGCTACGGCATGTTTGGCCACGTTGATGCAGGTGTTTTGCATGTGCGTCCGGCGCTGGATATGACTGACCCGCATCAGGAAGTGCTGATGAAGCGCATATCGGACGATGTGGTTGCACTGACCGCGAAATACGGCGGGCTGTTGTGGGGGGAACACGGGAAAGGTTTCCGCGCCGAATACAGCCCCGAGTTCTTCGGTGAAACGCTGTATGAAGAACTGCGCCGCATTAAAGCGGTCTTCGATCCGGATAACCGTTTAAACCCAGGTAAAATCTGCCCACCACTGGGTGTTGATGATCCGATGATGCAGGTCGATGCGGTGAAACGCGGGACCTTTGACCGGCAAATCCCGATTGCGGTACGGACTTCATGGCGTGGTGCGATGGAGTGTAACGGTAACGGCTTGTGCTTTAACTTCGATGTGAAAAGCCCAATGTGCCCGTCGATGAAAATCACCAGCAACCGTATTCATTCACCGAAAGGCCGCGCCACGTTAACCCGTGAATGGCTGCGTTTGTTGGCCGATCGCGGTGTTGATCCTGATGCGCTGGAAAAGCAAATTCCGGAAAAACGCGCCAGTCTGCGCACGTTAATCGAACGCACGCGCAACTCCTGGCATGCCCGCAAAGGTGAGTACGACTTTTCTCATGAAGTGAAAGAGGCGATGTCGGGCTGCCTGGCGTGTAAAGCGTGTTCCACGCAATGCCCAATTAAAATTGACGTGCCGGAATTCCGCTCGCGCTTTTTACAGCTTTACCACACCCGCTATTTGCGCCCGATGCGCGACCATCTGGTCGCAACGGTCGAAAGCTACGCACCGTTGATGGCGAGGGCTCCAAAAACCTTCAACTTCTTTATGAGCCAGCCGTGGGTGCGCAATCTGTCAGCGAAACACATCGGCATGATTGATTTGCCGCTTTTGTCTACGCCGACGTTACAGCAGCAATTGGTCGGACATAATTGTGCGAATACCACCCTTGAGCAACTGGAAAGCTACAGCGCTGAACAGCGAGCCAAAACCGTGCTGGTGGTTCAGGATCCGTTCACCAGTTATTACGATGCGCAAGTGGTGGCGGATTTTGTGCGTCTGGTGAGCAAATTAGGTTACAGCCCGGTGGTTCTGCCATTCTCACCGAATGGTAAAGCGCAGCATATTAAAGGGTTCCTGCAAAAATTTGCCCGCACCGCGCGTAAAACCTCTGACTTCCTCAATCGCATTGCGAAATTGGGGATGCCGATGGTCGGTGTCGATCCCGCGCTGGTGCTTTGTTACCGCGACGAATACAAGCAGACTCTGGGGGAAGCACGCGGGGACTTCCACGTTCAGCTGGTTCATGAATGGTTGCCTGCGGTGCTGGAAAGCCGTGAACCCGCGGCGGTGAGCGGCGAGTCATGGTATCTGTTTGGCCACTGTACCGAAGTAACAGCTTTGCCGACGTCGCCCAATCAGTGGGCCGCTATTTTTGCTCGTTTCGGTGCGAAACTTGAAAATGTCAGCGTCGGTTGTTGCGGTATGGCGGGAACTTACGGGCATGAAGTGAAAAATCATGCTAACTCACTGGGGATTTACGAGCTTTCATGGCATCAGGCAATGCAACGTCTGCCACGCCAACGCTGCCTGGCAACCGGCTATTCCTGCCGCAGCCAGGTCAAACGTGTGGAAGGCAATGGGGTACGCCATCCGCTACAAGCACTACTGGAGATTCTGGGATGATCTGGCGACGTGAAGTGAATCTTGAAGCGCTCAATAAAATGGGCGCGGGCAATATGGTCGAGCACGTGGGAATTGTGTTTACTCACATTGGCGATAATGCGCTTGAAGCCACTATGCCTGTCGACAACCGCACCCGTCAGCCATTCGGATTGCTGCACGGTGGCGCATCGGTAGTGTTGGCAGAAACCCTCGGTTCCGTAGCCGGGTATTTGTGTACCGAAGGCGAGCAAAGAATTGTGGGGCTTGAAGTCAACGCCAACCATTTGCGCTCCGCGCATGAAGGCATGGTCCGCGGCGTCTGTACGGCGGTTCATGTTGGCCGCCGCCACCAGGTCTGGCAAATTGAAATCAGCGATGAACAAGGTCGGCTTTGTTGTACCTCAAGGCTGACGACGGCTGTGGTGTAGATTCCTCCTTCACAAATTTCAACAATTCAAACGAAGAAGAGCAAAAAGAAAGCGTAATGGCTTAATTTCTGCTCTTTTGTAACGACTGTGTCAGAACATAAAGAAAATGTCGGGTGACGCTGCGCTTACCCGACCTGGGAAATGCCGTTGTAGGGTGGATGACGCTGCGCTTACCCGACCTGGGAAATTCTGTTGTAGGGTGGGTGACGCTGCGCTTACCCGACCTGGGAAATTCTGTTGTAGGGTGGATAAGCGCTAGCGTCATCCACCAGCACATTAACCAGCCGCATTAATAAACCATTCAGTTGCTGTATTGTTTTCAGGGGCCGCGAACGGCATATATAACTTTAAAAACTCATCCTAAAAGCGTGTGATTCAGATACTGGAAAGCCACTCGCAAATAACTTTTCTGATTTTCATAGCGTGAAAAAAAACGCTTTTAAATAAATGGATGTATTTCACATAATAAATATCATGAATAACTCAAACCACTAAAAGGTTGTAGCTACAGTGTCAGGAGCACCTTAATGAGCGCCGGATTTTGTTCGAGCATCAATAATATTTTCAGTGATGACCCGGATGGGATACGGCGCTTTTGCTCCCAACTTTGCACCAGCGAAGGGCTGACACCCACCGCTTGAGCAAATTCCTCCTGCTTTAAACCGATTGATTCACGCAATTCTTTTACATTCGGTAAAGGGTGGCGATGAACGCGGCCTGGCTGCATATCCCCTTTTTCGATGGCAACCATCTCTTCCATGCTTTGCACGAGATCGTTGAAAAGTTGCTTATCCATAATGGTTTCCTTGAGTTTTCATTGTGAAAATGAGTCAGTGCCAGATCCAGATGATGCGCTAACCGTTTGAGTACTGATTTCTCCGCTTCGCTCATATCGTCTTTGACGTTTTTTGCGTAAATTGTTAATAGATATAACTTTCCCTTACGAGTCACCGCGTAATAAATAACTCTTACACCGCCACGCTTGCCCGTTCCTGGCCGATTCCAGCGCAGCTTTTTACAGCCGCCGGAGTTTCGTATGGTGTCTCCATCGACATGCTGTCTGAGAAGATATTCCTGAAGCTGCTGGAAGGTATCATCATCTAACAAGCCTTCACGCTGCCTGACAAAAGTCGGGGTCTCAATAAACTCAAAATGTTCCATCATCTGTCTTGTCCTTGTGTTGTATTTTTAGTCGTACTGCGTGCGAGTGTCAATGTTTTTTTTCGTACTAAGTACGATTCACCTGCTGCTAAATTGAACAGCCTGCCCCAGGTTTTGGTCACTTTAATTTCATTGCAAGCGTAAAACTATCTGCGCGAATGAATTGCGGAAAGCGCCTCGCAAATAATGAATTATCAGTGTCATAAGCGTCATTTCACGTGAGACTCCCGTGCGCATATCTGCTAACGTCTGCAAATTAAAGACAGCAGGAGGTCGTATGCGACAGAGCGTTATTGTGTGCCCGATTATTGAAAATAATGGTGAGGTTCTGCTGTGTAAGATGGCAGACGATCGCGGCGTGTTCCCCGGGCAATGGGCATTATCCGGCGGCGGAATGGAACCGGGTGAACAAATGCAAGAAGCGTTGCTGCGTGAGATTGCTGAAGAGCTAGGGACGGAGTTGCAAATTACCAGTATTAAACCCTGGACCTTCGCTGACGATGTGCGTGTGAAAACTTACGCCGACGGTTCAAAAGAAGAAATTTATATGATTTACCTGATGTTTGACTGCGTGAGCGCCAACCGCAATGTCACCTTTAACGAAGAGTTTCAGGATGTCGCCTGGGTTAAACATTCTGAGCTGAACAACTACGATTTAAACGAAGCGACGAAAGTGACATTCAGTAAGAAAGGCTGGATTTGATTCCCCATCAACTATTTTCACATTAAGGAACGCGATGCGTAAAGCACTCATCTGGCTGATTCTCACCGCACTTTCCGGCGGTGGCGTCGTGGTCTATGCCTTGCATCAGCAATATGAGGAACAAAGCGCGGAGTTTCGTATTTTGTACCGTGATATCACCGTTAAGCTTGCGCAAAACGATGTCATTCTGGCGCTACTTTCCAACAGCAGCGATCCCGCTGTGGTGCAGCAAAAATTCCCCTATATTCTGCGCTGGCAAACTAAACCCCATGAGCCGCCGCGCCCTGATATTAATCCTGCCCGCGCCGGAACTTACTGGATAAATTCGCCGCAAGGATCTCTGCTCATTGATTTACCCACGTTACTGGCCGACTTCGTCCGAACGCAGAAGTTTCAGCATTTCAGCCTGAGCTGGAAGGGAACTCCCCTTATTACGCAGGGAACTGAAGGGCATAACGACGGATGGCGCTGGGAAAAACAAATTACCAGCCCGTCTCAGCCGCTCAATCTTTTAGTGACAAATAACCCTGACTGGCGAAGCTTGCCCAGGTTTATCCTGATACTGCTCGGGCTATTCTGGGCGGCGGTCATCTACTTTTATACTCAATACCAGGCGACAAAACGCCAGCGCAATATTGCCGATTTACGCGCCCATTTTTCCGAGCTTGCGCGGTTGAACACGATGGGGAAATTGCCGCAGGAATGGTTCATGAACTGAATCAACCGCTCACCGCCGTCCTCAGTTATTCGCAAACTGCCCAACGTCTGATAAAACAGCAGCAAGCCGAAAAGGCTGAGCCGTTGCTGGATGCGGCAGTAATGCAAACCAGGCGCATCAGCAGTTTGCTATTGGCCTTTCGTGAAAAATTGCACAGTGATGAACAGGCATTGCAGCCGGTGGATTTACGTCAGATTTGGGCAAGAGTGGTGATATTGCTGAGTAATGAAATTGAGCGCGGCAAAGTCAGTGTCATCAATAAAATTCCTGAGTCATTGCCTCCGGTGATGGCATCCTCGTTGGGTATTGAGCAGATATTCCACAATCTGCTTAATAACGCTATTCAGGCGCAACAGCAAACGGATAAAGCCTGGGTTGCAGTGAGTGCCATCCAGACGGCGAATCGGATAATTTTGACCGTCACCGACGGTGGACCAGGGCTTAGTGAACAGGCCTTACAGCAGGTGTTTATGCCGTTCTTTACCACTAAAAAAGATGGACTGGGGCTGGGTATGGCGCTAACCGAGACGCTGGTGCAGCGTTATAACGGCAGTATTCAGGCAGAAAATAGCGCGCCTGGCGGGGCGTGTTTTACTCTGACATTTCCCCTTATCCAACCGGAGGCATGATGGCGCAACGCATCTATCTTATTGATGACGATGAAGCGATACGCTTTTCATTAACGGCGTTACTCGCGACCATGGGCTGGGAAACACAGGTCTATGAAAGCGTGCAGAATTTTCAGGAGTCTGAATCTGATCTCACGGCGCTTAACGGCTGCTTGCTACTGGATATCCGCATGCCTGGAAAATCCGGCATTACGCTGCTGGAAAACTGGCAGCAAATGGGGAGTACGCTGCCCGTTATCATGATGACGGGCCACGGCAGCATCGATTTGTGCCGTCGCGCATTTAAAAACGGGGCATTCGAATTCCTGACTAAACCCATTGATGCCGACCTTCTTATTGAAACCGTGGGTGCGGCGCTCGACCAGCAGAAACGAAGCCAGCAACAGCAAGAAAGCCAGGCTGATTTGCAGGCGAAACTGGCGACCCTTTCAGCCCGCGAACATGAAGTGATGGCACTGATTATGCAGGGAAAATCCAATAAAGAGATGGCGAGAGACTTGTCGTTATCCCCACGCACCGTTGAAGCCCATCGCGCCAGTTTGTTTGCGCGGCTCGAGATTAATTCTCTGGCGAAGCTGATAAAAATCTACGGTGGACTGAAGGGTACTACGTAAAATTACCTGGATTACCAGGTATTCGCCCGAATGGTTTCGCATCCCGCGGTTGGTTACCTTAACTCTCGTCAATTAAACACACCGAGTTGAGGGAAGAAACCATGAAAAAATCCATCCTGTTTGCCGCCGCCATGTTCAGCAGCGTTGCCGGAATGCCTGCTTTTGCCAGCAACGTGCTGACTGAAAAGAATCTCTCACTCGAGTTCGCTGATAAGCTCGCCCAAAGCGCTATTCAGGCTTGTAGTGCCAAAAACTATAACGTCGCGGTGACGGTTGTGGACAGGGCGGGCGTGGTAAAAATCATTAAACGTATGGATAACGCAGGCCCGCATACCGTTGAAGCCAGCCGTATGAAAGCGTATACCGCGCTGACCACGAAAAATACTACTGGTGATGTGATGAAAAGTGCGCAGGATAACGTGGGTGCGCAGAATATACGTGATATCCCAGGCTTCTTATTATTAGGGGGCGGCGTACCGGTGAAAGTAGATAACCAGACCATCGGTGCTATCGGTATTGGTGGCGCACCGGGTGGACATTTGGATCAGCAATGTGCGGTTGACGCGCTCGAAGCAAATAAATCACTGCTCAATACTTCCGCTTAATAATCCATCCATTTTGTTTAAGTTGCAGGTCTATTATATAGCCTGCAACTTAAATTATTTCAGTTATAAGTTGTATCTCCCTCGATATATAAAAAAGCGCTGAATCCAGTGCGCCTTGCTCATGAACTCATTTTTTGTCAAAATAACGGCGTAAGCGTCAAATACTTTAAGTATTACACGGACGTTATTTATACAGAAATGAGTTGATGGAGCTAAAATGAAGTATGTACTTGCACTTATATTGGGCGTGGCATTATCCGGTTGTACAGCTAATGACTGGGTAGATGCTGCTGGTGGCATAATGCAGGCTAAAGATAGCCATGAAAAAGATAGCAGAAATAAGCGTATAAAAGCGGCTAATAAAGCTGCAGGTTACTAATATTTAGAGAAATTTACATATCCCTCTTCTGACGGTATAGAGTGAGAAGAGGAATGATCTTTTATGCTGACTTACTGGCTAAATACTCCTTTTGCTCTCGCCTGTTGGCAAGAGATATAGCCATAATGTTTGCGGTTTCCATTCTTATCGAATGCCACATAAAAAGGCATTGTCTCGGCATCCTTTTTTAGCGTGTAATTGATGCAAGTCCCATTGATTTCTGGAACATTCATCTCACTGTCAGGTTTCCCACCCGCTGCAATAACTGAACTTTTTGTCGCATTAGTCGCGTACGTCGCTTGTACTAATGGATCATTATCAAACTTCATAAAACTGAAACTACAGGCACTTAATAAAGGCACAATTAAAAAAGGGGTATAGCGCATTGAATATCCTTCCGTAGAATATAATTACCAACAAAATTAAAATTAACGAACGGGTTTTTCTTGCTCGTCAAAGCCACTTTCTCATATATATTAAGCGTATGAAGGGCTCAGTACAATTACCAGACTAATGGTCACGGTGTTTAACAAAATGAAGAACAGGGGATATTGTCGCTGGGCATAAAAAAGCCCCGCAGATGCGAGGCTCACGGACTGGGAAATATGTTAATCGAACACACCGTTAATGACGGAAGTCACAATTGCCGTGCTTAAAGCAATAAGCACCAAATCATTACCCACCGCTTGCCATTCGTAGCCCGGATAATATGGCAGATCGTTAATCATGGATGCAGGCAAAGTTTTCTTAGCAATTCCCGGAGGCAACGGTTTACCGCGTGCTAAATTTTTAGCGATTCCAGGGGGGAGTGCCTGATATCCAACAAGGCCATAATTCACCGCTAGAGAGCGTGCGCGAGAAAAGTTGATATCGGAGTCAACATGGTCTGGTTTACCGTAGTTTTTGCGGTTGCCATGATCCTCATTCGACTTTCCGTTACCCTGGCCTTTGTTACCCTGGTCCCCGCTCTTAGCGCTATTGCCATGGTTACCGCTATTACCATTTTTACCGCTATTACCACCGCCGTTGCCTTGTCCACCACCATTACCATTACCATTACCCGGGTTTGCATAAGCGGGGGCGGCAAGGACAGTCAGAGAAATAACCGCCGCAAGTGCAGTTTTAAGAGTGCGACGCTTAATCATGATGCTTATTCCTTGAGGGTAAATACACCCTTTGAAGATATGACAAGGTTATAACCTTAACAATCTCATGTTTTCTTATTTTTAAATACAGTTGCATGAAGCACCTAACCATCAGATTTAATTTGAGAAAATTTACTCAAACTATAAGTTAGAATGGTTCACATGCCTGTCGCATTCAGTGTTTTACACGATAAGGAAGTAAGGAAAATATTATGGATATTAGCGGGTTCACACTCTGGTTAGATCGCTGGAACCTCATTCCAGATGGTACACCGTTCACAACTCATACCTCCAGACTCCTGCCTGTTGAGACAGTAACAGGAGGTATGAAAGCCATGCTTAAAATCACAGATGATGCGGATGAGCAATCCGGTAATGCTCTGATGTCATGGTGGGAAGGAAATGGCGCAGCACAGGTTATTGCATATGAAAATGAAGCCATTCTTCTCGCACGCGCAATGGGGGAGGCATCACTCTCCTCTATGTCCCGGGAAGGTCAGGATGCTGAGGCGTGTCGGATTTTATGCCTTACAGCAAACAGACTTCACACCATCCCAAAACGTCCTTTACCACAACTTCCGACTCTGGATGAGTGGTTTTTTCCTCTTCAATCAGCAGCCCAGCAGTATGGCGGCATCCTGGCGCGTAGCGCTGAAATAGCAGAAGAGTTGTTATCGACTCCACAAGAGTTAGTCGTATTACATGGCGACTTACATCATGAGAACGTTCTTGATTTCGGTGCCTCAGGCTGGCTGGCCATTGATCCAAAAGGAATCATCGGTGAACGAGGATTCGACTTTGCCAATATTTATACCAATCCGGATCTTGGCAATCCTGTGCCCCGGGTTGCTACTCTCCCAGGAATATTTAAACAACGACTGAATCTCGTTTGCGAAATGGCGGGCCTTGATAGAGAGCGTCTACTCAAATGGATAATTGCGTGGTGCGGACTCTCAACAATATGGTCATTTGAGAGCAACGAAACAGCATCCATAGCATTAGAAGTTGCAGCGCTGGCATTGTCCGAACTGAATCAGTGAACAGCCAGTCTCGAGTTAAATGTCCCGTAGGCCACCTGTCTGGATCTTGCAACAGGAAGTGGTGGACTATTTTCACGTCACCAGATTAAACAGAAATAGTTAAACTGTTGATGTTCCAGTAAATCGTTGTTTTCAGGCATTTTAGGTTACCTATCGCATAAATCGGTATTCTCTATACATCTTTTACTTTCTATCACCTATGCTTTCTTTCTACAGATTAATCCTCGTTGTATCAGTGAGTTAAATAGCTCATATCACCGTCTGCAAGAGTTTCAGCAGGGTCTATCCTTAGTTAAGGCGACTAAAAATGAAGCATTTTCCGAATACCCCTGTTATCAGGATGTTGTATTGATAATTGTTATCATTAACATAGGGTATTGGCCTTTGGGCGGCAAAACATGAAGAGGTGAACTATGGATGTGCAAACCGGTAGCTTCGATCCCAGTGAATTCGCCTGGAAGGGACTGACGTTAACCCCTGATGCGTGCTCACATATTCGCAAACTGGCAAGCCAGCAACCCGGCTTTCTCGGCGTCCGTCTGGGCATAAAACAGACAGGTTGCGCGGGCTTTGGCTACGTGCTCGATAGCGTAAAAGAGCCAAAACCTGACGATCTCCTTTTTGAAACCGACGGCGCGAAGCTGTGGGTACCGCTATCTGCGATGCCGTTTATCGACGGGACGGAAGTCGATTACGTGCATGAAGGATTAAACGAAATTTTCAAATTCAACAACCCGAAAGCACAACACGAATGTGGTTGTGGTGAAAGCTTTGGGGTGTAGGCGGGATTATGTCACGTAACACTGAAACGTCTGAAGAAGTGCAAACCTGGGCGGGTGGCCATCACTACAAAGAAGGCTTTTTCACCCAGCTCAAAACTGACGAACTGGCTCACGGCATCAACGAAGATGTCGTGCGGGCGATCTCTGCGCGACGTAATGAACCTGAATGGATGCTGGAGTTTCGCCTGAGCGCTTTCCGCGCCTGGCTTGAAATGGAAGAACCGCACTGGCTGAAGGCTCATTACGACAAACTCAACTATCAGGATTACAGTTATTACTCCGCACCATCCTGTGGCAGCTGCGATGACAACTGCGAATCGCAACCCGGCGCTGTCCAGCAGCCGGGCAGCAACGCCTATCTGACGGGCGAAGTGGAAGAAGCGTTCAAACAGCTCGGGGTGCCGGTGCGTGAAGGCTCAAATATTGCTATGGATGCGATTTTTGACTCCGTCTCTGTTGCCACCACGTATCGTGAAAAACTCTCCGGGCAGGGCATTATTTTCTGCTCTTTTGGTGAAGCGATTCATGAATTCCCGGAGCTGGTACAGAAGTATCTCGGTACTGTTGTTCCGAGTAACGACAACTTCTTCGCGGCACTCAATGCGGCAGTGGCTTCCGATGGCACCTTTATTTATGTGCCCAAAGGTGTGCGTTGCCCGATGGAGCTCTCGACCTATTTCCGCATTAACGCCGAGAAAACCGGCCAGTTTGAACGCACCATTTTAGTGGCGGATGAAGGCAGTTATGTCAGTTACATTGAAGGATGCTCCGCACCGGTGCGCGACAGCTATCAGCTGCACGCCGCCGTGGTGGAAGTCATCATTCATAAAGATGCTGAAGTGAAATATTCCACGGTGCAAAACTGGTTCCCGGGCGACGGCAATACGGGCGGCATCCTGAACTTCGTCACCAAGCGTGCGTTGTGCGAAGGGGCGAACAGTAAAATGTCCTGGACGCAGTCCGAAACCGGCTCGGCGATTACCTGGAAATACCCCAGCGTGATTTTGCGCGGTGATAACTCCATCGGTGAGTTTTTCTCCGTGGCGTTGACGGCCGGGCATCAGCAGGCTGACACCGGCACCAAGATGATCCACATCGGCAAAAACACCAAATCGACGATTATCTCGAAAGGCATCTCTGCCGGACACAGCCAGAACAGCTATCGCGGGCTGGTGAAAATCATGCCGACCGCCACCAACGCCCGTAACTTTACCCAGTGCGACTCCATGCTTATTGGGCCGGACAGCGGGGCGCATACCTTCCCGTATGTCGAATGCCGCAACAACACCGCCCAACTGGAACATGAAGCGACCACCTCGCGTATCGGGGAAGACCAGTTGTTCTACTGCCTGCAACGCGGGATACCACAGGACGATGCGATTTCAATGATCGTCAATGGATTCTGTAAAGACGTGTTCTCGGAACTGCCGCTCGAATTCGCGGTGGAAGCACAAAAATTATTAGCGATTAGCCTTGAACACAGCGTCGGATAAGAATTAAGGGAAAATTATGCTGAGCATTAAAGATCTACAGGTAAGCGTTGAGGACAAAGCGATCCTGCGCGGCTTAAGCCTTGAAATTAAACCGGGTGAAGTGCACGCGATTATGGGGCCGAACGGCTCAGGGAAAAGTACGCTTTCTGCCACGCTCGCCGGGCGTGAAGACTATGAAGTCACTGGCGGACAGGTGCATTTTAAGGGCAAAGATCTGCTGGAATTATCGCCGGAAGATCGCGCCGGAGAAGGCATTTTCATGGCCTTCCAGTATCCGGTAGAAATCCCGGGCGTCAGTAACCAGTTCTTCCTGCAAACCGCGCTGAATGCGGTGCGCGAATATCGTGGCAAAGAGGCTCTCGACCGTTTCGATTTCCAGGATTTGATGGAGGAAAAAATCAAATTGCTGAAAATGCCGGAAGATTTGCTGACCCGTTCGGTGAACGTCGGTTTCTCCGGTGGTGAGAAAAAACGCAACGATATTCTGCAAATGGCGGTTCTCGAACCTGAACTTTGTATCCTGGATGAATCAGATTCTGGGCTCGACATTGATGCGTTGAAAGTGGTTGCGGAAGGGGTGAATTCCCTGCGCGATGGTCACAGGGCGTTTGTCATCGTCACCCACTACCAGCGTATTCTTGACTACATCAAACCTGATTTTGTTCATGTGCTTTATCAGGGGCGAATTGTGAAATCAGGGGATTTCAGTCTGGTGAAACAACTGGAGGAGCAGGGTTATGGCTGGCTTACCGAACAGCAGTAACGGCAACGCCCTACAACAGTGGCATCACCTGTTTGAAACCCAGGGCGACACACGCAGCAAAGAAGCCCAGGAACATATGCAGCAAATGCTGCGCCTGGGGCTGCCAACACGCAAACATGAAAACTGGAAATACACGCCGCTTGAAGGGCTGCTCAATAACCAGTTTGTTTTGCCTGCATCGCAAGCGTTAAGCGAAATTGAACGTGACACGCTGGCCTTGTCGCTGGACGCCTGGCGTCTGGTGTTTGTCGACGGGCGATTTAGCGCTGATCTGAGCGACGATCTGACCAACAGCGGGTTTGACGTCACCATTGATACTCATCGAGAGTCGTTGCCTGCGGCGGTGCAGGGCGAAGTGTTCCTGCATCTCACCGAAAGCCTGGCTGAGACGGTGACGCACATTCGCGTGGCGCGTAATCACAGCCCCGCTAAAGCTCTGCTGCTGATGCATGTCACTCGTGGCAGCGCACAGGGCGAGATGAGTACCGCGCATTATCGCCACCATTTGTCGCTGGGCGAAGGCGCGCGTGCGTCGGTCATCGAACATTACGTCAGCCAGGGTGAGCACCCGCATTTTACGGGCGCGCGCTTTACGGCGGAGGTGGCAGCAAACGCTCATTTGCACCATGACAAGCTGGCGTTTGAAAACGCCCAAAGTTACCACTTCGCGCATAACGATTTGCTGCTCGGCCAGGATGCCAACGTGGATACCAACAGCTTCCTGCTGGGGGCGGCAGTGTTGCGCCATAACACCAGCACGCAGCTTAACGGTGAAAACACCACGCTTCGTATGAACAGCCTGGCGTTGCCGGTGAATAACGAAGTGTGTGATACCCGCACCTGGCTTGAACATAACAAGGGCTACTGCAACAGCCGACAACTGCATAAAACCATTGTGCGCGATAAAGGGCGCGCGGTGTTTAACGGCATGATTAAAGTGGCGCAGCACGCCATCAAAACTGACGGACAGATGACCAACAACAACTTGTTGCTGGGGCGTCTGGCGGAAGTGGACACCAAACCACAGCTTGAAATTTATGCCGATGACGTGAAATGCAGCCATGGCGCGACCATTGGCCGCATCGATGATGAACAGATGTTCTACCTGCGTTCGCGTGGGATTAAAGAACAGGCTGCACTTCAGATGATTATTTTTGCCTTTGCCGCAGAGCTTACGGAGAGCATTCGTGATGAGGCATTGAAACAGCAGGTGCTGGCGAGGATCGGCCAGCGCTTTGCAGGGGGCGAAGCATGAGTTTTTCCATAGAACGGGTGCGGGCTGATTTTCCTATTCTGAGTCGGGAAGTGAACGGGCAACCGCTGGTCTATTTAGACAGCGCGGCGAGCGCACAAAAGCCGCAAGCGGTTATCGACGCCGAGCTGGATTTTTACAGCCACGGTTATGCAGCGGTGCATCGCGGCATCCATACACTGAGCGCAGAAGCGACACAGTTAATGGAAAACGTGCGTAACCAGGTTTCGCGTTTTATTAATGCGCGATCGCCCGAAGAGATCGTTTTTGTTCGTGGCACCACCGAAGGCATTAACCTGGTCGCCAATAGCTGGGGGCGCGCTAATATCCAGGCGGGAGATAACATCATTATTTCCACCATGGAGCACCATGCCAATATCGTACCGTGGCAAATTCTCTGCGAGCATACAGGCGCGACATTACGCGTCATCCCCCTCAATCCGGACGGCACGCTGCAACTGGATGTGTTCCCGACGCTGATTGACGAACACACCAAACTGCTGGCGATTACTCATGTTTCAAACGTACTGGGTACTGAAAACCCGGTGCAGGAGATGATTGCCACCGCCCATCAGGCAGGGGTAAAAGTGCTGGTGGATGGCGCACAGGCCATCATGCACCACGCTATCGATGTGCAAGCGCTGGACTGCGATTTCTATCTGTTCTCCGGCCATAAAATCTATGGCCCGACGGGGATTGGCGTGCTGTATGCGCGCGAAGAAATCCTGCAAAACATGCCGCCATGGGAAGGGGGTGGGTCGATGATCGCAAGTGTTAGCCTGACGGCTGGCACCACTTACGCCGCTGCACCGTGGCGCTTTGAAGCGGGTACGCCTAATACCGCAGGCATTATCGGGCTGGGCGCTGCGTTGCGCTATGTCGAGAGCCTTAATCTGGCTGAGGTGAGCGAGTATGAGCAATCGCTGATGCGCTACGCACAGCAGGCGCTAAACGCGGTTCCGGACCTGACGATTTATGGTCCGGACCAGCGACTCGGCGTTATCGCGTTTAATCTGGGCAAACATCACGCTTATGACGTGGGGAGTTTCCTCGATAACTATGGTATTGCGGTTCGTACCGGTCACCATTGCGCGATGCCGTTAATGGCGTTCTACCAGGTTCCGGCGATGTGTCGTGCCTCGTTCGCCATGTACAACACTGAAGAAGAGGTGGATCGGCTGGTGGCAGGCTTACAGCGCATCCATCGTCTGTTGGGCTAACAGGGAGAAAGCCATGGCCACCATGCCAGACAAAGAAAAGTTGCTGAAAAATTTCAGTCGTTGCAGCAACTGGGAAGACAAGTATCTCTACATCATTGAACTTGGCGGGCGGTTGCCGGCGTTTCCGGAAAGCGAGCGCAAAGCGGAAAACACCATTCAGGGCTGCCAGAGCCAGGTGTGGATTGTCATGCACCAACAATCTGATGGTGTGATCACGCTTGAAGGTGATAGTGATGCCGCAATCGTCAAGGGGCTGATTGCAATCGTGTTTATTCTCTACCAACAGATGACTGCGCAGGATATTGTCGCGTTTGACGTCCGCCCGTGGTTTGAGAAACTTGAGCTTGCTCAACACCTTACACCGTCTCGCTCCCAGGGGCTTGAAGCAATGATCCGCGCAATCCGCACCAAAGCCGCCAATCTTAGCTAAACTCAAAGAACAGCTTTCATCCTGTTAACGCGAGGTAATTTAATTACCTCGTACGGCTTTCAGCATTCCGGCATTCAGCCGGTGAATACAGGAATTCAGTATGAAGCGCGCGTTCTCTCAAATAACATTAGTTTTACTCTCTGCTCTGGCCGCAAGCCAGTCAGCATGGGCCGTTGACTATTTATTGCCGCCACCTGGCAGCCGAATAATAGGTCAAAATCAAACCTACATTGTTCCTAATGACGGTAAAAACCTGGAGGCAGTCGCGGCGAAATATAATACCGGCGTGTTACTGTTAATGGAGGCAAACAATACTGTTGATCCTTTCTTACCCAAACCTGGCAGTGAGTTAACTATACCGTCGCAAATGATCCTTCCGGATGCTCCGCGCGTGGGTATTGTTATCAATCTTGCTGAACTGCGGTTGTATTATTATCCGCCAGGGCAGAATCGTGTTGAGGTTTACCCCCTCGGCATTGGTCAGCTTGGGCGAGAAACACCTGTGATGGTGACTCGCATCAGCCAGAGGATCCCAAATCCAACCTGGACGCCAACGGCAAATATCCGCGCTCGTTCAGCCGCACAAGGCATCACGCTGCCTGCGATGGTGCCAGCAGGGCCAAATAACCCGCTAGGACGCTACGCTCTGCGTCTTGAGCAGGGCGGTGGTGAATATCTGATTCATGGCACCAATGCGCGTAATAGCATCGGCTTGCGTGTGAGTTCGGGCTGTATGCGAATGCGTGCGCCAGATATCAAGGCTGTGTTCAGCCAGGTGTCGGTGGGCACTCGGGTACAGATAATTAATGAGCCCGTCAAATTCACCACTGAGCCGGATGGACGGCGCTATGTTGAAGTGCACCAGCCGCTATCGCGCAATGACTGGGAAAATCCGCAAACCGTACCGATTGAAATTTCTGCTTCCTTTGGAACGTTTATCGATAACGCGATGAGCGACAAAGCGCAGGTGGATAGTGCTATCGCAAGACGAGCGGGATATCCGGTGCTGGTGAATGCGACACAGGGTGTTCCATCACAACCGGTGAATATAACCCCGATACAGAGCGTCAGTACGTCCACAGGCGGCAAACCACTGACAAGCAGTAGTGGGAGCATGGTGAGTGGGCAGAGTAGCGTGGTGATGAACTAGAGAGGTTTTGAAGTGCAGGGGATTCAGGCAAAAAAAATGGCGCACAATGTGCGCCATTTTAATACAAGTACTCTTACTTACGGTAAGAGTGAGCTTGGTTGTCCAGACGCTGGTTAGCGCGTGCTGCGTCGTCTTTAGCAGCTTGAACGTCAGAACGCATTGCGTTCACGTCGTTGCTCAGCTGATCAACTTTAGCGTTCAGAGTCTGAACGTCAGAAGACAGTTGATCGATTTTAGCGTTAGAAGAACAACCTGCCAGCATAGTAGAAGCCAGGATTACCGCGCCCAGTACCAGTTTAGTACGATTCATTATTAATACCCTCTAGATTGAGTTAATCTCCATGTAGCGTTACAAGTATTACACAAAGTTTTTTATCTTGAGAATAAATTTTTGATGGGAATGCACTTAAATTTGATCGTTCGCTCAAAGAAACACCGAACTGAGACGAAAACCTAAAAAAAATAGAAAAAACAGAGGATTTTAATCGGATTCATCTTAGTAAAATGCGACTTAAATAGAGCAGGCCGATTTGCTTTTTAGTTCGAATTGACTATTTCACCGAATAAAAAAAGCGCCCGAAGGCGCTTTTAAAGCAAATTATTCGTTCACAGTAAATTTACAGGACGTGAACAGACGCAGTATTGGTTGTGCCACTTGGAACCAGGGCACCAGAAACCATCACTACGATATCGCCTTTACGAGCCAGGCCGCTTTCCAGCGCAACTTCTTTACCCAGACGGTAGAAATCATCAGTAGAAGCGATTTCTTTAACCAGCTGAGGAATCACACCTTTGCTCAGAACTAACTGACGCGCAGTCACTTCATTGGTGGTCAGAGCAAGGATAGTGGCGTTCGGGAAGTATTTACGCACAGCTTTAGCTGATTTACCGCCTTGAGTAGCAACAACGATCACTGGAGCTTCCAGGTTTTCTGCAGTTTCAACTGCACCGCGGCAAACTGCTTCGGTGATGCGCAGTTTACGGCTGTCGTTGTTGTTATCCAGACGGCTGGTCATCACGCGGTCAGTACGCTCACAGATGGTTGCCATGATGGTCACAGCTTCCAGTGGGTATTTACCTTTAGCAGACTCACCAGACAGCATAACTGCGTCGGTGCCGTCGATGATGGCGTTAGCAACGTCACCCGCTTCTGCGCGAGTAGGGCGTGGGTTTTTGATCATTGAGTCGAGCATCTGAGTTGCAGTGATAACAACTTTACGTGCACGAACACATTTCTCGATCATCATCTTCTGCGCGAAGATAACTTCTTCAACTGGGATTTCAACGCCCAGGTCACCACGAGCAACCATGATGCCGTCAGAAGCTTCGAGGATTTCGTCGAAGTTGTTCAGGCCTTCCTGGTTTTCGATTTTAGAAATGATCTGGATGTTTTCGCCGCCGTGAGCTTTCAAATGCTCGCGGATTTCAACGACGTCAGAACGTTTACGAATAAAGGACGCAGCAACGAAATCAACGCCTTGTTCGCAACCGAAGATCAGGTCTTGTTTGTCTTTTTCAGCCAGAGCTGGCAGCGCGATAGAAACACCCGGCAGGTTAACGCCTTTGTTTTCGCCCAGGTCGCCATTGTTCAGTACTTTACAAACAACGTTTTTGCCTTCGATTGCAGTCACTTCCATACCGATCAGACCATCGTCTACCAGTACAGTGTTACCTACGCTCAGATCGCTGGTGAAACCTTCGTAAGTCACAGCAACTATATCGCTGTTACCCACAACAGTTTTGTCAGTGGTGAAAGTGAAGGTCTGGCCCGCTTTCAGAGAAACGTCTTTGCCGCCATCCAGTTTGATGGTACGGATTTCAGGACCTTTGGTGTCCAGCAGGATTGCTGCTTTCTTACCAGAAGTTGCCATGACGTTGCGCAGGTTCTTGATACGCTGACCGTGTTCTTCGTAGTCGCCGTGGGAGAAGTTCAGACGCATAACGTTCATGCCAGCATCAAGCATTTTGCTCAGCATTTCTTCGGATTCGGTTTTTGGACCGATGGTGCAAACAATTTTAGTCTTTTTCATGACAGTCTTATCTGTAAGTTGAGAAGGATTGTGAAAATTCGGTTCCGGTCGATACGGGCGCCGGAGCGCAAACTAAAGCTGGTATTGTTCAAGTGCCACCCGGTAAGGATAGGTGACAGAAATAAAGCGTGCAGAGGAAAGTGTGCTTGCGGTTCAGCCTGCCGGTGATATTGGTTGCTTTCTAATGTATTAAGACAGTTCAATGCGCTGAAACCATTCAAGTCAGGACCTCGCATATTATAGAGGTAACTGACGCCGAAAGGAATTAAAAACGCTGTTTCAAAATTGGAATGCGCAGAAATACAGCGACGTGTTATCAATGCGTTAATAAAATATTGCCGAGGATGGGCAACAAAAATGAACCTGGAGCTGTTTTGTGCTGTGGCCTCGCAACCGGCAAAACGGTTCAGCTTTCTCCTTCATCATGATCCAATATGAATGATTCCTTAAAAATAATTTGCGGAATATAATATTTATTTGAAAGCAAAGTGTGGGAGTTAATTACACCACCTTGTATATGGTTTTTATTTTAATGAAGATTATTTGGCATGATTAAATTAATAATTCCTGGAGTAGCCGTCGTGGCTTTCTTTATGGCTTGTGGGAATGCACCGGCGAAGCGGATTGCAGAATGTGAACATCTCGGGGAACGTGATGGAGTGTGCGCCGCACAAGAGTGGGATTTCACCATGGAAAGCCCATTCCCGGACAACAGTCTTTCGACACTGGCAAGCCGCGTAAACAGCCAGAAGTAAGCCGTTACGCGGCAACCGTTCTTTGCGTGCGCATCCCTGCGAAAGAGTTAAAAACTGGCTACAACGCGCGAGCTATTTTGTTTCCCGCTTTGCGTGCGGTGACCGGCATAATACTTGCCGTTGCCACGTAGCCATCGGGATCGAGACAGTGATCCCGCTCCAGCGCCTGGTCAATAATCTCACCATCCCAGTAGATTTTTTTACGGTGATCGCCCTGCGTGGTGAGGGTGGCTTCCATCACGCCATCCAGTGCGCGGTATTGACGCCAGCTATTGGCAGGAACGGAAATCACAGAACCTTCTTCAGCAACAATAGTGACTTCTTCGCCAGGGCGATTCCATGTCACTTCCAGCGTCCCTTTAAACACCATCAACACCTGCACGTCAGGGCAGCAATGCAGGCCAACGCGATGCTGGTCCTGAATACGCAGCCACTCCACCGAGAAACCATGCGGGTTGAGGATAGGTGGCGTGTTATGCAAATCCTGTGAAATTCCGTAGCCAATAACCGGTGCCAGTTCGCCGCCGTGCCCAGGCAAAACGGCATCGAGCAGGCTGTTGGCCGACCAGTTGCGCTGCTCGCCCGTTACGGCGCGTTGGCTCATTTCTTCTATTGAGTAATCACGCAGTGCGGCGATATGTTCCGCCCCCAACGGCTGCAACAAACCGGATTCATCCGGCAGTTTGTCGCCCGCTTCAATATCAATCAGCATATTGTCGCGGCTCAAGTACAGGCCATATTCGCGCGCGGCTTCCAGTATCGACGGGTGCCAGATAATACCGCCGGTGTTATTCCCTCCCAGCACCGTGAACACCATGCCACTAGTATCATTTGGGCTGACGTTGGTAAAACCACGGAATATCCACGTCGGAATCGACAATATCGCCGGCGCACTGAATTCAGCCTGATGTTCGCCATTGGCTCCCCAACGGAAACGCCAGCTGCCTTCATGAATCAAAAATACTTCCGCCGTGAAATGCAGATGAAGATTATTGGTGACTCCTTTCGGCATCGCTGCCGCACCGATATTAAAGCCGTGCGGCTCAGGAATATTCACCACTTGTGAAGCGGACTGCGTCACGCCCGGCCCTATAAATGAATAGTTCTGTTTGAGATGCGAACCCGGCAATTTGCAGTCGATAAATGCGACGCTGCATGAAACACGATCTTCAGGGCGCACCAGGCGGCGTTGGGCTTCTTCCTGGGTCAGAGTAATGTTTTGCATAATGTTCTCCATTAATATCCAGATGCGCCACTGGCTGGCGGGGTTTCGCCTCGCGCAGCAGCGATAGCGGTTCGCGCAGCGGAGCCAAGCTGCATCACATCATTTGCCGGGGTGACGAAGTGAAACCCCTGAGCCAGCCGATTCGCGGCCGCCTGGCCGGAAGTACAAAAAATCCCGGCGAGTTTATGATGAGCGCGGCAACGGTCGATAACTCGCGCAATAGCCGCCAGCATTTCCGGGTGCTGGGACTCGGCGCTGGCACTGCCGGTGAGCGCTAAAGAAAGGTCATTAGGCCCGATAAAAACCCCATCAAGCCCGTCGGTATCCAGAATGGCGTCAAGATTCTCAAGCCCTTCGCGGGTTTCAATCATTGCCAGCGTCAGGATCTCTTCATTGGCGTATTGCGGGTAATCTTTGCCGCCATATAAAAGCGCGCGCGCCGGACCAAACGAACGGTTGCCAAGAGGAGGGTAACGGCACGCCGCCACGAACTGCTGCGCCTGCTGCGCGGTGGAAATCATCGGGCAGATAATTCCCCAGGCACCCGCATCAAGCAGGCGCATAATTTGTGCCGGTTCGTTGGTATTGACTCTTGCCAGCGGTGTGGCGGGGGTGGCGGAAATGGCCTGAAGCATCGACAGCGCACTGGCGAAATCAATCATGCCGTGCTGCATGTCGACCGTGACCGAATCATAGCCCTGATGTCCGGCGATTTCGGCGCTGTATCCTGAAGGGATCGCCAGCCAGCCGTTGACTATCGGTTGCTGCTGGCGGAAGGCCGCCTTAAGCGGATTTTTTCTCATGATGTGGACTCCTGTATCCAGTTGCGCATGGCGATGGCCACGAGTTGCGGTGCTTCAAGGGGTAAGAAGTGGCCGCTTTCGGGGATCGTTATCCAGCGTGCGTGCGGGGCGGCTGCGGCGGCTGCCTGGTGATGTGAAGGGGTACAAATAGCGTCATACGCGCCATTGATGATGAGTACCGGCGCGCTAAAGGCGGCCAGTGCATCGCGGTGGTCATCGCGCGAAATAGCCACCTCCGTCTGGTTTGCAAAAACGTCGATGCCGCACTCTTCAGCCATTTGCACAATCGTCTGGTGAAGTGAAGCGTTGTCGAGATGATGCGGTGCCACATATTTTGCCCACAGGTTTTCCGTGAGCCACGGTGCGATGCCCAGCCGTGCTGCTTCTTTTACTGCCGCCCGTCGCCCGGTGGCGTTATCCGGTAAATCACGCAGCGGGTTAACCGACAACAGCGCCAGACCGGCAAGTCGATGCGGGGCCAGCGCCAGCATTTGCAGCGCGACTATCGCCCCGAGGGAAAATCCCACCAGGCAAAAACGTGGCGGTAACACGTCGAGTAACTGGCTTGCCAGAGCCTGTGCCGAATTGCCTGCACTGAGCGTGACAGAGCTAAAATGGGTGACGTTTAGCTGTTCGCTTACTGGCTGCCACAACCGTCCATTACACAGCGTGCCTCCCAGTGCAATCAGCGGTGCGTCATGGTTTTCAAGCAAGGGGAGGGTATTCATGTTGCCGTCCATCCACCGTCCACCATGAGCGACGTGCCGGTAATCAGTGCTGAAGCAGGCGAGGCGAGAAACACCACCGGCCCCATCACATCCTCCAGCGTCCCCAGCCGTTTTAGCTTGATGTTATCTAACACGTAGCGGCTGAAAGCAGGGTCGGCGAGACTGGCGCGGGAGAGTTCGGTTTCGATAAAAGTCGGGCACAGCGTGTTGACGCGAATACCCGCTTCTCCTAACTCCAGCGCCATGGTTTTGGTTAACCCTTCGAGGGCAAACTTCGACGCACAATAGACGCTGCGTTGCGGCCCACCAACATGACCCATCTGCGAAGAAATATGAATAATGGAACCGGCGACCTGGCGCATCTTCATACTGCGTGCCACCTGCTGACTGATAAAGAAAGTCGCCCGAAGGTTCAACGCCATGACCGCATCAAAATTTTCCTCGCTGACTTCAAGGAAAGGCTGATGGCGGGCAAGCCCGGCGCTGTTCACCAGAATGTCGAACCCCGGTAACGCTGCCAGTGTTTTGCTCACTTGCGCGTTATCGGTAATATCCAGCGCCACGCTGTTTAAATGCACCCCTTCTGCGGCGGCACGGTTAAGCGCATCAGCAAGTTGCTCAGTATTGCGCGCGATAATCCACACCTGGGCGCCGGCTTGTGCCAGCGCGATGGCCGCAGCAAAACCGATTCCTCTGGAACCCCCGGTAACTAACGCCCGGCGGTTATCGAGTCGAAACTCAGGAGTGCGGGGAAGCGCCATCATTACGACGCCTTCTCGGTGTCAATCGCGGGAACGGATCCTGCGTAGGGCACATGCTGGTTGCCGTAACGGCGTACGCGGATATTGGCCTGTTCCGCATGGCCGGAAAAACCTTCCAGCTGGCACAGGCGCGAGCAATAACTCCCGATCTCCGTGGAGGCTTCATCGCTCAGTACTTTCTGCCAGGTGCAGGTTTTCATGAATTTACCCACCCAAAGTCCACCGGTATAACGCGCGGCTTTTTGCGTCGGCAACGTATGGTTGGTGCCGATAACCTTATCGCCATACGCGACGTTAGTCCGCGGGCCAAGGAACAGTGCGCCAAAGTTGGTCATATTGGCGAGGAACCAGTCGTCGCGTGACGTCATCACTTGCACATGTTCGGAGGCGATGCGGTTGGCTTCTTGCAACATCTCTTCGTAGCTGTCGCACACAATCACTTCGCCATAGTCGTGCCACGCCTGGCGGGCAATTTCCGCCGTCGGCAGTTTGGTCAACAGGCGTTCGACTTCACGTATCGTTTCTTGCGCCAGTTTCAGGGAGTTGGTGAGTAAAATGGCAGGCGTCGTTACGCCGTGTTCCGCCTGGCCGAGCAGGTCGGTGGCGCACATTTCTGCATCCACGGTTTCGTCGGCAATGACCAGTGTTTCAGTCGGTCCGGCAAACAGGTCAATACCGACACGGCCAAATAACTGACGTTTGGCTTCTGCGACAAACGCGTTACCCGGCCCGACCAGCATATCGACAGGGTCAATCGTGTCGGTGCCAAGCGCCATCGCGCCAATGGCCTGAATACCGCCTAATGCGTAGATCTCCGTTGCGCCCGCCATCGCTTGTGCGGCAACAATCGCCGGGGCAGGGGTGCCATTGAAGGGCGGCGCGCAGCTAATAATGCGCGAACAACCGGCGACGTTGGCAGTAATAATCGACATATGCGCCGAGGCTAGCAGCGGATATTTACCCCCGGGTACATAACAACCCACGGCATTAATGGGTATATTTTTATGTCCGAGAATCACGCCTGGACGCGTTTCAATTTCCAGATCGGTCAGGCAGCCTTTTTGAGCAGTAGCAAAATTAAAAACCTGCTGTTGGGCAAATTCAATATCTTTAATATCCTGACGACTCAGTTGATTGATGCAGGCATTTATTTCTTGTTGGGACAGGCGATAGTCCTGACGATCATAATTATCGAACTTGATGGATAATTCGCGGATAGCCTGATTACCACGTTGCTCAATATCGGCCAGAGTATTTTCAACCACAATACTGATTTGTTTATTTACCTGCTGGCGTTCAAATAATGACTTACTGGTTTTTAAATATTGTGCCATGACGCACTCCTTTCATTTTTTATATGTGACGGTCCCGCCCGGCTAAGCGGGTGAATGGGTAACAAGCGGATTAAATAAAGCGTTAAATTTTTCAGGCCCGTTTATTGAGTTGTTTTATTGGCATACTCCTGTGACGCGGATAATTGCGGCTGTATCTTTTGTGCGGCTTTGATCTGCCGCTGATTAACACTCCTGGCGGCCATTGGCGTCAGGAAGGCGGCCAGCACGCTAAGCGCACCAATCATCAGGTAGCCGGATGACAAATTGACATGTTGCAACATCAGGCCCATCGCCACTGGCCCGACAAACATGCCGAGGGAATAGATAGTCTGGAATAAGCCCATGCGGGTGGACTGTTCATCTTCGACAGTATTCACCACGCTCAGTGACATAAATACCGCGAAAGCCATACCGAACGAGAAACCTGCAATCGCCTGTAAGCAATAGATAAGATACAGATTAGTAGTGAACGGAATACCGATGCTGGAGACCACTTGCAGGAAGATGCCAATAACCGCGGTATTAACCAGACCCAGGCGTTTATAAAACACCGAGCTACACAGGCCTATCGCCAGCGCGTAAAAAATCAGATGGATATTACTCAGTAGCGTCAGGATCCCGGCTTTGGCCCCGAGTTGCTGGGCATAAATCGGTGTCAGCGTATCGCGGGTGGCAAAAGGCACCAGAATGACAATGGTGGCTAACAGGCCGATAAACCACACGGACGAATCCGCTAACTGGCGCCTGGCGCTGGTCAGGCAGGCTTTCAGTGTGGGAGCACGGGCGGCATTGTGAATCTCTTTAATGCGAAATGTCAGGATCAGCGCCAGCAAAGCCGACACGCTTGAAACAAAGTAACCAATATTTTTATCGAAGAAATGAATTAACGTTCCGCCGATGCAGTTACCGAGGAAGACCCCCAATGGCCCCGCCAGTGCTAATAATGCGACGGCTGCGGGAGCATCTTTTTTATCGAAATATCGAATGAACATGATGTTATAGAGAACCCAGCTTGCCGCGGTAAAGCCGTCTGCGGCTTTCGCCAGATAGAGCGTGATGGCAGTAGGTTCAAAGTAAGCGATGGGCCATGTCACCAGCGGAAGCAGCAAGCTGAACTGGATAAAGATTTTGCGGCTCTTCACCACGTCGGAAAGAATACCAATCGGGAAGCGAATCAGCAGGGTGGCTAATCCGCTGGCGCCCATGATCATTCCCACCACTTCTGGCTGCATCCCTTCGCTGATGAGCATTGGGGCGAGGAAGGCATCAATGCTGTGAATGCAAATGAAGAACAGCACGCTGATGGTAAAAAACAATCTGAGTTCGGATCGACTAAATAGTGCACGAAACATGGTGGTGAACCTCTTAAATTTTAATGGGTTATAACCAATCAAGTACGGCATTAACCGGTACAATCCTTTGTCGCGATATCGCGTCACCGGTAAAACTGACGGCGTTTTTTTTATCTTATGCATACGTATTCAAAAGTTGAAGTTACGAAAAGGTTTCAATTTTGTAAAGGCGGATAGTGTAAATGTGAAAAAAATAATTTTGGCTGTTGCATACGCATGCAAAGATGGTGTAAGTATAAAAAACAGGCATTCCAGTGGGATGTGGATAAGGAATACCAGACCATGAAACGTAAGACTTTTGGGCCCGTGACTTCGCAGCAAGTGGCGCAAGTGGCGGGAGTGTCACAATCGGCGGTCTCGCGGACCTTCACTCCGGGGGCGAGTATTTCGCCAGCGACGCGTGAAAAGGTGTTGAAAGCGGCGCGTGAACTTGGCTATCGCCCCAACGCCATCGCCCGTTCCCTGAACACGGCGCGTTCGCGCATCGTCGGGGTGGTGATGTCCTATTTTGATAATCAGTTTTACCCGCAGGTGCTGGAAGCGCTGGCGCAGAAACTCGATGAGCTGAACTACCACTTGCTGCTGTTTGTCGGGGATCGTGACGGTAACGTTGACCGGATTTTTGACCAGATCATGCAATACCGTGTCGATGGGATCGTGCTGGCTTCGGTTTCGCTGTCGGTTGAGCTTTCAGAAGAGTGTGTGGCCGCCGGTATTCCGGTGGTGCTGTTTAACCGCAGCGAAGAAAATGCCACGGCTTCGAGCGTCAATACGGACAACGAAGCTGCTGCCAGGCAGATTGCCGAGTTCTTGCTGGCGGGTGATCATCAACGTTTTGCTTACGTTGCCGGGCTTTCTGACTCCTCGGTTAACGTGGCGCGCCAGAGCGGTTTTATCGATACGCTCAATTGCCATGGAATTGAGAATGTTCGCGTGGTGCAGGGGGATTACGATGCCAGAACAACGGCAAAAGCCGCCTGGGAACTCTTTTCATCACCGAATCCTCCGGACGCGATTTTTGCCGCCAACGACCATATGGCGCTGACGGTGATGGATGTCGCCCGCTTCGAGTTTGGCCTGCGCATTCCTGAAGACCTCTCGGTTATCGGTTATGACGATACCGGCCCTTCCGGTTGGCCTTCTTACGCCCTGACTTCTGCATCACAACCCGTCGATGCGATGGTCAATGCCACGATAGCGCTACTGATGAAACAGATTGAGAGTGAAAACATTGAGCCGGAGCAGGTTGTGGTTCCCGGTGTGCTGGTGGTGCGTCATTCCGCAAGGCGTCCACAGTCTGGCGTTATCGAAAAAGATGGGCTGTTTTTATTCCAGCCGCAGGAGGTTGAATGACCAGGTTGCCGGGCTTTAGCCCTCAGTTCGATTCTATCCAGCAGTTTATTCTGACCCTGACTCACGTGGTGTGGGAGCAAAAAGACATCGGCCAGCTGGCGGATTTCTACGCCACTCCGGTGGTATTTAACACCCCTGAACGACAGCTCAATGACTTATCGCAGTTCATGCGCCTGACGCTGGAAGCCATGCACAGCTTCCCGCAACGCACGGTGCTGACCGAAGATATTCTCTGCACCCATTCACCACAATTTGAATATTACGCCGCCCAGCGAACGGTGGCCTGTATCCAGCACCAGGGCGAAGGATTCTTTGGTAAACCGAGCGGGAAATCGGTCTGGGTGCGCACCTGGGCAGACCGCGTCTGTGCTGAAGGTGCGGTGCGTCAGGAGTGGTTATTGCAGGACCGCGCTGCCATCATTTTGCAAACCGGTCTGGAAGTGCGTGATTTTGCCCGGCAACTGGCGGATTCACGCCGTGAGGCCGGGCTTGAAAATATCACGGCTGAAGAGATGGATGCTCGCTGGGCGGGCGGCCCGGAAGGGGATGATGTCGATGGCCCGCTGGCCGGAGTCGTTGAGCGCTATTTGTCGATGTGGGCCGGTGGTAATAGCGGTGTGGTACCGGGGCTTTATCATCCCGCCGCTACGCTCCATGGACCGGGGCATGTGTTGTGTACCGGTGAGCAGGCTATCGGCGGGTTCCTTTCGGGTTATCGCGCATCTTTCGCGGACAGTGAAACGCATTTGCACCATCTTGTGGTGCGACGGGATGCTAATGAACCGGTGCGCCTCTCTTTGCGCTGGTCGCTATTAACCTGGCATGATGGTTATGGGAAATTTGGCACGCCAACTCGTCGCCCCATTTCCATTACCGGAATCAGCCAACTGGAATTACGTGATGGTTTAATTATCCGTGAATATTTAGGTATCGATGAATTAGCTATTTGGTCGCAGATCTTTAATTAATCGCATTTTTTGACGGGGAGTGATTCCCCGTCAAAATATCTGAGCAGAGAAACAAATAATTATCGCCATTTGCAGGTGAGGGATATTCCTATCCCTGAATAATGTGCGCTGACAATACCCAAAGCGCATTCAAATAACGCAGGAGGTCATATGTCTTCAACTGAAACAACCAATAAAACCCCGGCAACTTCGGAAAAAAGCAATGTTAAATCGGTACGTGATGAACCCGTTTTACAAGTAGAACGCCGCGACTTTATTGATTTAGTGCCAGAGAAACGTCCACGCGTGCAATCATTACGTGGCTTTGATGACTGCTATACCGATATTGTCGATTACATCGTGCGTTGTACTCATAAAATATGGGATGAGCGTGATGTGGGTTTAATTTATACCCACTACACCCATAACTGCGTTTTATATAACGCACTCGGCACCATGTATAACCGCGAGCAGGTGGTTCAGGATACATTACAGCGTTTAGTTGCCTTCCCGGAACGTCGTGGCATGGCAACTCAGGTTATCTGGAATGGTAATGATGTTGAAGGATTTTACACCTCGCACCTCGTCACCGGCAGTGGCCGTCACACGCAATACAGCCATCTTGGTAAACCGACTAACCGCACCTTTGTCACCCGCACCGTAGCGGACTGCATGATCCACGAGAACAAGATTTACCGCGAGTGGGTGGTGAGCGACAACATGTCGATGATGCGCCAGTTGGGGCTGGATACCGATGCCGTCGCATATGGCATGGCGAAGGAGCAGTTTGATAAAGGCTTCCGTGTCACCGACATCGGTGAAAACCGCCGCATGGTGGGGCAGTATCCGCCGGAAATGGAATGTGACGTTTCTATCGCTCATACCGATACCGAAGAGCAGTGTCTGCGCTGGCTGCATGAAATTTATAACCGCCGCATGCTGGGCAAAATCAAAGACGTTTATGCGCCGAATGTGCAGTGGCATGGCCCATTAATGAAAGAGCTTTACGGCCAGGCGGCGGTTATCCATCAGACTTTGGCATTAATTGGCATGATCCCGGACGGCGCATGGTTGCCGCAGCATATCTGTTCCAACCCGTGCGAAGAAGGCGGCACGAAGGTGGCGGTGCGCTGGATCATGGAAGGTCATCACCTCGGTTACGGCGAATTGGGCAAACCGACCGGTGAGCGTCTGTTCGTTATGGGCATGTCCCACTATCACATTATCAACGGCAAAATCGTGGATGAATGGGTGGTCTACGACCATCTGGCACTGCTGGCGCAAATTAAACTGGGACAAATGGAGGAGTAAGAGATGAGCTTGATTTCTGAGGCTGATGTTGAGTTTATTAAACGTCCGCAGGGACAGGATGTTCAGGCAGACCGTACCTTAACCGAGACGGTACACACTATTATTGACCAGGTGCGTGAGCGTGGCGATGCCGCACTGCGCGACTACTCGGCGAAGTTTGATAAAACGACGCCGGACAAATTTGAAGTATCGGAACATGAAATCGCCAGTGCGCTGGCGGATCTCGACCCGCAAACCCGCAAGGACAGCGAATTTGCCATCGCTCAGGTGAAGCGTTTTGCCGAGGCGCAACTGGGTACCATGCAACCGCTGGATATTGAAACCCTGCCAGGCGTGCATCTGGGGCATCGCATTATTCCCATCCAGACCGTCGGTTGTTATGTGCCTGGCGGGCGTTACCCGATTTTGTCGGCACCGGTGATGTCGATTGTCCCGGCTGTGGTGGCGGGTTGTGATCAGATTATTGCCTGCCTGCCACCGGGTGCGCATCCGGCGATGATCGCCATTTGCCATCTGGCGGGCGCGCACCGCATTTTTAAAGTCGGTGGTGCACAAGCGATTGCTGCCATGGCCTGGGGGACAGAGTCCATCCCGGTGGTGGATAAAGTGGTAGGGCCGGGTAACGCCTTCGTTAACGAAGCCAAGCGCCAGGTGTTTGGTAAAGTGGGTATTGATGCGCTGGCCGGGCCAAGTGAGATATATGTGATTGCCGATGAAAGTGCGGATCCGCGTATTTTGGCCGCTGACCTGCTCGCTCAGGCTGAGCATGATGTTCATACCCGCGTAGGCATGGCGACAACCAGCCCACACATTGCCCGTGCAACGCTTGCAGAAATTGAACGCCAGTTGACCTCTTTGCCGACGGCCGAAACAGCAGGTGAAGCCTGGAAACGGCAGGGAGAAATCGTCATCTGTCGCGACGAAGCGCAGCTTATTGCCTGGGCCGATCATATGGCAACGGAACATCTGCAAGTGCACACCCGCGATCCGCACGCTACTGCCAGCAAAATCCGCAATTATGGTTCGTTATTTATCGGGCAAAACGCCAGCGTCGTGTTCTCTGATAAATGCTGCGGTACAAACCATACCTTACCAACCATGGCGGCGGCTCGTTATACCGGCGGATTGTGGGTCGGGGCGTATGTGAAAATTTGCACTCATCAATGGATTGACGACCATGGTATTGCCGCTGTGGCGCAACCGGCTGTACGCCAGAGTCGCACCGAAGGTATGCAGGCTCATCGCCGGGCAGCAGAAATTCGTTTGTTACCAGACAGTATCGATGCGATTACCAATGGTGAGCGTGACTGATTATTTTTTACACCTGAATAATATCACGCCAGCCCAGCTGAAACATTTTCAACTTAAGTTTAATTAATGTTTATTGGCTTGCGTAGCTTATTTATTAACGACATTATTATCCTGTAGGGATGGGGGGTAAATGAATTACCCCTGAGTGTTATTATTAATCATGGATTTTGATTATGTTGTCACAGGAAATGGAAGAAGATGTTGTCCTGCGGGTAAAAGGCATGGAAAAAATGCTGGAAGGAATTGTCCGCGAACTCAAAGCTAACAAGGGTGTTGTCGATGAGTTTATTCGGGATGATATTGCCAGATTCCGTCATTGTTCAAAAGATGTTATATCGCACCATGTTCAGGTTTCTCGTAACGTACGTAAGAGACTGGAAGATGTCACCATCCATTCTCAAAAACGCGTACGTAAAACAGCGCAGAATAACTTGTTATATGGCGTGTTGTGCGGAATGTCTTTCTGTATGATTTTGCAATTGATGTAATTTATATCAACGCATGGTTATCGCTTTGAGGGAGAAAGTTAACTTTCTCCCTTTTTTATGCCTGTCATCCCGCATTCGAATTGAACATTTATGACGCTTTACGCGTTAAGTATTTATGCATGTTTGAAGTCAGTGGGATATGCAAATTAATATTTTTGCCGGGTAACGGGCGATTAAACCATTGTTCATAAAATTGTTTGAAGTCAGGGCGTTCAAATCGGGCTAACAGCGCTTTATCAATGATATTTTTAAATTCCGTGTCGTCATGACGCAGCATGATCCCCAGGTTTTGCGGGTTGCCAAACACCGCGTCAGACACCGTGTATTGCGCTGGATTGCCACTGCTTTCAACCAGTTGTCTTAATGATACGTCATTGATAATGGTGGCAAAACATTTACGATCGCTCAGCATATCAAAAGCCTCTTTCATCGTAGGCTGTGAAAGGACCAAAATGTTCAGTTTTTGCACCCGGTTTAGCTGGTTAATATTCACTAAATCTGATGAGCCTCTTGCCACGCTGACAGTTTTTCCCGCTAAATCGGAATAGCTCTGTACGCCATTACCGGACTGCACCGCCACCCGTGTATTCACAAATAAATAATGGCGCGAGAAAAGCACCACATTTTCACGCTTCACGGTGTCGGTATTCACCGAGCAGTCCATATCAATACTATGCTGGTTCAGCATGGTGGTGCGCATGGTTAAAGGCACCGGCACATAATTAATCGTCAGGTCGCTAAGCTTCAGCTCTGTTTTAAGTGACTCGGTGATGTCCTGGCATAAAGCAATATCATATCCCGTCACCTGTCCGTCGCTGGTTTTATAGGAATAGGGCGGCGCATCGCGATAGCCAATATTAATCACTTTATGCGTGGAAATATTCTGCAGTGTGGAGAGATTCACGTCTGCACTGGCAAAACCTGCACAACAGGCGAATAACAACATCAGTGGGTATTTAAGGTAAGTTTTTTTGTTCATTTTTAGACTTTTTTGGGTTGGCCTGTATTTCTGGTTGTGGCATCGGTAAGACCACATCAAATCAGTGACGCTATACTTCATAGCCTGCCCATTCCCTGCGATTCATTATCTGCTACCACGTTGATAACGTTCTGATGAAACAGCAGATTATTGGGCGTGATCATCGTCATGCCATCAGAGTAAAACTGGAAGCAATTACGGCCGTAGCTTTTGGAAGAATAAAGCGCGAGATCGGCGTGGGCGAACAAATCCTCGCGAGTTTGACCATGCTGCGGTGCGCATGAAATCCCGATACTGCTGCTAATGGCAAAAGTATGTCCACTGCAGATAAATGGCGTGTTAAGCGTGGCCAACACGTTGTTCGCAAGTGCCTGCGCATCGGTTTCGGAATCGTCATTGACCTGCTGGAGAATGGCAAATTCGTCACCACCGAGGCGGAAAGCCATATCGCCTTCCCGGAGCAGGGCAGACAAACGAGTGGCAGACTCGATAAGCAATTCATCCCCGACCACGTGCCCGTAGGTATCATTGACCGGTTTGAAGTAGTCCAAATCAATCAGCAACAGGTTAAACACCATCCCTTCGATTTTCAGTTTGAAAAGCCGCTCGTCGATAGAATTTCGATAGGCAACTCTATT
This sequence comes from Buttiauxella sp., assembly GCF_049686335.1. Taxonomy (NCBI): domain Bacteria; kingdom Pseudomonadati; phylum Pseudomonadota; class Gammaproteobacteria; order Enterobacterales; family Enterobacteriaceae; genus Buttiauxella; species Buttiauxella sp. The sequence continues at coordinate 356,063 of NZ_JBAVHX010000004.1, read as the reverse complement.
GGGCAGCAGCGTCAGGGAATCATGGTGCGCCATGTATTCCATTTTTTGCGCCATCTCCTGCATGCGTTGCAAATAGCCGCGATCAACCATGGCGACACGCAGCTTTTCAATGGCTTTCGCCAGTTCACCGATCTCATCTTCCTGAGTCTGGAAGGGGGTTATCTGGTCGGTTTTTTCAGCCGCTATCAAACTCACCGCCTGGATTAGACGCGGCACCGGACGAAAGAGATTACGCACCAGCCAGTTAACCACCACCAGTGTTACGCCGAGGATCAAAACCAGCATCAGCAGAGTGTGTATCAATAGCTGATTGTGCGTCGCAGACAGCGCGTCACGTTCACCGATGCTCGTCACCACCGCTCCCAGCAACTTGCCCGATAAATCAACGATTGGGATGGAGCCGATGAAATACTCTTTCCCGTTGAGGGTGGCAAATCCGCGGTAATACTCTTTTAGGGCGAGGTTGCCCGCGTTATCAGCTGCCGTGATTAATTTCTGCTGAGTCTGGGTGTCAATAAAACCAAGCTTATCGTCAAAAAACATCAACCACGTTGGATTGTGGGTTTGCGTTGATACCAGAGTGAGCACGTCGGCGGGGTTAAAACCCGTCTGGATCATGCTCTCGTCATCCCACAGTGGTCTTTCGGATTCAATGGAAACGACCTGGCCTTCGCTATTGGATTGCACGGCAACGGAGGTGTAAATATTGCGGATAATGTAACTGGTAATTTGTGAATTGGTCGCAGCCTGTTTAAACCACTGCTCTTGAGATATGCGGTTCACTTCAAAGAAACCAGCAGCAGAACCAACGCCATAGGCAATCAAAACCCCTAACATCAGGTAAATGGCCACCTTCCCGGTAATAGAATGATACCAGTGGTATTTCCCACGCAAATTGTGTTCCTGGTTTGAAGGCGGCACAACTTCATGACGAATGAGCTCTTTATCGACCATTGTTCTCTTCGTACTCTGTTTAAGCGTTTAAAAGTGGCTCAAGGGGGAAACTCTACTCTATATAAACTGTTATTTTTATTGTTGCTTATATCGCAATATTATTGGTATGTTGCTTTTTTGTGAGTTGTTATAAATATTACAAATGCAAAATTGACTATATCATAGTAACGCATAGGGCGGAATTGCATAATCCAGGATGCGTAATGATGGCATTGTTAATAATGTCCATTTTTACACATTAATTATTTTACTCATTATCCATAAGCAGGAATAAATAGCCGCTGGCTGGTTCATCGAATGAGCGTAATGAATGATATCCGAGGCTCACAGTTGATTAATCAGCGATTTCACCTGTGCCCGAATATTATTCGGCGTCTCACGATATCGGTGTCAGCGAAGTGAGCAAGCCATATAGTTTCCCGCCTGAAAATGGCCTGCGTTGTGCAGCCAAAGCGCTGGATTGGGGGATCTGGCAAGTCCGTGGGAATTTCCATTTCTCCGTTCAGCCCTGGAGCATCGAACAACTGATGGAAGTGTCGCACTGGCACAGGCTGGTGGCGGGGATGATTCATGGACACCCGGTGTGCTGAAAAAATGGTTGTTACTGGATACCGAATGGCATTACCAACAAACTCTTAGCCTTACGTAGGTCGGATAAGCGCAGCGTCATCCGACACCACGGGTACAAATGGTGGATGACGCTAACGCTTATCCCCACTACAAAAACCGTTTCTCAACCTGTGCTCCTCAACACATATTTAATAATAGCGAAACCGTCAGCCCTCAGCCGACGGGAATTTGTTTATCGGACGTTCAGAGAGCTGAAGGTGGCAATGCTGGCGCTATTATTCCAGCGCTAACATGGCAAAACTGGCTAACCAGTGTCCGCCGCTGTAATGGCTGCCGACCACGTGCTCAAGACTGGCGTCCAGGTGGCGGGTTATCGCTTGTTGCAAGGCCGGTTGAGCAGGGTGTTCAGCAGGTAAGGCCGCCGCGATGCGCTTAAAACACCAGGTGCGGCTGAGGTTAAGGCCATCGAGATGGGCAATTTTAGGATCGGTGCGGTCGCTAACCTTCGCCGGATACATCAGCGCATCGATGCTCGCCAGTTGCGGTAAATAACGGTCAAACCAGGCCGGGAAATCAGCACTGACCTGGCTCATCAACAACGCTTCACACAGCGCACCTGACACGTATTCATCACCGCCCGGTTCATAATGTGCCGGGTAATTCGCATCGTGTTGATAGAATCGGTTCGCCCCATCAATAATGGCCGCTTCAAGTTGTGAATCATGGCGCGAACGGGCGTAGTCCAGGCCTAAAACCAGCGCAAACGCGGTGTTGTAATGCGTACCGACCCGAATCGGATAAGTTAGCTTTTCCAGGTAGCCCATCAGGCGCGCACGAATGTCCTGGGTCAGCGGCTCAAGCAGAGTTGACCAACGTTTCGCCTGCGGCAGAGTCGACTCTGCCAGTTCTTGTGCCAGTGCCAGCAGCCAGCCGTAACCGTAAGGGCGTTCGAACGAAGCGCGGAATGGTGCTGTAAAATAGGCCAGTTCCCGGGCGACGTTAGCTTCGGTAAAGTGCTCATCAAACAGATTGATGATTGCCTCGCGGGAAGGAAGATCCGGATAGCGGCGCAAACAACGCAGTAGCAACCAGTAACCGTGTACCGCTGAATGCCAGTCAAAACAGCCATAGAAAATCGGGTGTAATTCCCGCGGCGGCAACACGTCACCATCATCATTGAGCAAATGCATAATGTGATTGGGATATTCCTGACGTAAGAATGTCAGCGGCATGTTGGCAAAAGCTTCAGCCTGAATCGGGCTTAATGACATAAAAACTCCTTCGATATTCATCGTTTTTCAGTGCTTTAGCGGAATGACAGGAAGTACATCAAGAACACGTTTGCAAGCAAGATTGCCAGTGCGCTCGGGATCTGAATCTTGATGACCTGATATTTATCTTTAAGCTCAAGCAGCGCGGCCGGAACAATGTTGAAGTTTGCCGCCATCGGCGTCATCAACGTGCCGCAGTAACCTGCGTACATCCCAATCGCCAGCAATGGCGCGGGGTCAGCGTTGTGATGTACGACAAGAAACGGCATCGCGATACCCGCGGTTAAAACCGGGAATGCGGCAAAGGCGTTACCCATAATCATGGTAAATACCGCCATTCCCACGCAGTAGATAACGACCAGCATGAAGCGGTTTTCCGGGTTAACAAACAACTCGACCACTTTGCGTACCGACTCGCCGGTATTGGCGACGATAAACACCCCACCGAGCATCGCCAGCATTTGCGGCAAAATGATGGCCCAGCCCACGGTGTCAACAATTCGCCGGGATTGTGCGATGGCCTGCACCGGAGAACCCTTTGTAATCCACCATCCGGTAAGGATTGCTGCGACACTTGCCACACAAAGTGAGGCCAGCGTGAGTTGCTTTTGGTCAAGCAAATAGACGCCGCCAATCGAGACGTTTTTCATAAACAGCGTGCAAATAACGGTGATGAGGGGGATCAGCAATGCGGGTAAAAATAGCCAATTTTTGATGCGTGAGGCGGAGGCTTCACGTTGCTCGTCTGTCGCCATGGCGTACTGCCCTTTACCGACTAATCCGCAGCCTGCCAGGATCGCAATCACAATCACGCTGCCACCGATGATCCGGTAGGCCAGTGATTTTCCGAGTGTGTCGACCATCAAATCACCAAACAGGAAAATCGCACCAAACAGGAACCAGAAGAGGGCGGTTGTCAGGCGTTTAGGGTTGCCGCGGTCGCGCAGGGTCATTACCACCAGAATCATGACGATGATGCCAATCAGGTAATAAACACGGTTTATGGTTAGCAAAGTGCTCATTTGGTCACCTCTTTCATTTCAGGTTCTTGTTGAGCACGCCAGGCCATGACATCGCGATGGAGACTCGCATCAAGCCGTGTAAGGCGGAACATATGGATAATTAGCGCGGCTAAAGCGGTGGGAATAGCCCACAGGCCAATGTGGAGCGGTTCAATATTCGCAATACCATTTTCTTTCAAAAATGCGTCAATCAGCAGAACCGCACCGAAGGCGATGAAAATATCTTCGCCAAAAAAGACGGCGATATTGTCGCAAGCGGCGGCATGGGCTTTGATTTTATCGCGTATATGCTGAGGCAGTTCGCCATACTTATTGAGTGCAGCGCCTTCCGCCATCGGGGCTAACAGGGGACGAACGGTTTGCGCATGACCGCCGAGAGACATCAGCCCCAATGCGGCGGTACCTTCGCGGCCGATAAAATAGATCATCAGGATACGGGCTGAAGTGGCACTGGCGATTCTGGCAATCCAGGCCTGAGCGCGTTCTTTCAGACCGTAGTATTCCAGCAGGCCAATCACCGGCAGAATGAGAATAAACGTGGCGAGTGAGCGGCTATTAAAAAATTTCTCGCCAAAGGTTTCCAGTAGCATTCCGAAATCCATTCCTACTGCAAGTCCAGTTGTTAATCCTGCTATCACGACCACAATCAGCGGATTGAATCGAAGCGCAAAACCAATAACAACAACCGGTATTCCGATGAGCGGTAAAAGGGTGGCACTATCCATTATTTTTACCCTGTGTATGTGTGTTGTGTTTTTTAGAATGATGAGGAGATAAACACATATAGCAAAACGACGATAAAATGAAAATAAATTATCATTAATTTATTGGTGTTTTATTGGGATTCAATTATGTTTTATGGACATCATAATAAGGGGCAGCCAATGGCGTCTGAGAAAGAAAGACTCGATTCAGCAACGGGAATAATCGCAAATAACGCCGGGATCAAAGATCCGATTGTCTCTTCGCACCATCTTGTTTCTGAGAGATGTGCGGAATTGTCAGAGCTTGAGTACGCGCTAATCATGACCAGTAATGCGTTTAATAAATGGATGGTGCGTTGCATGACTGCCGCTGGAGAGCCTGACATGGGGCCGCTTGACGTCTCGTTACTGCACCATATCAGTCACCGTGACCGACAAAAAAAACTGGCGGATATCTGCTTTGTTCTGAATATCGAAGATACCCATATCGTCGCTTATGCGTTAAAAAAATTGGTTAAGTCGGGTTACGTGAAAAGCGAAAAGCTGGGCAAAGAACTTTTCTTTTCCACGACGGATAAGGGAAAAGAACTCTGTGCTAAATATCGGGAGGTTCGCGAGACTTGTCTTATTGGTCTGCAAGTCGAAACAGGGATATCTGCTAAATCTATTGGAGAAAACGCACAGTTATTACGTGCCATTTCTGCTCTTTACGATAATGCAGCCCGAACTGCCGCTTCTCTATAATTAATTCTTATGGAAGAAGGTGAGGTTAATTGGCGAAATTAACCTTTCTGTTGTTCTGGTTATTTATCGCTTTCCCATTTCAAGAAATAACAAGGTTAATTAGAAATAGCAAAAGAGGGTACGGGTGTATAAAAAGGGAGCAAGAACTTGAACCGTTTGATCCAGTCTATAATTTTTAACTTAACTTCAATGCATAATGGCGGCCGACCTCCGCAGGTGCGGGGTTAAGCGCCAGCTTTTTCTGGCGAATGAAAGGTTAGTGCAATGGAAAGGCGTCTTTTTCTGAAAAGTGTTGCGGCACTGTCAACAATCGGCCTGGTTCGTCCTTCGTTTTCAAAAACTCAAAATGTTGATCATCCCGCCATCAGTATTTCTGATACTTCCCGCCGCTTTGTGATGACGCAAACCTATAGTCTGAAAGCACCAGAAGGGTCTCAAGGACAGGTGAATCTTTGGATACCCGTGCCGGAAGACACCGCTTTTCAGACGTTGCTCGACCTTTCTTTTAAGGGCAATTACCAGCAAGCCCGACTTAATGCGAATAACGCCTACGGTGCCAGAATGCTGTTCGTTACCTGGCCAGATTCTGCAGGAACACAGGAAATTCAGGTTTCTATGACCATTGAAACCCGCGACTGCGAAGTGTTCAAAGACAATACACTTGCCGACTGGACGCTGCCCGGGCAAGACGCGGTTATCCCGAACGAAATCAAACCGTTCCTGCTGGCGACCCCGCATATCCCGGTTGACGGCATCGTAAAAGAAACGGCGCTGAAAATCACTGGCGATGAAAAAGCGCCACTTAAGCAGGCGCGGCTGATTCACGATTGGGTGAGTACGCATATGCACCGTGACGATACCGTTATCGGCTGTGGAACGGGTGATGTGGGCGAAATCCTCAAAACAGGCAAGCTGGGCGGGAAATGTACTGATATCAACTCCGTATTTGTCGCCTTGTGCCGCGCGGTGGGCATTCCGGCACGTGAGATGTTTGGCATTCGCCTCGGTGCCAGCCGCAAGCTTGGGCAGTACTCGAAGAAAGCCTTCGGCAGTGCGGACGAGCAGGGCGTTGCAAAAATTAATGGCGGCCAACATTGCCGTGCGATGTTCTGGCTGGCAGGGTTTGGTTGGGTACCTGCCGATCCGGCGGATGTTACCAAAATGCGTCTGACCGAGAAGAAAGAGAATGGCGACCCGGCGGTGAAAGCGGTTAACGATTACCTGTTCGGCAACTGGGAAATGAACTGGGTCGGCTTTAACCATGCCCGGGATTTTGCACTTTCACCGGCGGCGGAACAGGGCGATGTGAACAACCTTGGCTACCCGTATGCCGAAGTAGACGGCGATCCTTTAAACTTCTATGACCCGGTAGCATTCAGTTATGAATTCGTCAGCACCGAACAGCATTAAGGAAGGCGTTGCCACTGTACTGGCGGCGCTGGTGGCGGCTGGCGCATCCACTTTGTGTTGCATCGGGCCATTGCTGTATCTGGTTTTCGGTATTTCCGCTGCAGGGCTGACGGGGCTTCCCACGCTCCCGTGGCTGCAAATCCCGATGGTGATGATCGCGCTGGGGTTGATGGCGCGGGGATTCTGGCGGCTGTATATGTCACCGAAACCAGTCTGTACCAGCGTTGTCAGCCGTCGGGTGTTAGTCGGTTTATATTGGTTGTCGGTGCCGCTGATCCTGTTCCTGATTAGCTATCCGTATGTTTTGCCGTGGATTTGGGAAGCACTGGAATGAAGAAATTAATCTGCCTCGGGCTGCTTGTGTTAGCGCCGATGGGTTGGGCGGCCGATAAAATGGTCACCATTGATATCAGCCAGATGAACTGCCCGCTGTGTGTTATCTCGATAAACCAGGCGTTGCGTAGCACCGATGGCGTGATCAAAGCGAAGGCGTCGTTAAAAACGCATCAGGCGCAAGTGACTGTCCCGGAAGATTTTGATAACCAACAGTTGTTGACGGCAATCGCGAAAACGGGATTCACGGGACAAATCCATTCTGAGACCGATGTTGAGTAATTTCAGCCCGCTGAAAAACAAAAAAGCCACGCATGTGCGTGGCTTTTTACATTGCAGACGGGATTAGACGTTGAACAGGAAGTTCATCACATCGCCATCTTTTACGATGTAATCTTTACCTTCTGCACGCATTTTACCGGCTTCTTTCGCACCTTGCTCACCCTTGTAGGTGATGAAGTCTTCATACGCGATAGTCTGAGCACGGATAAAGCCTTTCTCGAAGTCGGTGTGGATTTTACCGGCGGCTTGTGGGGCGGTTGCGCCAACCGGGATAGTCCATGCACGTACTTCTTTCACGCCAGCGGTGAAGTAAGTTTGCAGATTCAGCAGCTCATAACCTGCGCGAATAACGCGGTTCAGACCAGGTTCTTCCAGGCCCATTTCTGCCATGAACTCTTCACGGTCAGCATCGTCGAGTTCGGCAATATCAGACTCAACGGCGGCACAGACAGCAACAACGACAGAACCTTCGGCAGCGGCGATTTCGCGGACTTTGTCGAGGTATGGGTTGTTTTCGTAACCGTCTTCATTGACGTTCGCGATATACATCGTTGGTTTCAACGTCAGGAAGCTCAGATATTTAATAGCCGCTTTGTCTTCTTCGGTCAGAGGAAGCGCGCGCAACATACCGGCGTTCTCAAGCTGTGGCAGACATTTTTCCAGCGCAGCCAGTTCAGCTTTTGCGTCTTTATCGCCGCCTTTCGCTTTCTTCTGCACACGGTGAATCGCACGCTCGCAGGTATCGAGGTCAGACAGTGCCAGCTCGGTGTTAATGACTTCGATGTCATCGGCTGGATCAACTTTGTTATTCACGTGAATGATGTTGTCGTTTTCAAAACAACGCACAACGTGGCCGATAGCTTCGGTTTCACGGATGTTGGTCAGGAACTGGTTACCCAGGCCTTCACCTTTGGATGCGCCTTTCACCAGACCGGCGATATCAACGAATTCCATGGTGGTAGGCAAAATGCGCTGGGGTTTAACGATTTCGGCCAGTTTATCCAGACGTGGGTCCGGCATGGGTACCACACCAGTGTTCGGCTCAATGGTACAGAACGGGAAGTTTGCTGCTTCGATTCCCGCTTTGGTGAGCGCGTTGAACAGGGTTGATTTACCAACGTTCGGCAAGCCGACGATACCGCATTTGAATCCCATGGTTTAATTCACCTTAATTACTTGATATTCAATGAGTTAACGTTATCTCATTGATAAAATGATCACAACTTTCCCCATTATACACCCAAACACCTGATAACGGGGGCAGAAATCCTGGCTAACCGCCTCGCAGACGTTATTGGGCCTTAAATGCGTGCAGGCGATTGGTTGCTTTGGTCAAACCTTCTTTCAACCAAACCTCGGTGCAACGCGCCGCTTCGTCTACTGCATCATCAATCAGCTTTTGTTCGCTAAGGGGTGGTTTACCCAGCACGAAACCCACAACTTTGTTTTTATCGCCTGGATGACCAATTCCAACACGTAAGCGGTGAAAGTTAGGGTTATTACCTAATTTGCTGATGATATCTTTCAGACCATTATGGCCGCCGTGTCCGCCACCGAGTTTGAATTTTGCAACACCAGGCGGCAAATCTAACTCGTCATGAGCGACGAGGATCTCATCGGGCGCAATGCGGAAAAAGGTGGCCATTGCTCCGACCGCTTTGCCACTGAGGTTCATAAACGTGGTTGGCACCAGCAGGCGAACATCTTCTCCTGCAAGGTTTATGCGCGCGGTGTAACCGAAGAATTTGCTCTCTTCCTTAAGCGACTGATTGTGGCGCTCAGCAAGCAGATCCACATACCAGGCACCTGCGTTATGACGGGTTGCCGCATATTCCGCACCTGGGTTTGCCAGGCCAACTATTAATTTAATACTCACGTTTAATATCCTGAAAACAGACCAGAGTCGCGTAGTTTACTGTGCGGACGTCACGATGACAAAGAGGCAATGTTTCGCTATCCAAACTATTGAATAGTTCATAAGGTTAACCATTCTAATTTGATGCTATTCAGCGAGTTATTTGTAAATATTTGTAGTCCTTTCATTCGTAATTGTGATCGCTGACGCACATAATCCGAAGCGGTGTTGTCTATACTTTACACACAAGGAATGGGGATTTTCCCCACCGACCCAGTAACACCCGGAGGTGGATATGAAACGCAAAAACGCTTCGTTACTCGGCAATTTTTTCATGGGGTTGGGGCTTCTGGTTATGGTGGGCGGTGTCGGTTATTCCATTTTAAACCAACTCCCACAGTTTAACTTCCCGCAATACTTTGCCCACGGTGCCATTCTGAGCATCTTTGTTGGGGCAGTTCTTTGGTTGGCTGGTGCGCGTGTCGGTGGACACGAACAGGTCTGCGACCGTTACTGGTGGGTGCGCCACTTTGATAAACGTTGTCGCCGCGATGACCATCATCGCCACAGTTAATCCCGGGGATTAAACGAAAAACGGTTCTTATCCAGAACCGTTTTTTTTGTGCCAGATTTTACTCAGCCAGAGCAGCGTGAATATCCGGGAAGAAAGCAAGACGGCCTGCAATAGGTTTTACCCCCGCTCGCGCAAGTGTCTTCAACGGCTGGAACTCAAGGTTTGTCACCCGCAATTCGCAGCCCTCAGGCAGTTTTTCCACGAACCGTTGAAACGCATCAAGACCACCGGCATCAAGCACCGGTACCGCATCCCATTGCAAAATAATCAGATGGTTTTGTTCAACACGCTGGGCGAGATCGTTAAATAATCCTTCTGCCGCGGCAAAAAACAGCGGGCCGGTGACGCGCAATGCCAGTACCCCTTCAGGCGTCGTGACGTTTACCGGTGCCAGTCGCGTCATACGCGCAATACGGCGCATAAACAGCAGTGACGCCAGGACAATCCCCACGCTGATGGCGATGACCATATCGAACAACACCGTCAACGACATACAGATAAGCATCACGATGATGTCGTCTTTCGGTGCATGGCGCAGCAGGTTCAGCACTTTATGCGCTTCACTCATATTCCATGCCACCATCAGTAGCAGGGCGGCCATTGCGGAAAGCGGCAGCCATGAGAGCAACGGTGCCAGCACCAATAACGCCATAATCACCAGCAGCGCATGAATAACTGCGGCAATCGGGGAGGTTGCACCCGCGCGCACGTTGGCGGCTGAACGGGCAATCGCGGCGGTGGCGGTAATCCCACCGAAGAACGGCGCAATAATATTGCCCAACCCCTGGCCAATCAGTTCACTGTTGGCGTTATGTTTGGTGCCGGTCATCCCATCCAGCACCACGGCGCACAATAGCGATTCAATAGCGCCAAGCATCGCCATCGAAAATGCCGCGGGTAGCAGGGCACTCAGGGAATCCCAACTTAGGGTAAAGTTTGAATCGGGGATGTTCCACGGCAGCATCAGTTGCGGTAACAACTGCGGAATACCGTTGCCTTGCGTGCCATCGGCGAGCACATAGTGGAAGCGTGAGCCAATGGTGGCTACATCAGCGCCGGTCGCTGAGACTATCGCCATTACCGCGCAACCGGCTAACAGCGCAGGTAAATGGCCCGGTAAACGTATGCCCAGGCGCGGCCAGAGGATCAGCACGCCGAGTGTCACCACGCCAATTGCCGCATCGCCGAAATTAAGGGTTGGCATCGCCATCGCCAGCGCCGCCACTTTATTCAGGTAATGTTCAGGGACGTGCGTCAGGGTCAGGCCAAAGAAATCTTTCACCTGCATGGTGGCGATAGTAATCCCAATCCCGGAGGTAAAACCGAGCGTCACCGAAAGGGGAATGTACTCAATGAGCCGGCCAAAGCGGGCCAGCCCGAACAGGATAAGAAACACACCGGACATTAAGGTGGCGATAAGTAAACCGGCGAGGCCAAATTGCTGCGCCACCGGATAGAGAATGACAACAAAGGCGGCGGTCGGCCCGGAAACGCTAAAGCGCGAGCCTCCGCTTAAAGCAATCACAATCCCGGCGATGGCCGAGGTATACAGGCCATACTGTGGTGCGACGCCGCTGCCGATAGCCAACGCCATCGCCAACGGGATGGCAATAATCCCAACGGTTATCCCGGCAATAACGTCGCGACTAAAACGGGAAACGGTATATTTCTCACGCCAACAAGCATCTACCAGAGCGCGAAAAGGTAAAATTGAAGAAGATACGTTTTTCACTTTGATTCCATCCGTGAGCGCATCATCTGTCATAAATGGCAGGTGATAGAAAAGAAAAAACCCGCCGCAGCGGGTTTTTTAATACGAGTTCGATTAGTGCTCGAACATCGCAGAGATTGATTCTTCATTACTGATACGGCGAATTGCTTCAGCCAGCATACCGGACAGAGTCAGGGTGCGGACGTTTGGCAGCGCTTTGATTTCATCAGACAGTGGGATGGTGTCACATACGATAACTTCGTCGATAACGGAGTTACGCAGGTTGTGAACCGCATTGCCAGAGAAAATCGGGTGAGTTGCGTAAGCAAACACACGTTTAGCGCCACGTTCTTTCAACGCTTCAGCTGCTTTACACAGAGTACCGCCGGTATCGATCATATCGTCTACCAGTACGCAGTCACGGCCAGAAACATCACCGATGATATGCATAACCTGGGAAACGTTAGCGCGAGGACGACGTTTGTCGATGATAGCCATGTCGGTATCGTTGAGCAGTTTTGCGATAGCACGAGCACGCACAACGCCACCGATATCTGGAGAAACCACGATTGGATTTTCCAGGCCGATTTGCAGCATATCTTCCAGCAGGATTGGGCTACCGAAGACGTTATCTACAGGAACATCGAAGAAGCCCTGAATCTGTTCTGCGTGCAAGTCCACGGTGAGAACACGGTCAACCCCAACACTTGAGAGGAAGTCAGCAACCACTTTCGCGGTGATTGGCACACGGGCAGAACGCACACGGCGATCCTGACGAGCATAACCAAAGTAAGGGATAACAGCGGTGATACGACCTGCAGAAGCACGGCGCAGGGCGTCGACCATAACAACCAGTTCCATAAGGTTGTCATTGGTGGGTGCACAGGTGGACTGGATGATGAAAATATCACCACCGCGTACATTTTCGTTGATTTGTACGCTTACTTCTCCGTCGCTAAAACGACCGACGGCGGCGTCACCAAGGGAGGTGTACAGGCGGTTGGCAATACGTTGTGCTAGTTCCGGGGTGGCGTTACCAGCAAAAAGCTTCATATCAGGCACGAGAAAAACCTCAGGCATGCGTCCAGTGGCGGATGGTACTACCGCAGCTTATACGGGCGGGGTAGCGCCATCCAGGCGGTGTATAAAGAGCTTGATGCAACGTCTGAAACAAGGTGACGTTGTCACCAATACTCAGCTTGCCCGGATATGGCCTGATGCAGCGGGGAGACATTAACGCCTCGCGCAACAAACCCATGCAGCCATTCCGGGGCTTGCTCAAGCACCTGGCGGGCAGCGTTCTCGGTGTCAAATTCAGCAAACACACAAGCGCCGGTGCCGGTCAGGCGCGACGGCGCGTATTCTAACAGCCAGGAAAGCAGGTCATCAACCTTACGAAAACGTTTTCTTGCGATAACCTCACAATCATTACCAAATTCACAGTTTAATAACGTGTCAATTGATCTAACCGGGGTATTTCGTGGTAGCTCAGGATCTTTAAAAATCACCGGGGTGGGAATACTGACTCCCGGATGGGCAACCAGGTACCACTTTTCGGGTGGAGAGACCGGAGTAAGCTGCTCGCCGACGCCCTCGGCAAATGCGGCAAATCCACGGACAAATACGGGAACGTCGGCACCAAGGGTAATACCCAATGCCGCCAGTTGATCTTCAGTCAGGCCGGTGTTCCACAGGTGGTTTAGCGCCACCAGTGCCGTCGCCGCGTTTGAAGACCCCCCCCCTAAACCGCCACCCATCGGTAAGCGTTTTTCAATGCTGATGTCGGCTCCCGCACCTTGCGGCAGAGAACCCATCAGCAGGGCGGTGTCTTGCAATAAACGGGCAGCCCGGACAATTAAATTTTCTTCATCCGGCACCCCTTCAACAGGGGTTGATAAACGAATTTGGCCATCGTTTCGCGGCTCAATGATGAGGGTGTCACCATAATCGAGGAACTGAAATAAAGTTTGTAAATTATGGTAGCCGTCTTCACGACGACCCGTGATGTACAAAAATAAGTTCAATTTTGCCGGTGACGGCCAACGTTTTCTCATTATTTAACCGTCCAGCTATCCATTTTGAGCTTTATACGTTGTGAGCCTTCGCGCAGTTCCATGTTTGACGGCAGTGCAGGTTGCACGCTGTCGTCATAATCACTGTAAACCACTTTCCAGGTTTTACCGTCTTGCGTGTAGTTGACTTCGCTCAGACGATATTTGGCATCAATTTTATAGTCAGTGGCTTCGCCAGGCAGGCCGAGAATCCATTGACGCAGGCTATTGATTGGAATAGGCATTCCCGTCAGACGGCCAATCATCTCTTCGGCATTATCGGCGACGTATTTTTTACCGTTGCGGTCAGTCAGCTGGACAACACCTGGCTGCGCATTAAGCTCAAGCTCGGTGCTACCTAATGGGTTAGTCAGCAATAAGCGATAACGCTCTGGCGAGGTTTGTTGCCAGTTATAACGCGCATAGACTTTTTGGCTATCAGAAAGATAGGCAAAAGCTCCACGCGTCTGATATTGGGTGATTTTTTGCACTTGTTGCTGGTGTTGTAACCACTGCGGTGAGTCAGGACTTTTGCCAGGACCGCTCGGTTGATGGACAGAACACGCAGCCAAAACAAGGCTTGCCAGGGGCGCGAGGCGCAGCAGACGGGCTTTCGTCATAATCATAGCGGCGGCAGATCCTTCTCATTCGTTTTAGTTGTTAACTGTTTATGCTAGCGGTGGTAAGCCAGGTCGTCTACGGTCAAGTTGTCTTAAATCATTAATTGCGCTGATACCCCACAAGGGGTGGCTCTCTTTTATTGACTGCCCGCATCCTGTATGATGCGCCGAGTTAATCCTTATCAACATCGGTATTACTCAGACCGCTCAATGACCCTTTTAGCGCTAGGCATCAACCACAAAACAGCTCCAGTCTCGCTGCGAGAACGTGTAACGTTTTCGCCGGACACGCTCGACCTTGCGTTGAACAGCCTGCTCGAACAGCCGATGGTGCAGGGCGGAGTCGTGTTGTCTACGTGCAACCGTACAGAGTTGTATCTGAGTGTTGAAGAACAAGAAAACCTGCACGAGAAGCTCGTACGCTGGCTGTGTAATTACCACAACCTCAATGAAGAGGAAGTGCGTAAAAGCCTTTACTGGCATCACGACAACGAGGCAGTCACGCATTTAATGCGTGTTGCAAGCGGGCTTGATTCGCTGGTGCTCGGCGAGCCACAAATCCTCGGACAGGTCAAAAAAGCTTTTGCTGACTCTCAGAAAGGGCACTCGCTTTCCAGCGAACTGGAGCGCATGTTCCAGAAATCTTTCTCTGTGGCGAAGCGCGTCAGAACTGAAACCGAAATCGGTGCCAGCGCCGTTTCCGTGGCGTTTGCGGCCTGTACGCTGGCACGACAAATCTTTGAATCTTTATCGACCGTGACGGTGTTACTGGTCGGTGCAGGTGAAACTATTGAGCTTGCGGCACGCCATTTACGTGAACACAACGTTCAGAAAATGATTATCGCTAACCGCACACGTGAACGTGCTCAGGTACTGGCTGATGAAGTCGGTGCCGAAGTGATAAGCCTTAGCGACATCGATTCGCGCCTGCAGGAAGCCGACATTATTATCAGCTCGACTGCAAGCCCATTGCCAATCATCGGTAAGGGCATGGTAGAACGTGCGTTGAAAGCCCGTCGCAATCAGCCTTTGTTGCTGGTGGACATTGCCGTTCCGCGCGATGTCGAACCCGAAGTGGGTAAACTGGCCAACGCCTATTTGTATAGCGTCGATGACCTTCAGGCGATTATTCAAAGCAACATGGCGCAGCGCAAAGCCGCCGCCGTTGAAGCAGAAACCATTGTCGCGCAGGAATGCAGTGAATTCATGGCCTGGTTGCGTGCGCAAAGCGCAACAGAAACCATCCGTGAATACCGCAGCCAGGCTGAGCAAGTGCGTGACGATTTGGCTGCTAGAGCTATCGCCGCGCTCCAGCAAGGTGCGAATGCCGAAACCGTTCTTCAGGATCTGGCATGGAAATTAACCAATCGCCTGATCCACGCTCCAACCAAATCTCTTCAGCAGGCTGCCCGTGACGGGGATGACGAACGCCTGCAGATTCTGCGTAACAGCCTCGGGCTGGACTAGCAAATAAACTCTTATTACAAGGTGAACCACCGCCCATGAAGTCTTCTATCGTTGCCAAACTAGAAGCTCTGCAAGAGCGCCATGAAGAAGTTCAGGCTCTGCTTGGGGATGCTGCCACAATTGCCGACCAGGATCGTTTCCGTGCATTGTCACGTGAATATGCCCAGTTAAGTGACGTTTCCAGCTGCTTTCTGAAATGGCGTCAGGTGCAGGAAGATATTGAAACCGCACAAAGCATGCTCGATGACCCGGAAATGCGCGAAATGGCGCAAGAAGAATTAAACCAGGCGAAAAGCGACGGCGAAGAATTAGAACAACAACTTCAAGTCTTGTTGCTGCCAAAAGATCCTGACGATGAACGCAACGCGTTTGTTGAAGTACGTGCCGGTACAGGGGGTGATGAAGCGGCTATTTTTGCGGGTGACCTGTTCCGTATGTACAGCCGTTACGCGGAAGCCCGTCGCTGGAAAGTTGAAATACTGAGCGCCAACGACGGCGAACATGGCGGCTATAAAGAAGTCATCGCCAAAATCAGTGGCGAAGGTGTTTACGGTCGTCTTAAGTTTGAATCCGGCGGCCATCGCGTGCAGCGTGTCCCTGCGACAGAATCGCAGGGTCGTATTCATACCTCCGCCTGTACCGTTGCGGTGATGCCGGAAATTCCTGAAGCAGAATTGCCAGATATCAACCCGGGTGATTTGCGTATCGATACCTTCCGCTCCTCAGGCGCAGGCGGTCAGCACGTTAACACCACCGATTCTGCTATCCGTATTACCCATTTACCGACCGGTATCGTGGTGGAGTGTCAGGACGAACGTTCCCAGCATAAAAACAAAGCTAAAGCGCTTTCGGTGTTGGGCTCGCGTATTCGCGCTGCTGAAATGGCAAAACGCCAGCAGGAAGAGGCTTCAACGCGTCGCAACCTGCTGGGTAGTGGCGACCGTTCAGATCGCAACCGTACTTATAACTTCCCGCAAGGCCGCGTGACCGACCACCGCATCAACGTGACGTTGTACCGTCTGGATGAAGTGATGGAAGGGAAACTCGATGCGCTTATCGAACCTATCGTGCAGGAGTTCCAGGCAGACCAGTTAGCGGCGCTGTCTGAGCAGGATTAATGGATTTTAAACACTGGTTACAGCAGGCCATCGCCCAGCTACAGGAAAGTGAAAGTCCGCGTCGCGACGCGGAAATCCTGCTGGGTTTTGTCACGGGGAAAGCTCGAACCTTCATTCTGGCTTTCGGGGAAACCGTCCTGACCCCTGATCAACAGCAGCAGTTGGCGGTTTTACTGGCGCGACGGGTGCAGGGCGAGCCGATTGCGCATCTGGTCGGTGAGCGCGAGTTCTGGTCGCTGCCATTGCGCGTATCACCGGTGACGCTTATCCCACGTCCTGATACCGAATGCCTTGTTGAACAAGCCCTCGCAAGAATGCCTGCTACCCCGTGTTCCGTGCTGGATTTAGGCACCGGTACCGGGGCGATTGCCCTGGCTATCGCCAGCGAACGTCCTGATTGTCACGTCACTGCCCTTGATCTCATTCCTGAGGCGGTTGAACTTGCTCGCGATAATGCGAGGCGCCTCGGAATAACCAATGTTGAGGTCTTGCAAAGCAACTGGTTTGGTGTGCTCAATACACAACGTTTTTCGGTAATCGTCAGCAATCCACCGTATATCGATGAGGCAGACCCGCACCTTTCACAAGGTGATGTTCGCTTTGAACCCCGCAGTGCGCTGGTGGCGGAAAACCACGGTTTGGCCGATTTACGCACCCTGGTTGAAACAGCGTGCGACTTCCTTGAATCTGGTGGTTGGTTACTGCTTGAGCACGGTTGGCAACAGGCATCACACGTTCGCGATTTGTTTACCGCTGCTGGATATACCGAGATACAAAGCTGTCAGGATTACGGTGGTAATGACCGTCTGACAGTAGGACGCTATTTCTAAAGATAAGGAACCGAGCAAACAAAATGGCAACTTACTTCGCGCTCAAGCATTTGCATATTCTGACGGTCTTCATTTCCGTGAGTTTGTTCGTTTTACGCTACTGGTGGCAATACCGCGATTCAGCCATGTCGAACAAGCGCTGGGTGCGCATTGTGCCGCATGTGAATGATACTGTTTTGCTGGTCAGCGGTGCGGCACTGGTGATGATTACGCATTTCTATCCCTTCTCGCCGCAAGGTGCATGGCTGACTGAAAAGCTATTTGGCGTTATTATCTATATCGTTTTAGGGTTTATCGTGCTGGGCAAACGCCCGCGCAGTCAGCAGGTTCGGTTATCTGCCTTCCTGTTGGCCCTGGTGGTGCTCTACATCATCATTAAACTCGCCACCACAAAAATACCATTATTGGGGTAAGTCATGAGGTCGTTAGCCGATTTCGAATTCAATCAGGCGCCGTTGTGCGAGGGCATGATTTTAGTCTCGCAGTTGATCCGTGATGATTTCCCGGCAGAAGAAGTACGTGCACAACTGGAAAGCCTGGCGAGCCTGGCGCGTGAAGAGATCTGTGAAGGTCTCCATCAGGATGTGCAACTCGAAAAATTAGTCGAACTGTTTTACGGCACCTGGGGTTTCAAAGACGCCAGTGGTGTTTACCGTTTATCCGATGCATTGTGGCTCGATAGTGTGTTGAGCAAACGTCAGGGGAGTGCGGTGTCGTTGGGAGCCATCCTTTTGTGGATTGCCGAGCGTCTTGATATCCCATTAAATCCGGTGATTTTCCCGACGCAGCTGATTTTACGCGGCGACTGGATGGACGGCGAAATGTGGCTTATCAACCCGTTTAACGGCGATACGCTCAATGAGCACACGCTGGAAGTGTGGTTGAAAGGCAATGTCGGGCCAACCGCCGAACTGTTCGATGAAGATTTAGATGAAGCCGATAACGCGGAAGTGGTGCGTAAATTACTCGACACTCTGAAATCTGCACTGATGGAAGAACGTCAGATGGAGCTGGCTTTGCGTACGAGTGAAGCCTTGCTGCAGTTCAATCCAGAAGACCCGTATGAAATCCGCGATCGCGGTTTGATTTATGCGCAACTCGATTGTGAACATGTGGCACTTACCGACCTCAGCTATTTTGTTGAGCAGTGCCCGGAAGACCCGATTAGCGAGATGATCAAAGCGCAAATTAACTCGATTTCGCAAAAACAGATCACTCTGCACTAAAACTGATTTTTGAAAGAATAACAGGTAACGCGTGTTACCTCTGACAAGGCGAAAATATGAAACAAAAAGTGGTTAGTATTGGTGATATCAACGTCGCAAACGACCTACCGTTTGTTCTGTTTGGCGGCATGAACGTGCTGGAATCACGCGACCTGGCGATGCGTATTTGTGAGCATTACGTCACCGTGACCCAGAAATTGGGCATCCCATACGTGTTCAAAGCGTCATTCGATAAAGCCAACCGTTCATCCATCAACTCCTATCGTGGCCCAGGTCTCGAAGAAGGGATGAAGATTTTCCAGGAACTGAAGCAAACCTTCGGTGTGAAAATCATCACTGATGTTCATGAAGCAAGCCAGGCGCAACCTGTTGCCGATGTTGTTGACGTTATCCAGCTGCCTGCTTTCCTCGCACGCCAGACTGATCTGGTAGAAGCGATGGCGAAAACCGGCGCCGTTATCAACGTCAAAAAACCACAGTTCGTAAGCCCTGGCCAGATGGGTAACATCGTTGATAAATTCCACGAAGGTGGCAACGACCAGATTATCTTGTGTGACCGTGGCGCGAACTTCGGTTACGACAACCTGGTTGTCGACATGCTGGGCTTCAGCGTGATGAAACAAGTTTCGAATGGCTCACCAGTCATTTTCGACGTGACCCATGCGCTGCAATGCCGCGACCCGTTCGGTTCTGCCTCTGGCGGCCGTCGTGCGCAGGTGACTGAACTGGCGCGTGCGGGTATGGCGACTGGCCTGGCGGGTCTGTTTATCGAAGCGCACCCAGATCCAGACAACGCACGTTGCGATGGTCCATCTGCATTGCCGCTGGCAAAACTTGAACCGTTCCTCAAACAAATCAAAGCAATTGACGATCTGGTCAAGAACTTCGAACCGTTGGACACCAGCAAGTAAGTATTTGATACCAAATAAAAAGCCCTTATCACACGATAAGGGCTTCTGCAGGGTGACTAATCTACTGTTCAAAGCTGTAAAATATATTTTTGCGTTGTTCCAGAATGATTTTTTATTCTGCCAAAATATAACGAATTTCGGTTTTTGTGCTTTTTAAACAAAAGACGTAAATTATATCCTAAAGTATTAATATATTTAGAGCACTAAATAGTTTCGTATATTATCCCATTGATTTCTGCTGCTTTTGCAGCTATTTCATTAGGTGCGTCTGCATATAAATCATACATGTCGTCGTCAGATTTTATTTTTTCCGCCACGATTATTTTTCGTACCCGGATAATTTGTGTTGCCGGCAGAGCCGCATATAATTTAACGCCTGGACGGCCAATAATGAGAATCTCATTATGTGAATCGATGCGGCGAACGGCTTTATCCTCTAAAAGCAGAGCTTCAGGCGTCAGCAGTTTTTGATACCCACCTTCATAGCGACGACCCTCTTTCCCTTCTCCATGATATATCGCCCGGCTAAGCGCTGAAGCATCCACGACTCTTCCCGTTGGGCTATCATTCTCACGGCCGATGTGATTAGGAAAATAGATGTCTGTCGGATGCATACCAAGAATATTTTGTACCGGGACATCGAGGACTAATGCTGTGGTACGATACATGCCGGTATAACGTGGAGAAGTTTTGGACAGGGGTTTTATGTCGTTTAAATCCACTAGCGAGGCACTCATAATGTCCCAACTGCTTATCAGGGACTCGGCGCGGTGCTGACAAAATGGACTGTCTGTTCCTTCAAAAGTATGGACCAGAACATAATTTTTCGGTAAGGAGTGCCATCTGTTAAGTATTTTCTCTTTATTTCCCGATAGATATTCAATGTTTTGCTTTTTTATGAATTCAATTCCTGATTTTTTTCTGAAAAACATTATTCCCTCGTGGCAAGATTTTGAACGAAATGATGCGAAAATATAACAGAGAAAGGCAGCAGCAATTACTTAATCATTTCTTAAGAAGGATAATATTGCGTAACTGAATGGAATAAAAAAAGGAAATATCATTAGGTTTGCATCGGGGGATATTTGCGAGAATGTTTGTTGGCACCTTCGCTGCCGGGGGCACCAATAAAAGGTTCATGTTCACTCCCTCTCCCTAAGGAGAGGGCTGTTGTGAGGGGTAAAATCAGGCAAATATCGTCATCAAATAAGCGGCAAACAACGCAAGGTGCGCGGTACCGTTGAGCACATTGGTGCGCCCGGTGGAAAACGAAATCTGGCACAACACTAATGAGGTCAACATCACCACCAGTTCCGGCATCCCTAAGCCAAAGGTCAGGTCGTTGTTGGTCAACATCGCGATAAGCGTCACCGCAGGAACCGTCAGTGAGATGGTCGCCAGCACCGAGCCAAAGAACAGATTCATTGCCCGCTGAACCTGATTGCTCAACACCGCTTTCAACGCGCCCAGACCTTCAGGCGAGAGGATCAGCAATGCCACAAGGAAGCCGGTAAATTGCGCAGGCGCATTCAGTGTCGTAAGCAGTGACTCCAGAGGGCCGGCGTTCATTTTAGTGACCGCAATAACCGCCACCAGATGCACGATTAACCAGATGGAGTGCCAGGTGCTGCTATGCGCCGACGGTTTACCATGGTGTGGGTCGTCGTCGTCAGCCTCATCTTCATGCTCATAAACGAACAGGCTCTGGTGCGTTCTGGTTTGAATTAATAAGAACACGCCGTACATCGCCGCTGAAATCGCCGCCGCCATTAACGCCTGGCCGGTACTAAAGTTACCTGCGGGCAGCGCCGTCGGTAACACCAGGACGATGACCGCCAGCGGGAACAGGGCAATCAAATACTGTTTGATGCCGAACAGATTCATATATTGCGTGGCGAATTTCCGGCCACCCAACAGCAATGAGAAACCTACCAGTCCGCCCGTCACAATCATGATGATGGAATAGAGCGTGTCACGCATCAGCGTAGGTGCGGCATCTCCGGTCGCCATCAATGCGGAAATCAGGCTGACTTCAAGAATAACGACAGAAAGGCTCAGAATCAGGGAACCGAAGGGTTCACCTAAACGGTGCGCAAGCACGTCGGCGTGACGGACTACGCTAAAGGCGCTACTTAAAATGCCCACCAGGGCCAGAATGTTGATCCCAATAACCGCTGGTAAAGACTGGCTCCCTCCCCATACCGCCAGAACAGCCAGCGCTAAAAGCGGGAAAATGAGGGAACTCTCCTTATGACGGGTTTTCACCGCCTCATGTTGTGTTTTGGTCAATGTACTTCTCCATATCCAGAGGCGTTAAGCCATTTATTCATTATAGTCGGACAGTAAAACCCCGTTAAAATAGCAAACAATATGGGTTTTCTGCGGAAATTTACTCAGTTTTACCGCTTATATAGCCATAGTATTTCTGATGTTTATAAATGCGTGTTTAGTGAGATTAAGCAAGGTAAAACATAAAGATACTTATCTGGTAAACGCAATTATCTAAATTTTCAGGCAAAAATGGGCATGTTGACTCACACTTAAGTTTTACCCCACTAAAAGGTGACGTAATGCCCTACAACAGCCGAAGCGACCTGCCTGAAAGTGTGCAAAATGTCCTGCCTGCTCATGCCCAGGATATCTATAAAGAGGCGTTTAACAGCGCCTGGGATGAGTACAAAGATAAAGAAGATCGCCGTGATGATGCCAGTCGCGAAGAAACCGCGCATAAAGTGGCCTGGGCGGCAGTGAAGCATGGCTATCAAAAGGGTGAAGATGACAAATGGCACAAGAAAAAGTAAACCTTACATAATGTATTGATAATCATATTCAAACCCCGCAATCCTCCTCAGTATGGCAAGTTAATATGACATTTTCACGATTTTGTGATCGTCATCAAACTTGCCAGCGTCCTGCTAATTGCTTATGTTCAGAGATATGTTGCTCTATTAATAACCGGGATATTTCGACATGCAGGAGTTTTAGCGGCAACTCGATTTATTTTGGTTATTCAGAATTTAAAAAGCCCGGAAGGCGTATCTGACGTAATCACACGGAAGTTTGCAGTGGCGGAGGTGTATCGTGTTAACACGTGATTTCTTAATGAAAGCGGATTGTAAGACAGCTTTTGGTTCCATTGAGGAATCGTTGTTGTGGACCCCTGAGCAGCGCTCGGCTTCACTCGCCGCAACGCTCGCCTGTCGTCCCGATAGCAGTCCTGTCTGGATATTTGGCTATGGGTCCCTGATGTGGAACCCGGCATTCGAATATGAAGATTCAGCCGCGGGCACGCTCGTTGGCTGGCATCGCGCATTTTGTTTACGTTTAACAGCAGGGCGCGGCACCGCTTGCCAGCCAGGACGCATGCTGGCGCTCAAAGAGGGTGGGCGTACTACCGGCCTTGCGTATCGTCTACCTGAAGCGATGCTTCAGGACGAACTGACGCTGGTGTGGAAGCGTGAAATGATCACCGGCTGTTACTTACCCACCTGGTGCAAACTGGAACTGGATGATGGACGAGTGGTGAATGCGCTGGTGTTTATCATGGACCCACGCCATCCGCTCTATGAATCCGATACCCGGGCAGAGGTGATTGCCCCATTAATCGCCGCCGCAAGCGGCCCTTTGGGCACGAACGCGCAGTATCTTTTTTCACTGGAACAAGAACTCATCAAGCGTGGAATGCACGATGATTGTCTTGATGAACTGGTGAATAAAGTTCGGGCCTGGCTACAGCCGAAAGATGATGAAGGGTTACAACCTGGATTTGCCTGAAGCTAAATTTGCTTAAACTTGAATTTGCTTAAAGCGTATTCCGGCCTTCTTGTCGAGGGCCGGAATTTATATGTTATGCCGCAACATAACTGATTGAATGCTCAAGCGACTGGCTATGACTGTCAATCAACACCTTCCACGTCCCGCTATACGGCACCGTCAAATACGCCGACTGCTTATCTTCCACGCTTAGAATATCGGCCTGAGGTTTACCCGAAGAGCGGGTCTCGCTCATCAAATGAATATGGCAATTATCAGAACAGCGAACCACCACGGTATCGCCGCCAAAAAGGTGCAGACTGGCTTTCACTACTGGCATTTTTATACTCCGCTATCACATCAAAGTTAGGCACGTATGCCGCCGCATTTCTCGCGATAAGTGACGGCCTTCACAAATCACACTTTATGCATAACACCAGACACGACGGTCACAAATGCTGACTTTGATCAAAAAATGCCGTAACGATTAAACTTTAGTGGAGAAGTTTCTAAAACCATTTAGCGGGTGATTTTTAATACTAAAAATCTGCCTCATGGCATCATTAAATTTGGTATCAGAAGGTGAGGACTTTATCAGCGCTGAGCGTCCATTCTGCTAATTCCACCAGTGTGCCAATTTCGACCCCTTCGACCAACGGCAGCGACGAGATACCACGCCCATCAGCGCAGGTCTTGCACAGTTTCACCGGGACATTTTGCGCCGTCAGGATCTCAAGCATTTGCTGGATGTTGTAACCCTCAGCGGGTTTCTGGCCGCGCAAACCGGCTGTCACCGCATCAGACATTAAAAACACTTTCACTTCCGGCTGTGGCTGCTGGTCGCAAAGGGCAATCGCCAGACGCAGACTGTTGAACAAAGATTCACTGCCGTAAGCAGCTCCGTTAGCAATAATTACCATCTTTTGCATTTTTCTCTCCCGGGCACCTGAAGGCACGACTTTTGCTTATCTGTTGGTACAGATGCATGACTTGCCGTTCAGGAGCGTTTTATGAAGGCCACCGTCACCGTGAATCCCACCGCCCGTGACTTTTTAATGGCGGCTCGCACTCGCGGGCGTGAACAGTTGCAGGACATCTTACAAATCGGGCAACTCACCGCGCGGATAGCCAGGCTCGCGCATATGCTACAGCGTGAGCGAGGGGCTTCCAACATCTGGTTGTGTTCGTCAGGCCGGCTTTTTTCCCCTGAGCGCTCACGCTGCGCCGGGGAAGTCGACCGTGAATTAGCGCTATTCAAACACGCGATTACTGACCCGAACTATCTGCCCGGTAGCGCGCTACTGGTGAGCCTTGCGTGTGCGCTTCATTATCTCGAACGTTTACCCGCGCTGCGGGTAGAAATTGCCGGGCTTCACATACAACCTTTGCAAGCGATGGAACAGTTCAACATCACGCTGCGCCACCTGCTGAGTATCGTTCCCGAAACCAGTAACGTGGTCGATGACGCTGACGTGGCGCGTAGCCTGGCAGCGCTGTTCAGTTTTATGCAGGGTAAAGAGCTGGCAGGGCAAGAGCGGGCAATTGGTGCGCTCGGCTTCACGCTGGGGGAATTTAGCGAAGCGTTGCGTCAGCAACTGGTCGACCGCATCGATAGCCAGCAACACTGTTTTGATGCGTTTTGTAGCATGACTGATGAGCCGTTGCGCTTGCAATTCCAGGCGTATGGCGAGCCTTGCCGTGAAACCGAGCAGTTGCGGCGGCTGGCCTGCACACGCCTGACCCGCGACGGTGACGAACCGCAGCGAGCATTGCGCTGGTTTGCGTTGTTAACCCGCAGAATGGATGCCTTGAAAGAAGTGGAAGATGCATTGATTGACGTGGTGATGGCTCAGGCGCAACAGGCGCTTGGGCAGGTGTTACAGCAAACGGAGCTGGACGAACACGACATGGCCAGTTGGGTTTCTGGCAAAGAAGGTTTTGAAACTGAACGCTATCTCGACAGGCATCTGCTGGCGCTGGTCCGCCAGCAAGCCCAGCAACTCGAAAGCATGGCACAGCAACTGGCGTCACTACAGGCAACACTTGAGGAACGTAAAGCCATCGAGAAAGCCAAAGCGTTATTAATCCGCCATCAGGGGTATAGCGAAGAACAAGCCTGGCAGGCGCTGCGTAAAATGGCGATGAACCAGAATAAACGCATGGTCGAAGTCGCCAGCGCGATGATCTCGGTGGCTGATCTCTGGCAGTTACCCACTAAGGAGTAGTTGCACAAAGCGTGGGCATTTCGTGCATTTTTGTGGTGCGAATATCCCGCTATCCGGGATCTTTCAAGGTCGTTAGCGACCCTTATTCCCCGCTGGTTCTGGCTTGTGCAATCCTGGCATGCGAGTTGCAATAATTCCGTGAAGATTAAATTTACCTGAGTTGCGCCAATGGCGGTGCGGATCAGGTAGGACAAAGGCGTCCTTCAATGTGCTGACCCACATTGTTGGGCGCTTTTTTTTCCCATTTATCAGGATGAAGCCGATGAGCAACACACCCATAGCCCTCTCGCGCCGTCGATTTCTGCAGGCTGGAGCCGCATTAGGCGGTGCCTGTTTGCTGCCCGGCATGATGAATTCTGTCCGGGCTGCGGGCAGCGACCGCCCTGAGCAAAGCACGGTAAAAGTCGGTTTTATTCCGCTGACCGACTGCGCGTCGGTGGTGATGGCCGCCATAAAAGGCTTCGATAAAAAATACGGTATTTCGATTGTGCCGATCAAAGAAGCGAGTTGGGCGGCGGTGCGCGACAAAATGGTCTCCGGTGAACTGGATGCGGCCCACGTTTTATACGGCCTGGTCTACGGCCTCGAGTCAGGGATCGCCGGAAAGCAGCAGTCGATGGCGAACCTGATGACGCTTAACAACAACGGCCAGGCTATTTCGCTCTCTATGGATTTGGCAAAGCAGGGTGTGACTGACGGAGAAAGCCTGAAAAAGTGGGTGGCAAGTCAGGCACCAGGCAGCATGACCTTCGCGCATACCTTCCCGACGGGCACGCATGCGATGTGGCTCTATTACTGGCTGGCGCAGGCGGGTATCAACCCTTTCAACGATGTGCGCACCGTGGTGGTTCCGCCACCGCAAATGGTGATGAACATGCGTATCGGCAATATGCAGGGGTTCTGTGTCGGTGAGCCGTGGAATCAACGTGCCATCAGCAATGGCATCGGTTTTACCGCCGCCACTTCACAGTCTATCTGGCCTGATCATCCGGAAAAAATTCTCGGTACGCGTCGAGAGTGGGTGGAGCAAAACCCAAATACCGCGCGGGCATTAGTCGCTGCCGTCCTTGAGGCGTCACGCTGGATTGATGCAAGCGACGATAACCGTCGTGAAACCGCCAGCGTGCTTGCCGGACGGGCTTATCTCAATACCAAAACTGAATATCTTACCGGACGCATGCTCGGGCAATACGACAACGGTATCGGCAAAAAATGGCAGGACAACCACGGCATGCAGTTTTTCCGCGACGGGGAAGTGACGTTCCCATGGCTGTCCGATGGCATGTGGTTCCTGACCCAACATCGCCGCTGGGGATTGCTGGACCACGATCCGGATTACCTCGCCATCGCCAGACGCATCAACCGTATCGACATCTATCAGCAGGCGGCCACTGCCGTGGGCAACGTTGCTATTCCGGCGAGCCCGATGCGCACCAGCACTTTGATGGATGGAAGCACCTGGAACGGCAGCAACCCTGCCGCTTACGCCGCAAGTTTTGCCATTAAACGCTAAGGGGAATGATATGAACACGCCTGCACAAAAACCGCCAGCGCCTGCACTGAGCGCCCCCGTGGGTGAGGTGATTACACTGCCGCCGGTTATCGTTCGTCGCCGCAAACCGCAATGGCGCCAGATAACGTTAAATCTGTTTCAGCGCCTGATCCCCGCCGTTCTCGGTATGGGTTTGCTGGTGGTGGCCTGGCAAATCGCCGCGCTCAATAGCAAAGGTTTCCCGACGCCGCTCAGTACGCTGGATTCGGCAATCACCTTGTTTTCTGACCCATTCTATAACGCCGGGCCTAACGACCAGGGGATTGGCTGGAACATTCTGGCTTCACTCCAGCGCGTGGCTATTGGCTTCGGTCTGGCAGCCATCGTCGGTATTCCGGCGGGTTTCCTGATTGGTCGTTTTACCTTCTTAGCCCGCATGTTTAACCCGATTATCTCGCTCTTACGCCCGGTCAGCCCGCTCGCCTGGCTGCCGATTGGTCTGCTGCTTTTCCAGAAGGCCGAACCGGCTTCTGGCTGGACCATTTTCATCTGTTCTGTCTGGCCGATAGTGATTAACACCGCCGAAGGTGTGAAGCGCATCCCGGACGACTATCTCAACGTGGCGCGGGTGTTGAAGCTTTCCGAGTGGACGGTGATGCGCAAAATTTTGTTCCCGGCGGTACTGCCAGCGGTATTAACCGGCGTGCGTTTATCCATTGGCATCGCCTGGTTGGTGATTGTTGCCGCAGAAATGCTGACCGGCGGTCTGGGTATCGGTTTTTGGATCTGGAACGAATGGAACAACCTCAACGTCGAAAACATCCTGATCGCGATTGTGATTATCGGCGTCGTCGGGCTGCTACTTGAACAGGGTTTGATGTTATTGGCGCGTCGTTTTAGCTGGGAAAAATAAGGGGAACATCATGAAGAAAATTATTCAGGTTCAGAATGTCAGCCAACGTTTTTCCACCGCCAGCGGAGAGTTCCTCGCACTGAGCAACGTCAGCTTTGATATCGCCGAAGGAGAAACCATCAGCCTGATAGGGCACTCGGGTTGCGGGAAATCAACACTGCTCAACCTGATTGCCGGAATAACGTTGCCAACCGAAGGCGGCCTGCTTTGCGACAACCGTGAAATCGCAGGTCCAGGCCCTGAGCGCGCGGTGGTATTTCAGAACCATTCACTGCTGCCATGGATGACCTGCTTTGAAAACGTCGCACTGGCGGTAGATCAGGTGTTTCGCCGCACCATGAACCGCGCGGAGCGACGCGAATGGATTATTCACAATCTCGAACGCGTGCAAATGGGTCACGCCATCGATAAACGTCCTGGCGAAATTTCAGGCGGCATGAAACAGCGAGTGGGTATTGCCCGTGCGCTGGCGATGAAACCGAAAGTGTTGCTAATGGACGAGCCTTTCGGCGCACTCGACGCGCTCACTCGCGCCCATTTGCAGGATGCCGTGATGCATATCCAGCAACAGTTGCATACCACCATCGTGCTGATCACCCATGACGTTGACGAAGCGGTGCTGCTGTCGGATCGCGTGTTGATGATGACTAACGGTCCGGCGGCAACGGTGGGTGAAACACTGGAGGTGAATTTACCGCGCCCGCGTAACCGTGTGGAACTGGCCGAAGACAGCCGCTATCACCACTTGCGCCAGCAGGTGCTGCGCTTCCTCTATGAAAAACAGCCGAAAGCAGCCTGAGGGAAGACTCATGAAGCAACGTCTGATTGTTATCGGTAATGGCATGGCTGCGATACGCCTGGTGGAACAAATTATCGCGCGAGCGGCGGGGCGTTTTGCCATTACGCTGTTTGGCGAAGAGCCAGGGCTCAGCTACAACCGTATTTTGCTCTCGCCCGTACTGGCTGGGGAAAAAACCGCCAGTGCCACGCAGCTGCACGATGCCGCCTGGTATGTTTCACACGGTATCGAGTTGCTCACGGGCGAAGCGGTGCTGGAAGTGAACACCAAACATCAGACGGTGCGCTCAGCAACGCGCACGCTTCAATACGACGAACTGGTTTTCGCCACCGGTTCACTGCCGTTTATCCCGCCGATTGAAGGCCATACGCTGCCGCATGTTCACGGGTTTCGCACCCTCGCTGACGTTGATGCCATTGTGCACGGTGACAGTGACGCCGTGGTGCTCGGCGGCGGATTACTGGGCGTTGAAGCCGCCGCAGCACTGCGCGCACGTCATATTCCCGTGACGCTGGTACACCGTCAGGCGTGGCTTATGGATCTTCAGCTAAACCAGGCGGCAGGCGTGCTGCTTGAGCAACATCTCGCACAACGCGGGATTATCTGCCAGCTCAATTGCGGCATTGTTCGCATCACCGCGCAAAGCGTGTTGTTGAGCAATGGCGAGCAGCTGCCCGCCGGAAGGGTGATTATCGCGACCGGCGTAAAACCGAATATTTCGCTGGCGCAGCGTGCCGGGATCCGTTGCCTGCGCGGGATTACCGTCGATGCCCAGTTACGCAGCGACACGCCGCACATCAGCGCAGTGGGTGAATGCTGTGAAATAGAGGGGCAGACGTGGGGACTGGTGGCGCCTTGTCTGCAACAGGCCGACGTTTTAGCCGCTCGTTTATGCGCTATGCCCGCCAGTGATTTCCGCTATCAGGATCGTGGAACACGCCTGAAAGTCAGCGGTATTCCCCTGTTTTCAGCAGGCGACCTTCGCCTTCAGTCCGACACCCAGGTGCTCACCGCCTTCGATCCTCTGACTCAACATTATCGCTGCCTGCATTTGCGCGGCGGCAAGCTGGTGGGCGCATTGCTGTTGGGGGATATCACGCCCGCCAGTGCGCTGACCGACACGTTACTCAGCATGGCACCTGTTACACCTGCCGTGTTGTTCGATGAATACCACTCTGATGAGCAGCCACTGGCTGCCGGAAATGACGACATGACAAAACAAACGCTGGTAGTAATTGGTCACGGCATGGTCGGCCATCACTTTCTGGAACAGTGCGTGGCGCAGCAATTGCACCAGCGCTATCACATTGTGGTGTTCGGTGAAGAGCGCCATCCGGCCTATGACCGGGTTCATCTATCGGAATACTTTGCCGGGCGCAGCGCGGAGTCATTGTCGATGGTGCAGGGGGATTTCTTTCATGACAACGGTATTGAGTTACGTTCTCACAGCAAAATCGTCGATATAGACCGCAAACAACGCCTGGTGCGCGACGACCAGGGGCACGAAATATACTGGGACAAACTGGTGCTGGCCACGGGGTCGTTTCCCTTTGTCCCTCCGGTGCCGGGGCATACACTCCCGGGTTGCTTTGTCTATCGTACCCTTGACGATCTGGATGCTATTGCACAGCATGCGCGCAATGCCACGCGCGGTGTGGTGATTGGCGGGGGGTTACTGGGGCTCGAAGCGGCAAACGCCCTTAAACAGCTCGGTCTGGAAACGCACGTGGTGGAGTTTGCGCCCAACTTAATGGCGGTGCAGCTCGATAACGCGGGTGCCGCTATGCTACGTGAAAAAATCAGCGACATTGGGGTACAGGTTCATACCAGCAAAACCACCACGGCGATTACCGGGGATAACGGCGGCTTGCAACTTAACTTCGCCGATGGAGAAATACTGAGCACCGATTTAATCGTCTTCTCCGCCGGCATTCGCCCACAAGATGCGCTGGCGAAAACGTGCGATCTGACGTCTGGTGAGCGCGGCGGCATTGTTATCAACGACCAGTGTCAGACCAGCGACACGCGTATTTACGCCATCGGTGAATGCGCGCTGTGGGAAGGGAAAATCTTTGGTCTGGTGGCGCCGGGCTATCAGATGGCGCGCGTCACGGCGGCGTCTCTGGCAGGGACTGAGTCCGCGTTCCTCGGCGCGGATATGAGCACGAAACTGAAATTGCTCGGTGTGGAAGTGGCCTCGTTCGGCGATGCA
Organism: Buttiauxella sp.; assembly: GCF_049686335.1. NCBI lineage: Bacteria > Pseudomonadati > Pseudomonadota > Gammaproteobacteria > Enterobacterales > Enterobacteriaceae > Buttiauxella > Buttiauxella sp. Next base: position 325,016 of record NZ_JBAVHX010000004.1, on the reverse strand, counting down.
CATGGGCGCACGCCGGGCAGCCAGAGTTATCAGTGGACCAACGGCCCGCAGCAAATCTATAAGAAAATCGTCGTTTCAGCTGACAACAAAACCCTGCTCGGCGGCGTGCTGGTGGGCGATAGCAACGAGTACGCCCAACTATTGCAAATGATGCTCAACGCGATGCCTTTGCCTGCGCAACCCGAAAGCTTAATTTTACCCGTATCTGCGGGCGGTGCGCCGAAAGGGTCAGGTGTGGCAGCACTCCCCGACAGCGCGCAGATTTGCTCGTGCCATAACGTCAGCAAAGCCGATATTTGTGCGGCGGTGAGCAACGGAGCGGGTGACATGGCGGCGGTTAAAAGCTGCACTAAAGCGGCGACCGGCTGCGGCGGCTGTTCGGCGCTGGTGAAACAGGTGATGGAATGCCAGTTACAGGAACAGGGCGTCGAGGTGAAAAAGGACATCTGCGAACACTTCCCGTATTCGCGGCAAGAGATCTATCACCTGGTGCGCGTCAACCATATCCACAGCTTTGAACAGTTAATCAGCCGCTACGGCCACGGCCACGGTTGCGAAATCTGTAAACCACTGGCGGCTTCCGTGCTGGCATCATGCTGGAACGAATACTTGCTCAAACCAGCGCACTTGCCGCTGCAGGACACCAACGACCGCTATTTTGCCAATATCCAGAAAGACGGCACTTATTCCATCGTGCCGCGCGTTCCGGCGGGTGAAATTACACCGGACGGGCTCATTGCCATCGGTCAGGTGGCAAAGCGTTATCAGCTATACAGCAAAATTACCGGCGGCCAGCGCATTGACTTATTTGGTGCACGCCTTGAGGAACTGCCCGCTATTTGGGAGGAGTTAGTGGCGGCAGGGTTTGAAACCGGCCATGCCTACGGCAAGTCGTTACGCACGGTGAAATCCTGTGTGGGTTCCACCTGGTGCCGCTATGGCGTGCAGGACTCCACGGGGCTCGCGATAGAACTGGAAAACCGTTATAAGGGACTGCGTTCCCCGCACAAAATCAAAATGGCGGTCTCTGGTTGTACCCGCGAATGCGCCGAAGCACAGAGCAAAGACATTGGCGTTATCGCCACCGACAAAGGCTGGAATCTGTATGTTTGCGGCAATGGCGGCATGAAACCCCGTCACGCGGATCTGTTCGCCAGCGACCTGGATCGCGAAACACTGATCCGCACCATCGACGGTTTGCTGATGTTTTACATCCGCACCGCTGACCGATTGCAGCGTACCAGCACCTGGATGGATAACCTCGAAGGTGGCATTGATTATCTTCGCGAGGTGATTTTGCACGACAGCCTCGGCCTCGCCGACGAGCTGGAAAAAGAGATGATAAGCGTGGTGGATAGCTACCAGTGTGAGTGGCAAACCACGCTCAACAGTCCTGACCGCCTGGCGCTGTTCCGTTCCTATGTTAACAGCGATAAACCGGACGAAGCAGTACAACGCCAGAACCTGCGCCAGCAATTACAGCCGGTGAACGAAGTGGCTCATCTGGAAGCGAAGCTGCCGACGAAACCGTGGCAGGCGGTGTGCGATGTCAATGCTATCCCGGCGCAGGCCGGAATTGGTGCACGTTTAGGCGAGCATCAAATTGCGCTGTTCCGCATCGGGGAAGCCATTTACGCCCTCGATAATCTCGAACCCGGCAGTGATGCCAACGTGTTGTCACGCGGGATTATTGGTGATGCCAGCGGTGAGCCGATTGTAGTTTCCCCCCTTTATAAACATCGTATTCGGTTGCGCGATGGCTGCACGCCAGACGGCGAGCAGGCCGTTCGTGCCTGGCCGGTAAAAGTCGAACAGGGCATCGTGTGGGTGGGGAGCCAGGCGCTGATTATGCGTGCGGAGGCATCATGACAAGCGAAAGCATGATGAATAGTGATGCAGTGCGTACCACTTGCCCCTATTGCGGCGTGGGGTGTGGTGTGGAAGCCCGGCAGACCAAAGCAGGAACGTTCGTGATTAGCGGGGATCAACAGCATCCGGCAAACTTTGGGCGCTTATGCGTTAAGGGAGCAGCACTGGGCGAAACCCTGGGGCTGGAAGGGCGCTTGCTGTATCCCGAAGTCAATGGTGAACGTGTCACATGGGATGCCGCAATGGATGAAACCGCGCGGCGGCTGAGCGCGATTATTGCGGAGTTTGGCCCCAAAGCCGTAGCGTTTTACGCCTCCGGCCAGTTGCTGACCGAAGACTATTACGTGGCGAACAAACTGATGAAGGGATTTATCGGTGCCGCTAACATCGATACCAATTCACGGTTGTGCATGTCATCGGCAGTGGTGGGCTACAAACGCGCATTTGGCGCCGATTACGTCCCCTGTCGCTATGAGGATCTGGAGCAAACCGATCTGGTGGTGTTGACCGGTTCCAATGCGGCCTGGACGCATCCGGTGCTTTATCAGCGCCTGGTGCAAGCTAAACAACAGCGGCCGACGATGAAAATCGTCGTCATCGACCCGCGTCGTACCGCGACCTGCGACATTGCCGATTTGCATCTGGCGCTGCGCCCCGGAAGCGATGCGGCACTGTTTGTCGGCATGCTGAATCATCTGCATCAACAGCAGCCATTACTTACCGAACAGTTTGACGGGCAAACCGCAGCGCTTGAAATCGCCGCCGGGTGGAGCCTGGAAAAATGCGCCGATTTTTGCCAGCTCGACAGCGCTGATGTTCAGATATTCTGGCAATGGTTTAGCCAGTCTGAACGCGCCATGACGCTTTACACCATGGGGATTAATCAGTCGTCGAGCGGCAGCGACAAATGCAACGCGATAATCAACGTCCATCTGGTGAGTGGCAAACTTGGGCGACCAGGTTGCGGCCCGTTTTCGCTGACCGGACAGCCAAATGCGATGGGCGGGCGAGAAGTGGGCGGCCTTGCCAATCAACTCGCCAGCCATATGAGTTTTGACGCGGCAGATATCGCACGGCTTGGGCGGTTCTGGGGAAGCGAGCGTATTGCCGAAACACCGGGGTTAATGGCGGTTGAACTGTTTGAAGCTCTCGGGCGCGGGGAAGTGAAAGCCGTGTGGATAATGGGCACGAATCCGGTGGTTTCGCTGCCGGATGCGTTGCGTGTTGAACAGGCGCTGGCGAACTGCCCACTGGTGATTGTTTCTGATGTCGTGCGTGAGACGGATACCTCGCGTTACGCGACAGTCAGATTTCCGGCACTGGCATGGGGTGAAAAAAACGGCACGGTGACCAATTCTGAACGCCGGATTTCACGCCAGCGTGCGTTTTTACCCGCTACGGGTGAGGCTCGCGCAGACTGGTGGATCCTCGCGCAAATCGCGCAGCGTCTGGGTTATCGCGAGGCCTTTAACTGGCAGCATCCTCACGAAATTTTCAGCGAACATGCAGCCCTTTCCGGTTATGAAAATAATGGCTCGCGTGCGTTTGATATCAGCGGGCTGGCGAATTTAAGCCGTGAACAGTACGACGCACTGGAGCCGGTACGCTGGCCGGTTACCACGCGTGGTCATGAACCTCTAAAAAGCTGGCGCCCCAATGGGAAATTCCAGCTGATGCCCGTCGAACCTGAACTCCCGCAGGCGGTGGCGGATCCGCATTATCCTTTGATTCTCAACAGCGGACGTATCCGCGACCAGTGGCATACCATGACGCGCACTGGCAAAGTGCCGCGTTTGCTGCAACATATCACGATGCCGCTGCTGGAAATTCATCCTCGTGATGCGCAGCGTTATGGCGTGAAAGAAGGGGGGCTGGTGAGAATTGCCTCGCGCAGCGGCGGGATGGTGGCGCGGGTGCAGGTGAGTGAAAACCAGTTGCCCGGCAATGTATTTGCTCCCATGCACTGGAGCCGGCAGTTTGCTCGCAAAGGGCAGATTAACAGCCTGGTTTCTGGCGTGTGCTGCCCGCATTCGGGTCAACCGGAAAGCAAACAAACGGCGGTGCGTATTCAACGCTGGCAGCCGACATGGCAGGGGGAAATATTTGCCCGGGAAGAAATCGCGTTTGCCGGGGAGATACAGTGGTGGCGCCAGGCGACGGCGGGTGTTCACCATTTTCTGTGCGCCGCGGACAGTTCACCGGAGTCATGGATTGAAACGCTGACGGCCGGGCGGGGCTGGCAATTGCAGTACGCTCAGGGCGACGGAGAATTTTATTATTTGCTCGCCTGGCATGAAGATGCACTGCAACTGGCTTTTTACAGCGCCACAACGTGGCCTGACATTCACACCGCGGCGGTTGTCGCAGGATTTGGATCCACACCCATAACTTCACAGCAACGCCATCTGTTACTCGCAGGGAAAGCCGCGGGAGAAACCGTTGATACGGGTAGCACGGTGTGCAGCTGCTTTGGTGTGGGAGAGAAAACCATTCGGCTGGCCATCGCTTCGGGTTGCCATTCGGTGGCGACGCTCGGTGAAAGACTACGCTGTGGAACCAACTGCGGCTCCTGTGTCCCTGAGCTTAAAACGCTGATCGCCAAAACGGTCAATAAATGACGAAAACATTTCAGGAGTAATCTGTGTTTACCTGTTCAGGCGTGATTTGCAGGGTTGAGATGTTATAATTTCCAGATGTTTAGAAAAGCCGTTCCATTTTTCACCCTGTCGTATGCACTCCTCAGCGCAGGAGGGGTAGCCAGTACCCGCCAGAACTTTATCGATCAAGCCGAAAACCCTTTTGACCAAACCACGACACAATTGCCCGATATGGGCATTGCGCCTGAAAGTGATGCCGCAGCACGTGAAATCGCCGCCATGGCGAAGAAGTTTGGTGAAGCGAGCATGGTGGATGACGGGCTGGATACGGGCGAGCAGGCGCGGATGTTCGCGTTTGCCAGGCTGCGGGATGTATTAACCGACAAGGTAACCAACGAAGCCGAATCGTTATTATCCCCATGGGGCAAGGCCAGCATCAACTTGCTGGTGGATGAACACGGCAACTGGAACGGCAGCAGCGCTTCGCTGTTTAGCCCGTGGGAAGATAACAACCGTTACCTCACCTGGAGCCAGATAGGTTTTGCCCAGCAGGATGATGGCACGATCGGCAACCTTGGTGCAGGCCAGCGTTGGGTCGCCGGGGACTGGTTGCTGGGTTACAACGCTTTTTATGACAATCAGCTTTCCACCAATTTGCAGCGCGCAGGCCTGGGAGCCGAGGCGTGGGGTGAATATTTACGTCTTTCGGCAAACTACTATCAGCCGCTCAGCAGCTGGCAGGAAGGCGATAGCGAAACGCTGGAGCAACGCCTGGCACGGGGATACGACGTGACCGCCCAGGCGTGGTTGCCTTTTTATCGTCACATCAATACCAGTGTGAGCTTCGAGAAGTACTACGGTAACAGTGTTGATCTGTTTGATAGCGGCACCGGTTATCGCAACCCGGTGGCGGTGACCATGGGGCTAAATTACACCCCGATCCCACTTGTCACACTCACTGCCCAGCATAAGCAGGGTGAAAGCGGTGTGTCGCAGGATAATCTCGGCCTGAAAGTAAACTATCGTTTTGGCGTGCCGGTGAGAAAACAGCTTTCTGCCGCTGAAGTCGCCACCACCAGTTCGCTGCGCGGTAGCCGTTATGACAGCGTGGAACGAGATTCGCTGCCAGTAATGGAATACCGCCAACGTAAAACACTGTCGGTCTTTTTGGCGACGCCACCCTGGGAGTTACACCCCGGCGAAACGGTGGCACTTAAGCTGCAAATCCGCGCCAGCCACGGTATTCGAAGCATCATCTGGCAGGGTGATACGCAAGAGCTGAGTTTGACGCCACCGGCTGATAATCGTGACACCAGCGGCTGGAGCATGATTATGCCAGCATGGCGTGAGCAGGGGCCACATGAGTATCGTCTGTCGGTGGTGATTGAAGATGATAAAGGTCAGAAGGTGACCTCTAACTGGATTACCCTGAAGATGGCGGAACCGTTGAGGGTGGATCCGCTCAACGATCCGCGTTATGAGTTGTTGCCCGAATAGCGGGGTATGGCGGTTATGTCGGATGACGCTGCGCTTATCCGACCTACGATTCGATTTGATTCGGTTTTGTAGGGTGGGCCGCTCAACGATCCGCGTTATGAGTTGTTGCCCGAATAACGGGTTACGGCGGTTATGTCGGATGACGCTGCGCTTATCCGACCTACGATTCGATTTGATTCGGTTTTGTAGGGTGGATAAGCGCAGCTTCATCCACCACTTTCACCGTGCTAACCTTAAAATATCCGGTCCTGATGCACCCACACCGCCGCTTCCACTCGCGATTTAAGCTTCATCTTCTTCAGCAAGTGCTTAACGTGAACCTTCACCGTACTTTCGGTGATGTCCAGACGACGGGCGATCATTTTGTTCGGCAAACCTTGCGCGATGAGCTTGAGAATGTCGCGCTCACGCGGGGTTAAAAGATTCACATCGCGGTCAGAGGTGGCGCGATTGGCGCGTAAACTTGCCGCCAGCACTGGCGTCAGCGCTTCGCTAAGTACCATCTCCCCGGCGGCGGCTTGTTGCAAGGCTTTAAGCAAATCCTCCGGCTCCATGTCTTTCAACAAATAACCATCTGCCCCTCTTTTCAGCGCCGTTACCACATCTTCTTCATGGTTCGAGACGCTAAACACCACGATACGACCTGAAAGCGGTTTTTCACGCAGGCAATCCAGCGTTTCCAGGCCGTTCATGCCGGGCATATTCAAATCCAGCAGGATCAGATCAGGGTCGAGTTCCTCCGCCAGTTGCACGCCTTGCGCGCCGTTGCCCGCTTCACCTACGACGGCCAGTTCCGGCGCCATACTGATCAATTGTTTTACGCCAGTGCGCAGCATCGGATGATCGTCGATTAGCAAAATGGTCGAGGCTTCCGGGTTACTCATGATGGGCTCCTGTGGCTGTTTCGGGGATAAAACTCACGACGACTTGTGTTCCGCCACCTGGGCGAGCAAGTACCTGGCAGTCACCTTTCAGGCTTTGCGCACGGTCTCGCATAATAATAAGTCCGTAATGGTTGCGACGCTCGCCATTGTCGGGGATACCACAACCGTTATCCCAAATGGTTAACGTCATTTGATTCTCGCGATGTATCACGCTGACTCCACATGCCGTGGCGCTGGCGTGTTTCAGGCAGTTATTCAATGCTTCTCGGGTGATTTGTACCAGATGAATTGCCTGATGTGAGGGCACAAGGCGCGGCGGAACTTGATAATCCAGGCCCACCGGGAAGCCCAGTTTTTCACTAAATTCGCGGCAACTCTCTTCGAGCGCGGGACGCAGCCCGGGTTCGGTCAGTTGCAGGCGGAAGGTGGTCAACAACTCGCGCAACTGGCGCCAGGAAGTATTCAGTTCGCTACGCATCTGGCCGAGTAAGGTCTGCATTTCAGGGGGCAACGTGGCGCCCTGCATTTGCAAACAGCTGACCTGCATCTTCAGGCAGGAGAGCGACTGGGCGATGGAGTCGTGTAATTCCCGGGCAATGGCGGAACGCTCCTCCATAACCACCAGCTGCTGCTGGCGCTCATATTGCCGCTCCAGCGCAAGGGTAGCCGTCAGCTGTTCCATCAGCGTCAGCACTAACTGTTGCTGATCGTGCGTCAGACTGCTGCCGAGCGGTAATTGCGCCAGCACCAGGCCATATTGAATATGGTTGTCGGTCAAGCGCCATTTTAGCGGAGTGGTTTCACACGGCAGTGGAGCGGGTTCACGCGGGCAAAGATTGCAGCCGCTGGCGTCACAACTGCTGTCCGGCTGGTAGGTATATTCTTCGTAATTCTCTTCGTCTTCATACTCATAGACACGCAGTTCGAGATTACGCAGCGGCGTCAAATGCTGTAAATCGCTCAGAACGGGGGACAGGCGCTGACACAGCGGAGCCTGTGAATGCAGGCGGCGATTGGCCTGATACAGGAACGACAGCATCTGGTTTTTTTGCTCAAGCCCGGCGGTTTTCTCACGCACCCGCTGCTCAAGGCTTGCGTAACTTTCTGCCAGTTCTGCCGACATACTGTTTAACGCCACGCCCAGCGTCGCCATCTCGTTTCGCCCACGCACATTAACGCGATGGGTAAAGTCACGCTGCCCAATCGCTTGCGCCATGGTGAGCAACTTTTGCCACGGGCGCAGCAGGCGTTTGCGCAACCAGATGACGGTAAAAATGATCAGCAACCCCATCAGCGCGGCCATACCCATTTGTAGCTGGATAATCCGATGCAGGCGCAGTTCGGTGGTGTGATCGAAGGTGGTGACCAGTTGGTCAATCCGCCCGACGAATCCTGCAACGTGGGGTTTAACCTGTTGCGCATTTTGCGCCTGGCGCAGGGCGGGTGCTAACTGCTCGCGCCAGTAGTGTTGCAACGCGGCTAACTTATCCTGTTGTCCGTCCTGTTCTGCCGCTTCTTTTAAGTCGTTACTCCAGGTGGTTTTTTCCATCTCATTGAGCAAAGCATTGTCTTTTTCGCTCAGTGGAATGGCGGCCAACAGACGATAGCTTTGCATGCGCATCGACCCGGCTTTGTTGATCGCGTGAGCGTTGCCCTGTATACCCTGCGCCAGCCAACCCGCGAGACTCATTCCCGCGACACCCAGCAGCGCCAACAACAGCACAATCAATGCCAGTTGGTTAAACAAGGTGAGCGGGGACAGCAGGCGTTTTAGCATTCAGGTGAACTCCGGGGCGGATAGAGAGTGCGGGTATTCTCAGACATCCCCTGGAGTATACCCATACCCCTTAAGGATTACCCACAAATAGCCCGGAGTGGCATCTCGCGGTGTAGGGTGATTACTCCCTGTGTTCAGCCCTGTGAAAAACCACACTATTTTCACGAGTTACCGTTACCCACAAAGAATGATGATTAATTTTTAGCCGCCATTCAGATGGTTTATCCCTTGATTCACATCAATTTTTATTCCCCATTAGCACCTAATGTGGCGGCAATTACTCTCACTATTTTTGAGGTGTTTATGTCTCACATTCCCGAACAAAGTCCAAAATCGGGTTCGCTGATTACCGAATGGCGACCAGAAGAACCTGCGTTTTGGCAAAGTAAGGGTCATGGCATTGCCAGCCGCAATTTATGGATTTCTGTACCGTGTTTGTTATTAGCGTTCTGCGTGTGGATGCTGTTTAGCGCGGTCGCGGTTAACCTGAATAAAGTGGGCTTCAACTTCTCCACTGACCAACTGTTTATGCTGACCGCACTGCCGTCTGTTTCCGGTGCGTTACTGCGCGTGCCTTACTCTTTCATGGTACCGGTCTTCGGCGGTCGTCGCTGGACTGCGTTCAGCACCGGGATTTTGATTATCCCTTGCATGTGGTTAGGTTTTGCGGTGCAAAACCCGGCAACCCCATTTGGCGTATTCATCATCATCGCGCTGTTGTGTGGTTTTGCGGGGGCAAACTTTGCCTCGAGCATGGCGAACATCAGCTTCTTCTTCCCGAAAGCAAAACAGGGTGGCGCGCTGGGTATCAACGGTGGGCTCGGTAACCTTGGTGTGAGCGTGATGCAGCTGGTTGCACCGCTGGTGATTTCGCTTTCTATGTTTGCAGTATTTGGCGGGACCGGCGTTGAGCAGGCGGATGGCACGATGCTGTTCCTGGAAAACGCCGCATGGGTGTGGGTGCCGTTGCTGGCGATTTTCACCGTTGCTGCCTGGTTTGGGATGAATGACCTCGCGACCTCGAAGGCCTCTTTGAAAGAGCAATTGCCGGTTCTCAAACGCGCTCACCTGTGGATCATGGGCGTGCTGTATCTGGCGACTTTCGGCTCGTTTATCGGTTTTTCTGCCGGTTTTGCCATGCTGGCTAAAACGCAGTTCCCGGATATCAACATTCTGCACTTCGCCTTCTTCGGCCCACTGTTTGGTGCGCTGGCACGTTCTGCGGGTGGCGCAATTTCCGACCGCTTTGGCGGAACCAAAGTGTCGCTGATTAACTTCATATTTATGGCAGTTTTCAGTGCGTTGCTGTTTACCACGCTGCCACATAATGGTGTGGGCGGTAACTTCATCGCCTTCTTCGGCGTGTTCCTGATGCTGTTCCTGACAGCCGGTCTGGGCAGTGGTTCTACCTTCCAGATGATCTCCGTTATCTTCCGTAAATTGACCATGGATCGCGTGAAAGCGCAGGGCGGAACCGAAGAAAGAGCGTTGCGCGAAGCGGCTACCGATACTGCGGCGGCACTTGGCTTTATTTCCGCGATTGGTGCGGTTGGCGGGTTCTTTATCCCGAAAGCGTTTGGTACCTCGCTTGCGTTGACCGGTTCTCCGGCAGGCGCGATGAAAGTCTTCCTGGTGTTTTATATTGTTTGTGTGGTGATTACCTGGGTCGTTTACGGCCGTAAATCAGCAGCCAAATAGTCCTTTTTTAACCTTTTGGTTATCCCTTGCGCGACTTCGGTCGCGCTTTTTTTTGCCTGAAATTCCCCCTCGATCCGACTCTATTCTGCGAGAAACCTCACATTTAGAATAACTACCCCGCCAGACACCATTGTCACATTCGCTGGCTAAGAGTACCGTGACAATCAATCTGGTTTAAACCAAATGGATTAAAACATGAAAAGCCATTCCACCGTAGAAACGGCAAAAGAGATGCTCAACGACTGGCTGAGCAAAGGTGTTGTGCAGCCGGGCGGAAAATTACCTTCCGAGCGTGAGCTGGAAGAATTGCTTGGCATCAAGCGCATGACACTGCGACAGGCGTTGCTGTTTCTGGAAGGGGAAGAAAAGATCTTTCGTAAAGATCGTCGGGGCTGGTTTGTGGCCTTGCCGTGTTTCAAATACACCCCAAATACCTCCACCAGTTTTAAGCAGGCCGCGCTGGAACAGGGGCGTTTGCCGTCCTGGGGCTTTCTGGAAAAAGAGCGGGTTTACACGGCGGAACCCGAAATTTTGTCGCAGTTGAATGTAAAAGACGGTGATGAGATCTACAAAATCTGTGGATGGGGAGCCCTTGATAACCATAAAGTTTTCTATCACGAAACCTTTATCAACGCGCAATTGGCCCCAGGTTTTATTGACAAATTAGGCGACCGATCTTTTGTTGAAGTCTGGCAAGAAGCCTTTGGCAAGACCTCTCATACACAGCATTTAGCCTTTAAACCCACACGACTTTCGGCAGGGGCTTGCAAAGGGATGGGCGGTACACCTGGCACCCCGGCTATACGTGTTGAAAAATTCCGTGCCGACGAAGGCGGTCACGTGATTCAGGTTGATATCGAATATTGGCGTTTTGAATCTGTAGAGTTTTATATCGATTTATAGGAGTGAGTATGGATAGCATCCAGGCTAAAAAAATTGTTGAGCGTGCCGCAGATCTGCCGCTTTATTTGCACGCTTATGCGTTCCATTTAAATATGCGTATGGAAAAGATCCTACCGGAAGATTTACTGGATATCGCCAGTCAGCAGCATCTGAAAGGGGTGAAAATCCATGTTGTGGACGGTGAAAGCCAGTCCCTCAGGCATGCCAGCGAAGAGCGACTGGCACGTTTTGCGGCCAAAGCACGCCAGTCAGGCCTGGATGTGCATATCGAAACCAGTGCGTCTGACGCAGCGACTATCGATGAGGCGGTTACCATTGCCCTGAAATCAGGTGCAACTTCGGTACGATTTTATCCGCGCTACGAAGGCACACTTTCCGAGGTCATGGAGACAATAGCAAAGGATATTCAGTACATTAAAGCGCAACACCAGCACAGTGGCCTGACATTTACCCTTGAGCAACATGAGGATTTGCAAAGCCATGAACTGGTGAAGTTAGTCCAACAGGCGGACTTCCCACAGCTTTCGTTGCTGTTTGATTTTGCCAATATGATTAATGCCAATGAAGAGCCACTTGAGGCATTGGCGGTGATGGGAAAAGAAATCACCCAGGTGCATATCAAAGATGCACTGATTAATGACGAAGGACAGGGGCGTGGGCATACCGCCTGTATTTCAGGGCAAGGTGAATTACCGTTTAAAGAATTACTCCTGCAATTAATTTGTTTAGGTGAAAATAAACCGCAAGTCACTGCCTTTGGTCTTGAAGAAGAAGTTGATTATTATGCTCCGGCATTCCGATTTACCAATGAAGGCAGTAATCCCTGGATCCCACTGCGTGAGATGAGTGAAACACCGTTACCCACTTCCGGACTTGAAGAAAGACTCAATAAAGAGATGGCTGATGCAATGAATCAAATACAGCATGTGCGTAATATTGTTGCTGAACTTAATAAAGATGCTTTAAATGTTTTACATAAATAAATAACCATAAAATTTATATTCAGATGTCTCACGTCAGTTGAGGTCTCTGTACTCTCAAAAAATAATTAATTCCGCTAATTCAGGGTGGGGTGTCTTATGCTTACTAAAAAAAGATGGACCATATTTAGCTTGTTGGTTCTGTGCGGTGGAACAATATATAAACTGCCTTCATTAAAAGACGCATTTTATGTTCCGATGCAGGAATACTTTCATCTGACCAACGGTGAAATTGGTAACGCCATGTCGGTTAACTCGATTGTGACGACAATTGGTTTCTTCCTGTCGATTTACTTTTCCGACCGTTTACCACGCCGGTTTACCATGTCTTTCTCGCTCATCGCCACTGGCTTGCTTGGCATCTATCTGTCGACAATGCCCGGCTACTGGGGGATCCTCTTTGTCTGGGCGTTGTTCGGTGTGACTTGCGATATGCTGAACTGGCCGGTGTTGTTGAAGTCCGTGAGTTTGCTTGGCGACAATAAACAGCAAGGGCGGTTATTTGGTTTCTTTGAAACTGGACGAGGCATTGTTGATACTATTATTGCCTTCAGCGCTTTGGCGGTATTCACCTGGTTTGGTAGCGACTATTTTGGTTTTAGAGCGGCTATTCTATTCTACTCAGGCATCGCGATTGTCGTCGGCGTGGTGATTATGTTTGTGCTGAAAGAAAGCCCGGATGAACAAGTAGCGAAGAAAGAACTTGCTGACAAAAAAGAAGATAAACCCGGGCTGGGTAGTGTATTAAAAAATAAAACCGTGTGGTTAATTGCCTTCAGCGTATTCTGTGTCTATGCCGTGTATTGTGGTTTAACATTCTTTATTCCATTCTTAAGAAATGTCTATGCATTACCTATTGCGCTGGTGGGTGCCTACGGGATAATTAATCAGTATTGTTTGAAAATGGTGGGTGGTCCAATTGGTGGGTTAATTGCGGATAAAGTTTTACAATCGCCAAGTAAATATCTTTTCTATACCTTCATTATTAGTGCATTGGCCTTAGTTGGCCTGATCCTGTTGCCGCATGAACAGATGCCAGTCTATTTGGGTATGGCCTGTACGTTAATGTTTGGCGCAGTGATCTTTACCCAACGAGCGGTGTTCTTTGCGCCAATCGGTGAGGCAGGTATCAGTGAAAAGAATACGGGGGCGGCAATGGCGCTGGGTAGTTTTATTGGCTATGCCCCTGCAATGTTCTGCTACAGCCTGTATGGCTACATTTTAGATACCAATCCTGGTCTCATCGGCTATCAAATTGTGTTTGGTTTAATGGCGCTCTTTGCGTGCGCGGGGATAATTATTTCCGGGCTGCTGATTAAAAATATTCGTGCGGCACGTCTGTCAGAGTCGTTAGCTTCTGCCTGATAGTTACGCCGTTCTGGATGGGGTTTTCCTGCTGACAGGGAAGCCCCATTTTTCATTTCATCTTAACCCGCTTTTACCGACTTACCCCTTAATACCCGGCTCCGGGAATTTCTACTCCCTGGCTTGTGTGTGCTCTTATAGAAAACCAATTATATCAATAAGTTGATGTGTGTTTTGTTATTGCCACTTTGGTGGTAGATCGACTTTCCCTCTCTATTACAGCCTGAATCCCAGTTGATCGGCATCAATTATCCCTTCATTTACGCGGGTTACGGTGCGGCCATTGTTAGCAATGTCGTATTCATAAGATAGAGCCTCCAGGCTCCACATCAGGAGAACCCCGATGAGCAAATTTCTTGACCGGTTTCGGTACTTCAAACAGAAGGGCGAAACTTTTGCCGATGGACATGGCCAACTGCTCGATACCAATCGTGATTGGGAAGAAGGTTATCGCCAGCGGTGGCAGCACGATAAAGTGGTCCGTTCCACACACGGTGTAAACTGCACGGGCTCCTGTAGCTGGAAGATCTATGTCAAAAGCGGCCTGGTGACCTGGGAAACTCAGCAAACCGATTACCCGCGTACCCGTCCTGATATGCCAAACCATGAACCTCGCGGCTGCCCACGTGGTGCGAGCTACTCCTGGTATCTCTACAGCGCCAACCGCTTAAAATATCCATTGATGCGCAAGCGTCTGATCAAACTGTGGCGCGAAGCAAAAAACGTTCATGCTGACCCGGTCGACGCCTGGGCTTCCATCATCAACGATGCGGAAAAAGCCAAAAGCTATAAACAAGCCCGTGGGCGCGGGGGTTTTGTCCGTTCAAGCTGGCAGGAAGTCAACGAGCTGATTGCTGCGGCGAACGTCTATACCGCGAAAACCTTTGGCCCAGACCGTATTGCCGGATTCTCGCCAATCCCGGCGATGTCGATGGTCTCTTACGCCGCAGGTGCACGTTACCTCTCCCTGATTGGCGGTGCTTGTCTGAGTTTCTACGACTGGTACTGCGATTTACCACCGGCTTCCCCAATGACCTGGGGCGAGCAAACTGACGTGCCAGAATCTGCCGACTGGTACAACTCCAGCTACATCATTGCCTGGGGTTCTAACGTCCCGCAAACCCGTACGCCAGATGCGCACTTCTTTACCGAAGTCCGTTACAAAGGCACCAAAACCGTTGCCGTCACGCCGGACTATGCGGAAATCGCCAAACTGTGTGACCAGTGGCTGGCGCCGAAGCAAGGCACCGATGCGGCAATGGCACTGGCGATGGGCCACGTGATGCTGCGTGAATTCCACCTCGACAATCCAAGCCAGTACTTTACCGATTACGTGCGTCGTTACACTGATATGCCAATGCTGGTGATGTTAGAGGAGCGCGATGGTTTCTACGCCGCGGGCCGTATGCTGCGTGCTTCTGACCTGGTCGATGGCCTCGGTCAGGAAAACAATCCGCAGTGGAAAACCGTCGCGCTGGATAACCAGAACGGCGAACTGCTGGCACCAAACGGCTCCATCGGTTATCGCTGGGGCGAGAAGGGCAAGTGGAACCTCGAACAGCGCGATGGCTCCAGTGGCGAAGAGGCTGAACTGCGCCTGAGCCTGCTGGGCAGCCACGATGAAGTCGCTGATGTAGGCTTCCCGTATTTTGGCGGCGAAAGCACCGAGCACTTCAGTAACGTCAAACTCGACAATGTGCTGATGCACAAACTGCCGGTAAAACGACTTCAACTGGCAGATGGTTCAAGCGCGCTGGTCACCACCGTTTACGATTTGACGCTGGCGAACTACGGCCTTGAGCGTGGTCTGGACGACGCTAACTGTGCGTCAAGCTATGACGATGTGAAAGCGTATACCCCAGCGTGGGCTGAGCAAATCACCGGCGTTTCTCGTCAGAACATTATCCGCATTGCGCGTGAGTTCGCTGACAACGCCGACAAAACCCATGGCCGCTCGATGATCATCGTCGGTGCCGGGATGAACCACTGGTTCCACATGGATATGAACTACCGTGGGTTGATCAACATGCTGATCTTCTGCGGTTGCGTCGGGCAGAGCGGCGGCGGCTGGGCACACTATGTGGGCCAGGAAAAACTGCGTCCGCAAACGGGCTGGACGCCGCTGGCGTTC
The DNA here is from genome assembly GCF_049686335.1 of Buttiauxella sp. NCBI lineage: Bacteria > Pseudomonadati > Pseudomonadota > Gammaproteobacteria > Enterobacterales > Enterobacteriaceae > Buttiauxella > Buttiauxella sp. The sequence goes on along the minus strand of NZ_JBAVHX010000004.1, from coordinate 309,315 downwards.
GCGCTGGACTGGCAGCGCCCACCGCGCCATATGAACAGCACCTCGTTCTTCTACAACCACTCAAGCCAGTGGCGTTATGAGTCGTTGACCGCCGAAGAGCTGCTTTCACCGCTGGCAGATAAATCACGCTACAGCGGCCATTTGATTGACTTCAACGTGCGCGCCGAGCGTATGGGCTGGTTGCCGTCGGCACCTCAGCTCAACACCAATCCGCTGCATATTGCGAAGCAGGCGCAGGCCGCTGGCATGACCCCGGCGGATTTCACCGCGCAGCAGCTGAAAAGTGGCGATATTCGCTTTGCCGCAGAGCAGCCGGATGCAGGCAACAACCATCCGCGTAACCTGTTTGTCTGGCGTTCAAACCTGCTGGGTTCTTCCGGTAAGGGCCACGAGTACATGCTCAAATATCTGCTGGGTACTGAAAACGGTATTCAGGGGAAAGATCTGGGGCGTGAAGGTGGCGTGATGCCGGAGGAAGTCGAGTGGGTCGATAACGGCCTCGACGGCAAACTGGATCTGGTGGTGACGCTGGACTTCCGTCTGTCAAGCACCTGTCTGTATTCCGACATCGTATTACCAACCGCCACCTGGTATGAGAAAGACGACATGAATACTTCGGATATGCATCCGTTTATTCATCCACTTTCTGCTGCGGTTGACCCAGCCTGGGATTCAAAAAGCGACTGGGAAATTTATAAAGCTATCGCGAAAAAATTCTCTGAAGTGTGTATCGGCCATTTAGGGAAAGAAACCGATGTGGTGACGTTGCCAATCCAGCACGATTCAGCCGCTGAACTGGCGCAGCCGTTTGGCGTGATGGACTGGAAAAAAGGCGAATGTGACCTGATTCCAGGTAAAACCGCACCGCACCTGGTGACGGTTGAACGTGACTATCCAGCCACTTATGAGCGTTTCACCTCCGTCGGTCCGTTGATGGAAAAAATCGGTAACGGTGGGAAAGGCATTGCGTGGAACACCCAGTCTGAGATGGACTTGCTACGCAAGCTTAACTACACCAAAACCGAAGGCCCTGCAAAAGGCCAGCCGATGATTAACTCGGCAATTGATGCCGCAGAAATGATCCTCACTCTGGCACCCGAAACCAACGGCCAGGTGGCGGTGAAAGCCTGGGCGGCACTCAGCGAGTTTACCGGACGCGACCATACGCATCTGGCGCTCAATAAAGAAGATGAAAAGATTCGCTTCCGCGATATTCAGGCACAGCCGCGCAAAATCATCTCCAGCCCGACCTGGTCAGGTCTTGAAGATGAACACGTCTCATACAGCGCAGGTTACACCAACGTTCACGAGCTGATCCCATGGCGCACGCTGTCTGGCCGCCAACAGCTGTATCAGGATCACCAGTGGATGCGTGATTTTGGCGAAAGCCTGCTGGTGTACCGTCCGCCGATTGATACGCGCTCGGTAAAAGGTGTGATGGGTAAAAAATCCAACGGTAACCCTGAGAAAGCGTTGAACTTCCTGACGCCGCACCAGAAATGGGGCATTCACTCAACCTACAGCGACAACCTGTTGATGCTGACGCTGTCACGCGGCGGCCCGATTGTCTGGATGAGTGAAATCGATGCCAAAGATCTTGGCATCGAAGATAACGACTGGATTGAAGTGTTCAACAAAAACGGCGCGCTGACCGCCCGTGCGGTTGTCAGCCAGCGTGTGCCGGAAGGCATGACCATGATGTACCACGCTCAGGAGCGTATCGTGAACCTGCCGGGTTCTGAAATCACCGGCCAGCGCGGTGGTATTCATAACTCGGTGACCCGCATCAGTCCGAAACCGACGCACATGATCGGTGGCTATGCGCAGCTGGCTTACGGCTTTAACTACTACGGCACCGTCGGTTCAAACCGTGATGAGTTCGTGGTGGTTCGCAAGATGAAAGACATTAACTGGTTAGACGGCGAAGGCAATGACCAGAAACAGGAGAGCGTAAAATGAAAATTCGTTCACAAGTCGGCATGGTGCTGAATCTTGATAAATGCATCGGCTGTCACACCTGTTCTGTGACCTGTAAAAACGTCTGGACCAGCCGGGAAGGGATGGAGTACGCGTGGTTTAACAACGTGGAAACCAAACCGGGCATTGGCTACCCGAATGACTGGGAAAACCAGGAAAAATGGAAGGGTGGCTGGATCCGTAAGATCAACGGCAAGCTGCAGCCGCGTATGGGTAATCGCGCGATGTTGCTGGGTAAAATCTTCGCCAACCCGCATCTGCCGGGCATCGACGATTACTACGAGCCGTTCGATTACGACTATCAGCATCTGCATAACGCGCCGGAAGGAAAGCATCAGCCGATTGCGCGTCCACGCTCGCTGATTACCGGCCAGCGTATGAACAAAATCGAAGCGGGTCCGAACTGGGAAGAGATTCTGGGTGGCGAATTTGAGAAACGCGCCAAAGACCAGAACTTCGCCAACATGCAAAAAGCGATGTACGGCCAGTTCGAAAACACCTTTATGGCGTATTTGCCGCGCCTGTGTGAACACTGCCTGAACCCGGCGTGCGCGGCCACTTGCCCGAGTGGTGCTATCTACAAACGTGAAGAAGACGGCATCGTTCTGATTGATCAGGACAAGTGCCGTGGCTGGCGCATGTGCATCACCGGCTGCCCGTACAAGAAAATCTACTTCAACTGGAAGTCGGGTAAATCCGAGAAGTGCATTTTCTGCTATCCACGTATTGAAGCGGGGATGCCGACTGTTTGTTCTGAAACTTGTGTCGGACGTATTCGCTACCTCGGCGTGTTGCTGTATGACGCCGACGCTATCGAGCAGGCGGCAAGTACTGAAAGCGAAAAAGATCTCTACGAGCGTCAGTTGAGTATTTTCCTCGACCCGAACGATCCGGCAGTTATCGAACAGGCGCTGAAAGATGGCGTGCCGCAAAGCGTTATCGACGCGGCGCAACAGTCACCTGTCTACAAAATGGCGGTGGACTGGAAGCTGGCTCTGCCTCTGCATCCGGAATATCGCACACTGCCGATGGTCTGGTATGTGCCGCCTTTATCGCCAATTCAGTCAGCGGCTGATGCGGGCGAGTTGCCGCACACAGGCATTCTGCCTGACGTCGAAAGCCTGCGTATTCCGGTGGAATATCTGGCGAACCTGCTGACCGCAGGGGATACCGCGCCGGTTCTGCGTGCGCTTAAGCGCATGATGGCGATGCGTCATTACAAACGTGCTGAAACCGTGGAAGGGATTAATGATACCCGTGCGCTGGAAGAGGTCGGTCTGAGCGAAGCCCAGGCGCAGGAGATGTATCGCTATCTGGCGATTGCTAACTACGAAGACCGGTTCGTGGTGCCATCCAGCCACCGTGAACTGGCGGCAGATGCGTTCCCTGAAAGCAAAGGTTGTGGTTTCAGCTTTGGCGATGGTTGCCATGGTTCAGATAGCAAATTCAACCTGTTCAATAGCAAACGAATCGATGCGATTGATGTATCGAGCAAAACGGAGCCAAAACCATGATTGAACTACTGGTGATATCCCGTTTGCTTGAGTATCCGGATGCTGCCCTGTGGCAGCATCAGCAGGAACTTCGCGAAGCGTTAATTGACGGTGAGGCGCTTGATTTGCAACAGGCTGCTCAGCTTAATGATTTCATCACCCGCTTATGCCGCCGCGATTTGTTGGATGCTCAGGCCAGTTACAGTGAACTGTTTGACCGTGGGCGGGCGACTTCGCTGTTGCTGTTTGAACATGTTCACGGCGAATCCCGCGATCGCGGCCAGGCAATGGTCAATCTGATGAACCAGTATCAGCAGGCGGGTATGGAAATCGACAGCCGCGAGCTGCCAGACCATCTGCCGCTGTATCTGGAGTATTTATCCCAGCGCACCGAGGCCGAAGCGCGTGGTGGTTTGCAGGATGTTGCGCCCATTCTGGCATTGCTGGCGGCTCGTCTGAAACAGCGCGAAAGCGATTATGCCGTGTTGTTTGATGTGCTGTTGGGCTTGTCTGAAAGTGATGTGGCGGTTGAGAGCGTGAGCAAGCAGATTGCTGGCGAAGCGCGCGATGACACGCCACAGGCGCTGGATGCCGTTTGGGAAGAAGAGCAGGTGAAATTTGTGGCTGATGCCGGTTGCGGTGAATCTGAAATAACCAGTCATCAAAAGCGCTTTGCCGGGGCTGTCGCTCCGCAGTATCTGAATATCGGAGGACAGTAATCATGCAATTTCTCAATGTGTTCTTCTACGACATCTATCCGTATCTCTGCGGTACCGTTTTCTTAGTCGGCAGTTGGTTGCGTTACGACTACGGTCAGTACACCTGGAAAGCGGGTTCCAGTCAGATGCTGGATCGCAAAGGGATGAATCTGGCGTCAAACCTTTTCCATATCGGAATTCTGGGTATTTTCGCCGGTCACTTCCTCGGCATGCTGACACCGCACTGGATGTACGAGTCATTCCTGCCAGTGGATGTGAAGCAGAAAATGGCGATGATTGCGGGTGGTGCGTGTGGTGTGATGACGCTGGTGGGGGGGGTATTGCTGCTTAAGCGCCGTCTGTTTAACCCGCGTATTCGTGCCACATCAACCACGGCGGATATCCTGATCCTCAGCCTGTTGGTGATTCAATGTGCGCTGGGTCTGCTGACCATTCCATTCTCGGCCCAACATATGGATGGCAGCGAGATGATGAAGCTGGTGGGCTGGGCACAGGCAGTAGTGACGTTCCACGGCGGCGCATCTGAACATCTGGATGGCGTGGCGTTTATCTTCCGCGTGCATTTAGTGTTGGGGATGACGCTGTTCCTGCTGTTCCCGTTCACTCGTCTGGTGCACGTCTGGAGCGCGCCGGTTGAGTATCTGACGCGTAAATATCAGGTGGTTCGCGCTCGTCGTTGAGTATTGTTAGTTGATTTGAAAGATACCTGGCTGCGGCCGGGTATTTTTTTGCGCTTTTATTGATGGTGTCGGATGACGCTGCGCTTATCCGACCTACGGCTCGGATTTGAATTTTGGTTTTGAACTTGGTTTTGAATTTTGGTTTGAATTTGGTTTTGAATTTTGGTTTTGAATTTGGTTTTGTAGGTTGGATAAGCGAAGCGTCATCCAACATAAATGTGGCAAACGAAACGTTAAGAATCCTTCCCCAACGGGAATATTAAAGATGGTGCGATTTGGAATTTGTCTGGAGGAACTTCAGAGAATGGTGGCGGGGGAAGGATGACTCGACGCTTTGCGTCTCGCCCTTCGGGTCGTTGCCTGCGGCAACGCTTTCTCGCTTTGCTCGAATCGAACCTTAGTCGAAGCTTCTCATCCTTCCCCAACGGGAATATTAAAGATGGTGCGATTTGGAATTTGTCTGGAGGTACTTCAGAGAATGGTGGCGGGGGAAGGATTCGAACCTTCGAAGTCGATGACGGCAGATTTACAGTCTGCTCCCTTTGGCCGCTCGGGAACCCCGCCAGGGGTGTTTGGTATGACAGGCCGTGCTCTGAAATGGTGGCGGGGGAAGGATTCGAACCTTCGAAGTCGATGACGGCAGATTTACAGTCTGCTCCCTTTGGCCGCTCGGGAACCCCGCCAGGGGTATTTCATATGGCTTTCTTACGTGCTTCCTTCGTTAGGAAGCGGGGCGCATCATATCAAATGAAGCGCCGCTGTAAAGCACTGACTGTAAGAAAATGAATCGTTTGCCGTTTTTTTACGCGTAACGTTGTAAAGTCAAACAATTCGCTATCTAACAACTACAAAATGATAGTGCGATTACCGTAAACAAACACGCGTTGTGCCAGAACCTGGTAGAGCGCACGGCTCAAAACGTTTTTCTCAACATCACGCCCGGCACGCATCATATCTTCTGCGGTGTAGGTGTGATCGACGTGAATAACGTCCTGCATGATGATTGGGCCTTCATCCAGATTGTCATTTACATAGTGCGCAGTCGCGCCGATGATCTTCACGCCACGTTCGTACGCCTGGTGATAAGGGCGTGCGCCGATAAAGGCTGGCAGGAATGAATGGTGGATGTTGATGATCTGGTTCGGGAAGCGGGAGACGAATTCTGGCGTTAACACGCGCATATATTTCGCCAGTACCACGTAATCCGGTTTATGCGCTTCAATCGCATCCGCCATCTGTTTATCGTGATCTTCGCGAGTCAGCCCTTCGTGGCTCACCAGCTCAAAAGGAATATCAAAACGTTCAACCAGCGTGCGCAGTGTTTCGTGGTTGCCAATCACCGCAGCGATTTCCACATCCAGCCCGCCGTAGTTAGCCTTCATTAAAAGATCACCCAGGCAATGCGCTTCTTTGGTCACCAGAATCACGACGCGACGACGGCCAGCGGGCGTCAATTCACGCACTGAACCCTCGGGTAACGCGCTATCTAAATCTGCCAGCAGGGTGTTGTCGTTGAAAATGCCTTCAAGCTCAGTACGCATAAAAAAGCGACCGGTGCGATGGTCAACAAATTCATTGTTCTGAACAATGTTCAGTTCGTGCTTGTAACAAATATTGGTGATCTTGGCGATCAGCCCTTTTGCGTCAGGGCAGATGGTGCGTAGTACTTTACGTTGTAGTGCTTGCATCGCAAGGTGAGTCCTATTGTTCGTTTGTTTGCTAAATAACTTGTGCCACGTCGCGTTACCGCCCACAACACTTTTTGAATTTTTTACCGGAGCCGCAAGGGCAGGGGTCATTACGCCCGAACTGTGGGCGCGTTCCATCAACATAGTACCACTGACCGTTTTCTTTTAAGAATCTGGAGCGTTCGATAATGGCACTTTCCACGCCTTGTTCTTCAAAGCGCGCCACGAAACTGACGAAACCTTCGTTTTCATCACGTCCGTCCGCCGTTTCATATACCGTCAGGCCTAACCAGCGTGTGGTGGCAAAACTCCCGGAAACATCGCTTTTCAGGCAAGGGCTGCGCGTCTGCGGATACCAGCTTGCTACCAGGTAATCTGCGTCCTGCATCACGTAGGCGCTATAACGTGAGCGCATAAGCTGTGATGGGGTTGGCGCGAGCGCGTCTGTGCTTATGTATGGCTGGCAACATAAGCTATACTCCTGACCGCTACCACAAGGGCAAAGTTGCGACACAGCATCTCCTTGGTTACAAAAAAAGAGTCGGCGTAAATACGCGGGGTAGTTATGTTAACTGAGCAGTGGCGACTTCGTCACGAGGTGATAATCCCATCGGCATACGAGTTGCACTCAACACCCCTGCAGCTTGAAGGATGATGGGTATAAACCGGGGAAGAAAGACCGAGGCGAAATGAGACAGGTAAAGATCGGCCTGGCATTAGGGTCGGGAGCAGCAAAAGGATGGGCGCATATTGGTGTCATTAATGCGTTAAAACGTGCAGGCATTCAAATTGATATCGTCGCGGGTTGCTCGGTAGGGGCGCTGGTCGGTGCCGCTTATGCCAGTAATCGCTTACCTATGATGGAACGCTGGGTGCGCTCGTTCGGCTATTGGGATGTCCTGCGACTGATGGATCTTTCCTGGCGTCGTGGCGGTTTATTACGTGGCGAAAGGGTATTCAATAACGTTCGCAAGATAATTACCGAAGAAAAAATTGAAGACTGCGCGCTGCGTTTTGGTTCGGTTGCCACCAATTTAAGTACCGGACGCGAGCTGTGGTTCACCGATGGCGATCTTCATCAGGCGGTTCGCGCCTCCTGCAGCATGCCGGGTTTACTTTCGCCTGTCGGATATAACGGCTACTGGCTGGTGGATGGTGCGGTGGTGAATCCCGTGCCGGTTTCGCTGACCCGAGCGTTAGGTGCGGATATTGTTATTGCCGTCGACCTGCAACATGATGCCCACCTGATGCAGCAAGATTTACTCTCCGTGAATATGACAACGCCGTTGGCCGAAAACCAGGTGCAACCCGATACCTGGCGTGGTCGACTTCGAGAACAACTCGGTAAAATAACCACCCGACGTGCGACCACCACACCGACAGCCATGGAAATCATGACGACGTCGATACAGGTGCTGGAAAACCGTTTAAAACGTAACAGGATGGCGGGTGACCCGCCGGATATTCTGTTGCAGCCTTTTTGCCCACAGATCTCAACTCTGGATTTCCACCGTGCCGCTGAGGCGATAAACGCCGGAAGTCTGGCGGTTGAGAAAAAGATGGACGAGTTGCTGCCACTGGTTCGTACCCATGAATGAGTACGCTGAAAACTCGCATCTTCAGGTAATTCTGACAGGCGGTGATTGTCATACCATGCCACTATTGATCTATCGCCAGTCAGGGGAGCGCACATGACACAGCCACTCGTTGGAAAACAAATTCTCATTGTTGAGGACGAGCCCGTTTTCCGCTCTTTACTGGAGAGTTACCTCGCATCGTTAGGGGCAAACATTGAGCTTGCGACGGATGGCATAGATGCTCTGGAAAAAATGACCGGTTTTGCACCCGATTTGCTCATTTGCGATCTGGCTATGCCGCGCATGAATGGACTGAAGCTGGTGGAACATTTGCGGAATGAAGGAGTTCAGACGCCAATTCTGATTATTTCCGCCACCGAGAATATGTCAGATATCGCCAAAGCCCTGCGTTTTGGCGTGCAGGACGTGATGCTCAAACCGATTAAAGACCTCGACCGCCTGCGTGAAACGGTCTATGCCTGCCTCTATCCCAACATGTTCAATTCCCGAGTCGAAGAAGAAGAGCGATTATTCCAGGACTGGGATGCACTGGTGAGCGACCCGCAGGCGGCTTCAAAACTGCTACAAGAGCTTCAGCCCCCCGTGCAACAGGTGATGTCGCATTGCCGCGTTAATTATCGCCAGTTGATTACTCTCGATCAGCCTGGGCTGGTTCTGGATATTGCGCCGTTATCAGATAACGATTTAGCTTTTTATTGCCTGGATGTTACACGTGCTGGAGATAACGGTGTGTTAGCTGCATTGTTATTACGCGCGTTATTTAATGGTTTGTTACAAGAACATCTTTCTCAGCAGCGCCAGCGCTTACCAGAATTAGGGAGTTTACTTAAACAAGTGAACCAGTTATTACGTCAGGCAAATTTGACCGGACAATTCCCATTGATGGTGGGCTATTATCATAGCGGGCTGAAAAATCTCATTTTGGTCTCTGCTGGGCTCAACGCTACGTTGAATACCGGCGAGCATCAAATACAGGTTAGCAACGGTGTGCCACTCGGAACTTTGGGCAATACTTATCTCAATCAAATCAGCCAGCGCTGCGAGTCCTGGCAGTGCCAGGTCTGGGGTTCTGGTGGACGATTGCGTCTGATGTTGTCTGCGGAATGAGCATCTGGGCGATTGAAAACATTTAGGTTTTCTCCCCTGCCATCGTGGGTGTTAATATCGTATTAAACTCTTACGTATTTATCTTAAATTACCAACGCAACGGGTAAACAGCCGCAGATTTCATTTTTAAGCTGATATACTCGAGGCGTTTTTTAATTGACTTGCAAGTGAAAACTTGAACAGTCCAGGAGATTTTTCAATGGCTGCCATTAATTCTAAAGTAAGAAAAGCAGTAATCCCTGTCGCGGGATTAGGCACGCGTATGTTACCTGCTACCAAGGCTATTCCTAAAGAGATGCTGCCTCTGGTTGATAAACCTTTAATTCAGTATGTGGTCAACGAATGTATCGCCGCAGGTATTACTGAAATTGTGCTGGTAACTCACTCTTCGAAAAACTCCATCGAAAACCATTTCGATACCAGTTTTGAACTGGAAGCGATGCTGGAAAAACGCGTTAAGCGCCAGTTGCTGGAAGAAGTTCAGGCTATCTGCCCGCCGCACGTGACAATCATGCAGGTTCGTCAGGGTCTGGCAAAAGGCCTCGGCCACGCCGTGCTGTGTGCTCACCCGGTTGTTGGTGATGAGCCTGTTGCTGTCATCCTGCCAGACGTTATCCTCGATGAGTTCGAGTCCGATCTTTCCCAGGACAACCTGGCTGAGATGATCAAACGTTTCGATACTACCGGCCACAGCCAAATTATGGTTGAGCCTGTAGAAGATGTGACGGCTTACGGTGTTGTTGACTGCAAAGGCGTTGAATTGAATGAAGGCGACAGCGTACCTATGGTCGGTATCGTTGAGAAACCTAAAGCGAACGTTGCGCCATCTAACCTTGCGGTTGTAGGTCGTTATGTTCTGACTGCCGATATCTGGCCGCTGCTGTCCAAAACACCTCCAGGTGCTGGCGATGAAATTCAGCTGACTGACTCCATTGCCATGCTGATGGAAAAACAGACTGTTGAAGCCTACCACATGAAAGGCGTGAGCCATGACTGCGGTAATAAACTCGGCTACATGCAGGCGTTTGTGGAATACGGCATCCGTCACAACACTCTTGGGGCAGATTTTAAAGCCTGGTTAGAAGAGACCGTTGGCGCGAAAAAGTAATTCATTTCAACGCAGGATAGAAAGATGAAAGTTACTGTATTTGGTATCGGCTATGTTGGACTTGTGCAGGCAGCAGTGCTTGCAGAAGTCGGTCACGATGTAATGTGCATAGATGTCGATGCGAAGAAAGTCGAAAATCTGAAAAACGGCGTGATCCCGATTTTTGAACCCGGCTTAACGCCGTTGGTGAAGAAAAACTATGAAGAAGGCCGTTTGCAATTCAGCACCGATGCTGAAATGGGCGTTCATCATGGTGAAATGCAATTTATTGCCGTCGGTACGCCACCTGATGAAGATGGTTCTGCTGACCTGAAATATGTCACCGCTGTGGCGCGTACCATCGCGCAACACATGACTTCCCATAAAGTTGTGCTCGATAAGTCTACTGTTCCAGTCGGAACGGCAGACAAAGTACGCAACGTGATGGAAGAAACGCTGAAAGCGCGCGGTGTGGATATTGCATTTGATGTGGTTTCCAACCCTGAATTCCTGAAAGAAGGAGCCGCAGTTTCTGACTGTATGCGTCCTGAGCGTATCGTTATCGGTACTGATAACGAAGACGTGGTCGATTTGTTGCGTGAACTGTACGAACCGTTCAATCGCAATCACGACCGTATGATCCTGATGGATATTCGTAGCGCCGAGTTGACCAAGTACGCCGCAAACTGCATGTTGGCGACAAAAATCAGCTTTATGAACGAAATCTCAAACCTGGCAGAACGCCTGGGTGCAGATATCGAGAAAGTGCGTATGGGTATCGGCTCTGACTCTCGCATCGGCTACAGCTTCATCTATCCTGGTTGCGGTTACGGTGGCTCCTGCTTCCCTAAAGACGTCCAGGCTCTGATTCGTACTGCTCAGCAGATTGGCTATACGCCACGTATTCTGCAAGCCGTAGAAGAGGTAAACCACGACCAGAAGTTAAAACTCCCTGAGTTTATTTCTCGTCACTTTGGTGAAGATCTGAAAGGCAAAACCTTCGCGCTGTGGGGGCTTTCTTTCAAACCCAACACCGACGATATGCGTGAAGCCTCAAGCCGCGTCCTGATGGAAGCGCTGTGGGAACGCGGTGCTCAGGTGCAGGCGTATGACCCGGAAGCTATGGATGAAACCCAGCGCATTTACGGACATCGTTCTGATTTGAAACTGATGGGTACGAAAGAAGCAGCACTGCAAGATGCAGATGCTCTGGTTATTTGTACCGAGTGGCAAAGTTTCCGTGCTCCTGATTTCGACTCAATTAAGAAATCATTAAAGCAACCGGTTATCTTTGATGGCCGTAACTTGTATGATCCTGAGAGATTAAGCAAACGCGGCTTTGTTTATTATGCAATCGGCCGCGGAGCGTCCATCAATATTGCATAAGATATCCTAAATAATTCAGGTTGCATCGCGGTGAGCTCATACAGCCACCAAAGATGCAACTTGAAGAATGCAGGGTATAAATGAGGGTTATATGAAATATTTGGTTACCGGCAGTGCAGGTTTTATTGGATTCCATGTTAGCGAGCGTCTGCTCAATGCGGGACACCAGGTTATCGGTATCGATAACCTGAACGACTATTATGACGTCAATCTTAAGCAAGCACGTCTTGATCTCCTCGCGCCTCACGCTTCATTCCGTTTCGAACAAATTGACCTCGCCGATCGTAATGCTATGGCAGATTTATTTGCCACAGAGAAATTTGATCGTGTGATTCATCTTGCAGCGCAAGCAGGTGTTCGTTATTCAATCGATAACCCTCTGGCTTACGCGGATTCAAACCTGGTCGGGCATTTAAATGTGCTTGAAGGTTGCCGCCATAATAAAGTAGGGCATCTGTTATATGCTTCTTCAAGCTCAGTATATGGCCTGAATCGAAAACTTCCGTTCTCAACGGATGATAGCGTCGATCATCCAATTTCTTTATATGCGGCAACTAAAAAAGCTAACGAGTTGATGTCACATACCTACTCGCACTTATATGGTCTGCCGACCACGGGTTTGCGTTTCTTTACCGTTTATGGCCCGTGGGGTCGCCCGGATATGGCTTTATTTAAATTTACCCGTGCGATTGTCGAAGGGAAGAGTATTGATGTTTACAATCACGGACAAATGCGTCGTGATTTTACTTATATCGATGATATTGCCGAAGCGATTGTGCGTTTACAGGATGTCATTCCACAACCTGATGCACAATGGTCTGTAGAAGAAGGAACGCCAGCGACCAGCTCCGCGCCTTACCGTGTATATAACATCGGTAATAGCAGTCCGGTGGCGTTGATGGACTATATTACTGCACTGGAAACCTCACTGGGCAAAGTTGCGCAGAAGAACATGCTTCCTATGCAGCCTGGTGACGTACTGGAGACCAGCGCCGATACGCAGGCCTTGTATGACGTTATCGGCTTCAAGCCACAGACATCGGTACAAGAGGGCGTACAGCGCTTTGTAGACTGGTATAAAGCCTTCTATAAAGTCAGCTGATACCTGAAACGTGATAAGCCCGTAAAATGAAAAAGGAAGCCTGAGCTTCCTTTTTTTGTCGCTGTCGTTTATCGGCAGGATTTAAAATTCCATAGTGCAGATAATAAAAATCCCGCCGAAGCGGGATTTAATAAGCAGCACTAAAAGCGAAAATTAGGCAATCAGGAAATCTTCCAGTTTCTTGCCTTGTTCTTCCATTGCTTTTTTGATTACTGCTGGAGTACGGCCCTGGCCAGTCCAGGTTTTGCTTTCGCCGTTTTCGTCGATGTACTGATATTTAGCTGGGCGTGCAGCGCGTTTTGCTTTGCCTGCAGATTTAACAGCAGCCATGCTATTCAGTAATTCATTTGGGTCAATGCCGTCAGCAATCAGCATTTCACGGTATTGTTGCAGTTTACGAGTACGCTCTTCAATTTCTGCTGCAGCAGCATTATCTTCTTCGCGACGTTCGTTAACTACAACTTCTAATTTCTCCAGCATTTCTTCCAGCGTTTCCAGAGTACATTCTCTAGCTTGAGCACGAAGGGTGCGGATGTTGTTCAGAATTTTAAGTGCTTCGCTCATTTTAGTAATCTCAATCTTATATTGATGGTTGGCTTGATGGGCTAATAATAGAGGCTTAAATTAAGTTCTGCAATAGCCGGTAATGTAAGGAATTCAAAATTACATAATATTTTGTCGATTTATTAAAGTGCATTAACTTAAATTTTGTCCTGCATAGCGAGTCAATCGCGAGTAAACAAAACCTCGATAACTCACTTTTTCGACAACAACCCTGAGAGTAGCAGGGGTTGTTGAGCGCTAAATTGAGGCATAAAAGCATTAATGGTGAAATATCAACCTTTGGTATTATTGTCTGCCACTGTGGATATTCTTAATAGTTAATTATTATTAGGGTTTCAATGAGTTCCACCAAATAGCAAAGAAAACTCTTAAAGCTCCGTAAGTTATGCGCAGCGTGACGAACGTCAAACATCTGAAAGCTTTCATCCATTCTGCTCTATGACTTATATATCCGACGAACTATACAGAATTTTTTCCGGGCACCGTCGGGTTACGGCAACTCTGTAACGGCTTATGATATAATCCATGTTAATAATATTTACATTTTAACTCAGGCTAGCTGACCAATGGCACAACTCTACTTTTACTATTCCGCAATGAACGCGGGTAAATCCACGGCATTACTGCAATCCTCATACAACTATCAAGAACGCGGAATGCGCACGCTGGTGTATACCGCAGAAATTGACAATCGATTTGGTTCTGGAAAGGTGAGTTCGCGTATTGGGTTGTCGTCGCCTGCCAAGCTGTTCAATGGTTCCACTCAATTATTCAATGAAATACGCGATGAGCATCAACGTGATGCCGTGCATTGTGTCCTGGTGGATGAATGTCAATTCTTGTCCCGCGACCAGGTGCTGGCGTTATCAGACGTGGTAGACGAATTAGATATTCCCGTATTGTGTTATGGATTACGCACTGATTTTCAGGGTGAATTATTTGGGGGCAGCCAGTATTTATTGGCATGGTCAGATAAGCTCGTGGAATTAAAAACAATCTGTTTCTGTGGGCGTAAAGCGAGCATGGTGCTGCGACTTGACCAGGAAGGCCGTCCATATAACCAGGGTGAACAGGTGGTTATAGGTGGCAACGAACGATATGTCTCGGTTTGTCGCAAGCATTACAAAGAAGCATTGCAAAATGGCTCTCTACAGGGCATTCAGAGCGCATAAAAATTGAAAGAGAGGCAAGGAGAAGCCTTTGTCTCTTTTGGCCGTGTAATGGCTTGCAGCGCGAATTTGAAAAATAGACATAAAAAAACCCGCCGAAGCGGGTTTTTTCTTAGCCTTTACAATTAAGCGGTTTTCTTCGCTTTCTTGTCAGCTTTAACGACTGGAGCAACTTCTTTATTTGATGCTGGCACGCTGCCTTCTTCTACGTAATCACGACCGTAGAAGGTATCCATCAGAATCTGTTTCAGTTCAGAGATCAGTGGGTAACGTGGGTTAGCACCGGTACACTGGTCATCGAACGCATCTTCAGACAGTTTATCAACGTGAGCCAGGAAGTCAGCTTCCTGAACGCCTGCTTCGCGGATGGACTTAGGAATACCCAGTTCAGCCTTGATGCTTTCCAGCCATGCCAGCAGTTTCTCGATCTTAGCAGCAGTACGGTCGCCCGGTGCGCTCAGACCCAGGTGGTCTGCGATTTCAGCATAACGACGACGCGCTTGTGGGCGGTCATACTGGCTGAATGCAGTCTGCTTGGTTGGGTTGTCATTCGCGTTATAGCGGATAACGTTGGAGATCAACAGGGCGTTCGCCAGACCGTGAGGAATGTGGAACTGTGAACCCAGTTTGTGAGCCATTGAGTGACACACACCCAGGAAGGCGTTCGCAAACGCGATACCCGCGATGGTCGCAGCGTTGTGTACACGCTCACGAGCCACTGGGTTTTTAGAACCTTCATGGTAAGACGCTGGCAGGTTTTCTTTCAGCAGTTTCAGCGCTTGCAGAGCCTGACCGTCAGAGAACTCGCTCGCCAGTACGGAAACGTAAGCTTCCAGGGAGTGAGTCACTGCATCCAGACCACCGAATGCACACAGGGACTTAGGCATATCCATCACCAGGTTGGCATCAACAATCGCCATATCTGGAGTCAGAGCGTAGTCAGCCAGTGGGTATTTCTGGCCAGTTGCATCATCAGTTACAACTGCAAACGGAGTCACTTCAGAACCCGTACCGGAAGTGGTGGTAACCGCGATCATTTTCGCTTTTACGCCCATTTTCGGGAACTTGTAGATACGCTTACGGATGTCCATGAAGCGCAGTGCCAGTTCTTCGAAGTGAGTTTCTGGGTGCTCGTACATCACCCACATGATTTTCGCAGCATCCATTGGGGAACCGCCGCCCAACGCGATGATCACGTCTGGTTTGAAGGAGTTCGCCAGTTCTGCACCTTTACGTACTACGGACAGAGTTGGATCAGCTTCTACTTCGAAGAAGACTTCAGTTTCAACGCCAGCCGCTTTCAGAACAGAAGTGATCTGGTCTGCATAGCCGTTGTTGAACAGGAAGCGGTCGGTAACGATCATCGCACGTTTGTGACCATCAGTAATCACTTCGTCCAGCGCGATAGGCAGTGAGCCGCGGCGGAAGTAGATAGATTTCGGAAGTTTATGCCACAACATGTTCTCAGCTCGCTTAGCAACGGTTTTCTTGTTGATCAGGTGCTTAGGACCCACGTTCTCAGAGATGGAGTTACCACCCCATGAACCACAACCCAGAGTCAGGGAAGGCGCGAGTTTGAAGTTGTACAGGTCACCGATACCACCCTGAGAAGCAGGGGTGTTGATCAGGATACGTGCAGTTTTCATTTTGTCGCCGAAGTGCTTAACGCGCTCTGGCTGGTTGTCCTGGTCGGTGTACAGGCAAGAGGTATGACCGATACCGCCCATCTCAACCAGTTTCTCAGCTTTAACGACTGCATCTTCGAAGCTTGTAGCACGGTACATAGCCAGAGTTGGAGACAGTTTTTCGTGAGCGAATGGCTCAGATTCGTCAACAACGCTCACTTCACCAATCAGAATCTTGGTGTCAGCCGGTACAGTGAAGCCTGCCAGTTCAGCAATTTTGGTTGCTGGCTGACCAACGATAGCTGCGTTCAGTGCGCCATTTTTCAGGATGATGTCCTGAACAGCTTTCAGCTCTGAGCCCTGCAGCATGTAGCCGCCGTGGGATGCAAAACGATCACGTACTGCATTGTATGCAGAATCAACAACGATAACTGATTGCTCGGAAGCACAGATTACGCCGTTATCGAAGGTTTTGGACATCAGGATAGAAGCAACAACACGTTTGATGTCAGCAGTTTCGTCAACAACAACTGGGGTGTTACCTGCGCCTACGCCGATTGCTGGTTTACCGGAGCTGTATGCCGCTTTAACCATGCCTGGGCCACCTGTTGCCAGAATCATGTTGATATCTGGGTGGTGCATCAGGGCGTTAGACAGTTCTACAGATGGCTGGTCAATCCAACCGATCAGATCTTTAGGTGCACCAGCAGCGATAGCAGCTTGCAGAACGATGTCTGCGGCTTTGTTAGTCGCGTCTTTTGCACGTGGGTGTGGAGAGAAGATGATCGCGTTACGCGTCTTCAGGCTGATCAGAGACTTAAAGATCGCAGTAGAAGTCGGGTTAGTGGTCGGCACGATACCGCAGATGATACCGATTGGCTCAGCGATAGTGATAGTACCGAAGGTCTGGTCTTCGTCCAGAACACCACAGGTTTTCTCATCTTTATAAGCGTTGTAGATATACTCTGAAGCAAAGTGGTTTTTGATCACTTTATCTTCAACGATACCCATGCCTGATTCGGCAACGGCTAGTTTCGCGAGGGGGATTCGAGCATCAGCAGCAGCCAGAGCGGCGGCGCGGAAGATTTTATCAACTTGCTCTTGAGTAAAGTTGGCATATTCACGCTGGGCTTTCTTGACGCGCTCTACAAGTGCGTTAAGTTCAGCGACATTAGTTACAGCCATAATGCTCTCCTGATAATGTTAAACTCTTTTAGTAAATGAGCTGCTCGAGATGACAGTACAGTATAGTCAGCGGGCAACAGCTTGCGTAGAAGAGGGGCCACGACTATTCCAAAAACTTCCCAAAACATCTTGCTGATTTACTAAAAGAGCCTTATCGAAAAAACCTATTCATGGTCTGAATCATACGCTCTTCAGATGTATCCAAGAGTACTCACTTCTGAGTAGGTTTTTTGTGATTTACATCACATTATCTCAAGGCTGACTCCATTCAGCATGCCAGATTCAGGTTATTGATAAGTCTTTAAAATTTTTGTCACAGCAAAGATAAAACAAACTACCATATTTCCAACAAGTGGGTAACATTATTGTTTAATATCGCATTTGCTTATAAAAGTAGTTATCTATGCTGCGAAAGGGCATAGCGCCAGCAGTGGTTTTCCATTACATTACCGCGGCCTTTGCTACGTTCATTTGCGGAGTTTTTAGTGGCTCAATCCTTATTTGATTTGCCAACTTATTTTAAGTTCTTTATTGGATTATTCGCGCTGGTAAACCCGGTCGGGATCATCCCTGTTTTTATCAGCATGACCAGCTATCAAACGGCGATAGCGAGGAACAAAACCAATCTAACAGCCAACCTTTCAGTCGCCATTATTTTGTGGACGTCATTGTTCCTGGGCGACGGCATTCTACAGCTATTCGGTATATCAATAGATTCCTTCCGTATTGCCGGCGGTATCCTGGTCGTCACCATCGCGATGTCGATGATCAGCGGTAAGCTCGGGGAAGATAAACAGAACAAACAAGAAAAATCAGAGAGTGCTATCCGCGAAAGCGTTGGCGTCGTCCCGTTGGCTCTTCCATTAATGGCCGGTCCGGGTGCAATCAGTTCGACTATCGTCTGGGGCACGCGTTACCATTCATGGAATTATTTAATCGGTTTTACCATTGCCATTGCCCTGTTTGCTTTTTGCTGTTGGCTGGTTTTTCGCCTGGCGCCGTTCCTGGTACGCCTGCTTGGGCAAACCGGCATTAACGTTATTACCCGTATCATGGGGCTGCTGTTGATGGCTCTGGGCATTGAATTTATTGTGACCGGCCTGAAAACGATCTTCCCAGGACTATTAAGTTAGTTCTGCTGAAACTGATATATGAAAAAGCAGAATAACGATTCTGCTTTTTTTTTGTTAAAACCCCACCAGTTTGTTTGAAGCATAAGCATTTCTATTCTGTTCATAAGAAAATCATTCATAAGAAAATGCTTTGGAAACCGTATATTAGCGGCAGGCATTTTTTTCGGCTGTACATAAAAGTCACAATCAAATCGTTATTTAACTCACACTACACAATGACACTTGCTGAGGCTTTATTGAGATGATATTAGTTATTCAAGCTGTCTTGCAGTTGAATGTGCTAAAAAACAACCAATTGTTAAGTTTTCGTGAATAATAGGGTTGTGTGCTCATGCAGAAAGATAAGCAACCCATTTCATACCGCTATTTCTTTTATTTTTAGAGAGTTATCTCGACTAACTGTGCTGGTGTAGTATCTTCCCGGACCACTTAGTGAAGAGATAAAAGAGAAATGGTTAACAAATTTGCAAATTGTATTGGCGGGAGTTAGGTGCTTTTGATACTTTCCGGACAACACAATTATCTGAAAAATGTTTCATTTACAGATGACTCATCAAAATCAACCTGAGAACAGGGTGGGTTGATTAAGAATCGACGGATCAGGGTGCCACAAAGAGCATCCCCAAAATAAAGTCGGTGATAGCAGGTAACACAAAATAAATCCTGGCAGTCGCATAACGCTCTTGCGCTGTTAAGGAACCCCAAAGGGGAAGAGGCTGACTTTCGGGTCGGTAATTATAATGAGTGGAGTATCAACACAATGTCCATCATCACAAAAAAAAGTCTGGTAGCAGCAAGTATTTTAACCGCGCTAATTGTAGGCAATGTGGCCATGGCGGCCGAAGTTCCTGCAGGTGTTCAACTGTCAGAAAAGCAAACGTTGATTCGTAATAACGGTGCTGAACCACAGTCCCTTGATCCAAACAAAATTGAAGGTGTGCCAGAGTCAAACGTTAGCCGTGACCTGTTCGAAGGCCTGCTAATTACCTCTCCAAAAGATGGTCACCCAATTGCTGGTGTTGCAGAATCATGGGATAACAAAGATTTTAAAGTCTGGACCTTCCATCTGCGTAAAGATGCGAAATGGTCTAACGGCGAGCCGGTAACGGCACAAGATTTCGTTTATAGCTGGCAGCGTCTGGTTGATCCTAATACCGCGTCCCCATATGCAAGCTATCCGCAATATGGTCATATCGTAAACGTTGATGAAATCATCGACGGCAAAAAGAAACCAAGTGAACTGGGCGTAAAAGCTATTGACGACCATACCCTGGAAGTCACTCTGAGCGAGCCTGTTCCTTACTTCTACAAACTGCTGGTTAACCCGGCGATGTCCCCGGTAAATAAAACCGCCATTGAGAAGTTTGGTGAGAAGTGGACCCAGCCTGCGAACATCGTTTCTAACGGCGCATATAAACTGAAAGACTGGGTTGTTAACGAACGTATCGTGATGGAGCGTAATACCAACTATTGGGACAACGCGAAAACTGTCATTGATCAGATTACCTATCTGCCAATCTCTTCTGAAGTGACCGACGTAAACCGCTACCGCAGCGGCGAAATCGACATGACGTATAACAACCTGCCGATCGAACTGTTCCAGAAGCTGAAGAAAGAGATCCCAGCTGAAGTTCACGTTGATCCGTACCTGTGTACTTACTACTACGAAATCAACAACCAGAAAGCTCCATTTGATGATGTGCGTGTTCGTACCGCGCTGAAACTGGGCCTGGATCGCGATATTATCGTCAACAAAGTTAAAGCGCAGGGCGATCTGCCAGCTTATGGCTACACGCCTCCTTATGCTGACGGCGCTAAACTGACTAAACCTGAGTGGTTCTCCTGGACTCAGGAAAAACGTAACGAAGAAGCTAAGAAACTGCTGGCTGAAGCGGGTTACACCAAAGACAAACCTTTGACCTTTGACCTGCTGTACAACACCTCTGACCTGCACAAAAAGCTGGCTATCGCTGCCGCTTCTATCTGGCAGAAAAACCTTGGTGTGAACGTGAAGTTGGTGAACCAGGAATGGAAAACCTTCCTCGATACCCGTCACCAGGGTAACTACAATGTGGCGCGTGCTGGCTGGTGTGCTGACTATAACGAACCTACTTCGTTCCTGAACACCATGCTGTCTGACAGCTCAATGAATACCGCGCATTATAAGAGCCCGGCATTTGACGCCATCATGGCTGAATCGCTGAAAGCGACTGATGACGCACAGCGCAGTGCTGCGTACGATAAAGCTGAACAACAGCTGGGCAAAGACTCTGCTATCGTTCCGGTTTATTACTACGTGAATGCTCGTCTGGTGAAACCATGGGTTGGCGGTTATACCGGTAAAGACCCGATGGACAATATCTATACTAAAGATATGTATATCATCAAACATTAATGGCAATTCGTGGGGCAAACACTGAACCTTCAGATTGTTTGCCCCATCGTGTCTTATTTTATCGCACTCTAAAGGCACAGCCAGAAGGTACGGGCAATGTTGAAATTTATTCTGCGTCGTTGTCTGGAAGCAATTCCGACACTCTTTATTCTTATAACAATTTCATTCTTCATGATGCGTCTTGCGCCGGGTAGTCCATTTACCAGCGAACGTGCACTTCCGCCTGAAGTCATGGCGAACATTGAAGCTAAATATCATTTAAACGATCCGATCACGACACAGTACTTCAGTTATCTGAAGCAACTGGCTCACGGTGATTTTGGCCCGTCATTTAAATATAAAGATTATTCAGTAAATGATCTGGTGGCCTCAAGCTTCCCAGTCTCTGCAAAATTAGGTGCCGCCGCATTTATCTTCGCCGTGGTGTTAGGCGTGTTAGCCGGCGTCATCGCTGCACTGAATCAAAATACCAAATGGGATTACGCCGTAATGGGGATCGCCATGACCGGGGTGGTTATCCCCAGTTTCGTGGTCGCCCCGTTACTGGTTCTGATATTTGCTATCACACTTAAATGGTTACCGGGTGGGGGCTGGAACGGCGGGGCGATTCAATACATGATCCTGCCAATGGTTGCACTTTCATTAGCTTATATTGCGAGCATTGCACGTATAACTCGTGGCTCGATGATTGAAGTGCTGCACTCTAACTTTATCCGTACTGCTCGCGCCAAAGGGTTGCCGATGCGTCGCATTATTTTGCGCCACGCGTTGAAACCCGCTCTGTTACCTGTGCTGTCTTATTTAGGCCCGGCTTTTGTCGGTATCATCACAGGCTCGATGGTTATTGAAACCATTTACGGATTACCGGGTATTGGCCAGCTGTTCGTAAACGGAGCGTTGAACCGTGACTATTCACTGGTTCTGAGCCTCACCATTCTGGTAGGCGCGCTGACTATTCTCTTTAACGCGATTGTTGACGTGCTGTACGCCGTTATCGATCCGAAAATCCGTTACTGACACTGGAGTTCGCCATGATGTTGAGTAAGAAAAACAGCGAGGCGCTGGAAAACTTCAGTGAAAAACTTGAAGTAGAAGGCCGTAGCCTTTGGCAAGATGCGCGTCGCCGTTTTATGCATAACCGCGCTGCGGTGGCCAGTCTGATTGTTCTGGCATTCATTGCACTGTTCGTGACTTTTGCGCCGATGTTGTCGCAGTTTAGTTACTTTGATACCGACTGGGGAATGATGTCTGCTGCACCTGACACGGTCTCCGGGCACTACTTTGGCACCGACTCCTCTGGTCGTGATCTATTAGTTCGCGTGGCAATCGGCGGGCGAATTTCTCTGATGGTCGGTGTGGCTGCAGCGCTGGTTGCTGTGGTTGTCGGCACATTATACGGCTCGCTTGCGGGTTATCTGGGCGGTAAAACCGACTCAGTCATGATGCGTCTGTTGGAGATCCTCAACTCCTTCCCGTTTATGTTCTTCGTTATTTTGCTGGTGACCTTCTTCGGGCAAAACATCCTGCTTATCTTTGTGGCAATCGGGATGGTGTCCTGGTTGGATATGGCGCGTATCGTTCGTGGCCAGACCCTGAGCCTCAAGCGTAAAGAGTTCATCGAAGCAGCCCAGGTTGGTGGGGTTTCCACGGCGAATATTGTCGTGCGTCACATCGTGCCAAACGTTCTGGGGGTGGTTGTGGTTTACGCCTCACTGCTGGTACCGAGCATGATCTTGTTCGAATCCTTCCTGAGCTTCCTGGGTCTGGGTACGCAAGAGCCGTTAAGTAGCTGGGGCGCACTGCTGAGTGATGGTGCGAACTCGATGGAAGTTTCACCCTGGCTGCTGATGTTCCCGGCAGGCTTCCTCGTCGTGACCCTGTTCTGTTTCAACTTTATCGGCGATGGCTTGCGTGATGCCCTCGACCCGAAAGATCGTTAAGGAGTGCCGCGATGAGCACAATTGAAAATCCTGCGGTGGTTACTCCACTGAGCCAGACTTCTACGTTGTTAGACGTAAAAGATCTGCGCGTCACCTTTGGTACGCCAGACGGTGATGTTACTGCGGTAAACGATCTGAACTTCAGCCTGCGTGCCGGTGAAACACTGGGCATCGTAGGTGAATCCGGTTCCGGTAAATCGCAAACCGCCTTTGCCTTAATGGGTCTGCTGGCGGCGAATGGCCGTATCGGCGGGTCAGCAAAATTCAACGGTAAAGAGATCCTGAATCTGCCTGAGAGCCAACTCAACCGCCTGCGTGCGGAGCAGATTTCAATGATTTTCCAGGATCCGATGACTTCGCTTAACCCCTATATGCGTGTCGGCGAGCAGTTGATGGAAGTGCTGATGCTGCACAAAAAATTGGGCAAAGCAGAGGCGTTTGAAGAATCTGTTCGCATGCTTGATGCAGTAAAAATGCCTGAAGCTCGCAAGCGTATGCGTATGTTCCCCCATGAGTTTTCTGGTGGTATGCGTCAGCGCGTCATGATTGCGATGGCACTGTTATGTCGTCCAAAACTGCTGATTGCGGATGAACCGACCACCGCGTTAGACGTGACCGTTCAGGCGCAAATCATGACGCTGCTTAATGAGCTCAAACGTGAGTTCAATACGGCGATTATCATGATCACCCACGATCTGGGCGTGGTTGCCGGGATCTGCGACAAGGTGCTGGTGATGTATGCGGGTCGTACCATGGAGTATGGCCAGGCGCGTGACGTGTTCTACAACCCGGTTCATCCTTACTCCATCGGCTTGCTCAATGCTGTTCCACGACTGGATGCTGAAGGCGAATCATTGCTGACCATTCCGGGCAACCCGCCGAACCTGCTGCGTCTGCCAAAAGGTTGTCCGTTCCAGCCGCGTTGCCCGCATGCGATGGAAATCTGCAACACGGCTCCGCCGCTGGAGCGATTTGGTGAAGGCCGCTTACGCGCCTGCTTTAAGCCAGTGGAGGAGTTGGTATGAACGCCGTGACCCAAGAGAAAAAAGTCCTGCTGGAAATTGCCGACCTCAAAGTGCACTTTGATATCAAAGACGGCAAGCAGTGGTTCTGGCAACCGTCCAAAACGCTGAAAGCCGTTGATGGTGTGACGCTGCGTTTATACGAAGGCGAAACGCTGGGTGTGGTAGGGGAATCAGGTTGCGGCAAATCGACCTTTGCCCGTGCCATTATCGGCCTGGTCAAAGCAACCGAAGGCCGTGTGGCGTGGTTGGGTAAAGATCTGCTGGGGATGAATCAGGACGAGTGGCGTAATGTGCGTAGCGACATCCAGATGATTTTCCAGGATCCGCTGGCCTCATTAAACCCGCGTATGAATATCGGCGATATTATTGCAGAGCCACTGCGTACCTATCATCCGAAAATGCCGCGTCAGGAAGTTCGTGACCGCGTAAAAGCAATGATGATGAAAGTGGGCCTGCTGCCAAACCTCATCAACCGTTACCCGCACGAGTTTTCAGGTGGGCAATGTCAGCGTATCGGTATTGCGCGCGCCCTGATCCTTGAGCCAAAACTGATTATCTGTGACGAACCGGTTTCTGCACTCGACGTGTCAATTCAGGCGCAGGTCGTTAACCTGCTGCAAAAACTGCAACGTGAGATGGGGCTGTCGCTTATCTTCATCGCCCACGATCTGGCTGTGGTAAAACACATTTCAGACCGCGTGCTGGTGATGTATCTGGGGCATGCAGTTGAACTGGGCACCTACGATGAGGTGTACCATAATCCGCTGCACCCTTATACCAAAGCGTTGATGTCTGCGGTGCCAATTCCCGACCCGGATTTGGAAAGAAACAAAACGATACAACTTCTTGAAGGGGAGTTGCCATCGCCTATCAACCCGCCATCAGGCTGTGTTTTCCGCACCCGCTGCCCAATTGCTGGGCCGGAATGTGCGATAACTCGCCCGGTGCTGGAGGGCAGCTTCAAGCATGCCGTTTCCTGTCTTAAGGTAGACCCGCTATAATCTCGCAGGGCTGGCATGATGCCAGCCCTTTTAGTTTGTGAGGTGACCGTGCTGATTACCACCGCGCGTAAGCGGATGTACCATCTTCTCTTCGACCAAAGAACAAAATCAGGCCGACGCTTCGAAGCGTTTTGTGGATTACTCGCATTACTTAGCGTGATTGCGGTATTTGTCGAATCTGGGCTTGGCACGCAATATCATCTGACTTACGACGAATGGAAACTTTTCGTTTACCTGGAAATAGGATTCACGCTGCTTTTTACGCTGGAATATATTTTCCGGGTTTTGTGTTGGCCAAATCCACGCAAATATGTTTTCAGCTTCTGGGGTTTTATCGATCTGGCGACTATTTTGCCGTTATATGTTTTGTGGCTGTGGCCCGAAATTGGCGTCAATTATGTTTTTGCCTGGCGGGCAATGCGAGCGATACGCGTATTGAGGATCCTCAAGCTGCTGCGTTATATGCCAACGCTGAATACCCTGTGGCAGGCCATTACCAATGCGAAACATCAACTCATCCTGTTTTACGCATTTATTATGATTGTCATGGTGGTCGCAGGCGGGTTGATGTATGGCATTGAAGGGCCACCCAACGGTTTTACGACACTGGGCACATCGGTGTATTGGGCGGTGGTGACAGTCACAACGGTGGGCTATGGCGATATCACGCCGCATACCGGGCCGGGTCGCATGGTGGCGTCGATACTTATTTTGATTGGTTACTCAGTGATTGCTATCCCGACCGGGATTATCACTGCGCATATGACCAATGAATTCCAGAAACAGCGCAGTGCACGTTTTTGCCCGAACTGCCATAAAGGCAATCACGACGAAGAAGCGCGGTTCTGTAAATCCTGTGGGAGTGTGTTGCCGAAGCTTTAGATCCGATGTAAATGGCGGATGGCGCTAACGCTTATCCGCCCTACAAAGGCTTACTCGCGCCAGAGAATATGGCAAAGCTTATGGTCTTTTTCACGGCATAACAGCACGCGTGCGAAGATGTCGTTGATTTCCCCGCCATCGGTATCCGCAAGGCCAATCACCACTTCAGCAAAGAAGTCTGGATTCAGATCGAAATCCACATGTTCTTGCCAGTCTTCTGCCGGGTCAAAAAGCTCAGCACCGCCACGCTCTTCAAATTGCAGGTTAAACAAAATCACATCTGCCGGATCGAGGTTATCGACCGCCAGCTCGAGAAAAATATCGTAAGCCTGCTCGAGAGTTTCATCTTCTGTCAGGCGGTTGTTCAGATCCATTTCCATGTCTATTTCCACTTATCGAGTGCTGATGCGCCACGTTTTACAGCAACGGGCTAAAGAAGTAAAACAGTCGCTCTACTACGCGCTGCCACATTGGACGTTTGACCCACAGACGCTGATCCAGCAAGCGAGAACGCGAGATATAGTCGTCTTGTACCGCAGCCAAATCGCTGGCAAAACCGGAATCATCAATCACCAGGGTAATCTCGAAATTCAGCCACAAGCTGCGCATATCCAGATTCACGGTGCCGACTAAACTCAATTGCCCATCGACCAGCACACTCTTGGTGTGCAGCAAACCGCCTTCGAACTGATAAATCTTCACCCCAGCGGCGAGCAGTTCCGTAAAGAAGGCACGGCTGGCCCAGCCTACCAGCAAAGAGTCATTCTTACGGGGAACGATAATACTCACGTCAACGCCACGTTGTGCCGCCGTACAAATGGCATGCAGCAAATCGTCACTTGGCACAAAATACGGGGTCGTCATAATCAGATATTCACGCGCTGCATAGACCGACGTCAGCAGCGCCTGATGGATTAAGTCCTCAGGGAATCCCGGGCCGGAAGCAATGGTATGAATCGTGTGCCCGCTGGCCTCTTCAAACGGCATAATGTTGGCGTCCGGGGCAGGGGGCAAAATACGCTTCCCGGTTTCTATCTCCCAGTCACAGGAATAGACAATCCCCATGGCGGTGGCGACCGGGCCTTCCATGCGCGCCATTAAATCGACCCATTGCCCGACGCCTGCTTCTTGTTTAAAGAAGCGTGGATCAACCAGGTTCATACTGCCGGTGTAAGCGATGTAATTATCGATCATCACCATTTTACGATGCTGGCGTAAATCCATACGGCGCAGGAACACACGCATCAGATTTACTTTCAGCGCTTCGACCACTTCCACGCCTGCGTTACGCATCATGTTGGCCCACGGGCTGCGGAAGAAGGCGACACTCCCCGCCGAGTCGAGCAGCAGGCGGCAATGAATACCGCGACGCGCCGCGGCCATCAGCGATTCAGCCACCTGGTCGGCTAAACCCCCGGGTTGCCAGATATAGAACACCATCTCAATGTTATGGCGAGCCAGTTGAATATCCCGAATCAACGCATGCATCGTTTCATCAGAAGTGGTGAGCAACTGCAACTGATTGCCTTTCACGCCGCCAATCCCCTGACGGCGCTCGCACAGCTGAAATAGCGAAGTCGCAACCTCACTGTTTTCTTCGGCAAAAATATGTTTGCAGCTTTTGAGGTCGTTTAGCCACTTAGCAGTTGAAGGCCACATGGCGCGAGCGCGTTCAGCACGCCGTTTGCCAAGATGCAATTCGCCAAACGAGAGATAAGCAATTATCCCAACCAGCGGAAGAATATAAATGATAAGAAGCCATGCCATGGCCGAAGGAACTGCACGACGCTTCATCAAAATGCGCAGCGTCACGCCAGCTATTAAAAGCCAGTAACCTAAAATTATCAGCCAACTAAAGACTGTATAGAAGGTTGTCATAGTCCAAAAATCCTTTAGAAACCGTATGTTTTGAGTTTACGCACAACCGCCATCGGTTAACACTAAAACTATACCCAAATTAACCGGAGCGAGGGCAGTGCGAGCAACCGATGAGCCATCAACTTCAAGTATGGCGGGGATAATCGTAAAACGACTGGTCTGTAGGGCAGAAGGCTCTATAATGGCGCGTCTTACATGCAACCAGAGTCGTAAAAATGAGGCGTAGTAGAACTGAGGTCGGACGGTGGCGTATGCTTCGTCAGACGCAACGGCGCAGATCGCGTTGGCTGGAAGGTCAGTCACGCCGCAACATGCGCATTCACGCCATCAGAAAGTGCCAGGCAAACCGCCAGCGTAATTCCTTGTTGTTTGCCATTCACGATCAATGGGCGTCGTAACGTCAGGGCACCGCTTGCGGTGCCCAGTAATTTCCAAACGTTGAAGCCATGCGAGAAGCGACAAGACGGGAGTAAAACGGAAATTATGAGAAGTGCATTGCCAGTAAAATAATCATCACTGTGACCAATCCTACCGCAACAATCACCAACGGATGACTGGCCAGCCAGCTGTTCCAGCGTGCTTCCTGATTACCTACCGACTGCTTATGTTGCTCGTAAGACTCATCAAAAAGATCCATCAACATTCCTGAAAATTGCAAATACAGCGCTGAAAGTTGAAGCGAGATTATCACTGTCATCGAATTTGAGAAACTGATAATAAAAGCGCCGCTATTAGTCCAGCTCGACGATGTTCAGGCCGTCGCGCGTGAAAACATGCCGACAAAGGATTTTGTAACTATCCCGGTCAAAATAGGTGGCGGGCGTCACTATGGCTTTTCCTGACTCCAGCGACGTTGCTGTTCCCAGATAGAGCCAGTTATTCAGGATATGGTACTCAGTCTGATCTTCTGATCTCTCTTCAATCGCAATGCGACCGGCGTAGGGCCAGCTACGAATTCTCGTCGATTCAAGTGCCTCTCTAAGCCTTTGTTGATGAGCATCTTTAGTCTCTTTCCCACAACAGGCTCCGCCACATTTCCCCAGAGAGAAACGGAAGCACGCTCTGCCAGCCGATAACTTTTCCAGACCCAACGTACCGTAACAAAGCTTTTGCTCGTCAGCTAACTCGCGAATTTGATCAATGGCGGCATGTTTGGTTTTAAAGAGTCCAAACAAGTCCTGCGCATGGGTGAAGTCCGTTTCGTTGCTGAACACAAATTGCGTGGTTTCGTCAGTAATACGCAGCGAACAGAGCTTTCGCGCCACGCGTAATCTCTTGTTGAACAGCGGACTTTGGTTTTTGATGAGCTGGGACTCAAGAAGCAGTGCGCCAATTTCTCCGATGGTTTTGTGAAAGCCAATGCGGGTGGTCATATGCAGTAATTTCGCTTCAGACTGGGTTCTGAAGTGCGACATGACACGGCTTCGGATATTGACACTTTTGCCAATGTAGAGCGGGAAGCTCTGATCGGTACCGTAAAAAATATACACACCAGGCGCTGATGGGAGTGTTTCTAAGGTATGGCGAAGATGTTCTGGATATTGGTACGGTAGAGTCATGCTTTAGCTAATCAACGTATTTGAAAAAGGGAATAACAGAAGCGTTCAGTTGCATTGGCAGGGTGATTGCTCGCGTTTTAATCGGGCTATCGTAATGTTCAATTTGTAAGCATGCAACTCTATGACGCTATTAATTCGATGCTATTTCCATCAAAACATTCAGATTAATGCTGACGGAACAGGGGATCATAAAAAAGGCACCGAAAAATACAGAGTGTATTTTTGAGTGCCCTTGATGAATAGTTATAAGAGTTAACCCTTATAAGTTGATGATTTATTGCGCTTTCTTAGAAATCAAAAGACCTTTTTGTATGGTTCAGCATAGTGAGTAGATGAATAAATTTATGAAACCAACTGTTACCCTCATTCCCTTTAGTAGCAAGGCCTAGGTAAGGATTCAGATTCAGTATGCTACTTATTGTTACCTTATGAGTATCTTTGAGCAACGTACTTTGTGTACACTTTTGCGTACCAGCATTACAAATGTGTACTCAATCATGCTTACTGACACGAAACTTAAAAAGGCTCTTGGTAAACGACGCGAAGAAATTGAGATCGTTGCTGATACTCATGGACTAAATGCAAGAATCAGCCAGGCAGGGAAAGTCACATTTTTCTACCGTTACCGCTGGGAAGCAAAAGCGGTAAAATTAAACATTGGCGAATATCCTGCAATGAGTATTGCCCAAGCCAGGGAACGAAGGCAACAATTTCGTGGTTGGCTGATGGATGGCTATGACCCTCGTGAGCGGATTCGGCTAGAACGCATTGACCGTACAGAGGCATTAACAACGACAGAGGCATTCTTCTATTGGATTGAAAAATATTGTCGTCCAAATGGCTTAGTCAAAACAGATTACTATATTCTGGAATACAACAAACATATCGCCCCCATACTTGGCGATGTCAAAATTGACAGCACCAACAGAAAGCATTGGGTTGGCGTGTTTGATTCAATTGAAAGCAGGGTTATGGCTCATTACATGGTCTCGTTGTGCAAGCGAGCCTTTAAATTTTGCTCTGCTCGTGAAGCGATTAAGAGCAATCCGCTGGAGGGTATGCTTCCTTCTGATATGGGACAAAAACCAAAAAGGAAGGATAGGGTACTTAAATCGGATGAATTAAAAACGATATTCGATTGGTTGAAATTCAGGCAAACGCCAGAATCAAGATTTATGATTAAATTCATAATGGTTACGGGCTGTCGTACCGCTGAAATTCGTCAAGCAAAATGGTCTTGGTTTGATTTGGAAGATAAAACCTGGATTGTTCCCGCGTCGCACTATAAAACACGCAAAACGATACGCCGTGCATTGCCTGATGTAGCTATTCGCCTTCTGAAGGATCACAGAGAAAAGGTGAAAACGGAACACGTAGTAACTTCACAACGAAAAATTGAAGGACTTGAGTTCGACAGACCGATATCAGGCCAGGTAGCTGCGAATTTTGCTAAAAGTACGCGGCTAGGAGCAAAAATGGACGAATGGTCTCTACACGATTTACGTCGAACTCTTGCTACCACACTGTCATCGTTAGGTTGCCCGCCTCATGTTATTGAAAAGATTTTAGGTCATCAGATGGTTGGCGTAATGGCTCACTATAACCTTCACGACTACCTTGATGACCAGAGGCACTGGATGGATGTTTGGGATAAACATCTAGAAGCTATTATGCGCGAGCCAATTTGTTAGTGATTGCTGCTACCATTTTCCCATTCCTTTATTGATGATGATTTCCATCTATTTGGGTTCCCGGGGAAATCGGGTGCTGGGAATGGGCGCGCAAATCCCTTAGGCATGGTTTCCTGACTTTGCCATGACCACAACGTTTTTCGGGATATGTGATAGTGCTGCATCAGGTCACGGGTCAGAAGAATAGTCTCGTCCATTGTTAGGTCCTCACTTTGGCCCCATTTCGGGGCCGTAAAAAATTGATATTCAAAAATCAGTGCGCCTGCGCTGGTAGATTGCGTAATTTACGGAACCCGGTCATTGCCGTGGCCACGTAGCTGCATCTTCTATTCACCACTTCAACGATCACTTTCATGCCATCAACGGCTGTTATGTAATTCGTTGTCGTTTTCTCAACGCCATATTCGCCGTAACGTTCATAGTGGGCGGCCAGAGCTGCTTCGCATGCCCGACGGCCTATTGGCGATTGTTTGCTGCGATTAATCAGTTTCATAACGTCACCTGTAAGCGGGAGGTGTTACCCTCCCGGTGGTAGTTAATCAGCGATATATTCAGGACGCATATCGGTTAGGGTGATTGAGAACTGATCGTGAAGCTCCTCTCCCAAATGACGTTTCGCTGCCAAGAGCATGCGCTCCACTTCCGCAAAGCGAGCATCCGCTTCCGGTTCATCTGGATTTGGCAAGGAGTTGATCGCCGCCTCTACGCGGTTTTTGTGGTCCACGCGGTGATAGCGGGCGACAGCTTTATTTTTCAGTTCGGTGTAGATGGCATTGCCCAGAGTGGCTTTTGCCGATTCAACGTCTGAGCGAATTGCCTTGGCTGCGTCAACATCCTGAACAGCATCAATACGGCTACGGAATTCTTCCACCAGGCCATTTATGTCTGTTACCGGCTCCTGTGGAGAAGTTGCTGGCTTGTCTGACGCAATTTCTTTCAGGCTTACGCGCTGTGCTGGCACAGGATTGATTTCGCGCTCTGGTTTTGGTTCTGTCTCATCTGCGCTGTAAACACCCAGAATGACTTCAGGGCAATACAGGCGAGCCCAGTATTTAACGCCCAGGTAAGCAATTTGCTGTTTAGGGTTAGATACCCACAGCGGGGAGTTGCGCGTCACAACACCAGAGAAATAAACCGGTTCACCCCAGGTGATTTCGGTCTCACCGCGCAGAATTGCCCCTACCTGAACAAACAGGCCAATCTCATCTTCATCTTCCCAGCCGCGAATGCGTTCGGTGGAGGTGTACTTCCCATTTTTCCCTGTCTTCTCGCGTGTCACCTCTTTAGTGGTCGTGCAGCGTTCCCATTCCCCGCCGTAACGGTAATGGAAGCGGCCTTGAATGGCGTTTGAACTGGCAATTACCGCATTAACCAGTTGTGCTTCATATCCAAGAACGCCGTTAACCAGGTGTGTTTTCTGCGCTACTGCGTAGGGGTTCATCCCCCATTGCATGGCCTGCATTACGATGGCCATACAGTCAGCCGGTTTTCCTGCAAGGTGTGCAGGAACGGTCACGGCAGATTGCGCCATCAATCCTGCGAATGCCTGCAACTGACCCAAGGCCTGAACATTGAAAATGGAGTTGCTAGCTGAAATAGTGTTAGGTGCCTGCTGTTCAGTCATTACGATATTTGTATTTTCCATGGTCGTTCCCCTTATGCCAGGCGCAGCGCTTCAAGGCGGCGCATATCAAAATCGTTCAGTTCGTCGGTGTAGTCTTCGGTGATCGGTGCTGGCCACAAATTGGTATCGAGCGCATTGCTGATGGCATTCATCGCCTTACGGTATTCCAGTCGGCCAAGTTCCAGCAGTTCCTCCGATGCCTCAATAATCGCGACCCAGTGATAACCCTCGTCTTTGTTCACGAAGATCCAGAAGAACTGGTTGAAGTCGGCGACATCGCAGTACATCGCAGCGCTGAGGTGATAATCACGCTCGATGATTTCGCGGTGCAGTTTGGCGCGCAGGAAGTCTTGTTTCACTTTGCCCAGGCTGATTGTCTTGAGGTCGGTACCGATACGCACGCCGGACATATCAATCTCGAGGTCAGGGCGAACACGAACTTCTAAACCGGTTTCCTCATCCATGCCGAAATAACTGACTTCGTTCGCCCGGTTAGGATGTTGCAGGAGCTGGCCAGCAGAAGGGTGGTTGAACAGCGCCTGTTGAATCGCTTTCGCATGAGCCAGCTGGCGTTCGCTCAGAATGATCTTGTCCTGATTGGCTTCGTTCCATTGCTGCTCGAATTCATCTGCAAAGATGGCATCAGGCTTCACTGTCCGGATAGCAGCCGACAAAACATCTTTTGTGCCAGTCAGTTTCAGCTGTTCTGATTTGTCCTTTCCTTCGTTGTATTCGCGAATGAAAGTTTTCAGTGAATCGGTATTGGTGAAAGCCCCTTCAGGAATACCAGGGAAAACAGCAAAGTCCGTATCGAGTGTTTCCGGCTCAAGCGCCAGCGCATGAACCAGAGTGCCGAATGTGAATGCTTCACTGGTTTCGCGCCCGATGGTTTTAGTGATATGGCGGCCTTGGAAATACATCAGGCTCACTCGTGCATCTTTCACCTGCGTGCTGCTGATCCCGTTAGCGCCGTGGTAAACATCATTCGGCAAACTTTCATAACGGCCTGGCTCAAAATAAGCAGGGAACTCATTAGCGGACTGCTCTACGGCAATGATTTCTTCACCATCTGCAGCAACACTTTCGCTTGCTGGAATCTCAGCACGACTCGTGATTTCATTGCTGACAATCGTTTCCATCTGCTCATTGCTGGTGGTCTCCGTTAGTTTTACTTCTTCTTCTTTTACGACTTCATTTAAGGGGGCTTTGATGTCGGCAGTGTTGTCCGATTGATCACCGATCAAACCTTCAATTGAAAACACACCACTCCCGAGGCTCTTAATATCTGGCTCATTCGAGGTGCTGACTGTTTCGTCAGTAATTGTGTCAGAAACCGCGTCATTGCTGGATT
Source organism: Buttiauxella sp. (assembly GCF_049686335.1). NCBI lineage: Bacteria > Pseudomonadati > Pseudomonadota > Gammaproteobacteria > Enterobacterales > Enterobacteriaceae > Buttiauxella > Buttiauxella sp. Next base: position 275,456 of record NZ_JBAVHX010000004.1, on the reverse strand, counting down.
CAAAGGTGGTCATCGGGGCTGTTGATCCCATAGCTTCTGCCACAGTTTCAGCATCAGGATTTGCATGATTTGATTCGGTCAGCTTCGCGTTAATCCATGCCTGGTGAGTGCCGGGCATCATGTGGACGTTTGGTGCGGCGCTACGAATCAGAGCAAAAATAGCAGCGCGCGAATAATCGAGAATACCTGGGCAGTGGCGCAGTTTACGAGACCACTCTTTCCATGGAGATTCTTTAGCTGCAACCATCTCTTTAGCGCGGCGGTGAATGCTGCCGGGGATGTTATAGATATCAAAATCCATAGGCAGAAGGGCGCACGCAATTTCCTCGTCGAGAGTATCGAGGGTGTGAATCAGGTCAGGATTGCGGTCAGTTTTATTCAGCCCACCAGCAGTTGCTCCAGTTGGCGTGCGCTCTTTGCGATATTTTGTTAGCCATTTTTCTGTAATGGCTTTGCGCTTCACGCCGTCGCTATCGGAGCTGTCATTGATGGCTGTCATCCACTCTTTAGTGAAAGTCAGTACCAGATTTAGCTCAGGTGCTTTTCCATCAACTGGCCAAATGCGCTGAATGATTTCAATCAGGCTCTGACGGATATGGTCGTAGCAGTGTTTGCAGGGCTCAACGGTATTGAAGGCAAGAATGACGTTTTGCAGATAGCTATTATCTGTATCCATCGCCGCAGCGGTTGCTGCTTTGCGCTCATTAGGTGTGGCTGTGTACATGCCACCCAGCCAGAAGTGAGCAATCTGAGTTGGGAATGGCAGCTTGCTGCTGTCGATGATGTCGTCATCGCTAAGGTTGCGCATCTCAGCCAGTCGCTCCGACACCTGCTCACGAGAAGGTACTTTCGAGTCATTGGAGAGCTTTTCTACTACTGGCAAATTTTGGAGAGAGGGTACTTTTTCATAAATCCATTCTCTGGTTACGAATGCGCGTTCTTTTGGCTCAGCCGCAACCCATGCAGTCATAAATTCTGTAAATGCCGGGAGTGCTGTGGCCAGGTGAAACTCAGCTTGCGGGAATACTCTTTTGAATGCGTCAATGAGACTCCATTCGACATGAGCTGATAGCTCGCTAATGCCTGGAACATTGGTGATAGATTTCAGAAGATTACATACATAAATATTATTTTCGTCTGACTCAGCTTCCCCAATCTCAATATGCTGAGCTTCGCTAATCTCCGTTAATTCATCATCATAAATTAGATGAGCAATCAGGCGCTGTGGTAAACGCAGGCGAGTAACTGGACGCAGGTTTTCACCACTGGTCTTCGGTAATGTAGTTGTGGTGCTTTTTTTAATGGAAGAAGAAGTACCTGAGGCCTCAGTGATAATCTTCTGCCACGTCTTGGCATCTTCAGCCAGTTCGTAACGGTCGCACCAGGTGTTATCCAGAACGCCTTCTTCTGGCAGGTCATCGAACACAGGCAAATCAGTTCGAACAGGCAGCTGGTGATCAGCGCCGCGACCGGTTTCGATTTCCGCATCTTCCAGAATGTTCATCACTTCACGGTCAGCGCGAGAATCGGATTTGCTTTCAAGCCAAACGAAGAGGTTAGGCTTCCCGGAATTCTTCCGGCTTTTAATCAAATATGCGTACATCATTGCGTTTACGCTCCTTTGGGTTATAGAATCCCCGAGCCATTGATAGCGCCCATTGGGTGGTTACTTTGGTCATTTAGATTTCCAGCGTGCTTTGGTCGGTAGCGCTGGACGTAGAACCCGCCTTGCGCGGGTTTTTGCGTTAATGAATCAGCGGATTACCGCGCCCATCTAACAAAACTTCAATTACACAATCATTGATTCGAAGAACATCAACTCCTGCATGCAGGTAGGTCCACTGACGCTCGTTGATTACTGCTGAAACCCGGTAAGTACGGCCTTCATGTAGTGCCATCATCCCCGGCGCCACACACTGGCGAATCATCGGCATCGTGCCGTAGTGTTGGTTAACCATCTCAATCCCCTTTGCCGTCTTCCCGGCTGCCAGAACATTACTTAACCTGCTGCGCGTTAATCTCACCACCTCATCCCGATCTTCATATGCGTCGGGCCGCTACTTCGTGAGCGTCCTGCCTGGGTGGTTCGTTGCTGCGTGTTGATGGGATAAGTATTATCGATACAATCGATATATGTCAATTATATTTGATGATTAATTTTACAGAACGGATGGCTAGAAAAGGTGGGTGTCAAAATTTGGATGTAAAAAAACCGCCATGTGAGGCGGTTATTTGCTTTAGTTGGAGGCTAACGGGATGGCGGCTCAATCTTCCTACGTTTTTGATATTCAGCCATGAAATCATCCAGCTCTTTGAGTCGAGTCCCGGCCAAATCAATAAAACGGTCTTGTTCTGCAGTAGGCAGTTGATCAAACACATCTAAGAGCCGCTTCTGGCGGTCATTAAGTCCATCTGCATAAGCTTGCTGAGTGTGCAGGGGCGCATCACTTTCTTCTTCATCTTCCATGAAGAACCAATACAAAGGCTTGCCTGTAGCTTTCGGCAACAGATCCAGCACATCTTTGCGCGGTAGAATTCCTGATTGGCACCAGCCATTAACTGACTGAGAGGTTGCGCCAACTCTGCGACCTAACTCTGACTGCGACATCCCAGTCTCATTAAGCACTCTTTGTAAACGCTCGCCAAAGTTCATTTCTAGTTCCCGCACAATTACATGGTTTCATTATACAGATTTTTTCTGTAGGGATGATTATCGAAATAATTTGACACTATCGATTTAATTTGAATAATTGGTTGTATCTTCACTTAACGAGACCAACCAATGAAAGTAACTGTTCAACGCAAAATCCTTTCCGTATGCAGCCAGGCGGAGCTGGGTCGTCGACTAGGTCGACGGGCTCAGACAGTTAACGGCTGGTTCAAAAACAAAGTTCCCGGCGAACTGGTTGTTCGTGTTGCTCGTGCTATCGATTGGCAAGTTACCCCGCACGAGCTGCGTCCTGATCTCTATCCAAACCCAACTGATGGCCTACCAAGGCAAGTGGAGGCGTAACCGTGCAAACCCTCGTTTTTCAAAATCATATCATTCCGTCAGAGCGAAAAGTGATTTCTGAAAATCAATCTGCGGCATGTCGACGTGGGAACATTAAATGTGCAGCTGTCCGAGATGCGGTGATTGCGTGGCAGGAATCTTTACCAGGGAAATCCCAGGAATTCATCACGCAGGCAATCGTGAATGAGTGGAACCGGCGGGGAGGTCGTGGACTGAACCTTTCCGGTTCGTTGCAGAACGCGAAGCAGAATATTTTTCGCTGGCTGGACAACCCGCGCGGTTCTGAAAGGTACGAACGTTACATAACCACGCTAACACCAGTGATCGCAGACGTTATGCCGATTGAGATTGCGCGCGAGTATGGCCTGAAGCAGGGCATGACAAATACGGAGCTGGTGGCTAGCGCCATCAAAGAATGCAGCGAAGCGCAACTGGCCAAGCTGAATGGCTCATCCGTTGAAATGCTCGAAAAGGAAGTGCGTGAAGCCGCTGAGGCGCTGCTTCGATTATTACCCATGGAAGCGATGGCTCAAGTTGTGAGTGGCCTGGTTGCTCTCGCGCCCGGATTGATGTGAGGAAAACATGAAGAAACTCAGAAAAGCGAAAGCCGCGGTGCTCGAACACCAACGGCTTTCAGTTGCAATAACCACTACGGAATCGCGAGGGAATTATGTCAGTTAACACTGCGCTAAACAACCAACCAACTCATCAGTGCACGTTTTGCGGGATCACCAATGCCACCCTTAAAGGCGTAATGATCTCTGACCCCGGCGTAAACATCTGCCAGGAATGCGTTCTGCTCTGTGTCGATCTCGTCTTTGGACACAGCGCAAAGCATGAAGGGGGCGATCATCGTGAAGCGCACTAGTCGATACAACCCAGGCACCAGGGGAAACCAATGGCCGGAGAATGGATAAAAATGAGGGCCGATCTGCACACGCATCCGAAAGTTGTCCGCATGGCGTCCGCATTGAAAGCGGACAGATTGCGCGTAATCGGCGCACTACATGCGACATGGTGTCTGTTTGACGTCCATTCTACAGACGGTTTTCTCGATGGATATACCCCTGAAACGCTCGACGACATGATTAATTTTGCGGGCTTTTCGACTGCAATGATGGCTGTCGGATGGCTGGAAAATAAGGATGGCAATCTTGTCATGCCCCGGTTTGACGAGCATAACGGGCAATCAGCTAAGCGCAGAGCACAGGAAGCATCCCGTAAAAAGACTGTCCGCAAAATGTCCGCATCCGATGCAGACAAAAAGCGGACTAGAGAAGAGAAGAGAAGAGAAGATCTAAAAGATAAACCCCCTCTCTCTGAGGGAGTGGATGAAATTCCACCATGTGGTCTTGCAGAAGAAAAAATCGACGAAATCGCGGAACGACCTCAGGCACCACCAGGCAATGGAGAACCATCCGGGAAGTTCCCAATGTGGGAGGGCTGGTATCCGTCGCCTGATTTCCAACGGAGGGCGGCGATCTGGAATCGCATCCTCACCGGACCAGCTCCGGGATTTGCAGAACATGAACTGGCTAGCTTTACCGACTACTGGGCTTCTGAGGGGAAAGTATTTACCCAGACGCAATGGGAACAAAAATTTGCTGACAGCGTGCTGTATGAGCGTAAGCGGACTAATCAACTTGAACAAAATTCAGGGGGTAACCATGCAGGAAATAACAACGACGCAGGTGAGTCTGCCGCGCTCCGACAGGTCAGGGAAGCCCGCGCCGAATGGGAGCAGCAGCAGGGTATGGGTTCTGTGGGAAACCATGGTGGGAATTTATTCGAACCGCTGGGTAATCAAGAACGGAACGACGCCGGGAGCGACCTGGATGGCTCAGATTGGTTCCATGACGGACATTCACCTAGCTGAGGTCTGCAAATGTTGCGTTGATCGCTGTGCTACTGGCAATACCTGGCCGCCTGATCTCGCTGAATTTATTTCCATTGCCACTGCCTGCAAGCCAAATGTTTTTGGCCTGAAGGTTGCCGATGTTAATGCTGAATACAATCGTTGGAAAAGTGAATGCTGGCGCTATAACTCATCAGAACAGTTCCCGTGGAAACATCCGGTGCTGTATCACATTTGCGTTGAAATGCGTCGTGAGGGTGTCGAGCGAAGGCTCACTCAAGCGGAAATGGACAAACTTGCCGCATTCAAACTTTCCTGGTGGGAAGACCAGATTGCAGCAGGCAGGCAGGTCCCGCCGATAAGACGGCAAATTGCGGGGCCAGCAAAAGCTTCGGGGCCAACACCCGCGCAGTTGCTGATGGATGAATACAAAAGGCGTAAGACGCAGCAGAAAGGTGGTATCTGATGAAAACCAAACAATCAAAACCAACAGGACGTCAGCTGATTGAGGCATATATCCGTAAACACGATGGCTGCACTCATACAGAAATCAGGGAAGCGTTGAATCTCAGCACCACGACTGTTGGGTCTGGCCTGGCATTGCTTAAACGCGAGCGGCTTATTGAGAGTCGCGGCATCAACGGGCAAATGCGTTACCACTTGCTGGCTACCGCTACTGAATCCAACCAACCAATATTTGGATTGAGCCCGAATATGGCTCTGCTTAATCGTCTGCTTGCCGAGGTGCGCGCATGAATACCAAAACTCAGGAATTAGTAACGGCTGGCTATGCGCTGGCGAAAGGGCTTGATGCTGGATCTGCAAAGCTGGTGAAAGAGCTGGCTGACGAACTGGCAGTTCAGCGTGTGCGAGCCGACGAGTTAAACAAGCAGGTGGTTAGCCTGGCGGTTGAGAATGCTGGGCTAAAGGCATGGGCTGAAAATCGTGCTGCATCTGACGATTCTTTTGAGCAAGAGCAATATCCAACCCTGAAAATCGACTGGCGCCAGCGTCATTTAAAAACGCTTCAAACCCCAGCCACCGACACTGCTATAGCAAAAATCAAGTTGCTGGGTGTGGATGCATACGCAGCATGGTGTGACGAGAAAGTGGAGTTCATGGGTACACAGAATATCCATGACGATGTTCACCTATCCGCATCCCAATCCGCAAAACGATACACAAATCATATGCGCAAGGAGGCTGGCATTGAGCAATAACACCGAAGCGCTAAGACTGCACCATGCCGACTGTTTCGATGTGTTCCCGCTGATTGGCACCGGAACCGTTGATCTGGTATGCGCTGATATTCCCTACGGCACAACGCAGTGCCGCTGGGATTCGGTGCTCGATCTCCAGACTATGTGGCGAGAACTGTACCGCATCGCTAAGCCGTCAGCGGCCATCGTGCTGTTTTCTGCTCAGCCGTTCACCGGCATTCTGGTCAGCAGCAATCTTTCCGACTGGCGGACAGAATGGATATGGGAGAAAGGCAACGCGACCGGCTTCCTTAACTCAAAAAAACAGCCCCTCCGGGCGCATGAAAACATCCAGGTGTTTTACCGCCAGCAGTCGACCTATAACCCGCAAAAGACTAGCGGTCACACACGCAAGACAAGCCAACGCAAAGCCTTTAACTCGGAGTGCTATGGCAAGGCGCTGGAGCTGACTGAATACGACAGTACAGAGCGGTACCCGCGTACTGTGCAGTTTTTCTCGAGCGATAAGCAGAGGAACAACTGGCACCCTACACAAAAGCCCCTGGCGCTGATCCGGTACCTAATTGATACATACAGCAACCCAGGTGAAACCGTGTTGGATTTCACGATGGGAAGCGGTACCGCTGGTGTCGCTTGTCAGCAAGCTGGGCGCAATTTCATAGGTATCGAGAAGGATGCAGCCATTTTCCGTACCGCTTGCGCTCGTCTTGGCGTTAATGAAGAGGAATATGCAGCATGACTAACCCGGCATACGAAGCCATGCCTTCAATTCTCGATATGTGTTGCGGCTCCAGAATGTTCTGGCTCGATAAGCACGATGAAAGGGCAGTGTTCACCGACATTCGCAGCGAAGAGCACACGCTTTGCGACGGTCGCCGCCTGGTCATTCGTCCTGACCTGATTGCCGACTTCCGCGCATTGCCGTTCGCCAACGATTCTTTCCCAGTCGTGGTCTTCGACCCACCACACCTTGAGCGTGTTGGCGATAGCGCCTGGATGGGTAAGAAGTACGGGAAGTTGAACAAAGAAACGTGGCGTGATGATTTACGCGCTGGGTTCAGTGAGGCGTTCCGAGTGTTGTGGCCACAAGGTGTGCTCATCTTCAAATGGAACGAAACGCAGATACCGGTCAGCCATGTTCTGGCGCTTACAACAATGAAACCGATAATCGGCCAGCGTACTGGTAAAAACGATAAAACTCACTGGATTATTTTTGTGAAGGATGCAGTTCATGGATAAGAGAACAGAAGGCCTGAACAATAAGTAAATTAAAGTAAAAGTAGTCAGGATGCTGAATATCGGAGCCGTTATTGATTTAAATAACCAACCGAGAGAAAGATATGAACATTCGAGGCATGATCATCAAAAGTGTGATTGGTTTTGTTTTTGGTATTCCGATCATTACCAACCTGAATAGTTTGATATGGCATGAATACAAATTTGCCAAGCAAGAGGTTGACTGCGTTGTTGATGCATCCAAATGGATAACGAATCTGGATATTACACCAGGGAAAAGTGCTGAGAACGATATTCTTACGATGCAGAATCAGCTGAAAGGCTGCGTCCGAAATTTGGATTTTGGCAAAAGCAGCAAAGAGTTCATTCTGGAGCAGTACAGAAGGGGAGTCTAGGAGCATCTAGCCCTCTTGAAGTGGGCTTTTTTTTCGCTTAGAACCAGCAGTGCAGTAATTTTAGTTTTGAAACCAAATCTAAGCCTCACATCCGGGAGGCTAGTTTTTATTCAGCTAATGTGCTGATAATACACAAATTCCTATAATTAATTTTTCAATTGCTTTACTTTCAAATTCCGATTAATAATTACTGTATGTTTATACAGTAAAATAATCTGGGAGAGAAAATGAAAGTAGAAGTGACCATCGACAGAAACAAAAAACTACCCATTGGGGCGATCCCTGCACTTGAGGCAGAGTTGCATAAAAGGTTGTTGCAGCGCTTTGATGATTGCCGCCTCGTTATCCGTCAGGCTGGTACTGATAGCCTGTCTGTCACTGGTGCAGAGAAAGACAATAAAAAGATTATTGAAGAAATCCTGCAAGAAACTTGGGAAAGCGCTGACGATTGGTTTGAAAACCAGTAAGAAATTGCGCTGTTAAGTTTTATCCAGGTTTAGTCAGATGTGTGGGGGTTGATGTGATAGCACAAGAAGAATTACCTGAGACGGGGTATGCGATAATCCGTTGCCACGATTCTACAGTGATTGCCAAATTTGGAAGTTTTCCAGAGGAAACTCGCGCCCTTATGTATCGTCGTGGAGACGAGATATCTTTTGTTCCCCTTCACGCAGATGACATAGTCGGCACTACAACATTATTTACGCAAATGCTTGAGAAAGCGGGCTACCGAATAACCCAAGGCTTTGATACACTCAATTCGTAGGCCTGAACAACCTGCGAAACCTGCTGCGCCAAGGAGTGAACACCATGGCGCAAAAATACTTCCAATCTGATCTCTCTCGCCTGACGTTTTCCAACGCCAGCGACTTTTTGTATTCAGCGTTTGCCCGAGGGGGTGACGCGTGAACTTTCCAAAAGAGGGCATTCGCCTTCACCAGACTAACTTCGATGCTATAGGGCAACAGCTACAACCGCTTTTAGCTGGTGGAGATTGCTATCGTCTGATCCTCAAACCGTGGCGTGATAAACGCAGCCTGCCCCAGAACGCTTTAAGCCATATGTGGTACGGCGAAATCAGCGAATACCTCCTTCGCTCTGGGCGCACTGACGCGACAACGGAATGGGTGAAGCGCAACCTAAAGAAAACATATCTGGGTAGCGTAGAAGTCACATACACCGATTTCATCACTGGCGAGAAAACCACGACGTGGGAACCGCGACACACTTCTGATCTGGATACCGGGGAAATGCACCACTTCCTGTGCCAGGTAGAGATGTGGTGCGCTCAGTTCGGGCTGACCCTCACCATTCCGCATGGCTGCGAGTATCAGCAGCTGCGCGACCAGCAGAATCAGTGAGGTGAGCATGGCTAAGCAACCTCGCCGTAAGTGCAAAGTCTGCCGTGAGTGGTTCCATCCGGTTTATTCAAACATCTGGTGGTGCTGTCCGGAACATGGCGCGCAGTATGCGCTGGAGCTGCGCGGTCGTGAGAAACAGAAAGCGGAGGATGAGCGTCAGGCAAAACGCCGCCAGGCAGTCAAACCGATGAGTTACTTCATCAACCTGGCGCAACAGGCTTTCAATGAATTTATCCGGTATCGCGACAGATTGAAGCCGTGCATCAGCTGCGGCCGGCATCATGATGGGCAATATCATGCAGGTCATTACCGCACGACAGGGGCAAATCCTGAGCTGCGCTTCAACGAGGACAACTGCCACAAACAATGTGCCCCCTGCAATAACCACCTTTCCGGGAACCTTGCCGCATACAGGCCAAAGCTGATTATCAAAATCGGTCAGGCTCGATTCGAAGCATTGATGGGCCCACACGAACTACCGAAGTGGAGGAGGGAAGATTACATCCTGATCCGCAATACCTACCGGGCAAAGCTCAAAGAACTTAAACAGCAGGAGGCAGCGTGAACCAGCAATATCTTCAGTTCATCCGAGAAGAACTTATGGTGGCCACTGCTGATTTAAGTGGTGCAACGAAAGGGCAGCTGGTGGCGTTCGCTGAGAATGCGCAGTTCGACACAGGCCGATATAAGCGCAAGCGTCGGCGCATACTCGATGAGGTAACGGGCAAAATGATTACGCTTCCAGGCGGTCCGGTACCTGGCCAGCAGTCCAGAGCAAAAGGTTCGTCTATCGCACTCGTTCTGCCAGTAGAGTTCCGAACAGCTTCATGGCGCCGCGCTTTGGCTACGCTCGATAAGCACGAACACGCCTGGTTGTCATGGTGCTATGCCGGGGATATGTCTTTTGCTCATCAGGTGGCGATCACTGAATGGGCGTGGGTTGAGTTTAAAGCGCAGCTCGGCGCGAAGAAGGTAGCGGGGAAGACATTGAAGCGATTGCAGGCGCTTGTGTGGCTGGCAGCGCAAGATGTGAAGAACGAAATGGCAGGGCGGGATGTTTATCAGTATGCGGATCTGGCTAAGCTGGTGGGCGTAACGCCAAAGAACTGGTCAGAGACATTTACAGTGCGCTGGGGAGCGCTTAGAGCTCTATTTGGATACCTTGACAGTGATGCACTTTGTTCAGCTTCGAGAACACGATCACAACAAAAGACGACTAATTCACGCCTTACTCTTGCAAAACTGGATTAAATCGACCATTATCACCACTAATTTGATATTGTGCCATCAGTGCATTTGGTGGCAGTAGTTCAAATTAACCTCATCAGCGAAGACGCGTAACGCCGAGCATACTGAATTAACGAACCCGCCGAGTGCGGGTTTTGCATTTAATGCTATACATACAAACGCTGCTGTACATGCATACAGTGTATGTTATGGTTTTAGAAGTTCATTTATAGTTGCAACTCGGATATTCTTATTCCATCTATAGCTATGGATGGGCAATGAATGAATTATCCAGTTATTGAATTGAATGTGGTTCCGAGAGATCTTGAATCTCTTGGTACTAAAGAAAAATTTTGGTTCAAGTATTCGCCTGATCCCAAAGCTGATTCATGGATGTTCAAGTTTTCTAAAGGATCAACGGGAGAGCATTGGTCCGAAAAATGCGCCTCCGAACTCTGTGAGCTACTTCAAATTCCTCATGCTAATTATGATTTAGCTACTGTTAATGGACGGTTTGGAGTTTTAACCAAAAATATTATTCCGCCTGGGTACCGCATGGTTATGGGGAATGAGGTTTTACATACTCGAACCGCTGATTACCCAGTCCCCGAGCCTTCGCACATTGTTGAACGGGTTGTTAGGGTGAGAGAGCATACGGTTAGTAGGGTTCTTGGTTGTTTGGATATGGAGCATATCCTACCGCCAAGCACTGATTTTAATATTAACCATTTGAATGCAGGAGATGTTTTTTGCGGATATTTAATGCTGGATGTCTTGGTTAGCAATCAAGACCGACACCATGAGAACTGGGCTATCATGCTAAATAATGATACCCAAGAGTGTTTCTTGTGTCCCACTTATGATCACGCAGCGAGTATGGGTAGAGAGCTTCCAGAAGAAAAATATGCTGAAAAGCTCACTACTCGTGATGAAAATCAAAAGGTTTCTGCATTTGTACGAAAGGCACGTTCTGAGCTCTTCAAATTGAAGACAGACTCGAAAAGACTGCTGACAATTGATGCTTTTGTATTGGCGTGTGAAAAACGCCCAAGAGCAAAGGCTCATTGGATGAACAAGTTATCGGAGTTAAAAGATGATGATATTAAAAGTATTTTCGAAAGATTGCCGATAAATTCCGCATCGGAAAATGCTAAAAGTTTCGCTTGCTCTGTCATCATTGAAAATAAAAAAAGGCTTTTACAACATGTCAATTTACAATAATGAATCCGTCTATGTCGCTTGGCAGTCTCCAGACAGTAGGGATTGGCACGTTGTTGGGAACTTAAGAAACAAAGGTTCCCACTACTCATTTAATTACACTAAAGGTGTCGAAAAATTAAGCAAATTTACACCTTTCAGTGGGATGGTTGATCTTTACAAAACATATGTTTCTGAGGAGCTATTCCCGTTGTTTAAAAATCGGTTGCTTTCACCTAGGCGTCCGGAGTATCCATATTTTATTCAATGGCTAGGTTTAACTAATGACTCAGCTACACCTTTAGAAATTCTTGGACGCTCCGGCGGGCAAAGGACAACGGATGAACTTCAAATTTTTAAAAGAATTGAAGTTTCCCCAGACGGCTATTTTGAACATAAATTCTTCTGCCATGGCTTGAGCTATTTGCCTGTATCTGCTTCTGAAAGAGTCTCTTCATTACAAGTAAACGATGAGTTAAAGTTGTGCTTTGATTTGCAGAATAACTATGACCCAAATGCTGTGATTATTCGGGCATCGCAACCAGCTGAAATCATTGGCTACTGCCCTAGATATCTTGCCGAAGATATCAAGGCGATGCTTCATTCCAATCCTTTATCCGTTACATTAAGTGTTGCAGCTATTAGTGATGAAGCTCCGAGTAACTACAAATTATTGTGTAGTTTACGAGGTTCTTTAGATTCTAATACCGCAAAAAATCTTATGAATCGGGAAGAGTTCATGCATTTGGATTCTAATGCCTAAATAAATGATTAGGCACCATATAAAAGCCATCCTTTGGGGTGGTTTTTTAATATATGAAATATAGAAAACATCTCTTTAGCCCTGGCCTGTGCCGGGGCTTTTTCATTTAGGGACTAACGCAATATGTCTGCTGAATCACTCACTGTCTCTGCGGTAGTGGCAACCGGAACGACGGGGGTGACGTTTGCCACCATGTTTCCGGAAGCAACACCAGCAGTGATGTTATGCGCCCTTACTGGTGCAGCAATGTACGTGCTAACCGCCGAAGAGCATCAGCTCTGGAAGCAAATCATCTTTGCATTCATTTCTTTTGTTGGCGGCGTGTTCTTCGCGGGAACAGCATCTGAAATCATTGCTGGCCTACTTAATGCAGCCCTTGGCGTTCTGACGCCACCGGTACACGTAAAAGTATCACCGGCTATTGGTGCGCTGGTGGCCTCAACAATTTCCGTAGTTGTGCTTTTGCGCATTCTCTCGAAATCCAAGACCGCCAATCCGAAGCTGGAGCGAGGTGGGGAATGAACTGGGAATCACTACTGCTTAACGCCAACGCTGCTGTTTGCATGCTTATCGCCATTCGCCTGATGTTCTTCCAGCGTAACGGTCGACGCCATCGCAAAGTATTAGCCTGGCTGGCTTACATTTTCATTCTCGCTGCTGCCTACATCCCGTTCCGTATCTGGTTCGGGCATTACACCGGCGTTGACCCGGCAGAGTTGCTTATCAACTTCATGGTCTGCATTGCCGTGTGGCGTGCAAACGGGAACATCGCGCAAGCATTTAACAGGAGTTAGCTATGCAGGAACCACGCTGGTTAGTTGAAGCCCGGAAGTATATTGGCCAGATGGAGATTAAAGGCCCGCGTCACAACCCCCTCATTATCCAGTTCTGGAAAGACATCAAACGCAGTGGAATCAAAGATGATGAAACGCCATGGTGTGCAGCCTTTGTCGGTTCCATGCTCGAGCGGGTCGGAATCAAATCAACCCGCTTTGAGTCGGCTAAGTCCTACCTCAACTGGGGCGCAGAGTTACGCGAACCAGCCTTCGGTTGTGTTGTGGTATTCAGTCGCGACGGCGGTGGACATGTCGGATTTGTGGTTGGACAGGCAACGAACGGCGACTTGATGGTATTGGGTGGAAATCAGTCTGATGCAGTGAATATCAAAGCGTTCTCCTGCTCACGTGTTAGCGGTTATCGCTGGCCAGTAAATGAGCAAAAGGATTTGCGCCCGCTTCCGATGATGAACGGGAGTCATTCAGCGAGCGAGGCATGAATGCTGACTACCTGCTTTCACTGAAAACATTCTTGTGTAATCCCGGCCTGTTGACTTACGGGGCCAGTCTGGATTTGAACGTAAACCTGCTGTCTGCGCTGGGGCAGTGCAACAGGGATAAGTTTGATATCCGAACGATTGAACAATCACGAACATCGCAATAGTCATTACTAAGCCGCCTGAGATTATTGGTGGCTTTTTAGTTTCTAAATCGGCGCTTTATATGCAGGTCACTATTGATAGTGTCCTGTATGTGTCTGTCTGCAACTCAGCTGTCCGTATCGGAACAGCTATAACGACATACATTCGTACTGATGTTCTGCAACAGGCACTCGCCCAGCACCAGAAATTTTTTTCACTTGGCGTGCTGATTGCTTTTTAAAGTGAAACTCCTGGTTAGTCATGAGCGCTCATTCTTAAATTACGTGTAGCGCAAAAATGATACGAACAAATTGATGTATTAATTATTTTGCATCTGAATTGATGTGTCTCATCAATTATGCTGGTGAATGAATTCACTATGAAATTTCACTCATTGGTATCGGAGCAAGTAGATGCATCAAAACTTAGCCAACGCAACATTTCAGGTCATTGCTGGTGATTCACTCGGTAGTGGGTTCAGCTTCATGCGAGAAGACCTGGTCGTAACCAATTTGCATGTTGTGGCCTCATGTTGTGATTTACTGGCCTTGCGTCAAATTAATTCTGTAACAGTTAAAACTGAAGCGAATGAGCGTATCGGTGGTCAAATATTGCATATTGATGGTGATAACGACTTTGCGATTATGCGGTTACAATCCCCGCTTCCTGCCGGGAGAACAGTTCTTCAACCATCCATAGGGTTTACTCCAACACGAGGCAAAAAGTTAATCTTTGCTGGGTATCCCCACGGCCTACCTCAGTTGCTTACAAATGAAGGGATCATTTCCGCCCCCCTGGATAATGGGCGCTTTGCTCTTGATGGAATGGTTAATGGCGGAAACTCAGGCGGGCCAATTATTGATCGTGAAACAGGAGAGGCTGTAGGCATTGTTACCCAGCGTCGATATATTTTGCCGCCTGATGCGCAGCAACTCTCTAATGAAGTTGTCCAGCTCCGCGGCTATTTGGCACAGACAGCGCAACACATGTCAGTGGAGGTAATGGGGGTTAATTTTGGGCACATGGCAGATATGTTTAGTCGTTCATTACAAATGGTTAGCGAAATGATGAATCATAATGCCAATCCCGGCATTGGGACAGGTTTCTCGTTAGATCCAATCGTAAGTGCAGTGAATTCACTTCCACAGTATTAATTGACCACTAAAGAACTGGTTAAAGTCAAAGGGCCACTAGTACTTCCTAGTGGCTTTTTTATTGCCATCATGATGAGCAGGCCATCGTAATGGCAGTTTGTGAATAGACCGCTAATAAATTCATGGCGCATGGTTTTGGGAGGCGATTTGCATGCAGGCATCTCGGACTTGTATAGCAAGACGAAGCCCTTCCTGAAATCTTGCTGATGTGTTGGGATCATTTGCTGAATTTAGATAGACATTAAATAGCTGCATGACGGTAACGCTATATGCTTGCTTAATAGCATTTTCAGTAATTGTTTCGTCCATCGAGAATCTCCTCGGTAGCATAGATGACAGGTTTACTTCCGTCTTACCATAGGTCATCAATGGGATTAATTTAATAGGAAAGAGGCATGAGAAAACGGGACAGGGAGGCTATCAAATCGGCTTACTTGATTGAGGTGATCAACACAAGGGCATGAGCGTGGCCACTACGTTTAGTGGCAGGCATTACAGCAGGCATTTACTGAGTGCCTTTGATAAAAAGATAACTCACATTAAGAAAACAGAATCGCTTGGCAGCCTGAGCTACAAAAATAGCCTCGATAGTTACTTTCACAACGGCTATCACCACGAGGCTCATTTGCCAGTGGGCCTGACGGTGAAAGCCGTAATTATTTATCAATAGGAGGTAAATTTATGGTACCACCAATTAACCAAATTATAGCCTTCATTGAATTTAAGAATGAGTTTCCCACTTTCAATTTCAACAACTAAGTACTCTGTGATCATGATTTCACCAGTATCTTCATGCTGCTGTTGAAGTGAGCAGCCAAATTCTTGCAATGCACTGAATGCCTCTTTCTGTTTAACAAGTACACCATTTCTTTTATTTGTATTTTCCGTCATTTGTGAAGAAGCGATACCTGCACCAACAATGCATGCAGCAATATTAGCTAAGTTGTCCATGTATTCTTTTGAGTCTTTTTCCATAACTACTATTTCCGTAAGAGATTAAACATGGCACTCACCGACAAGCAAGATATGTTCTGTCGCGAGTACCTCATCGATTTAAACGCCACTCAGGCAGCGATTCGTGTGGGGTACAGCGCTAAAACTGCTAACCGTACCGCTACAAAATTGCTGTCAAAAGCTGTCATTCAAAACAGGATTGCCGAACTTAAAGCCAAGCGCAACGAAGATGTGGGCATTGATGCTGATTATGTGCTCCGGCGCTTGGTTGAAATCGACCAGATGGACGTTCTGGACATCCTCAATGATGACGGCAGCCTCAAGGCGATCAGCCTTTGGCCCAAATCATGGCGAACTACCCTTACCGGGTTGGACATCAGTACGACCATCCAGAACTTCAACGAGGAGTCGGCAGAGACCATCCTCAAAAAGATTAAGTGGCCTGATAAGGTGAAGAACCTCGAACTACTTGGTAAGCATGTGCGTGTTCAGGCATTTAAAGAGCAGGTAGAGCAGAAGGTCACAGCTACTCACAACATCATGCCGGTGCCGTCGTGCACGAGCGTTGATGATTGGGAGGTGGCAGCACAGAAACAGCAGAGCGAGGTTTTAGGTGGATGAATTACAAAGCCGTCTGGAAACCTTTGCCCGGGTCGCAGTCTCTGTCCCTGAGTTGCCCATGCAACGAGATACTATATGAAGGCACTCGAGGACCAGGTAAGACAGCCGCGCAGTTAGCACGCTTTCGTCGCAATGTAGGCGTTGGCTACGGCTCATTCTGGCGCGGCGTGATATTCGATACCGAGTATAAAAACCTCACCGACATCATTACCCAATCCAAGCGTATGTATCGCCTGTTTAATGATGGCGCTCGCTACCTGGCATCAGCCAGTGAATTACGTTGGGTGTGGCCCACTGGTGAAGAGCTACTTTTCCGTTTTGGTAAAGAAGAGAGCGACTACTGGGATTATCACGGTCAGGAGTTTCCGTTCATCGGCTTCAACGAACTGACCAAGCAACAGTCACCTGAATTCTACGAAATGATGTTCTCATGCCGACGTTCGTCGTTTCGTCCTGACGACTACCCGCTGGATGATGGTTCGGTGATTAAGCCAATCCCGCTGGAGACATTCAGCACGACCAACCCGTTTGGTATCGGTCACACCTGGGTGAAGAAACGTTTCATTGAGCCAGCGCCGCGCGGCACCATCATCCGCGAAACGCAGCAAGTATTTAACCCGCAGACGGAACGCGATGAGGACGTGACGCTTACCCGCGTCGCCATTCACGGCTCGTTCAAAGAGAACCCGTATCTCGATCCGCAGTACATCGCCACGCTGATGAGCATTAAAGACCCTAACCGTCGTAAGGCATGGGTTGAAGGTTCATGGGATGTGACCAGCGGTGGGCGATTTGACCATCTGTGGAATGAATCACTACACGTTATCAAGCCATTCACCATCCCAGAAAGCTGGACGGTTGACCGCTCTCACGACTGGGGCGAATCGAAGCCGTTCGCTAACCTGTGGTGGGCTCAGTCAGACGGCACGGAAGCAACGCTTCCCGATGGTCGCAAGTTCTGCCCTCCGACCGGTTCATTGATTCTGATTGGCGAGTGGTATGGCTGCCCACCTGAAGAGCTGAACAAAGGCCTGAATATGTCATCCACCAACGTTGCTAAAGGCGTTGCATGGGTTGATAAGCGCCTGATGGGTGAAGAGGTCGACGAGCCAGAGGAAACGCAAGGGAAAGGGCAGATGCACATCGTGCCTGGCATATGTAGCAGCATCATTCCCGGTCCCGCTGACGGCGCGATATTCAACACTGGCGACAATGAGCTGTCCATCGCACAAAAGATGGAAGCGCAGGGCGTTACGTGGCTGCCAGCAGATAAAAAGCCTGGTTCACGCATCAACGGCGCATCACTCTTTGCTGACATGCTCGAGGCGGTGATTGAAGGCAAGAAAACTGAATCGGGAATGCCGGAGAAACCTGCCTTCTACGTCATGGAGCATTGCCGGGGCTGGATAAGCCGCATACCGGTACTTGTTCGTGACGACAAAAAGCCTGATGACGTAGATACCACTCAGGAAGATCACGACTACGACGCCACACGTTACCGCGTTCTGCACTCGCCAAAACGAACAGGCGCAATCTTCTTCTAAGGAGCACTCAGTGAGTGAATTAAATAGCGGGGAACAATTCCTCGTGAACGCCCTTGCTGATGCTATCGGGCGGCAGCGCATGTTGTACGCGCAGGGACCTAACGGGAATACCAAGCGCACAAAGCTGTGGGATGAATTCGGTTATCCAGACACAGTTAACTTCGACAACTACTACCGGGCATACGAACGTAACGCTGTGGCCCACGCTGCTGTGCACAAGCTGCTTGATTCATGCTGGACAGATAATCCCACAATCATCGATGGTGAGGAGAAGGATGAAGCCGAGGAAACGACTGAGTGGGAGTCGTCAACAACCAAGCTACTCAGCAAGCACTGGGCAAAGCTGAAGGATGCTGACCGCCGCAACCTGGTAGGTCGATATTCAGCAGTGCTGCTTCAACTGAAAGATGGCCGTAACTGGTGGGAGCCTGTTAATCGCGATGTAGTGAAGGCGCTCGGTGATCAAGCACTGGTTAAGTTAATCCCAGCATGGGAAGCGCAGATTAAGCCGGGTAACTTCGATATCGATACTCAGTCAGACACCTACGGGCAGCCGGTCAGCTACAACTTCAATGAGCAGCCAGTTGGCGATGATGGCACTTATGGAACTGTGCGCAGTGTTACCGTTCATCCAGATCGCGTGATCATCCTTTGCGAAGGTTCAGAAGATGAAAACATGCTTGCCGGCGTGCCATTGCTTCGCGCTGGCTTCAACAAGCTGCTCGACATTGAGAAGACATCAGGCGGCAGCGCAGAAGGGTTCCTGAAAAACGCCAGCCGTCAGTTGGGGATAGAGTTCAGCAAAGAAACCGATATCAATTCTCTCATTAAGCAAGCCAAGGATGAGGGGTTCGATAAGCTCGGCGATGCGATGAACGACAAGATTCGTCGCATGAATAGCGGTACTGACTCCGCGCTCGTCATGCAGGCAGGGCAGGCCTCTGTTCTTTCAGTAGCCGCCGCTGACCCGACACCTACCTGGACGGCAGCCGCAAACGAGTTCTCAGCATCTATCCAATGCCCGTTCACCATTCAGTTTGGTCAGCAGACAGGCCGCCTCGCTTCTGATGAAGATAAAACAGAGTGGGCCAAGCGCTGTAATGGTCGTCGCTGGGGCTTCCTCACTGACTACATCACTCGCGTCATTCAGCGATTCTGGACATTGGGCATTATCAACCCTCCGCAAAATGGAGAGGTAACGCTGGCCTGGTCTGATTTACTCGCGCCGAGTGAGAAAGAGAAGATCGCCAACATGCAGGCTATGGCTCAGGTCGCTAAAGATACTCAGCAGGCATTTGGCACATCGTCGGTAACTGAGAACGAGATTCGTGCAGTTGGTGAGCTGGAGCCAGTGACGGACGCTAAGCCACCCAAGGGCGCTGATGAATCGGCGAAGAACATCGATCCGCTGACAGGTAAGCCAGTTGAACAATCAATCGAAACCCGGCAGCCCAATAATACCGCGCAACAAAGCTGACCCGACGCAATCCTACCGCGCAGTAAACCGGATGTACCGCGACATTGAGCAGCGCTACTACGACATTAAGGTGGCACTTAAGCAGTTATTCGATATGCGTTTAACCGGGCGCGAACGGGCGAGCAACTCTCTGTTTGGCTATATCCTTGCTCGCAATGGCAATAAGCCCGACACGCTCTACCAGGTTAACGCCGGCACGTACATCTATGACATGTCAGCAGCGCAATTAGCTGATCTGCTGCAGATCGTGCAGACAATATTGGATGACCACCTGCTCGAAGGTAACGTTCAAAACCTGTGGGCTTTTGAATATGTAGCCGGGGAGTATCAGCGCGGCACGTTGAACGCTTACACCAATCTGTCGGTACAATCACCGGTTTACGCCAGTCAGACGACTCTACAGCAACTTTTAAGCTCTCCCGCTTACCAGAATCAGGTCGCCTCTGCTTACGTTTCCACGTACAGCGACTGGAAGGGCATAAGCGATGCCGCTCGCGGTGACCTGGCTAATGTGATTGCTGATTCAATCGGGCGCGGCGTTAATCCACGAGAGACGGCTTCAATTATCAGCAAGCGTCTTGATGTGAGCATGAGCAAAGCAAAGACCATTGCTCAGACTGAGCAGGTCGGGGCGTTGCGGCAGGCTCAGCGTTCAGAATCTGATTGGGCTAAAGAAAGGTTAGGGCTTAATACCGGCATGCTCTGGCTTTCAGCACTCAAAGCCACAACCCGGGCCTGGCATGCATCACGGCACGGACGGATTTACACCACGGAAGAGGTGGAAGCTTTCTATGCAGAGAACGGCAACCGGTACAACTGCTACTGTAGCCAGATACCGGCCCTGCTGAATGATGACGGCTCAATCTTTAACGAAGGACTTGCCGAAAAACTTGCTGCGGAAAGAAAGCAATGGACTGGTGACCAGGACGAAAGCAAAGAGGCTAAACCATCAACACAACAAGCGGCGAAAGCTGACTACATCCCGCCTAAATATGAGCGCCAGAAAAATGTAACTCGTGTGAATCAGTGGGCCAAGGGCACAATTGCTGAGAATGCAAAAATACCGGCAGGGGTAAACATTGAGCAGTTAAACAACTGCATGCAGCTTACACAGGAGTTGCAGGATAGATTTGATTTGCCGCCTTTACGGTATATCGGTTCGGTGACCGGGGATGTTTATAAATACAAACGCAGCAAGGGAATGATTGGAGGATATTCTCATGGCGCAAATGCAATGTTGTTAACCAAAAACGCATTTGATGCTGATGATCTTCACGCCATAGATGTGAGGTCGCGAGCCCATACTTTTACCAAGGAAAGCATCGCTGCTGTATCAGGATCGGGAAATAAAGCACTGATTCAAGCTGTACAAGGTACTGATGCAATCGCCTGGCACGCTGTGGCGACTCCAAGGGGAGTGTTTGCACATGAATACGGTCACGTTCTGCACAGGTCATTTCCTGATAAACTGGATGCAATAGGGCTGCAAGCTTTCCAGGAGGGATGGCAACATGCGATGAGCGCGTACAGCCGGACGAAGTATAGCGAGTACCTTGCGGAGGCGTTTTCTCTGTATATTGAGAACCCACAAGAAGCGGAGCGGCGACTGTATCCTCCTTTACTCTCGAGGTTGAAAGAAATGGATAAGGCACGATGAGCAACTTTGATAAGGCCGTTGAACTGATTAATAGCATACCGTTACCCGATGACGCTGAAGAGCAACTCGATGCTCTTGCGGCCGATGAAACGGATGAGTTTGAACGGTACAAAATTGCTTCACTTGGCGAGGCGCTTTTTGAAACGCGCCACTGTAAAAAATAGCAGTAATCACAATAAGGTCGCTAAGGCGGCCTTTTTTATTGCCTGAAATCCACCAATGAGGACTCAGCATGTCACGCATCTGCGTAAACGTGCTCTCGGTCATCAACTCCGCTTCAAACATCGCTACTGAAACCATCAACGGCAAGCCACACATCGTGGTTCGCGGCGTCACGCCCATTGTCGATGACATCGTGATGAACCGGAAGTTGTACCCGGCAGCAGAAATTGAAAAGAGCTACAAGTCGCTTGAGCGCAACCCTATGCCGTTTGGTCACCCGAAAGTTGATGGCAAGCATATCTCAGCCCGGGATGTTCAGGCGGTGAATGATTACCACGTAGGTGCCTGGTTGCAGAACGTTAACCGACAGGGTGGCAAGGTTACGGGGGATATGTACGTCGACCGAAACTACGCTGCAAACAGTGAGAACGGCAGGCGACTGGTTGAGCGACTCGATGCAATGGCAGCTGGCCAGAACGTCGAGCCAGTGCATATCTCAACGGGCCTGCTTCACAAGGAAATCACGGCCAACGGTGAATCCAGGGGGAAGCGGTACGAGAAAATCGTCACCAACATGGATTTCGACCATGTCGCGGTACTGCTCGACCAGCCAGGAGCCGGAACGCCGGAGGAAGGCGTAGGCATTTTCGTTAATGCCGAAGGTGATGAGCAGGAAATTGAAACCGTAAACCTCGCTGATTCCGACATTCCAGACCCGCAAGACCCCGCACTAAAGCAATTCTTCAACCAATTCATGGCGTTTTTCAGCGCCAACACTAAGCACGTCAAAGAGGAAGCAAACCCGATGAAAGAACTCATCACGAACGCGCTGAAAGCGAAAGGCAAAGAGGTCGAAGGCAAGACCGAGGCTGAGCTGATGGACGCATACAACCAGATGGTCACCGAAGATGCCAAAGCGAAAGCTGACGCTGACGAGAAGGCCAAAAAAGACAAAGAAGAGGCCGATAAGAAGGATAAAGGCACTTCCACAAACAGCGAGCAAGCGCCAGCCTGGTTCCAGCCATTCGCTGACGATTTGGCTGCTGTGAAATCTGGCCTGACTGCTAACGCAGACCAGCAACGCACCGAAATGCGTACCGCGGTGAAAGCTAAGTTCGGCATGACCGATCTGGCCGTGAACGCGTTGGACGGCGAACCGTTGAAAGAACTGTTTGCTCAGTGCCAGACATCAACCGGGCTTAGCGGTGCATTCCGCCAGGTTAACTCTAACGATTCATTCAGCGAAATGCCGGAGTAATCAGAAATGGCTAAAGACGGTAAGCACGTAATTCATGCAGGTGGCATTTTTGCAAATCCGCAACTTCATCGAGAAGGCGCGGCGGCGGCTAATACCCCTCCTGGAACGCTCGGTTTCTTTGATAACACCTCGAAGAAATTCACCGCGTCGGTCGATGGCAATGAAGATGCAATTCTCTATGTCGCCAATTACGACTATCTGCGCTGCAAAACGGTAGACGACATTATTCCAGCGGGGGACTGGGTTGTTGGCATGCATCCAACGACTGGCGTGTTCTTTAACGTCCCAGCAGCAGCCGGCACGTATACCAAAGGCCAGCCCCTTTCCATTGCTAACGGTCGAGTAAAACCAAAGGCAGGAAGCGAATCAACCCGCGCCTATGTTGAAGAAGACCGTTCATACACCATTGCGACAGCAGGCCAGCTCCTGCGCGTTGTCATTAAGTAAGGAGCACTGAATGTTTGCATTTTCAATGAAGAAAGCGACCGAGACAGGGAACCTTGAGGCTGTCATGGCTCAGTTCAATGAGCTCAAGTTTGCCCGTAATTCCAGTGCCCAGGCTGTGGCAGATTTTATCGCGCGCACCCGTATAAGAGGGGAGGCTGCGAACGCTCCAGCACTGGACGCCATTAACGCGGTGGATGACATTCGCCGTCTCTACAAAGCCTACGACCAGACGGTTCTCAAAGAGTTTGAGCCCACCACTGAGTTCACGCTACTGAACGACCTGATGCCGCTATCCCGCTCGGTTCGTCTTGAAGAGTCGGTGTATGAATATGCTCGTAATGGTGGTCGTGGTTGGGCTCACACATCCATGTCAGGCCAGATTGGTGCGGCACTGGATGCGAAGTCCTATACCTTCGACGGTACAATGGTCCCAATTCACGACAGCGGTTTTAAATTCAACTGGCGTGACCCGGTATTTAACAAAGGCTCCGCTCTGTCTTCTCTGGCTGATGCTCAGTCAGGCTCGGTTGATGATGTTCGTCGCCAGTATGTGGATTACATCTGGGAAGGGTTTCGCGACGCCGCTGGTAACTACATCAAGTTTGATGACAAGACCTGGAAAGGCTTGCGTCATGACGAACGAGTAGCTCAGGTAACACTAACCGTTAACTTCGCAACCAGCACCGACCCTAAAGCCATGCGTGCGGCTGCTATTGCACTGCGTGATGTACTGAAGCTGCAAAACCTTCAGTACGGGCAGCAGACCTGGTACGTATCCAGCGAAATTATGTCGAACTGGGAGCAGTATTTCGACGTGAACTCCCTGCGCACGGTGCTTGAAGAAATCTCGAAATTGTCTGGTATTTCAGCCATCAAAGAAGACGCAGAGCTAACCGGTAATGAAATCCTGATTGTTCCCTTGGGTGCAGGCGTTATTGCTCCAATCGTCGGCCAGGCGTTCGGTACCGTTGCCGACCCCCGCCAGTACTACAACTCTGACTACGTGTGGCGCACATGGGGTGCTGCTGGCCTGATGGTTAAGCAGGACATCAACGGTCATTACTCTGTCATTCACGCATCCAGCTAAGGAAATAAAATGGCACTCGTAAAAGTTTTGGTAGCAAACCTTTTTGCCGGTGCCAATCTCCAGAAACTGGAGGTTGGTCAGGTTTATGACGTTGATGATTCGGTCGCCGATAAGTGGATCACACAGGCCAAGGCTGAAAAATCATCTGAAAAGAAAGGTGAGAAATTGGTGTTTGAAGTTGCCACGCCATCCGCTCCGGAAAGCAAAGACGTAAGCGGCATTCAGAAGCAACTCGACGACGCTCTTGAGCATGTGAAAACACTGACCGACGAAGCGGAAGCAAAAGAGCTGGCTCACACTCAAGCTCTGAAAGCAGAGACTAAGCGAGCCGACGAAGCGGAAGCGGCACTGGCAGCAGCGACCAAAAAGGACAAGTAATCATGGCTGACCCAATCACACCGGCAGACATGCAGGCGTTCCTCAGTGAATTGGGTTACGCCATCCCCATCGCGCTGCTAACGCCGATCCTCTGCCAGGTGAATAAAATCATCCCGTGCATGGTTGGCGCCGGGTATGACGAATGCACTCAGCAACTCATTATGCTTTATGCGGCGGCTTTAATGTCGGCATCATCCGGGGCGCGGCGACTCAAATCGCAAGGTGCGCCATCTGGGGCGTCACGCTCGTTTGAATATGGCGAGGACAGCATTACATGGTTGAGTGATTCACTTGCGCGGCTGGATACGAGTGGATGCACAGGTGAGCTGCCGATTAGCGCGGGCAACTCGGTTGGGTTGTTTATGGTTGTGGGGGGCTGATGGTGTGGAAGACCATAACTGAAAGCCAGCCGAAGCCATTCGCCAGAGTGTGGGTGAAAACGGATACCGGACGGGAAACCACCGGGTATGTGAACAGCTCCGGCGAGTGGGTGATCAACTGCGTGACCATTCGCGCGACGGGTGCAAAGGTTGAGAGGTGGAAAGAATGAACGAGCGAGTAAAGAAAGCGAGTGATAACCGATTATCGTTCATGTGTCCTGGATGTGGCAGCCGCCATGTGGTGCAGGTGGGTGCTGGTAGTGGACCTCGATGGGCATGGAATGAAAGCATGGATAAGCCAACGTTTACCCCCAGCGTTTTAGTTACTGGTTTCACTCCCAGTGATAACCCAGAAGAATTTGATGACGCCACGAAAGACAAGCCATTCACTTGCCATTCATTTGTGACTGAGGGGCAGATTCATTATCTGAGCGATTGCACGCACAGCATGGCGGGGAGAACAGTTCCTCTGCCAATGTTGTAGGAGGTGGATTATCTCAGCAGCTGCAAACTGGAGTTACACAGCGGTGGCCACAATCTGGCGCAACCTTGGTAACAATACCTATGGTGACCCGATTGGTTATGCTACCCCAGTGAAAATCATGTGTGATTACGAAGGGGGATTGAGTAAGAAAATTGCTGGTGTCTCTGCAGCCATGGGAGATCTCGGATCGGAAGTTGTAGTTAAAAACACCATCTGGACTGAATATGCCGATGCAAGCTCAGGGGATTACATCCTGATCGGCGAGTCAGTGCTAATTGACCCACTTGAAGCTGGCGCAGATGAGTTATTGCGAATAATTCGTTATGCAGACACTTTTGATCGTATAGCGGACGATTTTGCGTTGATAACGGGAGATTAATGGCTGGAAAAGTCAGAGGTATCAAGCAAGCTAAATCTAATTTAGATAATCTTATAAAGGATATCTCTGGCCGTAAAATTGCCCGAGCTATTCAGTCGGCGCTAATTATCGGTAGCTCGCAAGCGGCGCTCTATACAGCAATCGATACATCAACTCTCATCAATAGCCAGTTCCGTGAACTTCTAATTAATGGCGTTCTGGTTACGGGTCGTGTCGGTTATTCAGCAAAATATGCATTGTCGGTTCACGATCCCAATGTTCGGCAGAAATTCCGTCGTGCGACGGCGGAAAAGGAATACCTGACTAAGGGGTTCGATGATACACGGGGGCAGATAGATGCTGTGGTTTATAAGGAACTATCGGTATGAATCCTCCTATGTTTGAGCGCGTGAGAAATATGTTTCAGGCTGCCGGGCTTAATGATGGACGTATTGTGCAACTAACTTTCTTTGAAGATACGAAAAAGGCTTCTGATGCGTTCATTGTGTTCAGGCCGAATAACGGCATAGGAATACCTAATTCAGACAGCGGTGAGCATTATGTTCTTGTTGATGTGATCGGCCCTAAAGACAAACGTTCTTTAACCACATCGGCTTCTCAAGCTATTTTGGATTACGTAGAGAAGCATCCGTTGTCGGATAAGTACGTAGGGCAAATACAGGCCATAAGCTTTCTTCCACCTCCAGTTTTAACAGATGAAGGCAGGCCCGTTTATAGGCTGCAATTCGCTTGCCTCTATGGTGAGTAATAACATCAACTGAAACAAGGTCGCCATGGCGGCCTTTTTTATTTCTAAAGTAAGAGGTAAGTAATTATGCAAGGTTGCCCAACCAGTTTTGATCGCCTTATTGGTCGAGCTAAGACGCTTGAGTTGGCATATGGTTGCCCCGATACCGTGCCGGCAGAGGGGGAGTGGAAGCTGTTAGGTTTGCCTACTTCCGCAACATGGGATCTCAATCCTGAAACGTTAACATCAGATGCAGATGATGGGGGCTTTACCGCGACCATGATTGCAAGTCTTGATCCTACGTATTCCATTGATGGTGAGGTGCGTACCAACGACCGTTCTGACGAATTTGGAATTCAACAGTTTGTGAAGTACGTGGTTGATGAAGTTCGTGCACGCCGCCAACCAACTGTATGGATGCGATTTCATTGGGGCGACTTCTATCACATTGGGTACATGGTCGCCTCTGGCCTGAGCGACGGTGGCGGGGTTAAAGAAATTGTTACGTACAGCGCAGAGTTGAAACTTAATGACGGCAATACATTCCAAATCATTGAAGCAGACTCTGATATCCCGGTCACAGGTGTAACACTCACCCCAACTACCAGTTCTATTGCGGCAGGGTCCAGTACAGCATTCGCGGTCACTGTTGCACCGGTAGATGCAGACAACGGGCAATTTACAGTGTCGTCCTCAGTTCCCTCGCGAGCGACAGCAGCATTTGCAGGTAATACTGTAACTGTGTCTGCGCCATCTGGCGCAACTGCCGGGACGGCATTAATTACCGTCAGGACGGTGGATGGCGAGTTCTTAGCAACTCATACCGTCACCGTTACCGTTTAATCAAATCAAAGGGCAGCGAGTCTGCCCTTGAATTTGTTTATGAGGTAGCTATGAACCCTATAAAAGAAATAGGCGAATGTTCGATTGCAATTGGAGAGACTGAGTATCTGCTGCGTCCCTCATTCCGAGCAATGATGAGAATTGGAGATCCTGAGGAAATAGTCAGGGCCTTTTATGATTTGCATAATGATGAAGTTACCCCCCTATTAAAGCGTGCAATGGATGCTTACGGGGAGATTCCAGAATGGTTGATAAGTTATATCTCAAGACAGCAAACCGCAAAGCCAGCAATAATGGCTGCTATTTCTGTGATCAGCGCTTGCTGTGACAGTGATCTGACAAAATTAATCGGCGAGATTATCCCCGGGCGAACGGGTAAATGGACGTTCGTTTATAAAAAGGGAGCAATGCCGCTGGCTAATATGGTCCTGATTGCACAGTCTTTGATTGTCCACGGAATTATTGGTAAGGCCAAAGTCAGGAAACTTCAACGACATGAAACTGGTGAAGCCACCAGGGAGTTTCACGCTTTTGAATATATCAGGTCAGCTAGAAATCATTTCGGTATGACAAAGACTGAGGCGGTAGAGTTAACCATGACTGAATTCCAGTTGATGCTTTCTGATAAATATCCCGCTGAAAAGGGATATACCAAGGAAGAATACGACTCGAAAGCCGATCAATACTTCGAAAGGCGTAAGCGTCGATTGGCAAAAGAAGCATAAATATGATCACCCGCTCCGGCGGGTTTTTTAATGCCCGGAGAAAGCGGATGTCCACAAATGTTGGTGAAATTTACTACGAAGTAGGCGCTGATGTCGCGCCGCTCCTGCAAGGTCAGAGACAAGCAGACCGCGCGCTCGATAGTATGGAGCAAAGCTTTGATAAAACTAACCGAGCATCTCAAAACCTTGATACTGGACTGTCGAAATTAGCCACAACTATCAAAGGAGTTATTGCAGCCACTGCCCTGCGTGAAATGGCTGACATGGTTCAGAAATACCAGGAAATGGCTGAACGCGTACAGATGGCGACAGCGAGTCAGTCCGAGTTCGAGATGGTTCAGAAACGTCTTCTTGATACAGCGAATGGGACTTACCGCTCACTGCAGGAAGCGCAGGAACTCTACATACGTACAGCTGATAGTCTGCGAAGCATGGCCTATTCGACAAGCGAGGCTATGGATGTTCAGGACTCAATGTCATATGCCTTTGTTAAAAATGCGACTTCAGCAGATCGAGCTGGCGCCGCCATTGATGCATTCTCAAAATCTGTAAACACTGGGAAGGTTGCCGCCGACCAGTGGGAAACCCTAACCACTGCCATTCCATCGGTGATTAATGACATTGCTGCGGCGAGTGGCAAGTCAGCGGCTGCTATCCGAGCCCTTGGGGCTGCTGGGCAACTGACCTCTCGCCAGCTCACTGAAGGTCTTCGAAAGTCACTCAGTGAAAATAGTGCTGCAGCTGCCGGAATGTCTAATAACTTGGTTGATGCTTCTGTTCGTTTACGCACAGCAATTACTTCAATTCTGGTTTCATTTGAGAACCAAACAGGAGCATTGCAGGAGTTTACAAATGGATTAATCAAAGCTGCTGACTGGATGCTTGCGTTTGGCAATAACGCCGAGCAGATGAAAGGTGTTATCGATTCCAGTACATCGGCAGCGATGATATTCGCTGGAGTTATGGGGGCGCGGTATGTTGGCGCTCTTGCGATGGCAACAACAGCAAAATTTCAAAGCATTTCTGCCAGTAAACAGCAGGCCGTAGCGGAAGCGCAGGCTGCACAGGCAATACAGATTCAAGCCAATACACTGGTAAGAAAAACTCTGGCAGACAAAGAAGCTGCTGCATCCGCTTTAAATCTTGCTCAGGCTGAATACAACGTAGCCCGAGGGAGTTCTGCTGAGACCATAGCTCTCAACAACTTGATCGCCGCAAAGACTGCTGCTCGAAATTCTTCACTTAGCCTTGCTCAGGCCGAAATTGCACAAGCCGCAGCCCAAAACACGGCAGCAACTGCTGCGCGTAATGCTTCAGTGGCCATGGGTATGGCGCGTGGTGCTCTTGCATTAATCGGTGGGCCAGCCGGGGCGGCTATGCTTGCTGGTGCTGCAATCTTTTATTTCTGCCAGAAAGCTCAACAAGCCAGACAAGAAAGCATAGAGTTTGCTGACTCCTTGGATGGGGTGCTGGCAAAAATGAAGGAAATGAATTCGACGCAACTTGCGGCAAATATCGCAAAGGCAGAGCAGTCAATCATTGACCAGCGCGTAGCTATTGAAGGTTTGCAACAAGAATATGATGAGCTTGCCCAACGCAAAACCTTCATAGAGCAGGCAGCTCAAATACGTGGTGCTGCCGCTGTAGCGGAGGATTATGCGGAAATTAATCGTAAGTTGTCGGTACAAGCTGGAAAGGTTGATGCAGCGGAAAGGAAGCTAAGCCAGACAGTCAGCAGCGTAGGTTTGTTACGCGCCCAACTTAATGGGACGTTGTTGCAAGGTATTGAACTTTTGCGCCGTGATGGTGAAGTTGCTGGAGTTACTGCAGGCTTAATGAATAACCTCGGTAAAATGTTCAAGTTTGCAGCTGATGAGAAAAATAACTTCAACTCATCAAGTATTAAGATTGAGCGCCCGAAGGGAGTACAGGATTACCTCGATAATCTTAATTCTCAAGTTGAATTACAAGGTGAACTGAATGAGCGTAAGCGTGCTCAGTTAAAAGCTGAGCAGGAGATCCGTAAGCTTGGCGGTAACGATAATGACGTTCGTCTGGCACGTGAGCGAGCCGCCGCCGAATACGATTCCATTGAAGCGCAGAGGGCGCAAAAGAAAGCAGCGGATCAGGCCGCTTCATCCGGGAAACAGGCTGCAACACGGGCTGAATCAGTGGCGGAAAAACTCGCCAATCTGAAACAACAGTCAGAGTTGGCGGCAGGCTCAACTCAGGATCTTAGCCGAGAGCAGGCGATACTGCGCGCTGAACAATCACTTGGGAAGTCTGCGTCAGCCGAGCAAATCCAACAGGTCAAGGATTACGCCGCTGCTATTTGGGATACCTCCGCTGCAATCAAGGCCAGAAATACTATCCCGGAACTGAAAGAAGATGCTGATTACTCCTCTCAGAAATCCCAACTCGAAATGCTTAGGGGGGCGAAGGATGCTAACGGGCAATTGCTCATTTCACAGGAGCAATACAGTCGTGAGTCGGAGCGCATTGAGCAAGAGCATCAGACTAATCTAGCTAAAATAAAAGCTGGTAAGGCGGTAACTCCGCAACAACAAGCAGCCGGAACTGTTGATCCGGTCCAGGAACTGGCAAATCAGCACGCTCAGCAGTTAGCGCAAATCCAACAGTTCGAACAGCAGGGTGTAATTACTCATCAGAACGCACTGGCTCAACGCAACGCACTCGACACAGTTTATGAGCAGCAACGCATCGCGGCGCAGTGGGAATTATTCAAAAACCAGAGCCAGGCGAATCAGGTTCTGGCTGCTGGATTTGAGTCATTGGCTGGTAACGCCTCAAATGCTTTCACAGGGATCATCACGCAAAGCATGACAGCCGAAGAAGCTATGAGTTCGTTAGCCAGCAATGCACTCAATAGTCTTATCAATGGCTTCATGCAGATGGGAGTTGAGTGGATTAAATCTGCGGTTACTGGTAGTGCCGCGCAAGTAGCAGCCACAGCAGCAACGACCTCCGCAGCCGTAGCAGGTACTGCTACCACAACGGCAGCGAGCGTGTCTTCTGCGGCAGCCACAACTACCGCATGGACTCCAGCGGCTATCGTAGCGTCAATTGGCTCATTTGGTGGTGCGGCTGCAATCGGTATTGGCGCAGTTATAGCTGCAATGGCGCTATCAAGCTCATTGTCTGGAAAGCGTAAGAATGGTGGGCCGGTATCGGCTGGCTCAATGTACCAGGTAGGCGAAGGTGGTATGCCTGAAATCTACCAAGCCAGCAGCGGTAAGCAATTCATGATCCCCGGAGATAACGGGAAGGTTATCAGTAACAAGGATATGCAGGGTGGAAGTTGCGGGCAAATACAAGTCTCCATTCAGTTCAATGATTACTCGTCAAATAGTCATAGCTTTGATGCACAAGCAACGCAGAATGGAAATATGGTCACAATTCAGGCGTTCATTGCTGATATGGACCAGGGTGGCCCAATGCGCCAGGCTGTAACGCGGAACACAAGCGCCACCCCAAGAGCAATGGAGTAGCCCACTCAGGTGGGCTGTTGGTTTTTTGGCTGTACGTCACTAGGAAGCACTTTGAGAATAACCTGTTCAATTGTGTGTCTTTTGCGTTGCCTTGCGCCATCTCTCTGATACCATGTAACAAAATATTACTTTTGGGATAGGGAAAGGGACAGGGATATGAAGAAATTATTGGTCGCATCCATGGTGGCTATGCTGCTGGTCGGTTGCGCATCTTCCGGGAATAAGCGCCTGCAAAAAGAAACAGAATCAAGCATGCAGTCGAAAATTAAAGAAGGTTCGACTACGAAAGCACAGATTAAGACCATGCTTGGCTCCCCGGAGAATGTCTCATTCACTGACGGTGGGAAGGAAATCTGGAAGTATGCGTTTGCCAAGGTGAAGGTCGATGGAAAGACATTCATCCCCTTCTACGGCCTGTTCCATAACGGCACTAGCGGCACGAAGAAAGAGCTGACCATCTTGTTTAAAGATGACATTGTTGAGAAATACACAATGGCTGAGTCGGCAATAAACACCAAGTCAGGATGGGCTGATTAACTCAAACTGATATATAAACATTAACCCGCTTCGGCGGGTTTTTTATTGCCCGGAGAAAGGTAAATGGCAATTGATTACCCGGACTGGCTACCGCTGGCCCAGAAGTCGAAAACACCTAAGCCTGATACCGGCTTTCGCACCGATTTGCCACAAGTCGGCGTGCCAATCTTCCAGAAGCTCACTGACGACCTGAAAACCGGATTCTCCCTGACATGGATATTCACTCGGGATCAGCACCGTGCATTCATGCAGTGGGTTCGTAGTCCGCTATATCTGGATAACGGTAATCAGTGGTTCAACATGCCGGTTGGCATAGGCTCTGGTGATAACGGTCAAGCGGAGATGCAGGAGCTACATTTTATTGGTCAACCAACCTGGACTCAGTCTGGGGCGCTATTCACATGGTCAGGCGATGTTATCAGCAGGAAATTAAACAATTCTGATGACCAGTATGCAGACGTGATAGTTGAGTTTCCGCCGGGGACGGGTGGCTTCCTTGATGTCATCGTAACTGTGGATATACCGGGGGCGCCATAATGACGACATTCAGAGAAATCAAAAGCCGTCGCCCGAATAGAATCCTCTACGACACAATCACCATCTACAGCACGACATTTGGGTACATCCGTTTCGTTGCCGGTCAGGTCTTTCCCAAGACTTTTGCCGGGAAGATTTATCAGCCTTGCCGGATGGAAATCGCAGAGAGTCAGCAGAGTTCCACACCCATTGTCGCCTCAACCGTTAAATTCAGCCGCATGGCGTCGGATTTTAAACAGCAACTTAAGCAGTGGAAGGCGTACGGACGTATTGAGCCAATTCAGTTTACCCGTCAGCGTTTTGATGCCGCCGATATGAATACTCCGCTCAAGGCGTGGACGCTGTTCGTGAGCGACATCAGCCTGGATGCCAATGACGTCACCGTGTCACTGACAATCAAGAACCCGCTCAATGCCAACATTGGCCTGCTGTACAACGTCGAAGAGTTCACTGGTCTAAAAAATGTCTAAATCTGAATTTCTGAAAAGGGTAATTGGCATACCCTGGCATAACCGCGCCTGCACATTCGATGCGTCAGACTGCTGGGGCCTGGTGATTCTCTATTACCGGCACGTTCTCGGCATTGAGCTGCACCACTCGCCTGACTACGAAGCAGGCGAGGACTTTATAACGTGCTTTGATAGTGAAGTCGTGTACTGGAGTCGGGCGGAACACTTTAGCGACGGCGATATTTTCATCGCGTACTACGGCGCGCAGCCGGTGCATGTAGGACTGATTGTCGATGGCAGGGCACTACATAGCCGCGGTGAAAATGGCAGCGTCCGTTCTGACCAGATTCGAACTATCCAGAAATTATTTACCAGGACGGAGATTTACTCGTATGCCGGTAATCGAAATACAGAGGGTGCCGGGGCTGCCGAAGCAACGGGTGCAGGTGCCAGTGGGGGCGACGTTCAGCGAGTGGTTTGAAGCTGCAGGTGTACATTCTGATGTTCGGGCCATCATTAACGGGCGAGAACTGCAGGATGATGATGATGCGGATTTTACCATCCATGCCGATGACCGGATTATCATCTTTGACCAGCCAAAAGATGGCGGTCTGGCTAAAACCCTTCTCAACCCCCTTGAACACTTCAACCCAATAAAATTTACGCAAAAGGTGATGGGCTCTTTCATTAAGCAGCCTAATGCTGGCGGAGCTGCAGGGCAAAGCAAGACATCACCGAATAACAGCCTGAAAGGGCAAACCAACATCGCCCGTAACGGTGAGGCGAGGCCTGATAACTACGGCCTGATTCGTGCGTATCCCGACCTGATCCAACAGGCTATTTTCGAATACGTGAACAACAAGAAAGTGGTCACTCAGTTCATGAACTTCGGCGTGGGTAAGTACGGTATCAGCCAGATGCGTTATTCAGAGACTAACGTTGGTTCAATGGCGGGCGCTTCATACAAAATTCACCAACCTGGCGATGTGATACCCATTGTTTATGAAGGGTACGAGTTCGACGATGTAGACGGGCAGGAGGTGCCGGGTAAAAACGAGGATACTGGCGTCCCTGTCGAGACAGCGACTGCATCAACAATGATTAGCGGCAATTACGCAGGCGGTCAGATTGCAGTGAAGATCGTTAAGCAGGATGAATTTGACTATTTTATGGGCCTGGCATTGCCACATGCCGTTTCTTTCATTCTTAACATCACCTATCCGGTAACTGGCGGCACAAAGACCGAAGATGTGACACTGTTTGCTAATCTGATTAGTGCCGAAGAATCTGATGATGGCGCCGTAACTGACCCAGTTTCTTATTACACTTTTACATTTGATACTATCAATGGCTCCAGTGTCCCGTATATCGCAGCGGCAACGATCAACACCACTAAATTCATTTTGAATGACAACGCTGCTCTGACAGTTGGTCCGTTCTTTTCGCCTATCGATTCCGATCAGCTCTGGGTTCATACCAGTTCCGCCCTTGGCGGCAACAGTGAAACGAACTGGCAACTGCAAATCTGGAAAGTGAATGAAGATAACAGTCAGGTACCTGGCACAACTGAGACATTCACTTTTCGGCAAACGACTCCTCACGATTACAACAGCGAGACGTTTTACCGGACTGACAAAATCACACCTGCTGCCGGTCGGGGGCGCTATTCATTGTCCTTCCACAGGACGGATAACTCCAGCGACTCAAGCAAGCTCGAAGTTGAGGAAGTGCATGCAGTCAACGTCAGGACTAACGTCAGCCATCCCAATGACACAACGGTCATCATCAAAGTCAGCGCGACGGAGAACTCTACCGGTCGCGAACTGAAATACAACGCGCTGATTAATCGCCATACCATCAGCTACTCGCTGAGTACGCAGTCAGTGGATTACACGCTGCGGCCATCACGCCGATTTGCAGATGCGGCGGCGCATACATGGCTCGTTATGGGAGGGCAACCGGAGAGCAATATTGACCTGTACGGTCTGTACCAGATTCAGGCTGAAATTGATGAAATCGACCCGCGACTCGGGCGCTTCGATTACACTTTCGACGATGAGGATGTATCACTCGGTGCGCGGCTGGAAGCAATCTGCGACGCGGCCAGCGTGACGGCATTCTGGGATGATGGGGTGATGTCGTTTGTTCGTGACAAGAAACGAACAAGTCCGGCTACGGTATTCAACCGTAACAACACTGTCGAGGCCGGTTACTCGCTGAGCTACGACATGACGCTGCCTGGCGGCTTCGATGGAGTGGAGGTGCAGTTCCGCAACCCGTCAACAAACAAACAGGATTTCATCCGGTACCGGATAGTGAATGGTGCCATCGTCTCTGGTGCGCCTGTAAAAGCGAAGAAATTCGAGATGATGTATATCCGTGACGCTTTCCAGGCTGATGAAAGAGCGCTCCGGGAGTGCAAACGACTCATCTATTCACGCATGGCAATGAGCATCACAGCCCTTGCAGATGGTGAATGGGTGAACGTTGGCAACATGGTGCAGATTGTGGACACCTACGACACCAACCAGCAATCGGGGTATATCGTTTCGCGGATCGGCAATGATTTTGAAACCAGTGAACGCATTAATTTCACCGGCTCAATGTTTGTGGTTGTCACGGACTATCTCGGCATGCCGACAGCTCGCTATCCGGTGCAGTCTCTCACGGATACCGCTTTCGGGTTTAATGCGTCCATTCCTGATATCGAACTCAACATTTATGACGGCATGGACGTGCAGTCACCGTCACGGTACTTCATCGCAACATCTGAGGAGCTGGATTCCACTCAGTGGGAAATCACCGACAAGACCCCCGGCACTGACGGAACTACCGCGCTTACCGCTCGAGAATACAGTGATCTGATTTACTCCTGAGCAAACCTTATCCCGTGCTAACCCGGCCATTGTGCCGGGTTTTTTAATGGAAAAATTATGGCTACTACACCTACCCAGAACCCTGTTCCGAGTGAAGCACCGCAGGATTTGAAGTTTAATATCGGAAAAATCGACCAGTTCACAACCGGTAGCGCAAAGCGCTACATCGACCGCCTTGGTGGTGAGCACAGGACAATCGCTGGCATTAATGATGAAATCGACGACATCGTTGCCTCTCTCGATACCGCGAGTTTCACATTTGACAGCATAGCCAGCGGCCTGACCGGGACGACGGACAAGCAATATTTCCGCGTGCCGCAGGGCAGTGGGTCCGATTACTCATTTATCTATTACCGGAACGCGAACGGTACTGCGATTGATGTTGCTGAGGCAGTGGGTAAAGCGGCGTTCGATAAACTGAAATCAGACACCGATGGCCTGGGCGAAATTTTCCGCACGCCAAATAAATGGTATGACGACAACTACGCGCTGATCACCACCGCGCCAGCGTCCGGCCGGACTCAGCTGGATATAGCCGGGGGCTTTTATAATAAGTCTGCGAATGCACTGAGCACCGTCGTTAGCGTGACTGATCGCCCGGCGCTGAGTCTCGCCAGCAAAGACGCAAACCTCGCCTTCATTCAGTATCAGATAACCCTGGGCGGGCTTGGAATAAATCCGGGGCAGGCGTTGTTCTCGTTTCGAATTTTATCCCTGACGCCGAACAGCCGACAGAACGATCGCAGCATTGTTATTCAGCTTGATGCCAGTGGGCAGGAAATTTCACGCACTGAAACCCGGTATCCGCTCACCGCAGTCACCGGTTATCAGGTGAATGTTCCGCTGGATATCGCGGCAAACTGCGACAGTGTGATTGTGTACTGGTCTGTCTCGGACAGCGCTCACTCTGTGACGCTCGATAACATCATGCTCTGCCAGGGGCGACTGGCGTATTACCGCCCACCATATCGCCGCGTGGTGTTCGATTATACCAGCCCGTTTATTACGGCCTCGGTTCAGAACAGCCGTTCCCGACAGGGCTGGCTGCTGGAGCGGATCTTCCCGAACGTGTATACCGATGAAGCATTTAACGACATTAATACCTTCTGGACGGCTCCCGTTCCGACCCGCGTCGTGACGAGCGATGTCGCGTCACTGAAATTTGTCGATGCGGTCGGGTATTTCACGCGCTCAATACTGAGAACTGAAATTGACGCCGGCACGATATCAGTCAGTGCAAACATCAAATCAAAAACTGCCGGTACCCAGCAGCTGCGTATTCTGCTTATCCAGTACAAAACGATTGACGGAAGTTCTGCAGCGAACGAACTGGCCCGCAGCACGCTCTCTTTCCCTGCTGGCATGCTCATCAAAAGCGATACGGAAATCAGTTTCGATGGGGTCGTGATTGACCCGGCTGCAAAATCATTCCGCATTTATATCGCCGGCTCCGGCGATATCCTGATGAGTAATTTCTTCATTGGCGGCGGGCCATCCAGCGCCTTCCGTCACGGTGC
This sequence comes from Buttiauxella sp., assembly GCF_049686335.1. NCBI lineage: Bacteria > Pseudomonadati > Pseudomonadota > Gammaproteobacteria > Enterobacterales > Enterobacteriaceae > Buttiauxella > Buttiauxella sp. The sequence continues at coordinate 238,070 of NZ_JBAVHX010000004.1, read as the reverse complement.
AGCAGCCGGTACCAGCTCCGGTTCGGGTTACGGGACGGTGTATTTATCCCCTACAGGAAGCGACACAGCAACCGGTAAACAGGATGCACCACTCCGGACTTTTGCGGCTGCCGCGGCGAAGCTGGGCAGTGCGGGGAAGGTGGTTTATCTGGCGGGTGATTACGGTGATGATGCCGTTATTCGTCTGACCGGCAACCAGACCTACACGGCTGAGGCTGCGCCGATGGCGCGGGTGCGCATTATTCGCGGGAATCGTATTACCGCCGGCTGGACTAAGACAGCAGGGACCACAAAAACATGGCAGGTGCCGTGGACCGGAAGTGCACCGTATCGCTTTATGTTCCTGGACGGTGTGCCGGAAGGGGAAATTTCACCGGCTGAACGTCACCCGTTGCAGCGCGGGCGCACACACCGCCTGCCATCCACCCGGCTGTGGCCGGTTGCCTCGCTGTCGGTACTGGACCAGGCGCAGAAACCGTCCTGGTTCTACGATGCGACGGCAAAACTCCTCTATATCACTGAGCCTGCCAGTGGCACTCCCGAGGGAAAGACATACGTCATCCCTGATGGTTCGTTTGTCAGCTGTACCGGGACGGGAAATTCGCTGACACTCAACCACATCGAGGGCTGGTATTGCTACGCCAGTTTAATTGGCTTTGACAGCTATGAACTGAATGACTGTTATGTGCTGGGGGGCGCTGCAGAGGGCGGTATTATGGCGGGCAGCACGCGCGGCATACGCCGTAACTGTGAGGTGGCCGCCAGTGGCAACGATGGCGCTAACTCCCATAACAGCCTCACTGTTGCCAGAAGTGTCGGTGCTGTCCCGCCGGTGCAGTCGGTCGCAATGATATTCGATGAATACTGTCACGATAACTACGATGACGGCTATTCGCCGCATGAGCGTTGCTATGAGTGGGTGCATGGCGGCCTGTATGAATACAACGGGGCAAACGGGATTGTGGCGGCGCTGGGCGCAAAGGTCAGCGTCTTTAATGCGCATGCGCGTAAGAACGGCCTGTTGCAACCCGTCGCGGCGGTCAATGGTAAGTCGTTCGGGTTTGGCGCGGTGCTGGCACCGGTTGAAGGAGAGGGAACCGGATACACGGAAATCACCTGCCATGGCTGCCAGTCAGAGAATCAGAATGGTGGGTTTTCGGCATTCGGCCCGAGCTGCATTGTGCGGCTGGTGAACTGTGAAACGGTGGGAACGCAGACTGCCCTGACGAGTGTGAACTCCGGCGGCACAGTGGACACACCGAGTTATCTGATTTCTCAGAACACGCGTGACAGCGGTTCGGTACAGGTCAAAACCGCACAGAATGGCGGGGTCATTACCGTCAAAAACTCGGCAGTGATTGCGTAAGTCCGAACACGAAACAGACCGGTGGGATCAATCAGGAGATATTTACAAAACCCATAATCCCTTCATCAGTAAAGCCCTTTCATCCCTGTAGCTCAACGCACTACCCACCCGCCATGCCGGTTCGCTTGATCTCCCCTTTAATAAATTTATACTGTTTAAGTGTACAGTATATTTAAGGGGGGGATCATGCCGCGTCAAAGTGACATTCCAGTCGCATTCATAAAAGCCATCAAGTCAGATCCAAAACGGGGCCGTGTCGTTTCAACACGGGACTTCATTGCAGAACTGGCAAAGCTCAATCACTACTGGTCACTGCAACAGGCCAATAAATGGATTAAGTTTTATCAGCATTCATTCCGCGACTTCACAGATCACGAAGGTGAGGACAAGGTCTACTTTCTGATGAACATGGGGAGGATCATGTAATGGGCTTCCCCTCTCCGGCAGCGGATTACGTTCATACACGTTTAAATGTTAATGATTTCTGCAGCATCACCCCTGGCGACACTGTGCTCAGTCACTACTGAAGATGGCTATGTTCTTCTCAGTAAATCACGACGGCCGAAGCAGGGAGATATCGTGCTGATTCAGTTCTGTGGAAACTCTCAGTTCGCGCGCATTCAGGGTAGTGCATTCATTACAGATGATGGTGAGGCGATAGAGGGCGAAGCGCTGGATGAGGTGGTCATTATTGGCAAGGTAACGTTCACGATTGTGAATGTGCAGCAGGACCATAGTCCGGTCATCTAGCTAGGCAGGGCATACAGCAACAGTAGCAGATGAAAAAGGAATTGCTATCGCCCCGTTATACGACGCTGTGATCAGATTCGCGGGAGATTAAAATCAGATTGAAACAATTGCAGCGGACCAAATAATATTTTCTTCGGTCCATTTCCAGAGAATAAGAAAAACAATTGTAACACGCTGCTTTTTTAAAGAGATATAGTTATTAAAGTGAGGTGCCTCTTTGCAGAGTCATATTAGAACTATGCTTTGAAACGGATTCCTTACTGAAAATGCGAGTGCAAGATAAATTCTCGTTAACTTTATAAAGAATGTATTGTTCAAACTGGTTGTGATAACCGTCTTTAATTAAGATGTCTTTAAGTATTTCTGGGGTGAAATTTTCAAAAACGTTACCGTTAAAGGGATTGTCCACATGTATCATATATGCCCAATCTAATATGCAATGCAGCTCCTTCCCATTCTTAACATAGAAAAAAACATAGCTCATTTTATTAGTTAAAAGCACACCACGTAACGTCAAAATATTTTTAGTGATGATGGGGTATTCAGTTTCTATGTGACCACTAACTTCTGTTTCACATTCTATTAATTTTCCTGATGTTGTTAATAAATAAAAAGTTATGTTATCAGTGAATGAAATTTCAACATTATCTCGCCGAACAGATAATGTTGTGTAAAGAGGTACGTCAACATCAATGGTTTCATATGCCTTGAGGATGATGGGTTTTTTTAAGTCAACCAAACTCCCTCTGCTTTGCTCATTAATTTTAATATATATTTTCGAAAATGTTATTGTATTATCTCTTTTGTTTGCAAGAATTAGATTGGTTATTCTCGTTTCATATAGTCGGCAAGATGTTATATGATAGCTCACACTTATTTTTTGCGTGAGCTTTTGAGTTCCAAAGTAAATAGTGAAACCAGCTGCAATGAAGGATAGTAATTTTATATCGAAAATTGACCATAGCCATTCTAAATGTGTAATTACTGTTTGATTAATCATCTACATACCAATATTTTTTAAGGAAAATGATCGCATATGTAATCATTTTATTCTTTTTTTGATAGAGAAGTAAATAAACATAAACAATGAATTTAAAAAAGCCATGCCCAGAAATGATAATAACTTGTGCAAACACTATGTGGTGGGGTTTATGTGTAAATTATTGGCTTGTATAAATTATGTTCTATTTGTGTGATTTTTGTTCAAATAAAAGTACATTACTTTCAGATGAATTGTTAATGATGGTTTACTTGATGGACTGGTGTTAAGCAGCAGGAATGTTAACGTGATAAAACATGGATGGGGCATCATGGAAGATTATGTCCAACAGTCTAGTAGAATAAACAATTTCATAAGTCTATACAGCCTACTGCAAAACAATGTGTTATTAATTTGTGACTCTACCCTTTTTCATGCGTTAGGTACTGAGGCCATGATGTTAGCTGAAAGAAAGCTTTCTTCAATAGCTAGGCAGAGGCTTAACCGTGAATAATTAAGGTTCGTTAAATATTTCCCATCTTTCAATCAAAGCTTCAATGTTGATTGCAGTTTTAGTTGGTTTCAGTTCATTACCTTCAAAACTTTGATAGTCAGATACTTTAGAGTGAATGGTTAATTTATACGGATTGATTCCAATGATGCTTTTATCAAATGCTCGGTGAAGATCTGCCCTTAGAATAAGTCCATTTGTATAATGCATACTGCCATTTTTTTTTACTTCATTTATATGTGCAGCATCCAACACCCTCCTGTCTGTAAAACCACTAATTAGACAAGTTCCAAAGCAATTTTCATAAACTAAGTCAGAAAAGCTTTTCTGCTGGCGAGCATCTCTAACTGTAACTGTATAACTTGCCATTTTAGGAAGGTGGTCATCATAAAACCCATTTTCATTACCTACTGGCAATTCCTCAAGGTGACCTAATGGCTTCCATAAAGGGTCATAATATGGAGAGTAATTTTTTGAAGTATTTTTAAGCTCAACAGAAAATGATTTCTGTTCGGCAGTATTATGCTGTCTTAAAACATCAAGGCGCTCCGCTATTTCTTCCCTCGTTAACTTGGAGAGACCTATTGATGTTGTATTTGATTGCTGAAGTGTCGATGGATGGGGTTTGCTGAAGTCCAATTCACCTAATTTTTGAGTCAACAAATCTTGCAATGATTTTACACTAACTTCATACCTACGTTTGTGAGGTACTGGAAATTTGTCAGCACTTGTCAACCCCAACACATTTCTTGCTTCTTGGGCGGTAAGGCGTCTAGTTTCGTTTAAGTTGTTAGTTTTTCTATAATGGTAACGAAACCATTTATGGATACTATCTAAATCATTTTTGGATATTCCTTTTCCTAGAGCTAAAAAAAGTTCAGTAAGTTCCTCTGTGAACTCATCAGCAAGATTGATTAGCTCAACTCTTGTGATAGAACGTTCAGACATTTTCCATTCCTTTTAGATTTCTATCCACAGCTACCGCCCTAAGTGGTATCTGTTCTGATTAAATTGGTGTATCCAAATACTACCAATATTTAATGGTTCTTCAAGAGGGCAATCAGATTATCCCTAAAGTTTGATATCCTTGGTTATGCGATTACCATGGGAAATGGTTCACGAATTGAAGCAGATATGTTCGCAGAAGTACTCATAAAAAAGCGTATTCTCTGTTAGTTCATGAAGTTATCTGAAAGCAAATTCCGTTTTCTGTAAAAAGATTCTTCTAAAACAGATGGATATGTGAAATTTAGCTATAAACTGAAGACTTGTAGAACATAAGTTAAATAAAAAGCAGCCAATTAGGCTACTTTCTGATGGATTACTGGTGATGCGAAAGGGTTTTTAGCTCACACATCTGATACCCCATGACTTGACGACGATGAAGAAACAATCACAATCGCCAGACCCACAGCCATTAATACTAACCACAGATGCTGTAGCACCAGACTGCCGAGATATCCCGCGTTATCAATCATATAGTGCAACGTTTCCATGGTGCCTCCTTAGAGCAAACCTTTCTGTTGCAGGAATTCAGGCGCAACCTGCTGTGGGGTTTGATGGTCGATATCCACTTTGGCATTCAGAGTGGAGATCACGTCGTTGTTCAGCAGACCGGAGAGGGTATCAAACGCTTCTTCAAGGCCTGTATTGGCTGCCAGCGTATCTATACGCACTACCGGCGTGACAGCGTAACTTGGGAAGTAGCCCTTATCATCTTGCAGCACTTTTAAATCAAAGCCTTTTACGCGCCCGTCAGTGGTGTAGATAAGACCCGCGTCATCAAACCCATCGCGCACGGCGTTATACACAAGGCCTGGGTCCATCTGACGAATCTGCGGTCTGAATAACGGCATGTTGTAGGCTTGCTGTAACGGCTTCATACCATCGCTACGGCCGGAGAGTGCCAAAAGCGGATGTTTTTAAGCCCTTAAGAAAGGACGTTATATTTTGTCCTGATTGACGCGGGATGAAAGCTCCTGATGGCTTTCTTTTCGTTCGCTGTAGCGATCGGCAAGATAACTGGTTTGCCCCTTGAGCAGCAGCGTGATTTTAAACAGCTCCTCGGTGACATCGACAATGCGATCATACCAGGACGAGGGCTTCATTCGCCCGTTCTCATCGAATTCCTGCCAGGCTTTGGACACTGAGGACTGGTTGGGGATCGTGAACATCCGCATCCAGCGCCCAAGAATACGCATTTGGTTCACGGCGTTGAAGGACTGCGACCCGCCGCAGACCTGCATCACCGCCAGGGTTTTACCCTGGGAAGGGCGAACAGCCCCTTCGCTTAAAGGTATCCAGTCGATCTGTGCCTTCATTACCGCACTCATTGCTCCATGCCGCTCTGGGGAACTCCATACCATCCCGTCACACCATCTGACGAGCTCGCGTAGCTCGGCGACTTTTGGGTGCGTATCCGGGGCATCATCCGGAAGAGGCAAGCCAGAGGGATTAAACAGCCTGACTTCCGCTCCCATCGCGGTTAGCAGTCGTCCAGCTTCTTCTGCTGCAAAACGGCTGTAGGAACGCTCTCTTACCGAACCATACAGAATCAGAATTCGTGGCGGCTCCTGAAGCTTTAGGTGTTCAGCAATCTGCTGATCGAAGCAATCAGCGTTCAGTGCAGGAAAGTGGTCCATTTTTTTCTCCTCCAGGAGGTCTGATGATTTAAAAATTAACACATATGATATACCATATGTGTATTCTAAAGGAAACGGAGTGAAAAATGCTACAGCCTGTTCAGCTTTTTAAAATCCTGTCGGATGAAACCCGCCTCGCCATTGTCATGCTTCTCCGAGAGTCTGGCGAACTGTGCGTATGCGATATCTGCGCGGCTACTTCTGAATCACAGCCTAAAATTTCTCGCCATATAGCTATCCTACGTGAGGCTGAGCTGGTACTGGATCGTCGGGAAGGGAAATGGATTCACTATCGTCTGTCCCCCCATATGCCTGCATGGGCCAGTGAAACAATAACGACGTCGTGGCAGTGCCTGCGCGATGATGTGCGTGAATGGCTGGAAAAATCCGAATGTACTTCTTGCTGATAAGTTTAATCACATGCATATAAACATATATAAAGGAGTCTGAAATGTTTCTCGCAGGGAGTATCTTTATACTGACGTTGGTCTTGGTCATCTGGCAGCCCAGAGGCCTCAGCATTGGATGGAGCGCAAGTATTGGAGCTGTACTGGCGCTGGGAACGGGGGTCATCCACATTGATGATATCCCCGTCGTCTGGAATATCGTCTGGAACGCAACAGCGTCATTCATCGCGGTGATCATCATCAGCCTGCTGCTCGATGAGTCCGGATTCTTTGAATGGGCCGCACTACATGTATCCCGTTGGGGTAACGGGCGAGGTCGCCTGCTATTTACTTGGATAGTTCTGCTTGGCGCTGCTGTTGCAGCTCTCTTTGCTAACGACGGTGCAGCATTGATACTAACGCCGATTGTAATTGCGATGCTGCTCGCACTGGGGTTCAGCCAGGCGACGACGCTAGCCTTTGTCATGGCTGCAGGATTTATCGCGGATACCGCCAGTCTGCCGCTGATTGTTTCTAACCTGGTAAATATTGTCTCGGCGGATTTCTTTGGCTTGGGCTTTACACAGTACGCTACCGTGATGGTCCCTGTGAACCTGGCGGCCATTGCTGCCACGCTGGGCATGCTACATCTCTTCTTCCGCCGCGATATTCCGGCCAGATATGACGTTTCACTGCTGAAGATGCCAGCCCATGCGATTAAGGATCCGGCGACGTTCAGGGCGGGATGGATTGTTCTGCTGCTCCTATTGGTAGGTTTCTTTATTCTGGAGCCGCTGGGGATCCCCGTCAGCGCGATAGCAGCAGCTGGCGCAGCAGTGCTGTTCGTGGTCGCAAAGAGTGGCCATGCCATTAATACCGGCAAAGTGCTGCGTAATGCGCCCTGGCAGATCGTGATTTTCTCGTTGGGTATGTATCTGGTCGTCAACGGCCTGCGGAATGCCGGACTCACTGAGTATCTTTCAGCTGTACTCAATATGCTGGCAAACAAAGGTTTATGGGCTGCTACGTTCGGAACCGGTTTCCTGACTGCGTTCCTGTCGTCGGTAATGAACAATATGCCGACGGTGCTGATTGGTGCATTGTCCATTGACGGAAGTGCTGCTACCGGCGTCGTCAGAGAGGCGATGATTTATGCCAATGTGATTGGCTGCGATTTAGGTCCTAAAATCACCCCTATTGGGAGTCTGGCAACCCTGCTGTGGCTTCATGTGTTGGCACAGAAAAATATGACCATCACCTGGGGGTATTACTTCCGCACCGGCATAATCATGACCCTGCCCGTGCTGTTCGTCACTCTGGCCGCGCTGGCGTGGCGGCTCTCTGTCACTTTGTAAGGAGATACTGATATGAGCAACATTACCATCTATCACAACCCGTCCTGCGGCACCTCACGTAACACACTGGAGATGGTCCGTAACAGTGGTAACGAACCAACCATTATTTATTATCTCGATACACCACCGACTCGTGTTGAACTTATCAAACTGATTTCAGATATGGGTATTGCAGTACGCGCATTACTGCGTAAGAACGTTGAACCTTATGAGCAGTTGGGTCTTGATGAAGACAAATTTTCTGATGAGCAGTTGATTGATTTTATGCTTCAGCATCCGATCCTGATTAATCGGCCGGTTGTAGTGACGCCACTTGGCACGCGTCTTTGCCGTCCCTCAGAAATTGTGCTGGAAATTCTCCCTGAAGGTCAGAAAGGCTCTTTTACTAAAGAGGATGGCGAAAAGGTCATTGATGAAACAGGGAAAAGAATTAAGTAATCTTTCCACTTCATATTATCTGGCGCCTGTTTGCTTCATGCGGGCGTCAGCTCCTCGCTCAAAGCTGACAGCCCTTATTAAGGGTCAATATTTCTGATTAAATCTGCGCCTTGGTTTTTCACATTCCCTACAGCCCGTATTACCGGATGCCAGGTAAATTCATCTGCCGGCAACGCGGCATCATGAGCCAGTTCGTTGGCCTGAGCTCCAGCGGTTTCTTGATTCATCCATTCCAGTGCCGCTTCAGGTGCAAATACCAAAGGCCTACGGTCGTGAATATCAACCATGCCTTTATCGGCCGCCGCCGTCACAACCAAAAATCCCTCCGCCTCATCCCCCATATCAAACGGCTGCTTACCAATCGCGGCAAAGAAGAGCGGCTTCCTGTCTTTCCTGTAGATGTAATAGGGCTGCTTTTTGTCTCCTTCCTTCTTCCACTCATACCAACCGTCAGCAAACACAATCGCCCGGCCATGATTCCAAAGTGGTTTGAACATCCGGCTGGTGGCCGCTGTTTCGACTCTGGCGTTTATTAGTGGTGGCTTGTCCCACCACCCTGGAGCATACCCCCAGTGAACGGGATCTAAGTGAAGGGTGCCGTCACGATTATTCAGTAGAAGAACTTTTGTGCCGGGAGCAACATTATATCGACCGATCGGCTCAGGATCATAGGGTATGTTTTCTTCCGCTTCTTCGAGAAGAAAAGCAAGATAGTCGTCGCGAGATTGGATTTGAGTAAAGCGTCCACACATGGCCACCTCCAGATTGATACAGGAAGTATAGGAAACCATAAAAAAGGCACTTCAAAATACAATGTGTACTTATCTGTGCCCTTTAATTAAAAATTATTAGTGAAGTATGTTTTATTTGATTGATATTATTGGTTTTAATATCAAATCAAAAAACCTTTTTGTAAGGCTTAATCGCGACAGTCTTATACACACCCGCAGCGTTATAAGGATCGGCATCGGCCCAGGCTTGCGCTTCTTCCTGTGATGTAAATTCTGCAATCACCGTTGAACCGGTAAAACCTGCAGCACCCGGATCATTACTATCAACGGCAGGCATTGGCCCTGCGGTTAACAGGCGACCTTCATCGCGTAAAAGTTGCAGGCGTGCAAGGTGGGCAGGGCGCACAGCTAACCGCTTTTCGAGAGAGTCGGCATTATCTTCCGCATAAATGACATACAGCACGTGCAGCACTCCTTATTGATATGAGGTATGTAAAATACGGTAAGTGAATGGCGCTAAGACTGCAATTGAAAGATAAACAAGATGTTAAATCGCGGTCCCGAATGGGGGAAATTCAGCCAGCCGCCAGTTAAATGCGTCACTTTATTCGATGCGTTGTTGAATATGATTGCTATTTGCATTTAAAATTGACGCCTGTTTAAGAGACCTAAGCCATTATGACGTCAATGACCCTTGATTTACCTCGCCGCTTTCCATGGCCGACCGCGCTTTCGGTTATGCTACATGGTGCTGTTGTCGCGGGGTTGCTCTATACCTCGGTACATCAGGTTATTGAGTTGCCATCGCCTGCACAGCCTATCACTGTCACCATGGTGGCTCCCGCGGAGCTGGAACCGCCACAACCTGAAGTTGTGCAGCCTCCACCAGAGCCGGTAGCCGAGCCTGAGCCTGAACCGATTCCTGAGCCGCCGAAAGAAGCGCCGGTTGTCATTCATAAGCCAGAGCCGAAACCTAAGCCAAAACCGAAGCCGAAGCCTGAGAAAAAGGTTGAGCAGCCGAAGCGTGAAGTTAAACCGGTAGAAACACGTCCGACTGCGCCTGTCACCAATACGGCACCTGCTCGTCCGGCACCTGTGGCTAAAACGGCGCCAGTGGCGTCGACTGCACCGGTTGCGACTGGCCCACGAGCCCTTAGCCGTAATTCGCCTCAATATCCGAGCCGCGCCCATGCCTTACGCATTGAAGGTAAAGTCCGCGTGAAGTTTGATGTGGGTGCCGATGGTAGCGTGAGTAACGTGAGTATTCTTTCTGCGCAGCCTGCCAACATGTTTGAGCGCGAAGTGAAAATGGCGATGAAAAAATGGCGTTACGAAAGCGGTAAGCCAGGCCAGGGTTTGATTGTCAACGTGGTGTTCAAGCTTAACGGTGGCGCCACAATGGAGTAATCGAACTCCAGTGCTGCAAAAAAACGGAACCCCAGGGTTCCGTTTTTTGTTGCTACGATGGCTTACAGGAAGGTGTAACTCAGATTCACACCCACGCCATAATTGCGTCCTGGTGCAGGTTCGAAGTAACGACCATTCCCTTCATTAACGATGACGGACCCGACATATTCCCGGTCGAATAAGTTATCGACGCGACCCCAGACATCCAGCATCCAGCGTTCCTGAATACGCAGTTTGTAACCACTGTTCAGCGAGGCAACGGTATAAGTTGGCGCCTGGGCAGTATTCTCGTCATTGGCTTGAATATCACTCATATATCGCACGTCAGCTCCGGCATAGAAACCTTCTGGTGGTGCGTATTCAAGCGACGCGTAGCCCATATTGCGTGCAATACCGGGAATGCGATTTCCCTCGCAATTGTCGGCACCACAGGCGTTGCTGCGATAAGTTGCATCGAGATAAGTCCACGCCATTTTGACACGCCAGTCATAGCCAAGCTGGCTATCAGCGGAAAGCTCCATCCCGCGACGTCGTGTTTCACCGGCATTTTTGTAAGTTGTGCGCCCGCCGCTACTTTGGTCAGCGACAATCTCATCGTCGGTGTCGGTCTGGAAGAGTGCCGCCGTCAACAGGCTATTGCCGAGTCGGGTTTTGCTACCGACTTCAATGGTATCGCTGGTGGCCGGTTTTAAGCCAAAGTTCAGACCGGACTGGCCATTATCCCGATACGAAAGCTCGTTGATGGTTGGCGTTTCAAAGCCGCGACCCGCGGAGGTATAAATATTCCATGCGTCAGTGACGGCATACTTCAGCGCCGCGGCTGGCAGCCATTTGTGATAGCTCGCATCGCCGCTGTCATCGCCATTGAGCGTGGTGATGTACTGATCATTGGAGTCGAAGTATACCGAGCTAAAGCGCACACCCGCATCCAGACTCAACTTATCAGTCAACTGCCAGGCGGTTTGCAGGTAAGGATCGACGTTCCACATCAGATTGCGTTCGTCACGGCGCAAATCGCCTTTCTCACCCAAAACTGTGGAGCCGTTTTCTACCACAAAGTTTTCATAACCTTTGCGCTTTTCCGACATGGTTTCGTAATCAAGACCGGTGGTAAACGTCACCGGAACGGACAGCCAATTCCCACGATGCGTCCAGCGTGAATCAATTCCTTGATAGTGACGTGAAAGCTCGATAACGCCGCCCGGATGAGTCGGATTTAACTGCGGTGCGACAGGAATCGATTGATATTGCGTCGTTTCGCGCACGCCCGCGTAAGCCATGATACTTAGATCATCGTCCGCAGAAAGCTGGCGGTCATAACGCAGCCCGGCCTGGGTCTGTTTGGTGGTTTTGCGCGTGTTGTACTGCTCAGCGCGCGGTGCCTGAGTCGGGTTGTCATGCCATTCCTGCTCGGTTAAGCCGCCCGGATCATTGGCATCAATATCGACACTATTGAGCATCAGCGTCAATTTGCTGGCTTCGTTAAGACGCACGCCCAATTTGGCGTTGCCGAGATTCTTTTGTGCACTGCTGTGGTCACGATAACCGTGAGTGGTAAAGCGCGAAGCAGAAATGGCGTAATCGACATCGCCCGCCTGGGTGCCGTCACCCGTTGCGCCAGTCGCTTTGATGCTGTTGCGCCAGCTACCGAAACTGCCGTAATAGCTACTGGCTTCAAAGGTCGGGGGCTGCGTGCCAGTGGTGGTGGTGACATTCACCACGCCGCCGGAGGAGTTTCCGTACAACGCAGAGAAGGGACCGCGTAAAACTTCAACGCTTTCAACGCTGTTTAAATCGATATTTGAGGTCTGGCCTTGCCCGTCGGGCATGGTGGCGGGAATACCATCCACATACATGCGTATTCCGCGCACGCCATACGTTGAGCGCGAGCCGAATCCACGAATCGAAAGCTGCAAATCTTGCGCATAGTTCTGGCGGTTCTGGACTTGCAGGCCCGGTATGCTGCTCAGGCTTTCTGAAAGATTCACGCGTGGTGCGGCCTGACGCATATCGTCGCCATTAATGACACTCACTGCCGCAGGGGTATCCAGCTCGGAAATCGTCCCTTGCGTTGCGGTAACGACCATCGTGTCTTCTGCTGCGAGCGCAGGAAGGGCAAAAGACGACAGCGCCGGGACGAGTATCAGTGGAAGGGAGATCTTTCCATGTTGCACAATTTTCATCAGACATTTTCACAGGTGGGAGCATTTACGCTCCAGACGAACCATCTGGAACATTCTAGTGTATATGTTAATACTTGTGATGAATGTTTGAAAAGTGTTAACGGCACATAACGTTAATGCGGCGGCGATTTCTGGCAAGAATTGTTGGCATGAATGATTGGTGGGAGGTAAAGATAGCCACCCATCTAAGCGTAGCTATCTTTTTTAAAGCAAAGTGACTTAACCCTTATCCTTCAACGTGGTGCTTTCTTCGTGGTGGAAATCTACCTGACTGGCAATTTCGCGCACTCGTTTACGGGCACCAAACCAGCCCAGCACCAGCAGCAAAGCAATCAACGGAATAGAGGCGATGGTATAAGTCCCGTTCGGATAATCAAAACTCATCAGCACCAGCACGCTAAACAGGAATAACAACGTCAGCCATGAAGTGTACGGCGCTCCAGGCAATTTAAAGCTGACATCTGCTGCTTTGCCTTCTTTAATCGCTTTGCGCAGACGCATCTGGCAAACCACAATAAACGCCCAGGAAGAGATAATCCCCAGCGACGCAACGTTGAGGACGATTTCGAACACTTGTGACGGCACCAGGTAATTTAACAGCACGCCAATCACATACACACCCAACGTGACCAGAATTCCCGCGTAAGGGACCTGCTGCTTGCTCATCTTCGACATGAATTTAGGCGCAGAACCGCCCATCGACATCGAACGCAGAATACGCCCGGTGGAATAGAGGCCTGAGTTGAGGCTGGAAAGCGCAGCACTCAGCACCACCATATTCATAATGTCGCCGATGTAAGGCACGCCGAGTTTGGAGAAAAATGTCACAAACGGACTTTGCCCTGCTTGATAGGCATTCCACGGCAGTAACAGCACCAGTAAAACCACTGAACCGACGTAAAACAGACCGATACGCCAGATAACGCTGTTAATCGCTTTCGGCACCATGGTCTGCGGGTCTTTACATTCGCCTGCGGCGGTGCCCACCAGTTCAATCGAAGCAAAGGCAAACACCACCCCCTGAACCAGCACTAAAGCGGGCAGCAAGCCATGGGGGAAGAATCCGCCATTATCGGTTATTAAGTGAAAGCCGGTCGCGTTGCCATCAAGCATTTTACCGCTGCCGAGGAATATGGTACCGACGACCAAAAAGACCACGATGGCGAGAACTTTGATTAATGCAAACCAGAACTCCATTTCGGCGAACCATTTTACGCCGATCATGTTCATGGTGCCGACAATCCCCAGCGCACAAAGGGCAAACACCCATTGCGGGACATCACCGAATGCGCCCCAGTAGTGCATATACAGTGCCACGGCGGTGATATCGACAATGCCGGTCATCGCCCAGTTGACGAAGTACATCCAGCCGGCGACATAAGAGGCTTTTTCCCCAAGAAACTCACGGGCGTATGAGACAAAACTGCCGCTTGAAGGGCGATGCAATACCAGTTCACCCAGTGCGCGCAGAATGAAGAATGAGAAGATCCCGCACACCAGATAGACCAGTGCTAACGCAGGGCCTGCCATTTGAAGACGCGCGCCTGCGCCTAAAAACAGGCCGGTACCAATGGCGCCGCCGATGGCAATCATCTGAACCTGACGGTTGCCCATCGCTTTGTGATAACCGGAATCGTGAGAATTCAGCCAGCGCCGTTTGGCCGCGTGTTTTTCCGCTTCCGTTTTTTGTGTTGTTTGCATGTTTACCCTGTTCCCTTGTTGAAAAGATCCCCGTGTATTTGCCTGACATTTTTATAAATTCAGCGCCATAGCAAATCGGGCGCTAAATCCTATACAGGATTGTTAACGGACGCTAATCACTTTTGTCGAAAAAGAAGGGAGGAAGGAGAAAAAAATGTTACGAAATGGCAACACGGAAAATCCGCGTTGCCTGGGAAGAGACGAGGTTTTAACTACGTAGCCAGCTGATCTCGTAGTGATAATGCTGTTTATCGAGCAAATACTCCGGCGACACGCTCGGGCTCCAGGAATCATCACCGCCTACGCCCATATGGAAACCATCCAGATTCAGGCATGTTCCCGGTTCTTCTACCAACAAATGACGATGCGAGGTTTCGCGCAATTGTTGCTGGCTGAAGCGGCTGATATTGAAGTGGAATTTCCCCTGCCAGAGATTGTCGCCATACTCCAGGCGCTGGGTATCGCAACGCAGGCCATTCTCCGTCGGGAAAACATACGGGGTATATAGCGCTTCAAGCGGGCGCTGCCAGTAATCAAACAGAGCGGATTGCTGACGATCAGGGTAGTTCTCATGCGGCCCCAATCCCAGCCAGTTCACCTGCGCTTCAACCTGAGCCAACTGGCAGGTCAGCCCGATACGGGCAGGTGGCGGGGTACCAAACGCGACGTCAACATCCACACTGATGTGGAGTGCGCCCTGGCAGTCAATTCGCCACAATTTGCGGCTGACAAATAAGGTTTTTCCGTCGTGCAGCCAGCGATGCACCGTAAGCACCTGGACTTCACTGGCCAGCGCTTGCGCTTCACAATATTCCAGCTGTGATTCAAGCTGGTACATGCCCGCCGCTTTCCAGCGCTCGACCCAGGCGTTGGGATCAATGCGCGTCACTTCACTGACACCGATATCGTTATCTAACGGAGCTCGAGTGAACTGATCCTGGAGTGGCTGTAACAGCGTGGGTTGCTGCGCTTTCCACCACTGGCTCAGCAGTCCGGTTTCACGCTTGAATTGCCAGTGCTGGCGACCATGGCGGATATCAAAATGACAGGGGCTGGCTTCAAGCGTCGGGGCTTCGCCGTTAACCGGCGGCAGCGTGGCGTGCAGTACACCCTCAAGTTGCCACTGATCCCAGGCGCAAATATGTCCGGCTTCAGACCACTGCGTGGCGTTAATGTGCTGCACTTTTACCGTCAGCCAGACGTCGCCACTTTCCGTCATGGTAGGGAGTGAATCGAGGACGATAACCTGCTTACCTTGCGGCGCGATATCTAACGGCGCTTCACCTTCGGCGAGCGGCGTGCCCGCTTGCGAAACCTGCCAAATCAAACGCTCATTATCGCTGTGACGGAACAAATATTCGCTGGTGATTTCAAGGCGCAACGGGCTTTCGCGATGAAGGTCAAACTGGAAAAACTGCTGTGCTTGTTGGGCTTCATACAGCGCCGGATGCGGCGTGCGGTCGGCAAATACCAGGCCATTCATGCAGAACTGGCGATCGTTTGGCCTGTCGCCGAAATCACCGCCATATGCGGAAAACGGCACGCCGTGCTCGTCATGTTTGATAAGCGATTGGTCTACCCAGTCCCAGACAAAACCACCTTGTAAACGTGGATACTGACGGAACGCCTGCCAGTATTTATGGAAGCCGCCAAAGCTGTTACCCATGGCATGGGCATACTCACAGAGGATTAGCGGGCGGGTTTCATCCGGCATGCCGACCCATTTTTTAATTGACCATTTTGGTACCGCCGGGAAGGGCTGATCCTGGTCGACGCGGGCATACATCGGGCAAATAATATCGGTGGCGGCACTGTTGGCGCCGCCGCCTTCGTACTGCACCGGCCGCGTAGGGTCGACTGATTTTATCCAGCGATAGAGTGCGTCGTGATTCGCACCGTGTCCCGACTCGTTGCCGAGCGACCAGATGATAATCGAAGCATGGTTGATGTCGCGTTGCACCATGCGCGTCACGCGTTCAGTCATCGCGGGCAGCCACACCGGATCGTCACTCAGACGATTCATCGGCACCATGCCGTGGGTTTCAATGTTCGCTTCATCCACCACATACAGCCCGTAACGGTCACACAGGCGATACCACAGCGGATGATTGGGGTAATGCGAGCAGCGCACAGCATTAAAGTTGTGCTGCTTCATCAGCAAAATGTCCTGGCGCATGGTTTCAACGTCCATGACCTGGCCATTTACCGGATGATGTTCGTGGCGGTTGGTGCCACGGATCAGCAAAGGTTTGCCGTTTAGCTTCAACAATCCCTGATGAATTTCGACTTTTCGCACGCCAACGTCCCAGGCTTCTGCTTCTATCGTCGCCCCCTGGTTATCGCGCAAAACCACCACCGCGCGGTAAAGATGGGGCTGTTCAGCACTCCACAGCAGCGGATTGGCAACCGGGATTTTGAGCGTAGTGCGGTCACTATAGGCACCACGCTCATCAATAATCTCACTGCCGAGTGCTTGCTGTTTTTCACCTACGCACTGTTCGCCTAGCCACAATTGCACGCAGACTTGCAGTGCGCTGTCGATTTCACCCTTGACCACTACCTGCGTTTCAACAATAGCGTGGCTAAAATCTTCATTAAGATGCGTCGCGATGCGCACATCGCTCAGCTGGGTTACGGGTTTATGCAGCAGCGTCACATCGCGGAAAATCCCGCTCATGCGCCACATATCCTGATCTTCGAGATAACTCCCGTCGCACCAACGCAGCACCATCACCGCAATGCGATTTTCCCCGACATGCAGCACGTTACTGAGGTCAAATTCAGACGGCAGGCGACTGTCCTGCCCGTAGCCAATCCAGTGGCCATTGCACCACAGGTGAAAAGCAGAGTTCACGCCCTCAAAAATAATCCGCGTCTGCCCACTTTCTAACCACGAAGGCTCGACGTCAAATGTGAGCGAGTAACAACCAGTGGGATTTTCTTCAGGAACGCATGGTGGGGTGACTGGAATCGGGTAGGTAACATTGGTGTAGATCGGCGCATCAAAACCATACATCTGCCAGTTGGATGGCACAGGTAAGGTCTGGGCATCAGGTAAGTTCGCCTCAAGCCAACCTTCGGGAACCTTCTCGGGCTGCGTAAAGTAGCTGAACTGCCAGTCACCGTTCAGGCTTATCAGGCTTTCAGATTTCATGTCGTCGCGCGCGGCCTGTTCATCACGCCAGCTGGCAAACGGCGGATGAGCGGCCAGACGATTGAGTTGCGTGACGGCTGGATTTTCCCAGTCGCGGCGGCCAAGAATCGCTGCCAGTGATGCGGCGACAGTACCCGATTGAATAGTCATGCTGGAGGTTCCTTTGTATTTTTGCGATGCGCTCACAATTTCAATCACTATGATTTTTGTGCACAGCAAAGTAAAGCAGCAAAACAGTTTCAGGTGAGGCGATTCACAGAAATTACTTCAGCCGCGCAACCTGTCGGGCGAGCACCGTCAGTGCCTCGGCAAGCTGCTGCGGCGACGTGGCAAAGGTATCCGGAGCGGCAGTGGTTTTACGCTCAATTAACGTGACCGGCAGCACTGAGGCTTGCACTGGTTGATTCGGTGCATGAATGTGTTTAAGCAGACGGTCGACGCTGGCACTTCCCAGCGCTTTAAAATCTTGTTTAATGGTGGTGAGCGGCGGGATAAAACAGGCGCTATCTTCGGTGTCATCATAGCCAATCACCGAAACCTGGCCTGGCACGGATAACCCCGACTCATGCAGCGCGCGTAAAGCGCCTAACGCCATCTGGTCGTTGGCGACCAACAGGGCGGTGAAGGTGACATTAAGCCCCAGCAGCGCAAGCGTCTGGAGATAACCCGAATGCGAACTCCAGTCTCCCTGCAGTTGCGCGCAGGTCTTTAACTGGTGTTGCGCCAGCGCCTGTTGCCATCCCTCAAGGCGCATACGGGCGGAAACCGAGGTCGGCGGCCCACTGAGCAAAGCAATATGCTGGTGGCCTTGCGCAACCAGATGATCAACCGCCAGTTGCGTACCGGCCGTCACATCAAAAGTAATACTGTTCATCATCAGCGCGGGCGAGACATCGAGGAATAACGCAGGCACGTTACCGCACATCTCCGTGACGGCTCGCACTTGCTCATCTTCCAGTGGGATGTTGACGATCAAGCCGTCCACGCGCTGCGAAAGCAAATTGTTGACTGCATTTTTACAGGCATCCAAATCAGGCTGCTCAATCATCGACATCATCACATTAAAGTGAAGTTTGCTGGCCTGAGACTTTATGGCAGAGGCGATTTGTGACGGGGCGTGCAGGGATAAATTACTGGTCACCAGGCCAATATTCTGGCTCAGTTTCCCCGCCAGTTGCTGTGCTACGCGGTTGGGAACGTAATTAAGCGACTGCATTGACGCTTCGACTTTACGCCGGGTTTTGTCAGAAACGTGCTCCGCCTGATTGATAACGCGCGAGACCGTTTGATAGGAAACATTGGCATGTTTCGCCACATCGTAAAGCGTCATCGATTTGGTTTTCACGGCGGGTTTCCTTATAGCGCTCATATTCCGGTTTGTAGGGCATTATCGATCATTTGCGCACAAAAAAACGCATTATAGTGAAGTCATCCGTTTTTAAGAGATTGAGATAATGGCTTTTGACCTGCAGGCATATTTCACGCGCATCGGATCCCGGGGCATGGCAAAACCGAATCTCGACACCTTGCAACGCATTCATCTGCTGCATACATGCGCCATCCCGTTTGAAAATATCGATGTTCTGCTAAGGCGCGAAATCCACTTAGATATTGAATCGGTATTTGAAAAACTGGTGGTCGCTGGGCGAGGGGGGTACTGCTACGAGCAAAATGCATTGCTGCATGCGGCTCTTGAGCAAATCGGCTTTGTGGTCGAAGACTTAGGTGCGCGAGTATTGATAGCGCAACCTGCCGAGATGCCGCCTCGCACCCATCGCTTATTACTCATCACGATTAATCAGCAACGTTATATAGCAGATGTGGGTTTTGGCGGTAAAACGCTGACCTCAGCGCTGCGTCTCGAAGCGGATGTCGTGCAAACCACCGACTTTGGTGATTACCGGTTAACGCTGGTAGATGACGACTATTTGCTCAGTTTTCACCAGCAAGATAGCTGGCAGCCGTTGTATCGCTTCGATTTACAGCCCCAATACCCGTCAGACTTTGAGGTCGCCAATCATTATGTTTCGACCTGGCCGAAGTCGCATTTCTGTCATCATTTAATGATGTGCCTGAAGAAACCGGATGGCGCGACGCTCACGCAAAACGATCGACAATTTAATGACGGGCAGCCTCGAACCATAGATGAGGCTGACGAGTTATATCAACTGCTGCAGGATAAATTCGGCCTGCAGGTCAGTCACCCGCGCCATGGTTTCAGCCTTGCTGAATTTGCAGCGATTTGTCTACCGTAACGGTTGCAACCAACGGGCGCTTAACGTAAGTATATTGTTTCCAATAAAGGGGAGAACCACTGTGCCGCATATCACTGTAAAACACTTTCCACGTGAACTGACTGACGAGCAAAAACAAGCGCTGGCCGCTGATATTTGTGACGTACTGAAGAAGCATTTCAACTCAACGGATGAATCACTGTCTGTGGCGTTAACCCCTATCCAGAAAGATCGTTGGAAAGAAGACGTTTACGATAAAGAGATCGCTCCGGCTCTCGATACGCTTGCCAAAAAACCGGGTTACACCCTGTAAACACAAGGCTGGAGCCGCTCCCCAAGGGCGAACGGCTCTGACTGATTAGCTTTTTGTCACATCACTCAACAGCATGGCAACTCGTTTGCCACCTTCGTTTTGCTCGAGCGCAATTTTCACCGCGATGGTCAGCGGAACCGATAGCAACATGCCCACGGGTCCCAACAGCCAACCCCAGAATATTAACGATAAGAACACCACCAGCGTCGATAACCCTAAACCGCGGCCCATCATGCGTGGCTCAATGATATTGCCGAACACCAGGTTAATCGCCAGGTAACCGGCAACCACCACTAGCGCATCGTATAATCCGCCGAATACCAGGACTTGTGCGACAGGAGGAATAGCGGCCAGTACCGAGCCGATATTGGGAATGTAATTGAGCGAGAAGGCGAGAAATGCCCAGACGAAGGCAAAACGTACATCAAGCGTCATCAACATAATCCACACTACCAGACCAGTGACCAGGCTAATTACCGTTTTCAGCACCAGATAATGACTGACGCTGTCCAGCGCGCGCTGAATCGCACCCATCCCTTCCTCGGGACGCGACATCAATTGCTGAAGTTTTATCGGTAATTGCGGCACTTCAATCAGCATAAATACCACGGTCAGCAGCAATAAAAAGATTGAGGACATGGCATTGGAAAGCTGAGTGACAAGGCTTGTCGCGAGCGTCATCGCTGAATTGGGGTCGATGTATTTAAACAGTTCATCCACCGACACTTTGATACCGACCCGTTGCAGCCACGGATCCAGCGCCTGCAGCGGCGAGATAAACGAGGCACGATACTGCGGCAGCGTCCGTGTCACCTCAGAGAGAGTGGTGCCAAGATAGGCCAGCAACAGCAAAACGAAGAAGATAATCACCGAAATAACCATGGTGATCGCCAGCACACGCGGGACATGCATGCGTTCGAGCCGACGTATCATCGGGTTGAGAACGATGGCAATAAACAGTGCCAGAATAAACGGAACGATCATATCCGCCGCCACTTTTATTCCCGCCAGGATGATGACTAGCATCCCCAACATGATGACGACTTTTAATCCACTTAACGTAATAATGGGTTTTGCCACTATTGACGGTCTCCCTCACAATAATTCGTTCCTTAATTAATCGTATAATACGGGGGCGCAAATCAGTAATACACCGTTATTTTTAGTTTAGTTTTCGTAAAGAATTGAAAATGGAGAGCAAGAACATTCTTAGATATGGTACAAATTGAGTATGTATAACTACTGAGGACAATTTACTATCCGCAACTGATGAGAAGCAACAACGCGGATGAGTTGTGAAAACTATGGACATTATGCTTACGAACAAGCTGTTCAAAACGTTAGAAATCCATCAAGCACCTTCTTTTTCTTCTGCCTTTTCCCTTTCCGGTGAACAACACTGGCGCAACGCGCTTTAGATCCGATCTCCTGTTTTTCCCAAACGACTTCTTGCCCAACTGCATTGACCGCTGCCGCTCGTCCTAATCGCATAATTTTCTATCTGCGAGGGAATATACGGTCTGGTCCTCTTGTTGGAACTCGAACTATTTAGGGAATAAGTCCACACATTTTTTTGTTTTAGTCCCACTATTTTCTCTATCAGGAGAGAAATCATGATCTATTGGATTTTATTAGCACTGGCGATTGCTGCGGAAATTACCGGCACCTTATCAATGAAATGGTCAAGCGTCAGCGATGATAACTTAGGTTATATTTTCATGCTGTTGATGATCACGCTATCTTATATTTTATTATCTTTTTCGGTTAAAAAGATCGCCCTCGGCGTGGCGTATGCCATGTGGGAAGGTATCGGTATTTTATTTATTACCTTATTCAGTGTTCTGCTGTTTGATGAGTCCGTCTCTCTGATGAAAATAATGGGACTCACGACGCTGGTGGTCGGGATCGCGCTGATTAAATCAGGCACTGCGACGAAAAAAGAAAAGCCCATGAAACCAACAAAGGATAGCGAACATGCCATCGTTTGAATGGGTACACGCACTGTGGTTGCTGGCGGCAATCGTCCTGGAAATTATGGCCAACATTTTCCTGAAACACTCTGATGGTTTCCGCCGCTTTGGTTATGGCGTGATGTCGCTATGTGCAGTACTGGCGGCCTTCAGCGCGCTGTCACAAGCGGTAAAAGGTATTGAATTGTCAGTGGCATACGCGTTGTGGGGCGGGTTCGGTATTATCGCCACGGTGGCGGCTGGTTGGATTTTGTTTGGTCAACGGCTTAATCGTAAAGGCTGGATTGGCCTGGTTTTATTACTCACCGGTATGGTGTTAATTAAACTGGCTTAAAAAAACCGCCCGGCGTGAATACCGGGCGGTGAAGTTATTGAATGGCTAATTTCTGTAACTCATCACGAAAACCCGTCACAGAAATCGCGCGGTTATCTGCCCGATAGCGGTCTTTAGCCGCAGGTGCCGAACTTTGCACCGCAATTAACTGCCAGCCATTATCTGTTTTCAGCATCAACGGTGAGCCGCTATCCCCCGGCAAGGTATCGCACTGGTGTGAGAGTACCGTCTTCTGCGCCCAGCCCGTCACCAGACAATCGGAATGGGTATAAAGGGAGTCCAGATGATCTTCCGGATAACCCGATTGCGTGACTTTTCGGTTCTGGTTTTTAAGCGCTTCGGTGAGCGCGTCGCGGTCGCCTTCAAATAGCGGCAACGGCGTGATACCGGATGGCGGATTGTGCAACACAATCAGGCCAAAATCATGGGGAGCCGCGCCCGGCGGGACAATCCACCCATCTCCATCTGCTTTCAAACGGCGGCCGAGCGACGACTCCACTCTGCCTTCAATGCCATGAATCTCATAGCGCCATGTGCCTTTATGCGAAACAAATCGCAAAGCGATGGCTTTGTCAGGTTTTCCGCGCGGCGGTTGCAGCAGGCAATGTCCGGCGGTCAACGCCAGATGGGGGGAAATTAAGGTCGCGGTACACAAATTACCACTGGCAGTCTCGAGCTGGCCAATCGCATCCCACGGAGAACTGGCAGGATCGGTCACACGGGTGCGGTCATCCTTACCAAAAAACAGCGTTTTGACGTCAGCTGCGCTTTCGTCATCAGCGTGGGAAAGGGCGGGTAAAAAACACAACACTCCTAACAACAACACAACTTTTTTGCGCATATCACTCTCTGATGGGGCGATTAATTTTGATTTTTATATAAACCCAGCGAATGGATTAACTATAGACGGGTCGCACAGAAAGTGGGAGCAAAAAGTCATTATAGCCAGAAGCTTAGCGTAATAATGCCGCAAAGAATGAGCAGCGTGAGGATGATTTCAAAACTATAGCGTCGCAACATCATCCAGGCTCCGGAAGTAAACACCCGGCGAACCGGGTGTTTCAGATTGCTGACAAAAGTCACTAAACAGGAGTTGTAGGGGGATAAGCGAATGCGCCATCCACTATTTCCGCCCGTTTTGTCGGATGGCGCTGCGCTTATCCGACCTACGAAGGAAATTTGTCATTAGCCTCAGGCTTATTATGCAGCAGGCTGAGTGGCTGGTTTAGCCGCTTCAGTTTTTGCTACAGGTTTTTTGTGGTGTTTTTTAGCAGCCTGGGCTTTTTGCGCAGCAGGTTTAGCAGCATCAGCTTTTGCTACAGGTTTTTTGTGGTGCTTTTTAGCGGCTTGAGCTTTTTGCTCGGTAGCTGCTTTTTTGTGTTTTTTATGATGAGTGGTTTTTGCAGCAGGTGCTTTAGCAGCAGTAGTTGCCGCCGGTGCTGGAGTTGCTGTTGTTTCAGCAGCAAAAGCAGCAGAGGACAGACCCATTGCAGCAGCAACAACCAGAGCTAATACTTTTTTCATCTCGACATCCTCGAATTTGTTTATGTTTAAACCCCAGCGGGGCCGTTGAGATGAACTATAAACTTGTGGATCAAGAGGGTCAGTGAGTGATTGGTGTCGGCGTGTAACGGTATGTACAAAGCAAGGGGAGGGGAGATAAGTTTGAAATCGCACAAAAACAGAGCCTATCTTTACTTGTATTACCAATGAATTCGTGACTCAAAATCTGACCTATATCAAAACGACTAATAATAAACAGAAAGATTGAAAACGTATTTTAAATTATTCTTTTTGAGCGGCAATAAATCTATTGTCGTTTTTTCGTGAGGAAGATGAATGAAACAACTACCTAAAGTTTCTAAAATTACGTTAGAAGAACTGGAATATAAAAGTAAAACAGGCCCAGTTATTGCAGGGGTGATTGCTACGATGCTGTCAGGCGTAAGTATTCAAGCAAATGCTTCTACTGATGCAACTGTTTTAAAACCTGCTATTCATGAATCAGCAACAAAAAATACCAATTCGACAGGTAACACTTCCGCTGTGATTCTTAATAAGCCTGCGCTAGAAGGTGAAGCATTCGCAGCTCATTATAGTCATTCAAGTCACGCAAGCCATTCAAGTCATTATTCTTGCACACCTGGATCTACTTGTTAAAACGTATAGCCAGCTTGAGCTGGCTATTTTAAATTGAAGGGGGATATGTGAGTCCGATACAAAAAGGTAATAATGATTTAGGCGACTATGTTGCACTGATGTTAGATAGAGCTATTTATTGCGATCGTGCGATCATGAAAACATGTTACATGCTAACGGATAGTTATTATATCCATGTAACGAGTCCTTCCACTGAGCAGTATGTTGTTTATTTTTACTCCAAAGCTGACCCATCAAATAAGGCTGAGAGCAAAGAGCTTCCTGTGCAGCAATTTCTCGAAGAACTGCACGATAACCAGTTGCGCCAAATTTTGCTGACAGAGACACAGGCAATACATGAAGAGATTATCAGGAAAGCTTTTTCTCCTGCGGCAGAGCTGGTGTCAAAAGGGCGCGAAGTAGAAGATAAATTCAACATTATGATTTCGGCTGTTTGATATGAAAATACAGTTGGCGGTAAATTTCTATACCCAAGAGTCAATTGAAAATATGCTGGAGCAGTTTTCAGATTATCTGAAGGGTAGTTGCACATTCGATAATGAAATACATTTGAATTTATGTGTTAGTGATGCTTTTCAGGGGCAACAAATGGAAATCATTAACTCATTTTTGAACAATATACTCGAATTAAGCGTTCAGGAAAAAATTAAAAATGAGTGTTAAATTCAGATCAAAAGAAGCGTTTAGTTCAACAAGCTATACTCTGTTACCTTTTCGATTTACAAAAATCGATGAAGATCAATATTTTCTATCAACAGATTATGGTGAATGGTTGTGTCTCGATTCCTACACACTAAAAACCTTGTTGGCGAAAGAAAGAATAGTAGATGAACAAATTTACTTTCAATTGAAAGCCAGACATTTTATTTCGACGGATACAACCAACACACAAATAGATCTGTTGGCATCTAAATACAAAACAAAAAAATCATTCTTAGAGAATTTTTCACAATTACACATCTTTGTATTAACTGTTCGCTGCAATAACTCCTGTGTATATTGCCAGGCTTCTCGCAAATCGTGTCAGTCAGACCATATCTATTATGATATGAGTGAAGAGGTTCTGGATAAAAGCATTGACCTGTTTTTATCCATGCCTTCATCTAAGCTAACATTAGAATTTCAAGGTGGTGAATCCACCTTAACGATGCCGTTAATTAAAAAGGCCGTTCAACAAGTTAAAGAGAAAAACACGGATAAAGATATTCAGTTTGTCGTTTGTACCAATCTGTGCGAGCTAAGCGACGAAGACCTCGATTTCATGATTGCCCATAACTTTTCGATTAGTACATCGTTAGATGGTCCTGAGGAGTTACATAATCACAATCGTAAGTTTGGGCGCATAGGGGCATATGTCCCGTTAGTTGATAACCTTAATAAAATTAAAAACAAAGGAGCATTTAACCAGGTTAGCGCGTTGATGACAACCACCAGGCAAAGCCTTGATCTACACAAAGAAATTATTGATGAATACGTGCGTCAAGGTTTCCGTAGCATCTTTATTCGTGAACTTAACCCTTACGGATTTGCACAAAAATATTTCCACAAAATTGGCTATGACTCTGCTAGCTTCCTGAGTTTTTATGAGCAATCCCTTGATTACATCATTGAACTTAATAAACAAGGGACTATCTTCCGCGAGTCTTATGCTGCCCTGATTCTTAAGAAGTTGATTACCCCATGGGCAACAGGCTTTGTGGATCTACAGTCACCATGTGGTTCAGGTTTTGGTGTCACGTTGTACAATTACGATGGCAACATTTATCCGAGCGATGAGAGCCGCATGATGGCTGAAACGGGTGATCAGTATTTCCGTATGGGAAACATTCTTGAAAATACTCGGGAAGAGCTATTTTTTGGATCTGTTATGCAGAGAATTGCTGCGGCAGGTGTGAATGATAGCCTGCCAGTTTGCAGCGATTGTGCTTTCTCTCCTTACTGCGGCGCAGATCCAGTGAGACGTTATCAGGTTACGGGCTCAATTTATGGTCGGCCAGGGAAAGATGAGTTCTGTGTGAAAAATAAGAGCATCATCCAGATGGTTATTAAGAAGTTAGTAGGCGCCGATCCGCAAACCAGAGAAATACTGTTGCAATGGGGCGCAAAATGAACAGTGAAACATCAACGAAGGACGATCTTTTCCTTTTTTGTCAGGCTGTTGAAACGATACGACTGACAAGGCCTTTGCTCGGGAAGGTGGTTACTGAGGAAAAAGGGCTTTTAGAAAATGATCTCTTTTTTCTCAGCATGGAACACAAGCTTAATGATATTGGCCAGCTAGCCTGCCAGGCTGTGATTTGTTCGCAAACACACCCACAGCGATATTTACTGGAGTCGGACCTTAATTGCTCAGTGATTTTGGTCACCGAAAATACGATATTCACTTCTGGTGATGTGATTACAGTCAGTGTGAAGGGCAGAATTCATCGTAACTATCGAGTAGCTTCAGGGAACAATGCTTTTTTAGTCACCGAATCTTGCAACAACTTATGCATTATGTGTCCTCAACCACCGAAACCACAAAAAATAAATGTTGATAATCAATGTGAAGGGAGAATAAATCAGGTACTAAATCTGATAGGAAAAGAGCATATACCGGCAACTCTTTGTATTACTGGAGGAGAACCGACTATGTTGAAACAAGGGTTAGTGAATATTGTTGAAGATATCACCCGTCAAATGCCCGACACACTTGTTCATCTTTTAACGAACGGACGCTCTTTCTGCTACGAAAAAAATGTAGCTGATATTTCTAGTGCGGCAAAAGGAAATATGTTGGCAGGTATTCCACTCTTTGCACATGTTTCTGATATTCATGACTATATTGTGCAAAGTCATGGGGCATTTGATCAGACTATGGCGGGTCTATTGAATTGCTATAAATATGGAATTGCGGTCGAATTAAGAGTCGTGCTTCATAGGCAAACAATTCCACATCTTGTTGAATTAGCAGAGTTTATTAGCCGAAATCTATTTTTTGTTAAACATGTTGCTCTAATGGGCATGGAGAACATGGGTTTTGCGAAGATGAATCGCAAAGAATTGCACATTGATCCATGGGAGTACAAAGATACTCTCTCAAAAGCGGTTAAACTTCTTGATCTATATGGCATTGAAACACGAATATTTAATTTGCCACTATGTGTGGTGAATAGTGACGCTCATCAGCATTGTGTGCAAAGTATTAGCGATTTCAAGAACATCTATCATCCGGAATGTTCAAGTTGTAGTAAACAGGCAATCTGCTGTGGTTTCTTCAGTTCATCGACGGAAAAGTTTCCGCTTACACATCACATTGTAGCTTTTCATTAGGAAGTAATTTTAGTAGGTGCAGCAATTGCACTATGCTGCACCTACTAGAAGGCTACAAATATCGCGCTTCTAAATGCTTGCGGAAATACAACGGGTTAAGGTCTTCGCCAGTGGCGTTGATGATAAGTTCAGAGGTAGTGAATCGACTGCCGTGCTGCCAGATATTCTGACGCAACCAGTCGAACAGCGCGCTGAAGTTACCTTCGGCAATATCTGCCTCAAGCTGTGGCAAGGCCACTCTGGCGGCATTGAACAGTTGCGCGGCATACATCGCACCCAGTGTGTACGATGGGAAGTAACCAAACGCACCATCAGTCCAGTGAATATCCTGCATACAACCATTGCGGAAGTTGTCTTTGGTAGACAGCCCCAACCAGTGCTGCATCTTCTCATCCCAAAGCGCAGGAATATCTTCAACCTCAATGTCACCATCAATCAGTGCACGCTCAATTTCATAGCGCAAAACCACGTGCGCCGGATAGCTCACTTCATCGGCATCGACACGAATAAACCCGCGCTCAACACGCTGATTCACGGCAATAAAGTTGCCTGTTTCAAACGCAGGTTGTTTGCCGAAACGCGCGGTCACCATCGGCAACAGCAGTTTCAGGAACTCTTTACTACGCCCCAATTGCATCTCAAAGAACAGGCTCTGTGATTCGTGGATTGCGGTCGAACGGGCCAGCGCGACCGGTTGACCAGGCCATTCACGCGGCAGATTTTGTTCGTAACGTGCATGGCCTGTTTCGTGAATCACACCAAACAGTGCGCTGACCAAATCAGACTCATCGTAGCGTGTGGTAATGCGCACATCTTCCGGCACACCGCCGCAGAACGGATGCGCACTGACATCCAGTCGGCCGCCGTTAAAGTCAAAGCCCAGCAACTTCATGGTTTCCAGACCTAACTCGCGTTGGTCATGTGTGGCGAACGGGCCTTTCGGCGTTATTACGGGCTCTTTCGCCTGTTTATCCACCACTTTTTGCAGCAACTCTGGCAACCAGCTACGTAAATCACCGAATACAATATCGAGTTTGGCGCTGGTCATGCCCGGCTCGTAAATATCTAACAGCGCGTCGTAGCGGGATTTGCCTTTCGCTTCGGCACGAAGTTGCGCCTCTTCACGGCTTACACGCACGACTTCTTTCAAATTGGCGGAGAAACCCTGCCAGTCATTGGCGGGGCGTTGTGTGCGCCAGCCATGTTCACAGCGCGTACCGACCAGCGATTTTTCTTCTACCAGCGAAGCGGGCAGTAAAATCGCCTCCTGATACTGGCGGGTCATTTCACGAAGGTTGGCTCGTTCAACATCGTTCAGATCTTCCTGTACCGCAGCCTGCAATAGCGTGGCGATTTTTTTGTCGGTCAGGATTTGGTGTTGCAAAACACTGAGTTCAGCCAGGGCTTCGCCGCGAGCGGTACTGCCGTTCGGTGGCATATTGGTGAACATGTCCCAGCCAGCGATGGCGGAGAGGTGTCCAAAACGGGAAAGACGCTGGAAGGTGCGGGTGAGGTGATTGTAGTTTTGCTTTTCCATAGTGCCTCGTGAAGAGATGATTTACGCAAGCGAAAATAGCAAAAAGCCATCCCGAAAACGAGGCCGTGGAAGCGTTAATGTGCGCGATGATGCAAACGTGTGCCGACCAATAATGAGATGACCAAAAGAGAGCCAATAAAAGTCGCCACGCCGACCCAGCCAAACTGGTGCCAGAAAACACCACCGAGCGTCCCGGCAAGGCTTGAGCCAAGGTAGTAACTAAATAAATATAACGAAGAGGCTTGCCCTTTAGCACGTTTCGCTCGCGGGCCAATCCAGCCACTGGCGACCGAGTGCGCAGCGAAAAATCCGGCAGAAAAAAGCAGCATCCCGATGAAGATAATTGCCAGCGGAGAGAACACGGTCAGCACCAAACCGAGCAGCATTACCGCCGTGGAGAAGATCATCACCGGGCCCCGGCCAAATTTTGCGGTCATGGCGCCCGCTTTTGGCGAACTCCAGGTCCCGGTCAGATAGGCAACCGACAGCAAACCCACCACCGCCTGGCTCAAATACCACGGACCTTGCATCAGGCGATAACCAATGTAATTAAACAGGGTGACAAATGCCCCCATCAACAAAAAGCCCTGGGCGAATAACAGCGGCAATCCCTGGTCACGCCAGTGCAACCGGAAGTTAATAAACAGCGTTTTAGGGCGTAGCGAAGAAGGGCGGAAGTGTCGCGATTCAGGCAGGATTTTCCAGAACATCAAAGCGGAGGCCAGCGCGAAACAGCCGATGGCAGCCACCGCGATGCGCCAGTTAAAGAAATCGGTCAGCACCCCGCTTAACAGACGGCCACTCATGCCCCCAATCGAATTGCCACTGATATACAGCCCCATGGAAAAAGCCACCACACTGGGGTGAATTTCTTCGCTCAGATAGGTCATGCCCACCGCGGCGACTCCACTTAGCGATAACCCAATCAGGGCTCGCATCACTAATATGCCGTGCCAGCTGGTCATCATTGTGGAGAGCAGCGTGCAGCTTGAGGCGAGCAGTAACGCGGTGACCATCACCGGTTTGCGGCCGATGGCGTCAGAAAGTGGCCCGGTAAACAGCAGCCCAATGGCTAACATGGCGGTGGAAACCGACAGGGAAATACTGCTACTGGCGGGCGAGACGCCAAATTCATGCGACAGCACCGGCAAGACAGGTTGCACGCAGTACAGCAACGCGAAGGTGGCAAGTCCTGCAGAAAATAGCGCCAGGGTGACACGCATGAACTGGGGCGAGCCCCGTTTGATATAAGTGACCGGCTGGGTTGAAAGTCTGTCGTCAACATCTTCTGCCGGAGCAGTGTCGACGAGGGTTGTACGGCTCAAAATGGATCCTTACTCAGGTTGCTAAATGGATTTCCCAGAGTGGATAAGCGAGAGCGTCATCCACCTTTTTCGAAAGTAATGTCGGATGACGCTGACGCTTATCCGACCTGGAAATGGGTTTGCTTCCTGAACGGTTGTTGTCTTGTTTTCAGAGTAGAAAATCAGGAATGTTCTGTCTAATATATTAATAATCTCAATTGATACGTTTAAAATATGAATATCGAATTGCGCCACCTGCGTTACTTCGTGGCAGTGGCAGAAGAGCTGCATTTTGGTCGTGCCGCTGCACGCCTGCGTATCTCACAACCGCCGCTGAGCCAGCAAATTCAAACCCTCGAACAGCAAATTGGTGCCCGGTTACTGGCGCGAACCAACCGTAGCGTCAACCTGACGGCGGCGGGGATCCAGTTCTTGCAGGATGCGCGGCAGATTTTAAGCCAGGTTGAGGTTGCCGCAGGGCGTGCGGCAAGGCTGCATCAAGGGGAAACCGGGGAACTACGCATTGGTTTTACTTCATCAGCGCCGTTTATCAAAACGGTCTCCGACAGCCTGTCGACTTTTCGCCGCAGCTATCCCGACGTACATCTGCAGATGCAGGAAATCAACACTCGCGAGCAAATCGCGCCGCTTAACGACGGCAAACTTGAGTTGGGTTTAATGCGCAATACGCGGCTACCGGAGACGCTGGACTGGAAGCTGGTGTTAAGAGAACCACTGCTGGCGATGGTGCATCGCGACCACGCACTGGCTCAAAGTAAGATGATTTCTCTGCAACAACTGGCAAACGAACCGTTTGTCTTTTTTGATCCACACGTTGGAACCGGTCTGTATGACGATATTCTCGGCCTGCTGCAGCGCCACGGCATTACACCCTATATCACGCAGGAAGTGGGCGAGGCGATGACCATCATCGGTCTGGTCTCTGCGGGGCTGGGGGTGTCGATTCTTCCGGCATCATTTAAACGTGTCCGTTTATCGGAAGTGGTGTGGTTGCCCATTGCAGAGCCCGAAGCGCAGTCAGAAATGTGGCTGGTGTGGCCCAAACATCGCGAATTGTCAGCTGCGGCACTTCGGATCTCAACATTGCTCACTTCTTCAATAACGGTAGCAAAAGGCGCTTAAAACGTCCTAATTTGTGCGGTAAATCACAACCCTACGTAAATATTTGACTCCTTTGGTTGAAGTGTTTCACCATAGCCCAAAGTTTATTTCGAAGCGCGAAAATAAAGGGAGTCGCAAGTGGTTGCTGATAGCCAACCGGGCCATATAGATCAGATTAAGCAAACCAATGCGGGCGTTGTTTATCGTCTGATTGATACCCATGGTCCGGTGTCGCGAATCGATCTTTCTCGTCTGGCGCAACTCGCTCCTGCCAGCATCACGAAAATTGTTCGTGAAATGATAGAAGCGCATCTGGTGCAGGAAACTGAAATTCAGGATCCGGGCAGCCGGGGCCGTCCTGCTGTGGGGCTGATGCTGGAAACGGAAGCATGGCACTATTTGTCCGTGCGCATTAGCCGTGGAGAAATTTCACTCGGTCTGCATGATTTAAGCAGCAAACTGATTGTGGAAGATACCGTTTCGCTGGGTATTGAAGACACGCAGCCACTCATCGAGCGGATCATCGCGCAAATCGACCAGTTCTTTATCCGTCATCAGCAGAAACTCGAACGTCTCACCGCGATTGCGATAACCATGCCCGGGATTATCGACACCAAGCGCGGTATCGTCCATCGTATGCCGTTTTATGAAGTCTGCGATATGCCGCTGGGCGAGATCCTCGAAAACTACACTGGCGTGCCGGTGTATGTGCAACACGACATCAGCGCGTGGACCATGGCCGAAGGGTTGTTTGGTGCCTCAAAGGGCGCGCGTGATGTGATTCAGGTGGTGATTGATAATAACGTCGGTGCGGGTGTCATTACCGATGGCCGACTGCTCCACGCGGGTAGCAGCAGCCTGGTAGAAATTGGTCATACTCAGGTCGACCCGTACGGCAAACGCTGCTATTGCGGTAATAACGGTTGCCTTGAAACCATTGCCAGCATCGACAGTGTGCTTGAGCTGGCTCAATTGCGAATGAGTCAGTCGATGGGTTCCATGTTGCATGAACAGCCGCTGACCGTGGAGTCGCTGTGTGATGCCGCGCTAAACGGCGACCTGCTGGCGAAAGACATAATTCTTGGCGTCGGCACCAATGTCGGGCGAATTCTGGCCATTATGGTCAATTTGTTCCATCCACAAAAAATCCTGATTGGTTCTCCGCTCAACCGAGCCGCAGAAATCCTGCATCCCGCGATTACCGACTGTATTCGCCAGCAGGCGCTTCCGGCCTACAGCGCGCACATGATTGTGGAAAGTACCCAGTATAATCACCGTGGAACCATGGCGGGCGCGGCGCTGGTAAAAGACGCAATGTATAACGGATCGTTATTGATTCGCCTGCTGCAAGGGTAATGTTGTGGGCTGATCCACTAAAAATTGCGCTATCTCAATCTGACCGAATCACTATTCTTTTAGACTTTCACTCCTGAATTATTCAATTTCTAATGACAAATATCCGTTTGCAAAATTCAGGCGACGGGTATTTGAAGCATTGCCTTGGGAGTCAGTCATGCTTACGCGTTTCTTTATAACGGGTACCGATACCGCAGTCGGGAAGACTGTGGTTTCTCGCGCTTTGTTGCAGGCTCTTGCAGCCAGCGGCAAAAGTGTTGTCGGCTATAAGCCGGTAGCCAAAGGGAGTAAAGAGACGCCAGAAGGCCTGCGCAATAAAGATGCGTTAGTTCTGCAAAGTGTTTCAACTGTCTCACTGCCGTATGAAGCCATCAATCCTATCGCGCTGAGCGAGGAAGAAAGCAGCGTGAGCCACAATTGCCAAATCAACTACTCGCTGCTGTCTGACGGGCTGCAACATTTAACCGGGCAGGTAGATCACGTAGTGATTGAGGGCACTGGCGGTTGGCGCAGTCTGATGAATGATTTACGTCCGTTATCCGAATGGGTAGTGCAGGAGCAATTACCGGTATTGATGGTGGTGGGTATTCAGGAAGGGTGTATTAATCACGCTTTGCTGACGGCTCAGGCGATTGCGAATGACGGCTTACCGCTGATTGGCTGGGTCGCGAACCGCATCAATCCAGGGCTTGCACACTACGCTGAAATCATCGATGTGCTGAGTAAGAAACTGCCGGGGCCGCTGGTGGGTGAATTGCCCTATTTGCCGCGTGCCGAACAGCGCGACCTGGCAAACTACATCGATTTATCCCGTCTTAGCGGCGCTCTGTCGGTAGACCGTCTGCGGGCGTAACCAACGCGACAGTGCTGAAGCAATCACGCACGACACCAGTAAACCGGGGAGCAGTGTAAACTCCCCCGTCATTTCGCAAACCATCAGCGTAGACATTATGGGTGCATGCGTGGTGGCGGCCAGCAGTGTTGCCATTCCCGTTAGTGCCAGCAAAATCGCCACGTCATCCCCGGCCCACGTCCATATTCCGAACCATTGCCCGACAAACATGCCTAATGCTGCGCCGACAAATAACGTCGGGGTAAACACGCCTCCAGGTGCACCTGAACCGCTACTTGCCAGCACCGCTGCCAGTTTGTAAACCAGAATGCCAGCCACAAATAGCATCGCAGGCGGTTGCGAAAGAAATGACTGCACCACGCTGTAACCATTCCCCCAAACCAGCGGCGTGATAAGCGAAAGCAGGCCAACCAGTAATCCCCCTAGCGCGAGCTGCAACGGTGGCGATAGCTGTAAACGCTGGAACATTTTACTGCTTTGCGCCATCAGCCAGAGGAACAGAGGCCCGGCCAGACCCGCAAGTAAACCGAGTGATGCCATAAGGATATATTGAACTGGCAACGGGGCACTCAGCGTACGGACGGTATAAAGCAACGCCTGCTCGTCGTTTAACAAGTGCGTCATCAGCAGGGCGCAGACAGCGGCAATCACCACCGGGCCAAGGGAGGCGAGCATCAGCGTGCCAAACAGAATCTCTGCGATAAACAAGCTGCCCGCTAACGGAGCGTGATAGGCGCTGGCCATCCCGGCGGCGGCACCGCAGGCGACCCACAACTTCCATTCGTCTTTATGCGAGAAGCGCTGGGCGAATACCGAAGCAAAAACGGTTGCCAGCAGCACCATCGCCCCTTCACGACCAATGGCACTTCCGCTGGCGACCACAATCAACGACGCCGCCGATTTCACCAGGCTTGCGGAAACATCCAGCCGACCATCACCCGTTTCAATGGCTTCCATATAGTCGGTGGGGGCGCAAGGGCGCTGGCGCGTAGCCCGCTGCCATAACCAAAGTAGCGTACCGGCAAGCAACCCGCCCAGAGCGGGGGTGAGCAATCTTCGCCACGGTGGCAGTGCAGCGGCGGCGGCAACCAGGCTACCGCTGTGGTCGCCTAAGAACAGGCCTTCAAGAAAATACATCGACTGGCGAAACAGCCAGACCACCAGTGCCGAAGCGACACCAATCCCGACGGCGAAGATGAGCCGTCGTAGCATGCCTTTCATGTCAGGAAAGTGGTGTAAATGGGATAAACGCTGCATGGCAAGCATTGTAGGGTGGATAAGCCCAAGCGTCATCCACCGTTTACACCAGTTTATGTCGGGGGCGGCTACGCCTTGCCCGACC
The DNA here is from genome assembly GCF_049686335.1 of Buttiauxella sp. Taxonomy (NCBI): domain Bacteria; kingdom Pseudomonadati; phylum Pseudomonadota; class Gammaproteobacteria; order Enterobacterales; family Enterobacteriaceae; genus Buttiauxella; species Buttiauxella sp. The sequence goes on along the minus strand of NZ_JBAVHX010000004.1, from coordinate 202,630 downwards.
TACAAATTGTTCGTTCCAGGTCGGATAAGCGTAGCGTCATCCGACAAAAACATTTACGGCTGCCCGATATTCAATGCCCGACGCGTACGGCCCGAACTGAGATAATCGGCAATGTAATCCTGCGAAATCTCACCGCTGTAGCGACCATCCTCGTCGGTAATCGGCATCCAGACCATGTTGTGCTCGTAGAGTTTCGACAACACGATACGCAAGTTGTCTTCCGCACGACCGGTAACCCGGAACGGGTGGAGTAAATCCGCACACGCTCCTGTTGCTCCACGCGCCTCGCGGCGTTTCACGAAGCCTAACGGTTTACCTTCGCTGTCGACTACGGTAATGGAACGCATATCGTTGTCATCCATGGTGGAGAACGCTTCCGGTAACGACGTAAATTCGCGCGCGGTAATCGTCGGTTGTTGATCGGTAACGTCACCAGCCTGTACCAACAGCAGGCGTTTGAGCGTGCGATCCTGGCCGACAAACGAGCCAATAAATTCGTTGGCAGGTTTGGCCAGCAATTCGTCAGGGCTTGCGCACTGTACAATTTTCCCCTGACGGAACACGGCGATACGGTCACCTAACTTCAGCGCTTCATCAATATCATGGCTAACCAGCATCACGGTTTTCTTCAACTGACGCTGCATCTCCAGAAACTCATTCTGAATCGCTTCACGGTTGATGGGGTCGACCGCACCGAAAGGCTCATCCATCAGCAGTACCGGAGGATCCGCCGCCAGTGCGCGGATCACGCCAATACGTTGTTGCTGCCCACCGGACATTTCACGCGGGTAACGATTGAGAAATTTATTCGGATCCAGCGCCACCATACTCATCAATTCGCTGGCGCGTTCTTTGCAGCGGGCTTTATCCCAACCCAACATGCGCGGCACGACGGTAATGTTTTCTTCAATCGTCATATTGGGGAACAGACCAATTTGTTGGATAACGTAGCCAATATTGCGGCGTAGTGTCACGGTATCCAGCTCATTGGTATTTTTCCCGTTAATCAGAATATTGCCGCCGGTCGGGGCAATGAGGCGGTTGATCATTTTCAGAGTAGTGGTTTTGCCGCAGCCGGAAGGGCCGAGCAGCACACACATTTCGCCTTCTGGCACATTCAGGCTGACATTATCAACCGCGTTAAATGTCTGGCCGTTCTTCTGAACGAATTGTTTGGTGAGATTTTCCAGTTTTATCATTATCGAATCCCCTTCGGTGTCAGTACCAACTGCAAACGATGCAGCAACCAGTCCAGTACAATGGCTAAAACACAAATCATGACGGCACCAGCAATTAACATGCGGATGTCACTGCTTCCGATACCGTTAAGCAACAGCAAGCCCAAACCGCCCGCCCCGATGACTGCGGCAATGGCCATCACGCCGATATTCATGACCACGGCGGTTCGAATTCCACCAAAGATGACCGGAAGCGCCATCGGGATTTCGACCCAGCGCAGGCGTTGCCAGAATGTCATGCCAATCCCGCGACCCGCTTCGCGCAAGCCCGGTGGCAGACTATCGAGGGCGGTATGGGTGTTACGCACAATCGGCAGCAGGGAATAGAGAAAGACGGCGGTAATTGCGGGTAAAACGCCAATCCCTTGACCGACCATCGAAAACAGCGGAATCATCAGGCCAAACAGGGCGATAGACGGAATGGTCAGAACGATGGTGGCGATACCCAGCACCGGCGTGGCGAGCCATTTATGGCGCACGATTAAAATTCCCAGCGGCACACCAATCACAATCGCCAGACCCACGGCCATTAACACTAACCACAGATGCTGCAGCGTCAGGCTGCCGAGATATCCCGCGTTATCAATCATATAGTGCAACGTTTCCATGGTGCCTCCTTAGAGCAAACCTTTCTGTTGCAGGAATTCACGCGCCACCTGCTGTGGAGTTTCATGGTCGATATCCACTTTGGCATTCAGGGTGGAGATCACGTCGTTGTTCAGCAGACTGGAGAGGGTATCGAGCGCCTCTTCAAGGCCTGGATTGGCTGCCAGCGTATCTTTGCGTACTACAGGCGTGACAGCGTAACTTGGGAAGAAGCCCTTATCATCTTGCAGCACTTTTAAATCAAAGCCTTTAACACGCCCGTCAGTGGTGTAAATAAGGCCTGCGTCAACAAACCCATCACGCACGGCGTTATACACAAGACCCGGGTCCATCTGACGGATCTGCGGTCTGTCTAAGGGCATTTTGTAGGCTTGTTGCAACGGCTTCATACCATCGCTACGGCCGGAGAACTCCAGATCCAGACCCAGCATCCAGTTGTTATCAGGGTCGGTCTTGCGAACTTGTTCAATTTTCGCCACCAGCTCTGACATGGTATTAATGTTTTCTTCTTCGGCACGTTTACGCTGCATAGCGAAAGCGTAGGTGTTGTTCATATCCGCAGGTTTCAGCCACACCAGACCCAGCTTCGCATCAAGCTTTTTGACCGTGTCGTACGATTCTTGCGGTGTCATACGTTTATTGATGTGATTAAAAATAATCAGCGAAGTACCGGTGTACTCCCAGGTCATATCCACCTGTTTGTTGATCATCGCATTACGCGAAATCACCGTGGCGATGTTGGTTTGCGGCGTGATATCAAAACCTTTTTTGCGCAGATACTCGGTGGTCATGGCCGACAAAATATGCTGCTCTGTAAAGCTTTTGGTCGCAAGGACAATTGGGGCGGCTTTCGCTGTGCCAGCCAGTAATAGCGTTGCGGTTAATGCGGCAAGCAACGGTTTAAACGGGATCATAAATTGCTCCTTTTTATTGTTGTTATTTCGCAGTGTGAGGGCTTAAAACCCGGCCTAAACCTGCGAGTGCAATATCAAGGATCAGGGCAAACAGTGCTGTGGCGGCAGCGCCCAAAATCAGCGTTGGGAAATCGTTGAGATAGATTCCCGGGAAAATCAGCTCGCCGTAACTGCTGGCACCAATCAAAAATGCCAGCGGTGCGGTACCGACGTTAATCGCCGTGGCAATGCGGATCCCAGATAACATGACCGGCCACGCGTTGGGTAACTCGACCTGACGCAAGCGCTGCCATTTCGTCATGCCAATCCCATTAGCCGCTTCGATAAGCGAAGACGGAACTCCGCACAAACCTGAGTAGGTGTTGCGGACAATCGGCAGCAGCGAGGCGAGGAACAGCGCGATGATTGCCGGTTTGTCACCAATCCCGATGAACACCATCGCCAGCGCCAGTACGGCTAAAGGCGGCAAGGTATTGCCGACGTTAAATATTTGCATCACATACTCAGCCCAACGACGAGCGGAAGGGCGACTGAGCAAAATCCCACTTGGGATGCCAACTAACAGCGCGAGCGCCATCGAACTGAACACCAGTATTAAGTGCTGTTGCCCGAGATACAGTAAATCGACTTTACGCGCGGCGATGTTTTCAGGGCCGATGCCCCAGATAAGTAAGCCGAGCACGATTATCAGTGCTAAGGCGCCTGACAAAGTACGGTTAATTAACGATAAGTTTCGCATTGCTATGCGTCTCCCTGGGTGCACGTTATAGCGACATGTTGGGTCGCCTGTTGTTATGCCTTGTGTCGGCAGGGTGTTTTGACCTATAGCAACGTGACGGGAAGGATTCCAGTTTATGAGGAAATTATCAGGCTCATGATTACCAGGGAAATTAAGGGGTTGGCCTTGTGCCGCCTCGCTTGATGAGGAAAGTAAAGAATTGTCTTAAAATTGATTGCGGGAAGTTACGGTGTAACTTTATAGTGTGATTGGAAGGAGCGTTCATGTCGGATGACGCTGCGCTTATCCGACCTTCAACACCGTTGAATTGGTAGGGTGGATAAGCGCAAGCGTCATCCACCGCTTCTCAGATCCTTAGGCGTGCAATTCTTTAGTTGCGACCGGAATCAGCAGGTCTGTGCGCCAGTCAGCCAGGGTAATTTGGCTCAACTCCCCTAATGCCTGATAGAACGGATGTTCGGCATTGGCGATAAACAGCTCCAGAAAACGCCCGCTCCACGGCAGAATATGCCACGCCAGCAGTTCATCGACTTTCTGCTGCAAGCCTTCTTCAGCAAGCCAGGCGGCTAGCATTAGTAACAAACCGATGTGATCTTCCGGTTCGTTGCTCTCTTGCTCATTGGAAATATCGTTTTTGCGCATCCAGCGGCGCAGTTCAAGCATTGAGTCACCAAACAGCACGTTTTCTTTATCGAGATAAACCGAACCCCAGGGGGAGGCAGGCAATGCGTAAGGGCCAATAAACAGGCGTTGCCAGGCTTCGCTTAATGATTCTTCCGGATAATCCAACCCGTCGGTCATGCGTTGTGCAATCGCTGCCAGTTCATCGTGCTGCACTGGCCATTGTTCGACCCATTTCGGGTCAGCCAGGGAGGCGTACAGCGAGGCGACGTCCCGACTTTGCGGTTCTTGATAGTAAAGCGCACCCAGGACTCTTCCTGTCAGGGCGATTGTCGCCAGGCGTTGTGTCGTTGCCGACGTACTTTTAGACATTCTTCATTTCCTTAATTGCGCGGGTTTTCCCGCGCATTTTGTACCAATTACCCTGCAACCGCCATGCCGACTGTCATATGCAGGCCGTAAAAAATCCCACGACCAATGCATTCACCCGCAACCACCAGTAGGAATCCGAACAACAAACTGGCTGTTTTGGCCGGTGTGCGGCGTACCATTGAGCAAATCCAGTAACCTAAACCGAGCGCTATCAGTGCAATACGCCATATCTGAAGTGTCGCGTAATCCGGCACTAACGCGCTGGCGTGTTGCACCGAACTCTGGATACTTGCCAGTTCGCTGCCCTGCAATACGACAACGGCAATGGTGATGAATAACGCCAGAACGCTCAGTGTTGCCAGTCTGCGGCTGCGGTATTCGTAACCGATGCTTTGCAGTAACAGCACCGCCAGCAGCGGGCCGGTCAGTAAGATGGTGAGGAAGAAGTTCAGCGTGGTGTAACCGTTATGCCAGGTTGGCACGGTATCAATCTGGTAAACACGGGTCATCGCCGCGACAAAAAACGCGCCCAACAACACAGTGATGAAGAGCCAGATTTTGCCAAGACCAGCAGGCATTTTCTTCAGTATCGAAATCAGCCACCAGAAACCACCCACGGCGAAGAACACCGAACCACTGGCAATTTCATTGCTTAAAGCCGATTCGCCAATACGATTCAGCGAGTTAAACGCCCGTAACGGTGAGCCGAGATGCATCACCGAAGCAATAAACGCAATGCCCATCAACAGCCAGATAAAGAACATTGGCCGTAACATTTTATGCTGCAACTCACTGTTATTGCTGGCGCGATTCCAGGCATGACTCATGACAATGACAGCCCCAACAACGCACTGGCCCAGTACGGTAAATACCACTAACGGCCATTCATGCCATCCGCTTCCCATCTTATACCTCCAGAGGATTGGCCAGATAACCGGTTTTATCCCCACAAGGGCGGCTGTTGGCGTTGGGTTTAATGACAATATTTGGCCGGGTGAAATGCGCTGATGGCAGCGGAGCAATCGCCGCTTGCTGGCCGTATTTTTGACGCAGTTCGTCAATGGGTGCCATATCCAGCGCACGCAATGGGCACGACTCAACACAAACCGGTTTTTTGCCTTCCGCGACCCGGGAATAACAGCCATCGCATTTGGTCATATGGCCTTTTTCGGCATTGTATTGCGGTGCGCCGTATGGGCAGGCCATGTGGCAGTAACGGCAGCCAATACAAATCTCCTCGTTTACCACCACAAAACCGTCTTCGCGTTTGTGCATCGCACCACTTGGACACACTTTGGTGCAGGCGGGATCTTCGCAATGGTTGCAGGCGATGGATAAGTAGTAGGCAAACACATTTTGCTGCCAGACGCCGTTGTCTTCCTGCCAGTCGCCACCGGCATACTCATAAATGCGACGAAAGCTCACATCCGGGGATAAATTTTTGTAGTCCTTACAGGCCAGCTCGCAGGTTTTGCAACCGGTGCAACGACTGGAATCAATATAAAAACCATATTGGGTTGTCATTCGCTATTCCTTACGCCTTTTGGATATCAACCAGATTGGTGTGTTGCGGATTCCCTTTCGCCAGCGGTGAAGGGCGTTGCGTGGTCAGCGTGTTGATGCACGAACCGTGGTCAATACGGTCGCCGCTCATATTGGCTTCGTGCCAGGCTCCCTGGCCCATAGCGGTGACACCCGGCATGATGCGCGGTGTGACTTTCGCCGGAATGCGTAATTCGCCGCGCCCATTGAACACCCGCACCATATCCCCGCTGGCGATACCGCGAGCCTGCGCATCGATCGGGTTAATCCACACTTCCTGGCGGCAGGCGGCTTTGAGCACATCAATGTTGCCGTAGCTTGAATGGGTACGCGCTTTGTAATGGAAGCCAAAAAGTTGCAGCGGATATGAGCTGCGTTCGGCCGCATCCCAGCCGTCGAAGGTAGAGGCATAAACGGGTAGAGGGCTGATGGTTTCGTCTTTTTCTAACTCCCAACTGGCGGCGATTTCTGCCAGTTGGCTTGAGTAGATTTCGATTTTGCCAGAAGGCGTTTTTAATGGACTGGCATCCGGATCGTTGCGGAAAGCCTGATACGCGACGAAATGGCCATTCGGATCTTTACGTTTATAAATCCCCATGCTGCGTAATGCTTCATACGACGGCAATTGCGGATCTTTTGCCAGCATCTTCGCGTACAAAAACTGCAGCCATTGTTCCTGAGTGCGGCCTTCGGTAAATTTCTGGTGAATGTCTGGCCCCAGTCGTCGAGCCACTTCACTGGTAATCCAGTAGATCGGCTTGCGTTCAAATTTCGGTTGGGTGGCAGGCTGGATAAAGATCAGATAACCCATATTCCCGGCGTAATCGTTAGGGATAATGTCTTCTTGTTCGACGGTCATTAAGTCCGGCAGCAGGATGTCAGCGTATTTCGCCGAAGAGGTCATAAAGTTCTCGATGACCACAATCATCTCGCACTTGCTGTCATCTTGCAGAATGTCGTGAGTTTTGTTGATGTCGGAATGTTGGTTGGTAATGGTGTTACCGGCGTAGTTCCAGATGAACTTAATCGGCACGTCGAGCTTATCTTTACCGCGCACGCCGTCGCGTTTGGCCGTCATCTCCGGACCACGGGCAATCGCATCAGTCCAGCTAAAGCAGGAAATCTGCGTTTTCACCGGGTTTTCTAATACCGGCATCCGCTCAATGGTGATGGTGTAAGTCGATTCACGTGCGCCGCTGTTACCGCCGTTAATCCCCACGTTTCCGGTCAAAATTGGCAACATGGCGATGGCTCGCGAAGTCAGCTCACCGTTTGCCTGGCGTTGTGGCCCCCAACCCTGAGTGATATACGCAGGTTTTGTACTGCCAATTTCACGAGCAAGCTTAATGATTTTATCTGCCGGAATACCGGTAATCGCTGACGCCCAGCGTGGAGATTTTTCCACGCCGTCATCACCCAGGCCTTGAATATAGGCTTTGTAATGACCGTTGGTGGGTGCGCCTTCAGGCAGTGTTTTCTCATCGTAGCCAACACAGTACTTATCGAGGAATGGCTGGTCGACGAGGTCTTCGTTAATTAAAACGTGGGCGATACCGGCAACCAGGGCGGCGTCGGTGCCCGGACGAATCGGCAGCCACTCATCTTCACGACCGGCAGCGGTATCGGTATATCGCGGGTCGATGACGATCATGCGTGCATTGGAACGCTCGCGCGCCTGTTCCAGGAAGTAAGTGATACCGCCGCCGCTCATGCGGGTTTCGGCAGGATTGTTGCCAAACAACACCACCAGCTTACTGTTTTCGATATCCGAGGTGCTATTGCCGTCATTGGTGCCATAGGTGTAAGGCATGGCACAGGCAATCTGAGCGGTGCTGTAGGTGCCATAATGGCTGAGAAAACCGCCGTAGCTGTTCATCAGGCGAGCCACTAACGACGCGTATGGCGAGGAGCGGGTGATGTTACCCCCGACAATTCCCGAGGTGTAGTTGATGTAGACCGCTTCGTTACCGTAGTTTTCTACCGTGCTTTTCAGGCTTTGGGTGATGGTATCCAGCGCTTCATCCCATGAAATTCGCTCAAATTTCCCTTCACCGCGAAGACCTACGCGTTTCATCGGGTAGTTCAGGCGGTCAGGATGGTTAATCCGGCGGCGGATCGAACGACCACGCAGGCAAGCCCGCACCTGATGATTGCCATACTCATCATCGCCGGTGTTATCGGTTTCCACCCAGGTGACTTCATTATCACGGACATGTAAACGTAGCGCACAGCGGCTACCACAGTTGACGGAGCAGGCGCCCCAGACGACTTTATCTGCGGCAGCCGGATTCACCGCAGCACCGACAGCGGAGGCGGCGGCACGCAGACCAAACGGCAGGGAGAGTCCACTCACTGCAAGCGCCAGTCCACTTATCGCACTAGTTTTCATCAGGTTTCGACGGCTAATACCGTCAGGGTTACATTGGTTCGACATAACTCACTCCATGAGGCGTTTTACGGGCTCGGGATGTCATTGTTGTAGATGTTGTTTTATGACGACGTTGCCGACTATTGCTTACTCAGCGAATATTTTCGGCTGAAATGAGTTTTACTCATTTAGGAGTAGGGTGAGTTAACACGCATCAAAGTTAGAGCGGAGTTTTGAATGAAAGTGAAAGCAGAGATTAATGAAGTAAAAACGGGGCGATGACGCCCCGAGGGAATGATTACTGAGGTTCGGTTCGCGAACCGTCCTGAGTATTTCCACCGCTAACGGGATAGTTGCCGCTGCTGGTACGCGTATAAAGAATTTTCTGGGTATCATTAGCGCAGTGACCTACGACCTGTGCATCGGGTTGATCAGCCTGGTCATTTGGCACTATCGTTAAAGTGAACCCCGATTCGGGAACACCGTTCTTCATGATCTTTTGCTGAATGTCGGCCTTAACGGTATCGCATGACGTCTGTGCCGCGAGTACCGGGGTCGTCGCGATTAAAAGACATACACCCAGCCAAATAGCGTGTTTCATCATCTCTTCCTTATGTTAGGGATGTTGTATAAGGATAGTACCTGTAGTGTAAAGTGTTGTATTTGCTTATATCATGATGATACCCATCATCCTCCAGGCCGCAGGGGTGTTGGCCGCCAGGCCGCAAATCGAATGCTAATGGGTCTATAAAATTTCAAGTCGGGGACAGGACTTACGTGAAGAAAATCATTATTCTCTGTGCGCTGGCAGCCTCTGTTGTCGGCTGTGATAATCAGAATACTACGCTCTCCTACACGCCAGAAATGGCAAGTTTCTCCAATGAATTCGACTTCGATCCGTTACGCGGGCCGGTCAAAGATTTCACCCAAACGCTTATCAACCAGAAGGGCGAGGTGATTAAACGCGTGGTGGGTCTGGTGTCGGAAGAAGGGTGTTTTAACGAACTTGAATTTCATGACCTGGAAAATAACACCGGCGCTACGCTTGTGCTGAATGCTAACTATTATATCGATGCCGTAAGCCATGAAAGACGCGTGAAATTGCAGGGTAAATGCCAGCTGGCAGAATTACCTCAGGCTGCCGTCACTTATGAAACCGACGATAAAGGCTTTGTGGTCGCCGCCCAGAGTAAAGAGGCATCGATAGTCTACCGTTATGATTCTGAAGGTTATCCGTTAGGCAAAACCACCAAATCGAATGACGAGACTCTGAGCATCACCGCCAAAACCGGCAGTGACCTGAAGAAAAAACTCGATTTCACTTCAGAAAGTACCCTCAACGGCAAAGCTATCGCGCAGATAAAACAAACTTGCGACTACGACGGCCACTTTAATCCGCTGGAATGTGAGCTAAATATCACTGACCCCAATGCGAAGCCGCCGAAGATAGAAACGTACACCATCAAAAATAGTATCAATTACTATTAAATTTGGGTTGGGTCGCTTTCGTCGGTCGGTTAAGCACAGCGTCAACCGACAGAAATGGTGGATGACGCTGGCGCTTATCCACCCTACAAAACTATGAATGCTCAAGGTTTGAAGGAAGCAGGATGAACTGGTTGCAACGTCTGAAAATCGATACTTTTTTGCTGATTATGATAGCCGTGGTAGTCGTGGCTTCGCTTTTTCCCTGCGAAGGCGCGGTCAAAACCGCATTCGAATATCTGACTACGGCGGCGATTGCTCTGCTGTTTTTCATGCACGGGGCAAAACTTTCCCGTGATGCGATTGTGGCAGGCATCGGGCACTGGAAACTCCACCTCGTGGTTTTCCTCAGTACTTTTGTACTTTTCCCACTGCTGGGGCTGGCGATGAGCTTTATTTCCCCTGCCATCCTTAATCAACCGCTGTACATGGGCTTCCTGTACCTCTGCGCGTTGCCAGCAACCGTGCAGTCGGCAATCGCTTTCACGTCAGTCGCGGGCGGAAACGTGGCGGCGGCGGTGTGTAGCGCCTCGGCATCCAGCATTTTGGGTATTTTCCTGTCACCGATTTTAGTCGGCGCATTAATGAATACCCAGGAAGGAACCACCGACACGCTGCATGCCATTGGCAAAATTGTCCTGCAACTGATGGTGCCGTTTGTGGTGGGGCATTTGTCGCGCCCGCTGATTGGCCGCTGGGTTGATAAACATAAAAAGCTGATTAGCATGACCGACAGGTCATCTATTTTGCTGGTGGTGTATGTGGCTTTCAGTGAGGCGGTAGTGGAAGGTATCTGGCAGCAGGTGAATGGCACCGCGTTATTAGCTGTGCTGGGATGCTCTATAGTATTGCTGGCGATTGTGCTGGTGTTTAACACCTGGGTGGCGCGGCTGATGGGTTTCAACACGGCGGATGAAATTACCATTGTGTTCTGTGGCTCGAAGAAAAGCCTCGCCAACGGTGTGCCGATGGCCAATGTGCTGTTCCCGGCCAGTGCGGTTGGGATGATGGTCCTGCCGCTGATGATATTCCATCAGGTGCAATTGATGGTTTGTGCGGTGCTGGCGCAGCGCTATGCGCGCAAAACGGCGAAGGAAAAAAGAGCGCTTGAGTCAGTCTCCTGACTCAAGCGTTTGACGAAGGATAAAGAGGCTTAAGCGGCCCGAACTTTCGCGATTAGCGCCTGCTTTTCCGCTTCACTCAGGAAGGCAATTTTCAAACCATTCTCTTGCGCGGTACGGATGTGTGCCGCGCTCAGACCCGCTTGCGGGGCCGCCACGTTATATTCATGAATAATATCGATACCCTGGACCGCCGGGTCATCAGTATTAATGGTCGCCAGCACGCCCTTATCGAGGAAGGTGATCAACGGATGCTTATCCAGCGATGCCACGGTGCTGGTTTGAATATTGGATGTCAGGCAGGATTCGATACCGATACCGTGTTCAGCGAGGAAATCCATCAGCGCCGGATCTTCAACGGCTTTAACACCGTGGCCGATGCGCTCTGCACCCAGCTCACGAATTGCCTGCCAGATACTTTCCGGGCCAGCCGCTTCGCCTGCATGAACGGTGATATGCCAGCCAGCATCGCGCGCACGGTTAAAGTGGTTCAGGAATAAACTGCCCGGGAAGCCCAGTTCATCTCCCGCAAGATCCAGTGCAGTAATGTGGTCACGATGCGTCAGCAGTGCATCTAACTCCGCTTCGCACGCGGCTTCACCAAACGTACGGCTCATGATGCCAATCAAACGCGCTTCAACACCAAAATCGCGACAGCCCTGACGAACCCCTTCAATCACCGCTTCTACCACACCGGCGACAGGCAGGTTATGCGTCATCGCCATGTAGCCCGGCGAGAAGCGTAACTCCACATAATGCAGGCCGTTGCGCGCGGCATCTTCAATATTTTCCCATGCCACACGGCGGCAGGCATCGAGAGAGGCCAGGACTTTGACGCCCCAGTCGAGTTTTTGCAGGAAACTGACCAAATCAGGCGCGGTTTCCACGACTTGTACATGAGGGCGAAGTGCTTCAAGAGAATCAGCCGGAAGTGGCAAATTAAACTGGCGGCCTAGATCGAGGATTGTTTGTGCACGAATATTACCATCAAGATGGCGGTGCAAATCGGTTAACGGCAGGGTGGTATCAATCATGGTCGCACTCTTTTATTGATTAAAGTGCGATACATTATAAATGCTACAGAGTCATAGTGTAAAAGCATCATATAAAACTTACTAAACAATGAGTTACTTGCTAGCCAGTTTCAGCTTATCTGCTTCATGAGACATTTCTGTGCCATTTACCCTTTGCTGGTGCTTTTTTTGGATTCAAAAATGAAGCTGAATAACAGGCTGAAAGCGTGGCTTCCAGCCCATAACGAGCACTCAGTCAGTCGCTGTTTCGCCAGGCATGCTTCTCAGGGCATTAATATCAATCTCAGCATCGTTTGTTTCCAGCAGTTGGGTTAACAAAAGAAGATTGTTGAATTCATTTAACAACAGTTCTGCATCCGTTTTTAAAGGCGTATCAGCCGCATCTAAAGCGGCATTGATGGCCTTTCTGACATTTTCAAGCATCTCATTCATGCCGCCATTTTTACCAATGGTCAGTAATAAGGCCCCGATAAGCAAAGACTGAGCTTCGACTTTTGCCGCAAGCTGCTTCGCTTCGGCATCCATTTTTGAAATTTTTGCGATCACACCCAGTATCAAGTTTTTCATATAAGACCTTTTATTCCAGATAAAACCCTTAAAGACATAAGGGCGAGATTTGGCTGATGAGAAACAAAATAGTCCATGTTGTGATTGCTCACCACTCTCAGGGTACTATGAAAAAGGGGAGTTTCCTCCCCTGAACGTTACTGAAGCGACTTTATCGCCGCAACAAGGCGCTTCACGCCTTCTTCAAGTTTAACCCTTGGGCAACCGGCATTCAGGCGCACAAAGCCTTTTCCTTCCTCACCGTAGGTATATCCCGGCATGATGGCGACTTTTTGCTGCTCGATTAGCGCTTTTTGCAGAGCGTTGTCATCTATTCCGAGTGGGCGTAAATCAATCCACGCCAGATAGGTTGATTGCGGCGGCTGCCAGTTGAGTTGCGCAAACTCATGGTTAAGTGTGTCTGCCACATAATGAAGATTGCTTTGCAGGTAAGCGCGCAGTGCATCGAGCCAAACGCCACCTTCCTGATAAGCAGCAATGTGAGCGACTACCGCGAGGATCGCGGGGGATGACAGCCCATCCTGGCCTTTCAGCACATTCAGATATTGCTGGCGTTCACTGGCGTCGTTAATCAGGCCGTAGGCACCGGTTAATGCCGGGATATTGAAACTCTTGGAGCCAGAAGTGAACAGCGCCCACTGGCCCTGGCCGACGTCGCTCCATGGAGTATGCGTGTGGCCTTGCCAGACCATATCCATATGAATTTCATCACTGATAACCCTGACGCCATGTTGCTCGCACAACGTCGCCATGGTTTCCAGTTCGCTGCGCGTCCAGACCTTTCCGGTCGGGTTTTGCGGGCTGCATAGCAGCATGATTTTGCATTCAGGTTTTGCCAGTTGCGCTTCCAGCGCTGCCATATCGCACATCCAGCCACCGTCAGTGTTATGCAGTGGCGCGCTCAAAACCTGGCGCTGATTCCCTTCGATGGCCTTGTAAAACGCATCGTATGCTGGAGTATGGATCAGTACCGCTTCACCCGGTTCTGACCACTGGCGAATCAGCTGCGAAACCATGTAGATAACCGACGGGCCGTAAACTACTGCCTCTTTATCAATCACACTGTTAAAACGTGTCTGATACCAGTGCGCAATCGCCCCAAGAAACTCGTCATTCTTCCAGCGGCTGTAACCCAAAACGCCATGAGACAAGCGCTTTTGTAAGGCGTCGAGAATGACCGGAGCGGTAGCGAAATCCATATCGGAGATGGTAAAGGGCAGGAGATCGGCGGCGCCGAAACGGTCTGCGACATAATCCCACTGGGTACACCAGGTTCCATGTCGGTCAACGGGGGTGGAAAAATCGAACATATCACCTCACAACAAATGGGCGCCGGAGCGCCCACTGTGATTTACGCCTGAGCAGTTTGCATCAGATGCGCCATTTCATCTTTTACCGACTGGACCTGCGGCCCAATCACCACTTGCAGATTATGTTGGTTTAGTTGCACCACGCCAATGGCGCGCAGGTTTTTCAACGCGGCACTGTCCACCAGTGACATATCTTTCACGGATAAACGCAGACGCGTAATGCAGTTATCCAGTGAGACAATATTGTCGGCACCACCTAGTGCTGAAAGGATGGCTGGCACGTTATAACCCGATTTACCTACCTGGCCGATAACCGCTTTTTCTACTGTGCTTTCGACATCACGACCCGGAGTTTTGATGTTGAAACGGGTAATCGCAAAACGGAAGATGACGTAGTAAACCGAGAACCAAATCGCGGCCACAACCGGCACCAGATACCACTTAGTCGCCAGGCCGTGCAGAATACCAAATACCACGAAATCGATGATGTTACCGTCAGTATTACCGATAGTGACACCCAAAACCGCCATCATAGTAAAGCCAAGACCGGTCAGCAGAGCATGGATAAGATACAGAACCGGAGCGACAAACAGGAACAGGAACTCCAGTGGTTCAGTGGTACCGCCGATAACGCAGGCAATCACACCAGAAATCAGCAGGCCTTTAATTTTGTGCCGATTTTCCGGGCGCGCGCAGTGGTACATCGCTAATGCAGCACCCGGCAAGCCGCCAAGGAAGGCAGGCATTTTACCTTGCGACAGGAAGCGAGTCGCACTTTCAGCAAAACCGTGAGAAGTCGGGCAGCTCAATTGTGCCTGGAAGATAGTTAACGCACCGCTGACGCTGTGTCCGCAAACATCCAGCGTGCCGCCAGCTTCCGTAAAGCGAATCAGCGCCACCAGAATGTGGTGCAAACCAAACGGCAATAATAGACGCTCGCCAGTGCCGAAAATCATTGGTCCAAACATGCCTGCACTGTTAATCATATTGCCCAGCGCGTTGATGCCTGCGGCAAACACCGGCCAAATAAGAGGGATCACCAGACCGACCAGACCCATCACAACAGTTGTGATGATGGGCACAAAGCGAGTACCGCCAAAGAATGCCAGCGCGTCCGGCAGGCGAACATTATGGAAACGTTCGTGCAGCAGGAAAACAATCACCCCGACAATCACCGCACCTAGAATACCGGTGTCGATAGACTGGATACCGAGGATATTCTGAATGTTGTTCGCCTTGAGGATCGCGGCGTCTGTGGTTGGGAGAATGCCTTTAGCCGTCAGCCAGAAGTTGACGGCCAGGTTCATGACGGCGTAACCGACAAAACCGGCAAACGCCGCAACCCCTTTGTTTTCACGCGCAAGCCCCAGAGGGATCGCGATACAGAACATAATCGGCAAGAAGCTAAAGGCAAACGAGCCCACTTTGCCCATCCAGGTGAAAATGAGCTGTAGAACAGGATTCCCTAATGCCGGTAACAGCGTCACCACATCGTGACTGCTTAGCGAACTGCCGATGCCGAGCATGATGCCGCAGAACGACAGCAATGCCACAGGCAACATAAAGGTTTTGCCAAGGTTTTGAAAAAACTCCCAAAGCGTAATTTTTTGTGGTGTATTAGCCGCCATAACGACTCCTTGACCTTGGTTAAAGTATGAGTAGGGGTACAAAACGAAGCGGATGATAAAACGTTTTACCAAGCTTTATTGCGCGTTAGCTCACAGATCCAAAGCGGAGTAGAGTGCCTAATATGCACATTCGGATTAAACGTTTTATCCAATTGTATTCATCCGTTATTTCTCAGCACATCAGGCTCAATGACGGGTGTCATTTCATGGAGGGTTCGTCTCGCTGATGACGACTCAAGAAAAGAAAATAACGATCAATGAAGTGGCTGAGGCTGCGGGAGTGTCTGTTACCACGGTTTCTCTGGTACTCAGCGGCAAAGGGCGCATCTCTGGGGCGACCGGACAGCGTGTGAACGAAGCCATAGAAAAACTGGGGTTCGTGCGTAACCGGCAAGCCGTCTCATTGCGTGGCGGTCAGAGTGGCGTGATTGGTTTGATCGTGCGTGATCTGTGTAATCCTTTTTATGCAGAACTCACGGCAGGGCTGACTGATGAGCTGGAAAAGCAGGGCAAACTGCTGTTTCTGACACAAAGCGGCGCTGAGGGTCAGCACATGCAGCGTTGCTTTGAGACACTGGTTTCTCAGGGGGTGGACGGCATTATTGTTGCCGGCGCGGCAGGACAGGGCGCGGATATGCGCACTGTTGCCGAACAAAAAAGTCTGCCGCTGGTGTTTGTCTCGCGAGCCAGTTACCTCGACGAGGCCGATATTATCAGACCGGACAACATGCAGGCCTCGCAGCTGGTGACCGAACACCTTATCAAGCGTGGCCATCAGCGAATTGCCTGGCTGGGCGGGGACGGTTCCTCATTAACGCGAGCCGAGCGTGTTGGCGGCTATTGCGCCACCTTGCTGAAATACGGTTTGCCTTTCCATAGTGAATGGATAATCGAATGCGAACCCAGTCAGAAGAAGGCCGCCGATGCGATAACCACGCTTTTACAACATAACCCGACCATCACCGCGGTGCTTTGCCACAACAGTACCGTGGCGATGGGTGCCTGGTTTGGTTTACTGCGTGCCGGACGGCAAAGCGGCGAGGGGAGCATTGACAGTTATTATGACCAGCACGTCGCACTGGCTGCATTCGCCGAGGTGATGGATGACGAGCTGGATGATTTACCGTTAACCTGGGTGTCTACGCCTGCACGCGAAATCGGCCGAAGCGCCGGGCAACGGATCCTCAAACGGGTACAAAATGATAACGAAGAAGTGCGTAGCCAGATAATGCCCGCGAGATTAGTGGTGCGAAAAAGCTAAACGTGATGGGTAAGCTTACAGGTGCTCAACGTTGGGTAAAGCTGTAACAAATGAAAAGCCCCCTTGATAGACAAAGGGGCTTTAAGTATTCATTCACTCTCGCAGAATCGTAACCGGTTGCTAAAGGGATCATAGACTTCCATCACTTTCCCCCAATCTTGCTGAACAATTTCCGGGCGGCCATATCCGTATTGCTTCTGGTGCAATTCATCCCTGAATAACTCGATGTTCTGCACAGGGATAAATATCGTTGCTCCTGGGCTCGCATCGCCATGATGTTCAGAAAGATGTAACTGCAAACCGTTTCTGGCAATGCCCATATACAGCGGTAAACCGGGTTCGAAGCGGTGCTCAAATTCAATGCTGAACGACAGAAAATCCAGGTAGAATTCACGCGCTTTTCGTTCGTCGAAAATACGCAGGATGGGGATGGATTTAGTGAAAGAGACGGTAGATAACATCTATTCTCCGGTCATCAAGGTGATACGTCGTGATAGACGAAAAAGCCTCCCAAGGGATAACGCCGTTCACTTAAGCCAATGAATTAGGGGAAACGCCGGGATTTGGTTCCCGGAGGGACGCCAAACCCGGTGGTCGCCCCGGAAATCTGGTTCTTAAACTAACGGCGTTATCCCGAAGGAGGCTTTTAACATACTTTAAATCAATATTACTGCTGCGGTACTGCAGGCACAGCAGGCACAGCAGGTGCTTCCAGTTCCGGTGCTGGAGCCGCTTGTGAGTCCAGGCCTGGCATGCCGAACATACCCACCAGATCACCTAGCGCCATTTTCTGTCCGTTAAGCGTCACCTGGCCATTCGAATATTGCAGGCTGGAAACCACGTTATTATCTTCCATTGTGGTCACACGGAACATTTGCCCCATCGCGGCCAGGCCTTTGATTTGCTGGTCGGCAAGTTTAGCGGCTTCGGCAGGCTGGTAGCCTTCAAGCTGTGCTACCTGCGTCATAAGCTGGGTTGCCATATCCACTGGGATCACAAGCTTGCTATCCAGCGATTTCACCACACGGTTCAGCTGCTCTTCCGGCGTGGTTGGCTCAGTGGTCGTCAGCGCCGGGTCTTTCAGGAACAGTGACAGGTTAAAGCTACTTTCACCTTTTGCATTTTTCCAGCTCAGCGGTGCCACGGTAATCACCGGATCGCCTTTTAATAGCAATGGAAGATTAGCAGCAAACAGTTCGACAATTTTCTGCTGATAAGCTTCTGGATCCTGCGCAGTTGCTGGGTCTGCCAGCAGTTTTTGCGACTCAGCATTGTACTTTTTGCTGAACTCCTGAACCGCTGCGCCATCGAGGTTGCCGATTTTGATGGTCAGTTTGCCGCTGCCAATATCCTGACTCTGCACTTTAAGGGAGTCCAGGGTGTAATCGATTTGGCCGGAAAGATGTTTTTTATCTTCCTGCAATTCAGATTTGGCATTGATATTGAAGCCTTCAATAACCGCCATCTCTTTGCCTTCAACGGAGATGGCAAGTTTCTCGATAGACGCTTTCTGGCTACCAATACGCTCGATGAATTCGCTACGGCTGCTATCACCTTCGGTTTTGATGCCGTTAAAGGTCATCTGCACATGCTGGCCATATTCATTGGTGGTGTTGACCAGCCCGCTTTGCGCTTCACCGCTGACAGAAATCTTGTCACCTTTGCCATCGACATCGGCTTTGAAGTGACCACCGCTGAAGGCCACTTTCTCATCACCTTTCACGTAGTTCAGCGGCAGCAAATCGATATCGGAAGAGGTATCACCGCTATAGCCGATACGCGTTTGCGCATCGATAAACGACTGGCCTTTAGTAATATCAAACAAAGGCTTAGTGGTCGGGTTATTCACAAGCGTGGTATGAACTGATGCCATGGACGGCAGCAGATTGAATTTTTTTAACTGTGCGAACGGGAAAGGACCGTGATCAATCGTTTCATTGAAAACGATGCTTTGATCAGGCTTAAGAAGAGCACTGGTCATTCCCGCGGTTGGTTTGATGACCAACTGCATTGAACTGTGGAACAGACCACGATGATAGTCCTGGTAGCTTAGCGTTAAACCCGCTTCAGGCGAGGCTTTATTCAATTCGGCGTTAGCGTTACCCACCATCTCAGCCATGCGGCCTTCAAGCTGTTTACCGGTGTACCAGGCCGTGCCAGTCCACACCACACCCAGAGCTACAATGACACCTACAGCAACCAGTGATTTTTTCATTCTGTCGTCGTCCATATAAAGTGCGTCTGCCGGTAGTCCTCCGGCAGACGATTGAAATGCCGTACACCCGTCGCCCTTCAAGCAGCAGGGTTGCTGGCTGCTCTCACTTACCCGAATCACTTACCTGAGTAAGCTCATGGGGATTCATTCGCTTGCCGCCTACCTGCATCTTGAAGATGCTCGGGTGTCGCATTTAAGAAACGTGTCCATTAAAGCTTAGCAATGTATCTGTAAAAGATCAGTAAGTTACTTACACTCAGATTTTAGAATAGACGCGTGCTACACGGCCGACGCCGCTGATAGAGACCGGTGATTCTTCCGCAGAGATAAATGCAGATTCACCTGGCTTCAACACCAGTTGTTGCTGATCTTTACTCAATACCGCTTCGCCTTCGGTACAGAACACAATAGCCGCACTGGTTTGTACAAGCCTGGTTTGTTGAGCGCTGAGATCGTGCAAAGAGAACGCGAAATCATCAACCGGAATAGGGAAGTCTAGCTCGCCTGTCAGTTTCACGGGTTGGGTCAGCAATTCAGCCGCCGGTTTAGGTTCAAACTTCACATTGGCGACCAGCTCGGGGATGTCGATGTATTTTGGCGTCAGACCGGCGCGTAACACGTTATCGGAGTTGGCCATCACTTCCAGCGCCACCCCTTTCAGGTAAGCGTGCGGGGTCTCGGCGAACAGGAACATCGCTTCACCCGGCTCGAGTTTCACCACGTTTAGCAGCAGCGGCGAGAACAAACCGCTGTCGTCCGGATAGAACTCAGAAATGACGCGAATGGTTTCCCATGGTTCACCCTGCTGGTTGTTCAGTGCGGCTTTTAATACGCCCAGCGCAAGGGATTTCTCATCACCTTTCATGTTCAGCAAGCTGGCGAAAAGTTTCGACAAACGTTCAGCATCGGGCTCTTGCAGGAAATGAGCGATAGCAGGATGCGCACCTGAAACAGGTTGCAGCAGTGAAACGATGTCGGAAAATTCGCGGAACGCATTCATGGCGAGGAACGGCGTTAACGCGAATACCAGCTCGGGTTTATGGTTTGGATCTTTATAGTTACGCTCGGCTGCGTCTAAGGGGATGCCCGCCGCGTTCTCTTTGGCAAAGCCAATTTCAGAGGCTTTTTTGTTTGGGTGAACCTGAATGGAAAGAGGTTGATCGGCACACAGCACTTTGAAGAGGAACGGTAACTCACCGAAACGCTCTGCAACGGCCTTGCCCAATAGTGCGGGCTTGTTTGCATCAATCACATCACGCAGTGAACGCGGTTGGTCATTTTCAAGAATTTTTGAGCTGCTTTTCGGGTGTGCGCCCATCCACAGCTCTGCCATGGGCAGGTTTTGCGGATTTTGCACGCCATAAAGTTCCGTTAACGCAGTTTTACTTCCCCATGCATAGTTTTGCACTGAGTTGATGAGTTTTTGCATTATCAAGCCCTGTAGTAATGAGATAAAGTTCCGGCTATTAAACCAATTATCTGAGATGAAGTAACCAGGGGATCAAAAAGTCGTATTAGTCTCAGTTTTTGTTAAAAATTTGTGTACGATGTTATACCCGTTATGTTTCAAGCCGCAGGGATGTTGGCTGCGCTCCCAACCCGCAACTTGAAATCTATAGGGTCTAAGGATCAAAACGATAATTATTGATGTCGTAAGTGAGAGAACAATGTCGAATAAAGCCTTTCATTATCAAGAGCCGTTCCCGTTAAAAAAAGACGAAACTGAATACTACTTGCTCAGCAGTGATTACGTTTCAGTGTCAGAGTTTGAAGGGCAGGAAGTCCTGAAAGTTGACCCCAAAGCCCTCACGTTACTGACCCAACACGCCTTCCACGATGCCTCTTTCATGTTGCGCCCGGCCCATCAACAGCAAGTGGCCGATATCCTCAGTGATCCTGAAGCCAGCGAAAACGATAAGTACGTCGCGCTGCAATTTCTGCGCAACTCCGAAATCGCTGCGAAAGGCATTCTGCCGACCTGCCAGGACACCGGCACGGCAATCATTATGGGTAAAAAAGGTCAGCGTGTCTGGACCGGCGGCGGTGATGAAGAAGCGCTTTCTCGCGGCGTCTACAACACCTTTATCGAAGATAACCTGCGCTACTCACAAAACGCCGCGTTGGACATGTATAAAGAGGTCAACACCGGCACCAACTTGCCAGCGCAAATCGACCTGTACAGCGTCGACGGTGCCGAGTACAAATTCCTCTGCATCGCCAAAGGCGGCGGTTCAGCAAACAAAACTTACCTGTATCAGGAAACCAAGGCGCTGCTAAGCCCAGGCCGCCTGAAAGATTATCTGGTCGAGAAAATGCGTAGCCTCGGTACCGCCGCATGTCCGCCGTACCATGTCGCGTTTGTGATTGGCGGGACTTCAGCTGAAGCTACGCTCAAAACGGTCAAACTAGCGTCCACCAAATATTACGACGGGCTACCAACCGAAGGTAACGAACACGGCCAGGCGTTCCGCGATGTGCAGCTTGAAGAAGAGTTGCTGAAGGAAGCGCAGAATCTGGGACTGGGTGCGCAGTTTGGTGGCAAATATTTCGCCCACGATATTCGCGTTGTGCGTTTGCCGCGCCACGGGGCGTCATGCCCGGTAGGTATGGGCGTCTCGTGCTCCGCTGACCGCAACATTAAAGCGAAGATCAACCGTGACGGTATCTGGATTGAGAAACTCGAGCATAACCCTGGCAAATATATTCCGCAGGAGCTGCGCCAGGCGGGGGAAGGTGAGGCGATTAAAGTCGACCTGAATCGCCCGATGAGTGAAATCTTAAAACAGTTGTCGCAATACCCTGTTTCTACTCGTCTTTCGTTAAGCGGCACGATTATTGTGGCACGTGACATCGCCCACGCTAAACTCAAAGAGCGTATCGACAACGGCGAAGGCTTGCCGCAATACATCAAGGATCATCCGGTGTATTACGCAGGTCCGGCCAAAACCCCAGACGGTTATGCATCAGGCTCATTAGGGCCAACAACCGCAGGGCGTATGGATTCCTATGTCGATCTGCTGCAAGCCAATGGCGGCAGTATGGTGATGCTGGCGAAAGGTAACCGTAGCCAACAAGTGACCGATGCCTGCCACAAACACGGTGGTTTCTATCTGGGTAGTATCGGCGGCCCGGCGGCAGTTCTGGCGCAACAAAGCATCAAGAGCCTGACCTGTGTCGAATACGCTGAACTGGGGATGGAAGCTATCTGGAAAATCGAAGTCGAAGACTTCCCGGCGTTTATTCTGGTCGATGACAAGGGCAATGACTTCTTCCAGAAAATACACGCCTCGCAATGTACGCGATGCGTGAAGTAACTCTCTCAAACCGCCCATAAGGGCGGTTTTTTTTATCCTCCTTCATCGAATTATTTTGGAGGACGGCTCAAATCTAAGGAGAAAGAAATGGCAACCGTTCGTAGTGAAAAAGACTCAATGGGCCCAATTGACGTCCCGGCAGATAAATTGTGGGGCGCACAAACCCAGCGTTCTCTTGAGCACTTCCGCATTTCCACAGAGAAAATGCCGACAGCACTGATCCACGCACTGGCGTTAACCAAGCGGGCTGCGGCGCAGGTGAACATGGATCTCGGCTTGCTGGAACCCACCCGAGGGAAAGCCATTATCGAGGCGGCCGATGAAGTGCTGGCAGGCCAACATCCCGACGAGTTCCCGCTCGCCATCTGGCAAACAGGCTCTGGGACTCAGAGCAACATGAATATGAACGAAGTACTGGCAAATCGTGCCAGCGAAATTCTTGGCGGCGTGCGCGGGATGGAACGCAAAGTTCATCCCAACGACGACGTGAATAAGAGTCAAAGTTCCAATGACGTCTTTCCCACAGCGATGCATGTTGCGGCAGTCATTGCGGTACGCGAACAGCTTATCCCGCAATTAAATGTGCTAAAAGCGACGTTACAATCCAGGGCTGAGGCTTTCCGCGACATCGTCAAGATTGGCCGTACCCATTTGCAGGATGCGACACCGTTAACTCTCGGCCAGGAGATTTCCGGCTGGGTGGCGATGCTTGAACATAACCTCAAACATATCGACAACAGTTTGCCGCACGTGGCAGAACTGGCATTAGGCGGGACGGCAGTGGGAACCGGGCTGAATACCCATCCTGAATACGCGGTACGCGTCGCAAAAGAACTGGCTGAGGTAACGCGCCAACCGTTTATCACTGCGCCGAATAAATTTGAAGCGCTGGCAACTTGCGATGCGCTGGTTCACTCCCATGGTGCATTAAAAGGGCTGGCGGCATCGTTAATGAAAATTGCCAACGATGTGCGTTGGTTATCCTCAGGGCCGCGTTGCGGGATTGGCGAGATCGCTATTCCTGAAAACGAACCCGGCAGCTCAATCATGCCCGGAAAGGTCAACCCTACCCAGTGTGAAGCGATGACCATGCTGTGTTGCCAGGTGATGGGCAATGATGTTGCGGTCAATATGGGTGGTGCTTCCGGTAACTTTGAGCTTAACGTTTATCGCCCGATGGTAATTCATAACTTCCTTCAATCGGTGCGTTTGTTGGCTGACGGCATGGAAAGCTTCAACGAGCATTGCGCGGTGGGAATCGAACCGAATCGTGACCGGATTACGCAATTACTCAATGAATCGCTGATGTTGGTGACGGCGCTTAACACACATATCGGCTACGACAAGGCCGCAGAAATCGCCAAAAAAGCCCATAAAGAAGGGCTGACGTTGAAGGCGTCAGCCTTAAAACTGGGTTATCTCACCGAAGACGAATTTGATGCCTGGGTGCGCCCGGAAGAGATGGTCGGCAGCATGAAACAGTAAGCGTTATCGCGCCTGCTTCTATTCTTCGCAATACAGATGCAGGCGCGGGATCACCAGCCGCAAGGGTTGCGCATCCGGCTTATAGCGATGGCGAATATTATCCGCATCATAATTCAGTAACTCCCCAATATCTGGCAGCGTCTCGCCGTTGTCGGGATTACACAATACGATCAGCGGCGAAGGGCAGGCATGTTGCACCTGTTTTTTGCGTGCCTGATACCAGGCGCGAGCCACAGGCTGTACCTTGACGGGGCGCTTAATTTTCAGACGCGTATAATCCGACAAACGGCTGATATCATTGAGTTCTCGCGTAATTTGTTCCGCCCATTGATCGCGAGTATACGGAGGCACGGCGCGGTTCGCTTTCAGGCTCTTTTCAAGGATGTCGATAACTTCACGCTTCGAATAGTTCTTGATGATTTGCTTATTCGCCCAGCCAAAATTGAGCGTGGTTGGGTTATCAAGCCACGTAATAGTGCGATAAGCGTTGAGCGTGATTAGCCCTGGAAGCTGGCGATGCACCCATTCAAAACGTTGCACGCTGGCTAAACCTGACTCCACACTGACAATGTTTTCAAACTCTTGTTTGCGCAGATTAATGCGCTCAATCAGAGCCAGCGTTTGCTCGCGCTCTGTCTCATCAACCTGATAACAAACAGCCCCAGGCAAGCGGACAGCGGCTTTGCTACTGGTTTTCTCCGACTGCTGCTGGATAAACAATCGTGTGTAGTGGGAAAGGGTGGCCTGATGGGCCGCTCGACTCAGTAACTGCGTGACTTCTATTTTGCTGACGGCATCATGCTCCTTCCCTTTCTCCACGGTCGGCAAGGTGAACACACGGCCAACCAATAGTCGGTAACTGTCGAGTTGCTCACGAAGCTGATGTAAATCGCGCTCAAGCTCGCGGAAGGTACTGTTCAGGCGCTCAATCAAATCATATTTTGCCATTCTGTCACCCATTAGTTACAACATACTTATTGATTTATAACACAGGGAAACAAACCTGACCATCGGCGTTGTGATGGTCAGGCAGGGGAAAATGGATTTTTAGCGGCGAGGTGTGACGGATGCTAATGCTAAAGGGGATTCAGTTTTGATTGGCCAGCTAAAACGGAAGCGCGCGCCACCCAGTGCGCCACTATCCACACCCACCGAACCTTCCATCGCTGTCGCGACAGAATGAACGATCGCAAGTCCTAATCCGCATCCGCCAGTGGCACGGTCACGGCTAGGGTCGAGGCGAACGAACGGTTCAAATACCCGCTCACGCTCTTCGGCTGGAATGCCCGGGCCATCGTCCTCAACTTGCAAAATCGCGGTTTTGTTGTCGAGCCACAGACTGATTCGCAACTTCTCCTTGCTGTAACGCAGCGCGTTATTGACCAGATTGTCGGTCACACGCTCCATCAGGCGCAGATCAATCAACCCAAAATTACCCGCTGACGGGGTATCGAGCTGAATATCGAGCTGAGGATGAATGATTCTCACATCAGCGATATGTTCGTCGAGCCAGCGAGGGACATCCACACTGGCCAGTTGCAACTCGGTTTGTGGGCGGTCGAGGCGGGCGTAAGTCAGCAGCTCTTCAATCAACGCTTCGAGCTGACCAATATCACGGTTTAGCGCCAGCGATTCGGCTTCCGTCAGGTTGTCGCTCATCTCGAGGCGATAACGCAGGCGCACCAGCGGCGTTCGCAACTCATGAGCGATGCCGTCAATTAGCAGCTTCTTACTGGCAATTTGCGCGTTGATGCTGTCAGCCATCTGATTAAATGCCACGCCTAATCGCTCAAAACTTGAAGCACTGTCGAAATGGATACGCTCATCAAGATGCCCTGTGCCTAATCTTTGCGCTGCCGTTTCCAGTTTCAGCATGTCCTTCCAGTGCGGGCGCATCCAGATAAAGACCGGGAAGGCGAGGGAGATCGCGATAAACGCCATCAGCGCGACATCCAGCAAACGCATTTGATGCAAGAAGAAGAGATAGGGAATCGGACCGACGGCCAAAACATAATGGCTGCGCGGGATCCGCTGGATAAAGGTGTATTCATCGTCGAGGGCGACAATTTCCCCATCGCGCAAATGGCGCATGGTCATTTCATCGAGCCTGAATTTGTCTATCGGCTCGATGTGTAGCTTAAACGACAAGTTAAGGTCGAGGTCTTTGATGGTGCGGTTCCAGTCGCGCGGTGGGATTTCTCGCAACTCGCTGCGCATCAAATACAGCGAGCTTTTCATTAAATCATCCAGCGACTGACGGCCAGCACGCTCGGCGGTGAATTTGTACACCAGGCCAACCAGCATGGTCATTACCAGGAAGCAGACGAACAGCAAGAGATAGAACTGAATAAATAACTTTTTCAACGAAAATCACCGGCTTATCAGTTGGTTGTAGCAGCATCCTGCAAAACAGGATCGCTATGGGGACAAGCGCGACGTCGTGGTAGCGTCTTCATGCCCCATCTGGCTGGCTATGTAAGCAGGGTTTGTCCCTGCTTACAATATCTGGCATGCAGAAGTCAGGAATATCCCTGGTGAAAGGAGGGCGCTACCCCGCAACGGTAATCGGTTGAAGAGTGTGAACGGATTGCGGGCGAGGTTCCTTCAGCAACGGGCAAACCGCATTTCCCGGTAGCGGGCGATAGAAGAGAAAACCCTGACACAACTCGATTCCGGCCTTTTGCACCAGTTCTAATTCATCCTGAGTTTCCACACCCTCAATCAGGATTTCACACTGAATCACCGCGCATAATTTCACGACCTGTTGCAGGAAACTAAATCCGTCCGGTTTAGCTAAACCCAGCACCATGGAACGGTCGAGTTTGATTTTATCCAGCGGGTAGCGTGTCAGATAATGCAGCGTTGAGTATCCGGAGCCAAAGTCATCCAGGGCAATCTTGATCCCCAGACCGCGCAGTTCTTCCAGCACGTCAGCAACCCGAACCGGATCCTGAACCTTTTGTGATTCGGTTATCTCAAACTCCAGGCTCCAGCCAGCCGGCAGGGGAGTCGCCATCACCTTGCGAACTACGCTGAGCAGCCGATAGTCGATCAGCGTCTGAGGTGAAATATTCACTGATAGCGTCATTGCTTCGCTGTCTGACATATGCTCGCGAACATAATCCAGGGCATGTTCCATCACCCAGAAATCAATCTCCGGCATCATGCCGGTCTGCTCATAGTATTTCAGAAATACAGGTGGAGTGATTTTCCCGGAGTCGCTTTGGTGGCGGATCAGCACTTCAAGGGCGACAATTTTGTTATCCGCAATCCGTACCTGTGGCTGGAAATAGAGGATGAATTGCCCACTGGTTTGCAGCTTCTCAATTTGCCGCTGGGCCTCTAAATGGCTGTTGTGCTCAACAACATGGGTGTAATTTGGCACCATCTCGAAGTCAGCCGGAGGATTGACTTTCATCTCACCCGTCAGCAAATCCGGGTTAGTGTTTGCAGCTACAGACTGGCTGAACGAGCTTTTGACGAACGGGCGATAAATAACCACCCCAAGGACGAGCAGCAGCAGATAAAGTATGACGGCGCTGATTGAATGGCCGCTGGCTAACCACACTTTAAGTGGACCCGGTGTTGACCAACTGACGATTTCGGAAATGCGCGGGATGAAATCCATCCAGGTCGCGCCGTATGCCAACAAATAGGCCATTAACGGCGTCAGAACAAAGGGAATAATCATTACCGGATTGAGGACAATCGGGAAGCCAAAAATCAGTGGTTCATTGATATTAAACAGCGCCATCGGGGCGGCGATACTCAGTAAGCGTCGGTGCAGACTCTTTTTCTGCATTAAAATACAGATAATCAGGCTGAGCGTATTTCCGGTACCGCCAGAATTACACCACATGTCATAGAACACAGGGCTGAGAATATTGAGCGCGCTATGTCCCGCATGCCATTCGCTGATGTTAACTTTTGCCGCAGCATTAAACGCGACATCAATGTCCATAAATAGATAATAACCGTGCAGGCCAAAGAACCAGGGCACGCTGCGCAATAAGACATACGAAATGCCGTGTAAAAAATCGGTCGGATAAAAATAGACTGACAAAGAGCTAAAGAAATGCATCGCATTTGCGACATAAATATCAGCACCTAATTTTATGATGCTGCTAAAGAGGGCGATAATTCCCAGCGTGGCAAAAAAGGAGATTACCGTAACGTTATTGTTATCATTCCATTTACGGATTTTGAGCAGCTTTTTACTGACGATCTCCTGCAACACATTGCCGATGAGTCCTGATGCCAGCGCCATGGGAATACTGATGTCGAGGTAAAACTGGGCATTATCATCCAGTATGCGACGGAAAATCATCAGAGTACTGATGCTAAGGGCAATACAGTAAATTTGGGAACTACGATTTCTCACAGCCCAGTGCACGGCGATATAGATGTTCATCACCAGCGGTGCCAGGGCCAAAAAACCGATCTGCAACTGCATGAACCAAACGGCGGCGTGGTTAAATCCCGCAGTGTCACAGATTACCGAAGCCGTGATCACAAGCCCTCGTACAATCGAAATCGGAACGATAGCCATGGTGCTGGCGATAATGGCATTGGCATAGCGATTGTTTAATAACTTGACCTGGCTGTTATTTAAACGACGCAGAATGTTGTTGTGAAGCCACTCTTTTATCACAAAATTACCTAAAGCAATTAAGCTCATTAAGGGTTGTTTTTAAGCAAGTCACTGAGTTTTGAAACCCATATTTTGGTTTTAAAGGCGGTACTGAAATTGTCTATTTTTCTACATGTATTTAAGTTATCAATGTCCAAAATAAAGCATTTAATAGTCTTTTTTAATTATTGTTAATAACATGCCTACAACAAATAAAAGAGTTGTATCAATAATGGTGTTGTCTTGTTTTTATAAAGCACAGCCTGGTAACAAAATAAACGCACTAAAATAATAAACTCACTCTTTTTATGAAATATTAATCTGTGTTTTTAAGGGTGAGATTATTTGTAGTGGAATCTATCATAACGCACGTGATTGTTTCTATAGTCCGTGGGACTTAATTAATCGATCCTGTGTTGGGAAGAAAAATATGCAGGACGCGAATTCGGCATAAGCAGTGTCATTTCCGAAAACGCGTCGTTGACTCAATAGGTGATGAGTTCAAAAGTGAAGCATTTCACCTTCACAAGCTTAGGCTTCACTCTCCCAGGCGTGAGGAGCGAACAGGTAACCTTTGTTGCGCACGGTTTTTATTCTGAAAGGCTCAGTGGCGCTGTCATAGAGTTTCTTTCTCAAGCGAGAAATCGCCACATCCACGCTGCGATCTAACCCGTCGTATGTCACGCCGCGCAGGTTTTTGAGCAATGCATCGCGGTCCATGATTTGTCCTGCATGGGTAGCCAGTTCCCACAGCAAATCGAAATCCGCTGTTGAGAGCGTAATGGTTTCGCTCCCCAAAGTGACCTGCCGATTTACCGGGTCGATGCACAATGTGCCAAAGCGCATCGCTTTGTGAGGTTTAAGCGCATTGGTGCTGCTTTCGACGGTTTGTTGTGCAGAAACGCGCTGGCGCAGATGTAGACGAAGACGTGCGAGCAGAACGGCAGGCGGGGTGGTTTTAAGAATATAATCGTTAGCCCCCATCTCGAGCGACAAAATATGGTTCATATCGCTGTCCAGAGAGGTGAGTAAGACAATCGGGCCATCCCACTGCGGGCGCAAATCACGGCACAACGTCATGCCATCTTTACCCGGCAGCATCACATCGAGCAGCACGAGGTCCGGACGATGTTGCGCAATAGTCGCTTCCGCACAATCTCCACGGCTTTCGACGATAACGTCAATGTCATGTTTGCCGAGGTAAGCGGCAATCAACGCTCCTACTTCCGGATCGTCTTCTACGTATACGATTTTGTTCATGGCCAGCACATCAAATAAAAAGAAAAACATACCCTGGTTGCAGCGCTAACACCATATATGAGGGATAAACAGATTCACCGAAGCGGGCGGCCGCCATCAACGGCATGGGTTCGGCCGGTGACGTATTGGCTACTGAACAGATAATCGACCAGTGCAATAATCTCTTGCTCGCCAGGCGCGATTTTCATCAGTGATTTGTTGAGCGCATCTTTCCGATACTGAACATCGTCATGCTCGTTGAACATAATCATCGCGGGGGCAATAGCATTGACTTTAACTTCAGGAGCCAGCTTTCGGGCAAATGAGCGTGTCATATTATCCAGCGCGGCCTTACTGGCAGCATAGGCAATATGTTTATCGCTGCCGCGTTCGACCACATAATCGGTGAAGTGAATGATATCGGCACTGGCATGGCCGTGCCCGCGCAACAAAGGCTCTAGGTAATGATTGAGCAGATAGGGCGCATTAACGTGAATCTGCAGCATCGCCGTCAGAGTGTCAGCAGGTGAGAGTGCCGGTGACTCGGGAAGCCAGGCGCTGGCATTATGCAAAACTGCCCGCAGACCGCTGCACTGTTGTTTCACGGCATTCGCAAACTGCTCAATACCGTCATTGGTCGAGAAGTCCCCGAACAAACAAATCGCACCCGCTTGCTCAAGCGCATCTACCGCCGCATAACGCGTACGGTAGCTGATGATCACCGGTTGCTGTCTATCCAGAAAATGTTGAGCCAAAGCCAGACCAATTCGTTTACCCGCTCCGGTAATCAGAACTGGACGTGCGGATGTTGCTATTTCCATTTGTGGCTCCTTTTTCTGACCTGTTTTGCGACGATGAAATGCGTTACTTCACCAGCATCCACGTAGCCGGAAACGCAGCCACCAGCATCAGGGCAATCACTGATTTTTCTCTCAGATTCAGCCCAATCTCATGCGTATGAGTGCTGCGCGTGTACATAAAGACTAATAAACCAGGCGCATACAGTACCACTGAAAGCAGTAAATGCATCGGACCCGACGCATAAAGTAACCACAAGCCATAAATGCAGGCACCCAGGCCAATCGCCTTATGCAGCGGACGGGTGGAGATTTTCAGTAAATAGGCACCGACCAGGAAATAGGGCACCAGAATCATTTCTGAAGCGATGGTCAACAGAGTGTTGTAATCCGACCCGGTCAACCAAATCAACACCAGGCAAATTTGTACGCTGATATTGGTGAGCCACAGTGACGCAGAGGGCGCATTGTTTTTGTTCTGACGAGCGAAAATTTTCGGGAAGGCTTTGTGAGTGGCGGCGAGGAAAGGCACTTCGGCGGCCATAATCGTCCAGCTTAAGTATGCACCGCACACCGAAACAATCAGCCCGGCGGCGATAATGACTTCACCCCATGGGCCCATCATTTCAACCATCAAACCGGCCATCGACGGGTTACGCATCCCGGCAAGTTCTGGACGTGCAATGACACCCAGAGAAAGCAACGTCACCAGCAGATAAACGCCTAACGCGGCAATCACTGCCAGCAACGTGGCGCGACCGACATCATTTTTATTGCGCGCACGAGCAGAAACCACCACGGCACCTTCAACACCGATAAATACCCACAGTGTAATCAGCATGGTGTTTTTGACCTGTTCCCATACCGGAACGCCCAGTGCAATCCCACTGAAATCGAGGCTAAAGGTTGAGAGTTTGAAGGCCATCGCCGCCAGTACCACAAACAGACCTAATGGCAGAAGCTTCGCCAGGGTGGCGACAAGGTTAATGCTGGCAGCCGTTTGTACACCACGCAGTACAAGGAAGTGCACCATCCACAGCAATACTGAAGCACCCACAATCGACTGCCAGGTATTGCCATCACCAAACAGGCGTAATTCTGGCGTATCGGTGAAGAAACTCAGCGCCGAGAAGACGATAACTAAATATGAAACGTTGGCGATAACGGCACAAAGCCAGTAGCCCCATGCTGAAAAGAAACCGATCAGCTCACCGAAACCTTCGCGTGCATAAGTGAAAATCCCGCCATCAAGGTCGGGACGCAAACGGGTCAACACCAACATGGCCAGTGCCAGCAGTAAAATGCCTGCACCCGTAATGGCCCAGCCGATCAGCAATGCTGCCGGACTTGCCACGCTCGCCATGTTTTGCGGCAGGCTAAATACACCAGCACCGAGCATTGAACTCAAAACCAAGGCAGTTAACGCTGCGAGGCCAAGCTTCTTTTCCATTACAGTCCTGTAAAATTCACAATAGAGACAGAATAATTATTATGCTTTTCTGCATAAAAATGGTGAGTAACACTAAGGCGCGGGATTTTACGGAGAGTAAGCGCTGCTTGCAATGGCATGAACCACAAAATGCGCGGGGAATTAAATTCTGTGAGGTAAAAAAATGTTCACAGCCAGGTGAGGTGACTGACTGCGGGTCTTACCAGACCCATCGGTTTTTGATGGGCCTGGAATCAAAAGTCAGAATTAGAAGGCGAGTTCGGTCATCATGACTTTGGCAATTTCGAAATAAATCACCAGTCCGGTGCCGTCGATAAGTGTGGCAATAAACGGCGCTGAAACAACCGCCGGATCAACATTCACTCTGCGCAACAGCATGGGAATAATCGACGAAACGATAGCGCTCCAGACGGTAATCGCAATCAGGCTAAGACTGACCACCATCATGACTTCCATACCCACGCCCAACATCCACGCGCGGAAGAATCCTGCGGTACCGATGGTGATAGCAATCAGCACCGATGCGGATATTTCTTTGCGCAAAATAGCGCCGATATCTTTTAATCCCACTTCGCCTAATGCCATGGCACGCACGATGGTCGAAGTAATTTGCGTGCCGGTATTTCCGCCGGTACCGATTAATAGCGGAATAAAGAACGCCAGTGAAATAGCCGCTTCCAGTTGCGCTTCAAATGACTTTAATACCGTGCTGGTATAAGCCTCCGCCACAAAGAGTAACAGTAGCCAGACCGATCTTTTACGCCACAACATAAACACGCTGTTTTGCATGTAAGGTATTTCAAGTGGAGATGAAGCGCTCTGGAGCTGCACATCCAGCGTATTTTCATCTTCCATCAGACGGGCAATTTCCTCAGGTCCCAGCACGCCAATGACTTTACCGTCGTTTAAGACAGGGACGTAGTTTGAGCCCGATTTTTTGATACGGATGACGGTCTCGTGTTTGGAATGGTCAGGTTTAATAGAAAAATAAACTCTCCGGAGCAGGTCGCTAACAAACGTATTGTTATCGGCCTGGAGAAGCTTCTTCGCGGATACCAGTCCGAGCAGATAACCTTCGCCATCCACAACGAATATTTGCGGCGGGATCTGGTCATTTTTGATCCCGGCAAAAAAGAGTTCACGGGCTTTCTCTATCGTAATGCCTGGCGCGATAGAAATATAATCCTGACTCATATAAGAAAGGATGCCGTTATTTTGTTCTGACGGATTGTTTCCTTTAGAGAGCGTCAGATCGTGTGCGCCAGATTGCGCGGTGATGTTATTTGAAAAGGTCATAAATAGTCCCCGATTACTGTTTTAAAATATAAACAGTCCTCATATGGGGCGAAGCAAGATATGAGAGTGCTGACGCTATCTCCATGTCTCGGTTTTAGCACTGTACAACGTATCCCCATAGAAATGAGGAAGTTACTTTGGGTTACACCTTGACTCGATGTAACCTGTCCTAATCTTGGGCGTCTCTCGACGTCGTCAGATCAGCAACCTATGTTTGTACAGGAGCCTCGCCTAACGAGATACTGCAAGTCTTCCGTGAAATAGAATAATACGATTGTTGTGTGCTGAATATAAAATAAAACAAGCTGTTGATGATTTATTTAGTAAATGAATTTCCACACCAGGAAAGTTTGAGGGAAATAACTTAAATAAAGCCACTCCCCCAGAGTGGTTATTGTGTCGTTTAGTTATTTACCCTATTGCTTACCTTTTTTGTCAATGGTCGTAATGCATATTTCAGCACCAGCAAAGTCACCGCAACCAGTACCGTCGCGCTAATCATTACGATGAGATAAGCCTGGTCGAAGGCGTTTTTCGCCAGCTCAGTCAGCAACACCTCTTTGCCATCTGCCAGTGTGCCGGCAATTCGGAGTGCTTCATCAAGGCTATCGTAAGCGCCATTTCCGCTAACCAGACCTGGCGGCAGCACCAGATTCATGCTGTAAACGGCGGTCATCAGACCTCCTAATAAAGTGACGCCGAGCACGCCGCCCATCTCCCATGAAACATCTTCAATGGCAGCGACCATACCCGCTTTCTCTTCAGGTGCGTTGAGCATAATCGACGTTGATGCTGCGGTTACTGTGGTGCCGAGGCCAAAGCCAATAATAAACAGGGCGGCGAGTTGTGCGGAAAGAGTGCTGCCCCACATCATTGCCAGCCCGGCCATGCCCAGAACCATAAAGAATAATCCACCCAACATTAACCGTGCACCGCCCAGGCGCGGCAACATCATTCCTGCTACCGGAGAGGCAAGGGCAGAAGCGACTGGGATCGGTAAAATAGTCAGCCCGGCTAATAGTGGCGTCAGACCAAGGACCAGTTGCAGGCGTTGAGTCAGCACCAGCTCAATACCGGTGAGAGCGATCATAGAAACGATCGCCACACAGATTCCGCTGGCAAACTGGCGATTACGGAACAGAGAAAAATCCAGCATAGGGTGCTTTGAACGCTGCTGCCGTCTGACAAATAAGCCAAGGAACACCGCGCCGATAAACGCTGAACCCGCGACAATCAGCCACGAGGCATCCATTTTGCTTAGCTCTTTGAGCGCATAAATCACGCCGACCAGACCCATCATAATCTGCACCGAGCCGATAACGTCAAACGGTCTGTCAGGATTCCCGTGATCGCGGGGGATCAGCGTCCAGGCAAATAGCATCACCGCCACAACTACGGGGACGTTGATCAGGAAAACGGAGCCCCACCAGAAATACTCCAGCAACACGCCGCCGACAACCGGTCCAAGTGCTGCGGCACCGGAAGCTACCGCCGACCAGATACCAATGGCCAGCGCACGTTCGCGCTCATCAATAAAAACATGCCGCACGATGGCAAGTGTTGCGGGCATCATCATCGTGGCTCCGAGTGCCAGGAATACGCGTGAAGCAATCAGAAATTCAGCCGTTGGTGAATAAGCGGCACATAATGAAGCCGCTCCAAAGACCGGCAATCCAGCCATAAACATCGACTTATGACCAAAGCGGTCACTTAGCATACCGGCACCCGGCAGCAAACCGGCTACCACTAGTGGATAGGCATTCACGATCCACAGCTTCTGAGATGCTGTGGCATCGAGCGCCTGGGTGAGCCGTGGGAGCGCCGTGTATAAAACGGTCATATCAATAATTATCAGGAACAGCGTACTGGTGAGGATCGCCAGTATCAGCCAGCGATTTTGGACGTACATGAGAAATGCCTCTACAAACGGAAAATGATTTTGAGCAACCGCTCAAGCGTGCAAAATACTTGAGCAGCCGCTCAAAATCAAGGGCTGAGGAGGAGTGGTTTAGGGAGCGTTGAGTTTTGTTAGCCCGGTATTTCTCTTGTGCGGGGGGGTTACAGGCGGCGTGAGAGCGTTGAAAAAATGGCCCACAAGTGGGCCAAAAGGTTATTTTTTGAGGTCGATTCGTACGATGCTGTCCGGACCATTCGTCGAATGATCTTTGTTGAAGGGTTGCTTGACGGTGACGTAGAGAACTTGCCCATCTTCAGAAAGCAGCAGGCTGTTAGGATTCGGTTTTAAATCCCAGGATTTCTTCACCGCATAAGTGGTGCCATCCAGGCTCAATAACTTACCGGACTCGCGCTGAGTGATATAAATCTCATTGCGTTTTGCGTTGAATTTCACTGACAGAGAGTCGCCTACTGGCAGTTGCTTAATCACTTCTCCGCTACGGATGTTCAGTACCAGAGTGGTTTTCGCTTTTGAATTATCTGTGACAAACAAACGGCCCGTCGCGCTGTCTTCTGCAATATTGAGCAGCAATGCCGGTTTTTCACCCAGCGGTTTCCAGCGCTTTTCGATTTTATTTGTTTTCGGGTTAATCACCAGAATCTCACCGCCACCATTTGCTGCGTAAATACGATCGGTGGTCTGAGAATAATGCAGACCGGTCATCCATTTACCGGTATTTTTGATACGGGTTTTGAGCTTCATACTTTCAGCATCAACGACCCAAATTTGCGCGGGGTCAGCCACCGCACCGATGTAGAGCAGACCGTTATGCAGCAGTACTTCACGTGCACCGTAAGGGAAGCCTTCTTTGTTGCGCTCGTTAAATAAAATACGTGATTTCACCTTGCCATCAGCAGTATTTACCGCACTCACACCGCCATCCAGCGAGTTGGTCACATAAACAATCTGGCCATCTGGCGCAATCGCCATACCGAAGTTTTTCAGGTCAGTGTGGCTTGCGCCCACGGTTTTCAGTGTGGTGGGATCCAGCTTGTAGATAACTCCGCCTTGCACATCTTTAAAGCCTTCCGCACTGGCGACATACAGCACGTCACCCTTCGGACCGAGCGCCATTTCGTAAAGTCCGGCAGCTAAATCACGCTGTGTGATGTCGGTGGCGGCGGTTTTTTGCGTAACAGGGGGAGTAACGGAAGTTTGCGAGGTTTGTTGAGTTGCGCAGCCGCTCAATGCGACAGTCAGAAACAGCGCAACTGCTGAGAATTTCATTTTCATCAGGAAAATCCTTTACCATTCAAATCATTCAGGGTGGCTCTTTCGGTTTACAGGCCCGATAAGATTGACGACGCCACGGAATATCTCAGTGTTTCCCTGTGAGCGAATTTCACATCATGCAGGATAGTCCCTGTCAGACCCGCCAATAACAAAGAGAATGAGAACTATACTCATTAACATTTCGTAATCAAGCGTAAATGACTGAATGGATGAAAATTATCGGGGATTTAGCGATAAAAAAAAGGGCACCAGGTGCCCTTTCCAGAAATTATCGCGGGGTGACAGATTACTTATACAGGTCCGCACTAACTGTCAGGTTACCACCACGTTCATCCCATTGACGGGTGATGTGATAGTACTTCGCGCCTTTCTTCGCGGCACGCTTCGCAACCTGGTAAGAAACCTCAGTGCTGCTGGAGAAGTGGCCGGTGAATTTCACGCTATCAAACGGAACCATCTGCGCTGCAGTCACTTTATTCACTTCTTCGATTTTTGTACCGTCTGGCAGCGTTACAGTGTAACGACCACCTTTTGTTGTTTGTGTTTCGAAGAAACGGCCAACATCAGAAGTTGGGGAGCTGGTTGTTGCAACACCTGGGATCTCAACTTTGGCTGCTGCCGCGCCGCCTGCAGCCAGAGCTGCTTTACCGGCTTCGGAGTTAGCAGGAATCGCATCAGCGCTTTGCAGTACACGCTTCTTAGCATCTTTTTTATAGATGAACGCGGTAATGCGCTGGTTGCCACCGGAGTTGGTATCGATTTGACGCACGATGAAGAACGAATCTGCACCTTTTTCTTTCGCCACACGCGTAATGGCATCGTTAACTTCAGGCTGACTACGATAAAAACCCTGAATGGTCACGGTATCGAAAGGCTCCAGAGCATATGCTGTATCTTTCGGTAACTCGGTCACGCCATTAATTACGCGGTAATTCTTTTCCTCAGCTTTAGGGGCGTCAGAATGATAAACATCTGCAACCACACGCCAGTTACCGCTGCTGCCAGTATCGTTTGTGTCCAATACGTAGAAAGATGCCGCACCCATTTTATCCGCACGTTTAGAAACGGAATTCACCGCTTCACCAATCGAGTTAAAACGGCCAGTGATGGTAATGCGATCAAAAGGTTTAAGAGCAGCAGCTTGATCTGGAGTCAGTTCCGTTGCTGCCTGAGCGGACAGCGTAGTAAGGGAAATGAGTGCTGACGCCAGAAGGGTGGTCTTGAGCTTCATAAAAATAGTCCTTCGCCTTGCGCAAAATGAATACAAATACCGCATTCTCTGAGGGTTACCTGTTAGTCGCCGATTATGGCATTGAAACACCGCAACTGTCTGCGGCATTTTTCACTCTACAAACGTTGATAACAGATATTTTCCATAACGAAAATTTATATGTTAATAAAAGCGTGCTTTGACCACTAAAAGCGGTAAAGCTTACAACTTAATTAGTTAATACAATGTTAAATGTGCAATTTGCGATGGTTCAGAATCGTGAATTGCAGTGCTGTTTAAGCGGATTATCAGGTCTCACAGATGAAAGTCAGTCAAAAAGAGCTGTCTGAGGAGCTGAACGCTAATCTTTTACGATAATGATACAAATACTGAGATCCTGATCTAGATCACAGGCGTTATTTTCAGTAGGTTATAAAAAGTTTGTTACAGATGTATTTTCATTGAACGGGTAACGGAAATGACGATTGCCTTGTGTACTCAACGGGCAACGTGTCTGAATTGCCATGGCAATGTCTGACAAACCATCAACAAAAAATATCAGATGGAAGGGAATACTATGCGTATTGGGGTACCAAAAGAGCGGTGGGCGGGAGAATCCCGCGTAGCAGCCACGCCAAAAACTGTGGAGCAATTGCTGAAGCTTGGCTTCACCGTTGCAGTCGAGAGTGGCGCGGGCAGCCTCGCAAGCTTTGATGACGAAGCGTTCGTAAAGGCTGGCGCAACCATTTCAGACACCGCTGACGTTTGGCAGTCTGACGTGGTTCTGAAAGTGAATGCACCGCAGGACAGCGAAATCGAACTGCTGCGTGCAGGTTCTACGCTGGTGAGTTTTATCTGGCCGGCGCAAAATCCTGAACTGCTCGAAAAACTGGCTGCCAAAAACGTCACCGTTATGGCGATGGATTCCGTGCCGCGTATTTCTCGTGCGCAATCGCTCGATGCCCTGAGCTCCATGGCAAACATTGCAGGTTATCGTGCAATTGTCGAAGCCGCACATGAATTTGGGCGTTTCTTTACCGGGCAAATTACTGCTGCCGGTAAAGTGCCGCCGGCTAAAGTGATGGTTATCGGTGCGGGTGTT
This sequence comes from Buttiauxella sp., assembly GCF_049686335.1. NCBI lineage: Bacteria > Pseudomonadati > Pseudomonadota > Gammaproteobacteria > Enterobacterales > Enterobacteriaceae > Buttiauxella > Buttiauxella sp. The sequence continues at coordinate 163,896 of NZ_JBAVHX010000004.1, read as the reverse complement.
GCGGGTCTTGCCGCGATTGGTGCGGCGAACAGCCTGGGCGCTATCGTCCGTGCATTCGACACCCGTCCGGAAGTTAAAGAACAAGTGCAAAGTATGGGCGCTGAGTTCCTGGAACTGGACTTCAAAGAAGAAGCGGGCAGCGGCGATGGCTATGCGAAAGTCATGTCTGAAGCATTCATCAAAGCCGAAATGGAGCTCTTCGCGGCGCAAGCCAAAGAAGTCGACATTATCGTCACTACTGCTCTTATCCCTGGCAAACCGGCACCCAAACTCATCACCCGTGAAATGGTTGATTCCATGCAACCGGGTAGCGTGATTGTCGATTTGGCGGCGCAAAATGGCGGTAACTGCGAATACACGGTCGCGGACAAAGTGACTGTCACGCCAAACGGGGTAAAAGTTATCGGTTACACCGATTTACCGGGCCGTCTGCCAACCCAGTCATCCCAGCTTTACGGCACCAACCTGGTTAACTTGCTTAAACTGCTCTGCAAAGAGAAAGATGGCAATACCGTGGTGGATTTCGAAGACGTCGTGATTCGTGGCGTCACGGTTATTCGCGATGGCGAAGTGACCTGGCCGGCACCTCCGATTCAGGTTTCAGCACAGCCTCAGGCTGCTGCCAAACCTGCTGCTGCACCGGTTGAAGAGAAGAAACCTGCATCCCCATGGCGCAAATATGCGTTTATGGCACTGGCGATTATTCTGTTCGGCTGGCTTGCAGATGTTGCACCGAAAGAGTTCCTCAGCCACTTCACCGTGTTCGCACTAGCGTGCGTGGTCGGTTACTACGTAGTGTGGAACGTTTCTCATGCACTGCATACACCACTGATGTCGGTAACCAACGCCATCTCAGGCATTATCGTGGTCGGCGCATTACTGCAAATTGGTCATGGTGGCTGGGTTAGCTTCCTGAGCTTTATTGCGGTGCTGATTGCCAGTATCAACATTTTTGGTGGTTTCACCGTCACTCAGCGCATGCTGAAAATGTTCCGGAAGAACTAAGGGGTAACACATGTCTGGTGGATTAGTTACAGCAGCATACATTGTTGCCGCAATTCTGTTTATTTTCAGCCTGGCGGGGCTGTCAAAACACGAAACATCTAAACAAGGCAACTTGTTCGGTATGGCCGGTATGGCCATTGCGCTGGTCGCGACCATCTTCGGGCCTGAAACCGGCAACGTGGTATGGATTATCGTCGCCATGGTGATTGGTGGTGCCATCGGTATTCACCTTGCCAAAAAAGTTGAAATGACTGAAATGCCGGAGCTGGTGGCAATCCTGCACAGCTTCGTGGGTCTGGCGGCGGTTCTGGTGGGCTTCAACAGCTACCTTGATCACGCGCCAGGTCTTGAGCCGGTGATGGAAAACATCCATTTAACGGAAGTGTTTCTCGGCATCTTCATCGGTGCTGTGACCTTCACAGGTTCTATCGTGGCGTTTGGTAAACTGCGCGGCAAAATTTCCTCCAAGCCGTTGATGCTGCCAAATCGTCATAAATTGAATCTGGCCGCGCTGGTGATTTCCTTCGCCATGCTGATTATCTTCGTGCGTACCGAAAGTGTTGGCCTGCAGGTTCTGGCGTTGCTGGTGATGACCATCATTGCATTGGTTGTTGGCTGGCATCTGGTAGCGTCGATTGGTGGCGCAGACATGCCGGTTGTGGTTTCCATGCTGAACTCCTACTCCGGTTGGGCGGCAGCGGCAGCGGGCTTTATGCTCAGCAACGACCTGCTGATTGTCACTGGTGCGCTGGTGGGTTCTTCAGGTGCGATCCTGTCTTACATCATGTGTAAGGCGATGAACCGCTCCTTTATCAGCGTTATTGCTGGTGGCTTCGGCACCGACGGTTCTTCTACCGGTGAAGGCGAAGAAGTGGGCGAGCACCGTGAAATCACGGCGGAAGATACCGCTGACATGCTGAAAAACTCGACGTCTGTGATCATCACTCCAGGATACGGCATGGCGGTGGCTCAGGCACAATATCCAGTGGCTGAAATCACTGAGAAATTGCGCGCTCGTGGCATCAAAGTTCGCTTTGGTATCCACCCGGTTGCCGGACGTTTGCCAGGCCACATGAACGTTCTGTTGGCTGAAGCCCGTGTTCCGTACGACGTGGTGCTTGAGATGGACGAAATTAACGATGACTTCGCAGATACCGACACCGTTCTGGTTATCGGTGCCAATGACACCGTTAACCCGGCAGCACTTGAAGATCCACGCAGTCCAATCGCCGGCATGCCTGTACTGGAAGTGTGGAAGGCGCAGAACGTTATCGTGTTCAAGCGCTCAATGAATACCGGTTACGCTGGGGTGCAAAACCCGCTGTTCTTTAAAGAGAACACGCACATGCTGTTTGGCGATGCGAAAGCGACCGTTGAAGCTATCCTTAAAGCGCTCTGATTTTTAACGAGCCGTTTGCTAAAACCGCCTTTCGGGGCGGTTTTTCTTTGCTGAATGGTGGGTAAAAAAAAGCCCGTCGCACTGAAGTGAACGGGCTTTTATTATTTATCCGAAATGCTAATCGTCTTCGTCGTCATCCATTTCTACCGGAGTCTGGTAATCATCAGGTTTGATGACCAGCAAATCACAGCGTAAATGGTCAATAACTTGTTCAGCCGTATTACCGAGGAAAGCCGCCGATAGACCTGTGCGTCCTACCGTACCCAGCACCACGATACCGGCTTGCAGATGCTCAGCGAGGTCAGGAATCACCTCTTCGGGCAACCCTTTCTCGACGTGAGTCATTTTCTCATCAATACCAAATTTCTGGCGCAACGCTTTCATTGCCACCAGATGCTGACCGCGAATGGCATCGTTATAAACACTCGGGTCAAAATCAGGAAGTTCGATAGCGATATTAATCGGGGTAATCGGGTAGGCGCCTACGAGGTGGACTTCGGTGTGGTTAACATCGTCGGCAAGACGAATCGTCTCTTTCACCAGCTTCTCATTAAGGGCGTTGTGATATTGCTCCTCACTCGCCAGATTCACCGCGACCACTGCCCGGCCACCTTCAGGCCATGGTTTTTCGTTAACCATCCACACCGGGCTTGGGCACTTACGCAGCAAATGCCAGTCAGTTGGAGTGAAAATCACCGCTTCCAGTTTGTCGTGCTGATGCGTCATTTTGAGCACCAGGTCATGTCCGCCGCTGATCACTTCCTGGATAATCGCCTCGAACGGTCGATTATGCCATACCACTTTGATCTCAATGGGGACGCCCGAATCGATGTAATACTGGGCTTGTTCTTTAATCCAGGCTGCACGCTGGCTAATTACGCCTTTGCGCATAGCAGTGCGCTCATCTGGCGACAGAAGGGTGGTCATCTCGTAGGAAAAATCATAGATAGGCAGAAATGCTTTGATCCTGCCACCAATCCGTTGATGCAAGTAAACAGCACGCCGCAGGGCGGGTTGATCGTCCTGATTGGGATCTATAGCGACTAGCATGTTTTGATACTTTGCCATACAGGTCTCCTTACAACTGCTTAACCACAGTCTGTTAAGTAAGATTAACCTATATGTGTAGAATGAAACAGGTGATAACCCATTGCCGGATCAATAAATCAGGAAAATTTAGAGATCCGACTCAGGGAAGCAGAAATCAGGCTACGTTGCGCGATTGACCAGCGAGTTGTGCAAGAATTTCGCTATTTTCGATAGTAATGTACTTACCTTTCACCGCCAGCATGCCACTTTTCTGGAAGCGACCCAGCAGACGACTGATGGTTTCAACGGTCAGGCCCAGGTAGTTACCGATGTCACCGCGCGTCATGGTCAAACGGAATTCACGAGGTGAGAAACCGCGCTGAGCGAAGCGACGTGACAGGTTATAGATGAATGCCGCCAGACGCTCTTCCGCATTCTTTTTGGAAAGCAGCAGGATCATATCCTGGTCGCCCTTAATCTCGCCGCTCATCAAACGCATCATCTGCTGGCGCAGGTTTGGCATTTTACCGGACAGATCATCAAGGGTTTCGAATGGGATTTCGCAGACCATGGCGGTTTCGAGCGCTTGCGCGAAACTTGGATGTGTTGCGGTCCCGATTGCGTCAAAGCCCACCAAATCACCGGCCAAATGGAAGCCTGTAATCTGCTCGTCACCTTGTTCAGTGATGGTGTAGCTTTTAATGGTCCCTGAACGAATCGCGTACAGCGACTTCAGCTCATCACCTGCCTTAAACAGGGTTTGTCCCTTCTGAATAGGCTTCTTACGCTCGATAATATTATCAAGCTGATCAAGCTCATGTTCATTCAGTGTGAAGGGGATGCATAATTGGCTGATGCTGCAATCCTGGCAATGGATAGCACAACCGCCAGACTGAATGCGTCGAATAATTCGCTTTTCAGGGATCATAGATATGCTCGGGCCGTTATTGATATTGGTCAATTTTAACATCTTTTTGTTGGGCACGTAAGTATGATGAAAGCGCAATCAGAATATTATGGCTATAAAGACCAGGGATATAGACATATCCTATTGAAAATAATGCAACAATCTATAAGTGCGCATTATTCATGTTCGAATAAAGAACAATGTCCTGCGCATGATTCCCTTAAGCAGCATTTCCTAAAGAATCGTCTCCTAAAGAAGCAAATACCCTTCGTGACGCAATAACCACTCTTTGCGGCTCACTCCACCGGCATAACCTGTCATGGTGCCATTACGCCCAATAACACGATGGCAGGGCACCACCACACTGACAGGGTTAGAGCCATTGGCCGCACCGACAGCCCGGGCAGCGCCTGGCCTGCCAAGTTGCTCGGCTAACTGCCCGTAATGCATCACCTGGCCGCATGGGATGGTGCGAAGCGTTTGCCACACTTCCCGTTGGAACGCCGTACCAGCCGTAGCGGTTGGCAGCGTTTCAATTACCGCCAAATCCCCGTCAAAATAGTCGCGCAACTTGTCGCTCAGACCATCAGGATTAGGACACGCCACGCGCTGATAGCCGCTGACACCATAATGAAGACCGAGTAACTGAACCATTCTTTCGCTATGTTCTTCCCATTCCACCGCTCGCAAATGGTAAAGCTCGTCACAAATGACCCAAAGAGGCCCTAATGGGGTAACGATTTTGTCTTCTAACAGTGTCAGCATTCTGTGCTCCGGTTAACTGAGGTGCGGGTAAACCCCCGGCCCAATAGGTAAGCCCACAAGATACCACGCCACCAGAAGCAGCAACCAGACACCCAAAAAGATGAGGGGGTAAGGTAATACTAAAGAGTAATAAGTCCCTAATTTGGCATCAGGTTTATAGCGTTGGAGAAAGCCCAGGAATAGGGGAATAAACGGCGAAACTGGAGCCAGTGGGATAACAGAAGAATCTGCCACCCGGAACAGGATCTGGGCGAACGCCGGATGAAAACCGAGCATCATAAACATTGGCACAAAAATGGGCGCCAGAATCGACCAGATTGCCGAGCCGCTGGCGATAAACATGCACAAAAACGAAGAGAGCAGCGCAAGGCCCAGAAACGCCGGAATACCGTTCAGCCCTGAGCCTTCCAGCACATCAGTCAGGCCGACCGCCATAAACTTGCCCATGTTGCTCCAGTTGAACATCGCAACAAATTGCGCCAGCGGGAACACCATCACGATAAAACCCGCCATCTCTTTCATTGGCTCAATCATTAACTGCGGCAAATCTGCCTGCTTGCGGATTTTTTTTGTGGCGATGCCGTACGCCAGCGAAACGATAAAGAAGAACAGGATAATCAGCGGCACAATTCCGCTAATAAATGGAGAAGGGATAATGGTGCCTTTCACCGGGTCACGCAGCAAACCGTTTTCCGGGACCAGCAGCAGGGCGATCACGGCAACAAACAGCAGTGCCACAAACCCTGTGACGCGCAAACCGAAGCGTTGAACATCATCTAATTGCTGAAGTTTTTCTTTGTTCTCGCCTTGCCACACACCCAGACGCGGTTCGACGATTTTGTCAGTTATCAGCCCGCCGACAATCGACAACACAATCACCGACGTCGCCATAAAATACCAGTTATCAATCACGCTAACGTGCATCAATGGGTCGATGGTGTGCGCCGCTTCCGTACTGATCCCCGACAGAAGCACATCTGTCGTGACAATCAATAAGTTCGCAGTAAAGCCACATCCCACACCCGCAATTGCCGCCAGCAATCCGGCTATCGGGTGGCGTCCAACCGCAAGAAAAATCAGTGCACCCATCGGCGGCATAATGACTAAAGCCGCATCGGACGAAATATGGCTGAAGAAGGCGATAAACAGCACCATGTAACTGGCATAACGCGCACTGACATGCGATGCCATTTTCACCATCAGGGCGGGTAACAGGCCAACGCGTTCTGCCAGACCTGCACCCAATACCAACGCCAGAATGGCGCCTAACGGCGCAAAACCGCTGAAGTTTTTGATGACATTGGGCAAAAACCAGTGAACGCCCTCGGCACTCAGCAGGTTTTTGACCTCTACCAGACTGCCGTCCGCAGGATTACGAACCGCTACATTGAATGCTGAAAGTACGGCGGTACTGACCGATAATATGACAATCAAATAGACGAATAGTAAAAAAGGATGGGGCACTTTATTGCCAATTTTTTCGACCAGGCCGTACAGCTTGCCGGAGCCGGTAGGGGTCGGAAGGGACGAAAGACTCATATGCGGGCCTCTATCGGTTGCGATGTTGTGTTCTTATGAATTTCGTAGGGTGGATAAGCAAAGCGTCATCCGCCAGTTCTGCCAGTTCTGGCGGATGACGCTGCGCTTATCCGCCCTACAAAAACCATTAATCTGTAATTAATTATTATTTTAAAGGTGACGGTGTCACGCCTGCTGGAATCGGACACTGATAAGGGCGTTCAGCAAGTTGTGCGTGCAACTCACTTTGGCAGGCTTCCAGTGTCTGTGGTTGAGTGAACAGTTGCAGCGCAGTGGCCGCCATCACTTTCCCCGCATGTAACATCCCTTTGTGCGCGATAGAGGTGCGCCCCTGGCTCACTAATTGCCAGGTATGCAACGGCGTTCCCACCGCGAAACAAGGGCTAAAACATTGTGCAACCGGCACTTTCCAACTGACATCCCCCACATCGGTAGAACCCGGGAGGATTTTGTCATTTGCGGCATACGGCGCAATTTCGTTGATCAGTAATGTTTCACGATGGCGACGCGCAAAGGCTTTTCCCTCTTCATTTGAGGTGTTAGCAATATTATTTAAGCTGTTTTGCAGGTCGTTTTCGGTCAAGGTGGCGCGGATCTTTTTGGCAAATGCGACTTCTTCTTCGTTCCACTCAGGCACGCCAAGCGCCCGTAAAGCCTGATACATCACGCTCTCTAACTGGCGATTGGGCAGGTAATTCGAGCAGGCTTTATCAAAACGTACCTGCACCGAAGTTTCGGTCATCATTGCCGCACCTTCAGCGATTTTGTTGATGCGCTCGTAAATATGCTGCGCCTGAGCCATTTCCGGGGCGCGAATCAAATACAGCACTTCGGCCTGCGCCTGCACCACGTTTGGCGAAATCCCGCCGGTGTTGGTAATGGCGTAATGCACGCGCGCTTTTTCAATAATGTGCTCATTGAGGAAGTTGCTGCCAGTGGTCATCAGGGTGACGGCATCCAGTGCACTGCGTCCCAGGTGTGGCGAGTTGGCCGCGTGTGCGGCAATTCCCTGGAAGCGATACGCTACCTGAATATTCGCCAGTGAACTGGTGCTGAACATGCCCGCATAAGCTTCCGGATGCCAGGTGACGGCGGCGTCGACATCATCAAACAGCCCCTCGCGCACCATAAAGGTCTTGCCTGAACCGCCTTCTTCACCCGGGCAGCCATAAAAACGCACCGTTCCGTTGCCACCATATTGCTCAAGCCACTGTTTCACAGCTACCGCTGCGGCAAATGCGGCGGTTCCCAGTAAGTTGTGGCCGCAGCCATGGCCGTTTGCCCCTTCATTAAGTGGATTGGGTGCGGCTTCACCTGCACACTGACTTAATCCGGCGAGGGCGTCATATTCCCCAAGCAGTGCGATAACCGGTTTACCGGAACCGAAACTGGCCACGAATGCGGTTTCGATATTCCCGGCGTTGCGTTCAACGCGAAAACCTTCTGCTTCAAGTGCGCTCGCCAGACGTTCAGCCGACCAGTGCTCTTCAAAACGGGTTTCCGGGTGATCCCAGATATCATCGGCAATCGCGATAAACCCGCCACGTTTGGCTTCGATAACATCATCGACAAATTGATAAATGGAGTTCATTACACACCTCGCTGCCACGGGAAATTAAGTGCGAGGCGTGCCAGGGTACAGACGGCAACTTCCATCACATTCTCATCAAAATCAAACTTTTCGTTATGATGCCCGGCGCTCAATGGTGTGCCGAAAACCATATACGATGCTTTCCCACCTTGCTCCTGCACACGCGCCATCATTAATGTCGCATCTTCAGAACCGGCAGCACCTTTCACGGTATCGACAACGTTTGTGACGCCATTCACGTCAACGGCCTGCTGGTGGATAAATGCCACCCATTCAGGTGAGGGCACGCTATTGGTAGCCGCGCCCATCAGACGAATATCTGCTTCGATGCCGTACATCAGCGCGGTGCCGCGAATGATTTCCTGAGCGCGTTCAAACACGTAGTCGTTAATGACATTGGTTTCCCCCCGGGTTTCTACTTTTAACAACGCGTTCGCAGGAACCACATTGCGCCCACTGCCAGCTTGCAACACGCCGACGTTAACTCGTGATGCCCCCGCGCTGTGCGGAGCAATACCGTGCAATGCCAGCGCGGTTTGTGCCGCGGCGAGCAGGGCGTTGCGGCCTTCTTCCGGTTTACCGCCCGCATGTGCCGCGACGCCGGTAAACTGCACATCAAATTTAGTGGTCGCCATAAAGTTATCGCTGCCACACACCACCGTGCCGTTCGGGACGCCCGTGCCAATGTGAATGGCGGTAAAATAGTCGATATTATCGAGCGCACCCGCGGCAACCATGGCTCGCGCCCCGCGTGTGCCTTCTTCAGCAGGCTGGAAAATAAGTTTGATGGTGCCGTTAAGCTGGTCGGCAAACTGTTGCAAAACGGTGGCGAGCCCGAGACCAATCGCGGTGTGTCCGTCATGCCCGCAAGCATGCATCATCCCGGCATTACACGAGGCAAAACCTTCAGCAAAGGGGCGATGGGCTGGTTGCAGCATTTCACCTAAATCCAGCGCATCCATATCCACGCGGAAAGCCAATACCGGGCCCGGGCGGCCAGTATCGAGAGTGGCAACAATGCCGGTGAATCCGCCCGAAAAATACGGTAGCCATTGTTTCAGCGCACCTTGTTCCAGGGCTCGTTGTTCTTCTCTGGCCAGCACTTCGGCTGACGGCAGACCCATCCGTGCCGCGTCATCTACCACTTCACGGCCCAGCGCCAACTGATAACCTAATTGATGTAACGTTTCTGCGACGTGAGTGGCGGTGCGAAACTCCAGCCAGCCGGACTCTGCAAAATGGTGGAAATCCCGCCGCCAGTGCTGCATGCGCGGTGCTAATTCATGTACTGCCAGTTCTAATTGGGACATAAACCTTCCTGTCATTCCGGCACACGGATGTATGCGTCTTTTATGTGATCAACTTCACGTGGTGATAGTTTTTACTTATCACTCAGCGAGTTTTGTAAGATTTCGCCGTCGTGGGGTTACCCTGGCACAAGAGTTTGAATTACAGTAGATGCCAAATTCTTTCGGATGATAGCTAATGGTTATCAGGAGGCGTTGTGACCTTCCAGGTTAAGCTCCATCAGATTCGTGCCTTCGTGGCGGTGACACAAAATGGCAGCATTCGCGCTGCCAGTCGGGCGTTAAATATGTCGCAGCCCGCACTGACCAAATCGATAAAAGAATTAGAAGAAGGGTTAACGGCGCGTCTGTTTATCCGGCGGAGTCAGGGCGTGGCCTTGACCGAATGCGGAGAGAGTTTCTATCAGCATGCGCAGCTTATTCTCGAAGAGTTACGCGCCGCACAAGAGGATATTTTACAAAGGCAGGGCCAACTGGCCGGGCAAATCAACATTGGTTTAGGCGCCAGTATTTCCCGCACCCTGATGCCGCCAGTGATTACCTCGTTTCACCAGAAACATCCGCAGGTCAAAGTGCGCATCATGGAAGGGCAACTGGTTTCGATGATCAATGCGTTGCGCCAGGGCGAGCTGGATTTCACCATTAACAGCTATTATCAGGGGCCGTACGACAACGAATTTACTTTTGAGCGATTACTCGAAAAACCATTTGCGGTTTTTGCCCGTGAAGGTCATCCGGGGATCAATGCCACGTCCTTAAAAGAGTTGCTGCAATACAACTGGACGATGCCGACGCCACGCGGAAGTTATTACAAACAACTGGAAGAGATGTTCCAGAAGCGGTCAGAAATCCCTACCATCAGCGTGGTGTGTGAAACTTTTTCAGCCTGTATTAGCCTGGTGGCACAAAGTGATTTCCTGAGTATTTTACCCGCGGAACTGGGTCATGATCCGCTACTAGCCCACAGCTTAAAGCAGATCCATGTGGTCGAAAAACTGCCGCAGGCAACCTATTATTTGATTCAGCGGCGTGATGCATCACCTGCACCGCTCACGGTTGCGCTAATCAATCAATTTCGTCGCCAGTGCCGTTAATCGGCCATTGAGCCACGGCACATCGGCGGCTATAGTGACTTCAGAATTAAGCCTGGAGGATATGCACATGACCCTTGATGAAAAATCGCTGTTTCTTGACGCCATGGAGGATGTCAAACCGCTGAAAGACTGTCACAGCAGTCAGTGGTTGAAACCGGTGAAAGAGAAGGTGGTGCAGAAACTCGATGCCGTTCAGCTTGATAACTTCCTGACCACCGATTTTCTGGAAATTATTCCGCTCAGCACGTTGCTTGAGTTTAAGCGCGAAGGGCTACAAACCGGTGTGCTGGATAAACTGCGCCACGGAAAATACAAACAGGAAGCCAGTCTTAACCTGATTCGTCAGCCGGTAGAACAGTGCCGCCAGCTGCTTTTTGCATACCTTCAGCAAGCGAAAAAAGAGGGGCTGCGTAATGTGCTGATCGTTCATGGCAAAGGTCGCGAAGATAAATCCCACGCCAATATCGTGCGTAGCTATGTTGCCCGGTGGCTGGCAGAGTTTGATGAAGTACAGGCTTTTTGCAGCGCCATGCCGCATCACGGCGGGAGCGGGGCGTGCTATGTGGCGCTCAAAAAATCCGACCAGGCGAAAGCCGAAAACTGGGAACGCCACGCCAAACGCAGCCGTTAAACCACCCGCAAAACGCACAGGTCGGATAAGCCCAGGCGCCATCCGACATTCCCCTCATCCTATTTCAACAACAACGATAACTCTTCAGCCGCCTCCTGCAACTTTGGCAACACGCGGCTGCGCAACTCTTGCGCTGACACCTGCCCGGCGTGAACGCCGACGTTCAATGCGGCAACCACCACCCCGTCTGGATTAGTGAGCGGCACGGCAATTGAACGCAACCCCATCTCAAGTTCCTGATCGTTAAGCGCATATCCCTGCTGGCGCACGCGTTTTAACTCCTCACGCAATTTACTCACCGAATCCACCGTCTGCGGCGTGTAGCGAATCATGGTAATGCGAGCCAGGAAATCATTGAGCTGTTCTTCCGGTAAATAACTCAACAGCACCCGCCCCATTGACGTCGACCAGGCGGGAAGGCGGCTGCCAATATCTAAATCGATGGTCATGATGCGCGAGCTGGAAGCACGGGCGATATACAGAATATCGTCGCCATCCAGGGTGGCTATCGAGCAGGACTCATTGAGCAATTCGCTTAAATGTTTCAGCACCGGCTGGGTGGATTTCGCCAGCGGCGTGGAGGCCAGGTACGCATGGCCGAGAGACAAAATTCGAGGTCGCAACTGGTAGTATTTGCCATCTTCCGCATAGACAAAACCCAGCTTCCCCAGGGTGTACAAACAACGGCGCACTGCCGCACGAGGTATCCCCGTTTTTTGGCTGATTTGAGAGATGGACAATTGCCGACGCTGCGGTGTGAACGCCTGAATCACCTCCAGCCCGCGAGCCAGAGACGCCATAAAATTGGGATCGCCTTTAAACGGATCGCCGTCACCTGCCGCCAGCTCATCACGTTGAATTTCCATTCACTTCTCCTGAAATGTTCGCCGTTGATCACACTTGTGAATACAAACATACATGATGTTCGATAATCGCACCATATTTCGATTATCGCCCTTGACCAGCTTCGTTAACGGGGTCACATTTTGTTCGAACAACGCAATCTTGTGCGAAATGCGCACACCAAGGAGAACCGTGATGATCAACAAAAGCGTGGCTTCGCCAGAACAGGCAGTCGCCGGAATATTCGACGGGGCAACCATCATGATTGGTGGCTTCGGCACCGCTGGCCAGCCAACTTATCTTATCGATGCGCTGATCGCGCAGGGCGCGAAAGAGCTGACCATTATCAATAACAACGCGGGTAACGGCGAAGTCGGGCTGGCGGCACTGTTGAAGGCCGGGCGGGTGCGCAAAATGGTCTGTTCATTCCCGCGTCAGGTGGATTCACAGATTTTTGATGACCTGTATCGCCGTGGCGAAGTGGAGCTGGAACTGGTGCCCCAGGGCAACCTCGCTGCGCGTATTCAGGCCGCGGGGTCTGGTTTGGGTGCCGTATTCACGCCAACCGGTTATGGAACGCCGCTCGCAGAAGGCAAAGAAACGCGTGAAATTGATGGCCGCCACTACGTGCTGGAATATCCATTGAAAGCCGATTTTGCGCTGATCAAAGCCTATGAGGGCGACCGTTGGGGCAATCTGGTTTATCGCAAAGCGGCTCGTAATTTTGGCCCGATTATGGCTACCGCCGCGACCGTCACCATTGCCGAAGTTAGCCGTGTGGTGCAACTGGGCGAGCTTGATCCGGAAAATATCATCACCCCAGGGATTTTTGTCCAGCGCCTGGTTGCCGTCGAAAACTCACTGGCGCAAAGCGCATAAGGAGCCACAGATGAAAAAATTAACCCGTGATGAAATGGCAAAACGTGTTGCGCGTGATATCCCCGAAGGCGCTTACGTTAACCTCGGCATTGGCTTGCCAACGCGCATTGCTAACTATCTTCCCGCCGATAAAGAGATCTTCTTACACAGCGAAAACGGTTTGCTCGGCATGGGGCCAAAACCGGCTGAAGGGGAAGAAGATCCCGAATTAATCAACGCCGGTAAAGAGCATGTCACATTGCTGACCGGCGGCTGCTTTTTCCACCATGGCGACTCCTTTGCCATGATGCGCGGCGGCCATCTCGATATCTGCGTGCTGGGGGCTTATCAGGTCTCGGCGAGCGGTGATTTAGCAAACTGGAGCACCGGTGCGCCGGATTCCATTCCCGCCGTTGGCGGGGCGATGGACTTAGCCATCGGCGCCCGTCAGGTGTTTGTCATGATGGATCACCTCACCCGTGACGGCGAATGCAAACTGGTGGAAAGCTGCTCGTATCCGCTTACCGGAATTGGCTGTGTGAGTCGCATTTATACCGACCTCGCGGTGATTGATATCACCGACAAAGGACCGGTGGTGCGCGAAATCTTTAACGGCCTGTCTTTTGAAGAATTACAACGCATCACACCGGTCAAACTTGGCTTCGAACAACTGGCAGAAAGCGCGTAAGGAACTATGATGAATCAAGCATTTATCTGTGATGGAGTGCGTACTCCTTTTGGCCGTTTTGCGGGCACTCTGTCGTCGGTTCGTAGCGATGATTTAGCCGCGCTGCCGTTGAAAGCATTAATGGAACGCCACCCGAATGTGGACTGGTCGGCCGTCGATGATGTGATTTACGGCTGTGCAAACCAGGCCGGTGAAGATAACCGCAACGTGGCGCGTATGGCGCTGTTACTGGCGGGAATGCCTGAAACCGTCCCCGGCACCACTATCAACCGTTTATGTGGTTCAAGCCTGGATGCATTAGGTGTGGCGGCAAGAGCCATTAAAAGCGGTGAAACCCAGTTGATGATCGCCGGCGGCGTGGAAAGTATGTCACGTGCACCGTTTGTCATGGGTAAAGCGGAAAGCGCCTTTAGCCGCGGTATGAAAATGGAAGACACCACCATCGGATGGCGTTTTATTAACCCGCTAATGAAAGCGCAATACGGTGTGGATGCGATGCCTGAAACGGCAGAAAACGTCGCCACTGACTTCAATATCAACCGTGAAGATCAGGATGCTTTCGCATTACGTAGCCAGCTTCGTACCGCGCGTGCTCAGGAAATGGGTATTTTTGACGATGAGCTGATCCCGGTTTCCATCGCCCAACGCAAAGGCGAAGCGCTGCTATTTCACCGCGACGAACATCCGCGTTCCACCTCGCTTGAGTCGCTGGCAAAACTAAAAGGGGTGGTTCGTGCTGACGGCACGGTCACCGCCGGTAACGCCTCGGGCGTCAACGATGGCGCTTGTGCGTTGCTGCTTGCGAGCGAACTGGCACTCAATACCCATGGCTTGCAGCCGTTGGCGCGGGTGGTCGGGGTGGCAACGGCGGGTGTCGCGCCGCGTATTATGGGCTTTGGCCCGGCGCCTGCGGTGCGCAAAGTGCTGGCACAAACCGGATTAACTCTCGCGCAGATGGATGTTATCGAATTAAATGAAGCTTTTGCTGCACAAGCACTGGCGGTGATGCGCGACCTGGGTCTGCCGGACGATGCAGAACATGTGAATCCGAACGGTGGGGCTATTGCGTTGGGGCATCCGTTGGGCGCTTCAGGCGGACGTCTGGCGATGACCGCCGCGTATCAACTTAAGCGTAGCGGCGGACGCTACGCGCTTTGTACGATGTGTATCGGTGTGGGTCAGGGGATTGCACTGATTATTGAACGCGTTTAAGGAGCAGGCATGACACTGTTTACCCCAATGTTACGGACATCACCGTTGACCGAAATCTTCAGCGATGAACGCACGTTACAAGGGATGCTGGATTTTGAAGCGGCGCTGGCGCGGGCGACAGCACTTTGTGGCGTGACTCCCGGCTCGGCGATTAAGATTATCTCCACGCAGTGTCAGGCCGATAAACTTGATATCCCGGCGTTAGCACAGGCGGCAGCGGGCGCGGGGAATCTGGCCATTCCTCTGGTCAAACAGCTGACGGCCAATGTCAAACAACAGGACGAACAGGCCGCGCGCTATGTTCACTGGGGCGCAACCAGCCAGGACGTGATTGATACCGGCCTGGTTTTACAATTGCGCCAGGCGCTCACAGCCAGTGACACGCTGCTTAAGCAGTTAATTTCTGCGTTAATCGAACAAATCCAACGTCATCAACACAGCGTGATGCCAGGCCGTACCTGGATGCAGCACGCGCTGCCGATTACCTTTGGCCTGAAACTAGCCGGCACTCTCGATGCACTTTTGCGCTGGCAACAACGCCTGCAAGAGATGAAACCGCGCGTGTTAGTGCTGCAATTTGGCGGTGCCGCGGGCACGCTGGCCTCGCTAAATGACACAGGCTCAGAGGTTGCCCAGGCGCTGGCAAACGAGCTGGGGCTGAGTCAGGCCGATACCCCATGGCACAGCCAGCGCGACAGGTTGCTGGAAGTTGCCAGCTGGTTTGCGGGCGTGAGCGCAACGCTGGGCAAATTCGCAAATGATTTTTCATTATTAATGCAGACCGAAGTGGCGGAAGTGGGTGAGCCGATAGCCGAAGGGCGCGGCGGTTCATCGACCATGCCGCATAAACGTAATCCGGTGAGTTGTGCGGCAATCCTGACTGCCACCACCCGGATCCCGGGTCTAATGGCGACGATGTATGCCAGTCAGAATCAGCAACACGAAAGAGCACTCGGGGGCTGGCAAGCGGAATGGGAAACCCTTCCTCAGTTAATTTTGCTGGCTGGTGGCGTGATGCAAACGACGCTGGAATTACTCTGCGGGATGCAGGTTCACACCGATAAAATGCGTGGAAATCTGGATATCACCCACGGCCTGATTATGGCGGAATCCGTCACACTTGCGCTTGCGAAATCACTTGGTAAACAGGCGGCGCATCATCTTGTCGAACAGCTTTGCCACCGTGCGCTGGATGAAAACCAGCCGCTTGCGGCACTGCTCGCACAACATCCGCAAGTCACGCCGCATCTTTCTGCGACACAAATTGCACATCTGCTCGACCCGCAACAGGCGCTTGGCAGCAACGACACCTTTATCAACCAGGTGTTGACGCGGGCGGCACAACAAAACAGGGAATCTACATGAGCCATTATTATCAGCTGGAAGGGCCGGGCGGCGCGCCGGTCGTGGTGTTATCAAATTCACTGGGCACCACCTTTGAGATGTGGCAGCCACAAATGGCGGCACTTCTGCAGAACTTTCGCGTGCTGCGTTATGACACCCACGGGCACGGGCGAACGCACAAAAATGAGAAAACTACGCTGCCGCAACTGGCGGAAGATGTTCTTAGCGTGATGGACGACGCAGGCGTGCAGCAGGCGCACTTCTGCGGAATTTCGATGGGTGGTCTTACCGGATTATGGCTGGCACGTTTTGCACCGGAGCGTTTTCTTTCCGTAACGGTTGCCAATAGCGCGGCAAAAATCGGCGAGCAGAGCGGCTGGCTGGAACGCGCGCGTACTGTGCGCCATGAAGGGATGTCGGCGATTGCTAAAAGTGCGCCATCACGTTGGTTTACTGACAGTTTTGTGAAACACCATTCTGCGAAAGTCGAGTCGTTGTGCAACACCCTGGCGCAAATTAATCCTGAGGGTTATGCCTCCTGTTGCGAAGCCTTAGCCGCCGCGGATCTGCGTGGCGAAATTGACGCTATTGCTGTGCCGATGCTGTTTATTGCAGGCGTCGACGACCCGGTTTGCACCGTGGCAGACAGCGAATTTATGCAGCAGCAGGTGAAGGGTTCGCATCTGGTGACGTTGCAAGCTTCGCACCTCTCAAGCATTGAAGACGCCGACGCGTTTAACACCGCATTGCTCAACTTTATTCAACAGGATGACTGATATGCAGGATGAAGAACACTACCAACAAGGGATGGAGGTGCGCCGCGCGGTGCTGGGTGATAAGCACGTCGACCGCACTTTGTCGCAGCTCACGCCGCTGAACGAAGAGTTTCAGAACTTCATCACGCGATATGCCTGGGGTGATATCTGGACGCGCCCGGGCCTTGAGCGCCATACCCGCAGCATGATAACCATTGCGATGTTGATTGCGCTAAACCGTGAAGCGGAGCTGAAAATGCACCTGCGTGCGGCGTTTAATAACGGCGTGACGCGCGATGAGTTAAAAGAGTTGATTATGCATTCGGCGCTGTATTGCGGATTGCCTGCAGCCAACGCCACCATGCACCTGGCACAACAGGTGTTTGATGAGATTGATGCTGCCGGTTAATGAATGTCGGATGACGCTAACGCTTATCCGACCTACGAGAGCCGTTGCAGGTCGGGCAAGGCAACGAAAGCCGTTGTAAGTCGGGCAAGGCAAAGAAAGCCGTTTGTAGGTCGGGCAAGGCAACGAGAGCCGTTGCAGGCCGGACAAGGCAACGAGAGCCGATGCAGGTCGGGCAAGGCAACGAGAGCCGCTGTAGGTCGGGCAAGGCAACGAAAGCCGTTGCAGGTTGGGCAACGCAACGAAAGCCGTTGCAGGTCGGGCAAGGCAACGCCGCCCCCGACATAAAATTGCCTCATCCGACACTTAACCGGGAATCGACTTACGAATCGAGGCCAACAAGATTTGCGCGGCAGGCGATAGCGGGGTATCCACCCGGGTTAAAACGCCGATTGGCTCGCCGGCACCCTGAGTGGCGACCGGCAACGAGGTCAACGTTCCCTGACGTAAATCCTCTTTCACCGCCCCCGATGGCACAAACCACACGTAGTTAAAATCCACGGTCAGCTGGCGGGAAAGCGAAGCGGAAAGCGTTTCGACGCAGGTGGCTGACATTTTACAGCCCTGGCTGGAAAGCAGGGATTCGGCATTTTGACGCGGGATCGTGCCTTTCGGCGAAACCACCACCGGCCATTCCATCACTTTACTCAGCGTAATGTTTTCGTGCAGCAGCGGGTGGCCTGGACGCACCACCAGTTTTAACGATTCGAGGAATAACAGCTCGTAATTCAGCCCGGTCATCAATTCCGGGTCGGACATTCTGCCAATGCCTAAATCCAGCTCGCCAGATTTTAATCCCGACAGCAACATGGTGTTATTCATGGTGGCAACTTGCAGCGTCACATCGCTTTGTTGTTTGTGAAACTGGCCGATAACTTTTGGCAAAATACCCAGCGCGGCAGTGGGCAGCGCACCGACGCGGATCACCGCAGTGCTTTGACCCTCTTTCTGATTGAGCGATTGCCCGGCGTGATTCAACGCATCCAGCACCTTAACGGCGTGGGTGAGGAACTGCTCGCCCATTAGCGTCATCTGCGCACCCAGACGCCCGCGCTCAAACAAACGCGTGCCGGTTAACTGCTCAAGTTCATTAAGCGTCTTCGATAATGCCGGTTGGCTAAGATTAAGTGTTTCAGCCGCGCGCCCCAGCGTTCCCTGTTGAGCGACAGCCACGAAAGTATGAAGATGGCGCAACCGAATGCGCTGACTGAACAAACCGTTTTTTTCCATAACCTGATGTTAAAAACAGACCCGTAGCGCTGACAAGATAAGTTGTTTAATTTTGATAACTTGCTAGCAAAATTTCATTAACAATTGATTTGTTTTTATAACAAAGGGTGAGGGTAATGAAGCGTAGGGTGGATAAGCGCAAGCGTCATCCACCATTTTTCATCTGAATCTATACGTCAAAAAACACCGTCTCCTTCTCCCCCTGTAGATACACATCAAACGTATACACTACCTCATCGCCACGCTTTTCACGCTTGCCAATCAAGGTGTTACGTCGCACTTCCCATTCAATTAAATTCAGCACCGGATCAGTTTCATTCGCGGTCTGTTCGTCTGAAAAATACATCCGCGTATTCAGGCCGATATTAATTCCGCGTGCCACAATCCACAGATTCAGGTGCGGTGCCATCATGCGTCCATCACGGCCAATAACTGCACCTGGCTTGATGGTGTCAAAACGCCAGACGCCGCTGTCGAAATCCGAACAGGTGCGACCCCAGCCACGAAAATCTTCATCTAAGGATTTATCGGTTTGATTGTCTGCCGGATGGTTGTAACGCCCGGCGGCATTGGCTTGCCACACTTCCAGCAGAACATCACGCACTGGCGTACCGGAGCCGTCGAACACCCGGCCTTCGACGATAATCCGCTCGCCCTGGGTATGAGAGTTCGTCAGCACATGGCTAAAATTCTTCTCAAAAATGTTAAATCCCGCGGCCTGCGGAGCCAGGCCAATATGGACGTAAGGGCCCGCTGTTTGCGAGGCGGTTTCCGCTAAATAATCTTTCATCAAACGGCTCCTTGAGTGCGGTTTTCAAACAACGTGGCGCGCTGGCCGCGTAACACCAAATCAAACCGGTAAGCCAGACAGTCGAGCGGGACGGCCGCATGGGTATCCAGTTCGGCAATCAGCGTGCGGATGGCGTCATCGTTATTAATGGTCTTCACAATCGGGCACTGCTTGATCAGCGGATCGCCTTCAAAATACATCTGCGTGATCAGGCGCTGGGCAAAGGATTCACCGGAAAGTGAAAAGTGAATATGGGAAGGGCGCCAGTCGCTGGCCTGGTTGCGCCATGGATACGGGCCTGGCTTGATGGTGCGGAAAAAGTAATAGCCATTTTCGTCCGTCAGCACACGTCCGCAGCCGCCAAAGTTCGGGTCAATTGGCGCAAGATATTTGTCTTTTTTATGGCGGTAACGCCCGCCAGCATTGGCCTGCCACACTTCCACCAGCGTGTTTTTCATCGGCCGACCAAAACCGTCGCGCACATAACCGTGCACAATAATACGCTCGCCAATCGGCAAACCGTCTTTGGCGTAATTCATGATCAAATCGTTATCAAGCGGGTCGAGATCTTTTGCGCCAAATATCGGGCCGGTAATTTCAGACAGCGAGTTTTGCAGCGAAATAAGCGCATTTCGCGGTGAGCGCAGCACACTCGTTTTATACCCCGGCGCGAAAGCCGGTGGGTGAGAGTCATAGTCACGATGAACCAGCTCACAGGGTTTCCAGATTTCGGACATAAGATGCTCCAGGTACGGGGTGATGTTTTATTATTTGAATATCCGCACACAGTCTCAGTTAATAACTTGTTAAATTAAAGTGAATTTAAGCGTGGTGTTTCATAGCCATTGGTTATGCAATAAGCGGTTAGCATTACTTCTAATGCAGGGCTGTATAGTCGATCACAAAACGAAAATTCTTCGCCCTAAACCTCTGCACAACATTCTACGCTTTCAGCAATATTCACTGGAGATACGACATCATGGCGAACAACATCACGGCTGATGATATTCGGGAAAAATTTTCGCACGCTATGTCGGCGATGTACCAGCAAGAGGTGCCTCAGTACGGAACCTTGTTAGAGTTAGTCGCAGACGTGAATCTGGCGGTGCTGGAAAACTGCCCCGATCTGCAACAGCAACTAGAAAATGCAGATGAACTGGCACGTCTGAATGTGGAGCGTCATGGCGCGATCCGCGTGGGTAAGGCAGAAGAACTGGCGACTTTACGCCGCGTTTTTGCCGTGATGGGGATGTATCCTGTCGGCTATTACGATCTTTCCCAGGCAGGCGTTCCGGTGCATTCCACGGCGTTTCGTCCGATTGACGATGCCGCGCTGGCACGTAACCCGTTTCGCATTTTCACCTCTTTATTACGGCTGGAATTGATTGACGACCTGGCGTTGCGAAATACAGCGGCGGCCATCCTCGCAGAACGCAACATTTTCACCCCGCGTTGCCTGGCATTACTCGATATTTACGACCAGCAGGGGGCGTTTAGCGAAGCTCAGGCCGATGAGTTTGTCGGGCAGGCGCTGGAAACTTTCCGCTGGCACAGCCACGCCACGGTAGACGCCCAGACCTACCAGGCGTTTCATCAGCAACATCGCCTGATTGCCGATGTGGTCTGCTTCCGCGGTTGTCACATTAATCACCTGACACCGCGCACGCTGGATATCGACCGTGTTCAAGCTTTGATGCCGGAATACGGCATTGCGCCGAAAGCGATTATCGAAGGCCCACCGCGCCGCATGTTCCCCATATTGCTGCGCCAGACCAGCTTTAAAGCTCTGGAAGAGCCGATTATTTTTGCCGGTGTGCATCATGGCACTCATACCGCGCGCTTTGGGGAAATCGAACAGCGCGGCGTGGCGCTGACCCCGAAAGGGCGTGCGTTATATGACGAATTGCTAAATGAAGCAGGTAACGGGCAGGATAACTTTAGCCATCAGCAGCATTTGCAGGAGGTCTTCTCCCGTCTGCCAGACAGCGACACGCTGATGCGCTGCCAGGATTTAGCCTATTTCCGCTATCGTTTAACACCGGTGGGTGAAACGCACCGCCATTCGATTAAACCAGGCGATGATCCTCAGCCATTAATTGAACGTGGCTGGCTGGTGGCGCAGCCGATTATTTACGAAGATTTTCTGCCGGTCAGTGCGGCGGGGATTTTCCAGTCGAATCTGGGGGGGGAAGGCGGGCAACGCAGTCACGGCCACTCCAGCCGTGCGGCGTTTGAACAGGCGCTCGGTGCACCGGTTGCCGATGAATTTGAGTTGTATCAGCAGGCGTCCGATCGCAGTAAAAAACGTTGCGGATTGTTGTAAATCGCAGCTTAACCCTGGCTGAGAGAAATGTCGGATGTCGCGTACGCTCATCCGACATCCGCTTTCAGCGACCATCAACTAGTCACTTAACGTCAGCAAACTCTTTTTAAATGCTTCCAGTTCACTGCTGTTTTCACTGCCCGGGCGCAGGGACAAACGGTAACACGCACCGGTTTTCACCTGGCTTGCGAACGGCTGCACCAGTCTGCCGCGCCGCAAATCTTCAGCTACAAGCGTGGCATCGGCAATCGCCATCCCAAATCCCTGAATCGCCGCGCTGATGGCTAAGTCCATCGTGTCGAAGTGTTGATTTTTATGCATAACAGGGGCGAGGTCGGTGTTTTTCGCCAGCCACAGTGACCAGTCGGTACGATCGCGTGTCGGATGCAGGAAGGTGTAGCGGCTTAAAACATCGGCGGTGAGCGGTTCATCGGGCAGCAAATGCTGGCTTATCACCGGCGTGAGTTGCTCTTCAAACAGCAACGTGCCGCTATTGTCTGGCTGGCCGAAAACGATCGCCGCATCGTATGACTCGTTTTTGAAATTGACGCCATGTTCAACGGTGGTGGTTAACGCCACCTGAATGTCAGGGGCGGCGCTCTCGAGTTGCACAAGCTTAGGCACCAGCCAGCGCATCGCACAGGTCGGGGCTTTGAGGCGAATAACCGTGGATTTATGGCAGGCATTGTTTGCCACACTCAGAAGATGCTCAAAAGCATGCTGCATCTCCGGCAGCAGGGCGTTTCCCTGGGGAGTTAAATGTAATCCACGGGCATGACGGTCAAACAGCGAATAGCCGAGCCACTGCTCAAGAGTGGAGATTTTGCGGCTCACCGCTCCCTGGGTCAGACAAAGCTCTTTTGCGGCACGCGTCAGATTCAAATGTTTTGCTGTGACAAGGAAAGCATCAACTGTGTTCAGGGGGAAATTGCGCCGCATAGGTGATTGATCTCCATTGAGCTATGAATTTTTTGCATGGCTATTATGACAACAATTCGGTTGTGGTAGCAACCCGTTACAGTTTGAATAGTTATGCAAATATTGCCTTAAGAGGAGTGGCCATGACTATGCAAACCCCGGTGCAACTTCGTTCAAAATTACCGGATGTTGGAACCACCATTTTTACCGTTATCGGCCAGCTGTCGGCGCAACATAACGCCATCAACCTTTCACAGGGTGCACCTAATTTTTCGCCTGACCCACAACTGATTGCTGGCGTCACCAAAGCGATGCAGGAAAATCATAACCAATACGCACCGATGACCGGTTACATGCCGTTAAAAACCTTGATCGCGGAAAAAGTGGCCACGCTTTACGGTTCACATTATGACGTTGACGATGAGATTTTAGTCACCGCCAGCGCCAGTGAAGGGCTTTATTCCGCCATCAGCGGGTTAGTGCATCCGGGCGATGAAGTGATTTACTTCGAACCCTCTTTTGATAGCTACGCCCCGATTGTGCGCCTGCAGGGTGCAACTCCGGTGGCGCTGAAACTGGCGCTGCCAGATTTCACCGTTAACTGGGACGAAGTGCGTGCTGCGATTACCCCGCGTACGCGCATGATCATCGTTAACACCCCGCACAACCCCAGCGGCCAGGTGTTTCGCGCCCACGATCTCGAGATGCTGGCTGAACTGACGCGCAACACCGACATCATTATTCTCTCCGATGAAGTCTACGAACATATCGTGTTTGATGGTGAACGCCATCACGGCATGGCAACGCATCCGGCACTGGCCGAGCGCAGCGTTATCGTCTCCTCATTTGGCAAAACCTTCCATGTGACCGGCTGGCGCGTGGGCTATTGTCTGGCACCCGCTGAGCTGATGTCGGAAATCTGCAAAGTGCATCAGTTCCTGATGTTCTCCGCCGATACGCCCATGCAGTATGCGTTTGCTGAATATATGACGAACCCGGATACCTATTTGTCGCTGGCGGCGTTTTATCAGCGTAAACGCGATTTGATGCAGTCACTATTGGCGGACTCGCCATTCAAGCTGCTACCAAGCGCGGGGTCGTTCTTCCTGCTAGCGAAGTTCGATCATTTCAGCGATGAATCCGACAGTGAAATGATGAAGCGATTAATTACTCAATACGGCGTGGCGACGATCCCGCTCTCCGCGTTTTATACCGATGGGACAGACAACAAGTTGATTCGTTTGTCATTTGCTAAAGATGAAGCTACGTTACGTGCGGGTGCGCAGGCACTTTGCCAGGTTAAGCCACGCTGATACGAGGTCATAATGAAAAAAGTTTATGCGTTAAGTTTGTTGGTTGGGATGTGCGCTTCGTTCTCTGTCTTTGCGGCAAGCGAAATGCGTTATGGCGTAGAAGCCGAATACCCGCCGTTTGAAAGCCGTAACTCGTCGGGCGAACTGGAAGGGTTTGATATCGATTTGGGCAACGCGATTTGTCAAGCGGCGAGCCTGAAATGCACGTGGGTGGAAACCTCATTTGATGCGTTAATCCCGGGGCTGGTGGCGAAGAAATTCGATGCGATTAACTCGGCGATGAACATCACCGAACAGCGTCGTAAAAGTATTGATTTTACGCAGCCAATCTACCGTATTCCTTCGCAGTTGGTGGGTAAGCTTGGCAGTGGCATGGAAGCGACCCCAGAAGGGCTGAAGGGTAAAACCATCGGTGTTCTGCAAGGCTCCATTCAGGAAACTTATGCGAAAGAACACTGGGAAAAACATGGCGTCACCGTGGTTTCTTATAAAGACCAGAATATGGCGTGGGGCGATCTGCTCAATGGCCGAATCGATGCGTCACTGGTGATGTCAGCCGCGGGCCAGGCGGGCTTCCTCAGCAAGCCGCAGGGCAAAGGTTTTGGCTTTATTGGAAAACCGGTGAGCGACGATACGATTCTGGGTAGCGGTATCGGCTACGGTCTGCGTAAGGGCGACGAAGCCACCAAAAAACAACTTGATGCAGCAATCGATAAAGTGCGTGCCGACGGCACGATTACTACGCTTGCGAAGAAATATTTCCCCGGTATTGATGTAGCCGTCAAATAGATAGTGACAAGGCCGTTCGTAAATCGGGTGAGCGCAACGCCACCCGACAATTCGGTGGATGGCGCATACGCTTATCCACCCTTCAAACTCCCCCTACAAATATTGCGTAAAGGTCTGTGTCTCTGATTGGTTTTTCAGTGGTTTTTGTCTAGAGTGTGCGGTCTGATCCCGGTGGGACGAAACACATCGACATCGACAAAGAAGGACTATTTTTCAGGCATGAACCGCAGACGTTTTATTAAAGCCTCCATGGCTCTCGCCGCAGTCAGCGGCACAACTTCACTTGCGACGCTTTTCTCACGCGCAGCTTACGCCTCAGAGTCCGAAATTGCCGATGGTCGCACCACCTCGTTCGATTTCTCTGTGCTCCAGTCAATGGCCCACGACCTGTCGAAGAAACCCTGGGTTGGAAAACCGCGTCCGTTGCCTGACACTCTGGCAAATTTAACGCCTCAGGCTTACAACGCCATTCAATATGATGCTGACCACTCGCTGTGGAACAACATTGAAAACCGCCAGCTGGATGTGCAATTTTTCCACGTGGGGATGGGGTTCCGTCGCCGTGTGCGCATGTTCTCTGTTGATGCCACGTCCCATCAGGCGCGTGAAATTCACTTCCGCCCGGAGTTGTTTAATTACAACGATGCGGGTGTTGATACCAAACAACTCGAAGGCCAGATTGACCTTGGCTTTGCCGGTTTTAAAGCCTTTAAAGCGCCTGAACTGGCACGCCGCGATGTGGTTTCGTTCCTCGGCGCGAGCTATTTCCGCGCCGTAGATAGCACCTATCAGTACGGCTTGTCGGCGCGTGGTCTGGCGGTCAATACCTATACCGATCAACTGGAAGAGTTCCCGGACTTTACGTCGTTCTGGTTTGAAACGGCGAAAGCAGGTGACACCAAATTTGTGGTCTACGCCTTGCTGGATAGCGCCAGCGTCACCGGGGCATACAAATTTACTATCAGTTGTGAAGCCGAACGTGTGGTGATGGATGTCGATAATCACCTTTATGCGCGTGAAGATATTAAACAACTGGGCATCGCGCCGATGACCAGTATGTTTGCCTGTGGCACCAACGAACGGCGTATGTGCGACACCATTCACCCGCAAATCCACGACTCCGATCGCCTGGCGATGTGGCGTGGCAACGGTGAGTGGGTGACGCGCCCACTGAATAACCCGCAGAAATTGCAGTACAACGCCTATTCCGACAACAACCCGAAAGGCTTTGGTTTGCTGCAATTAGACCATGAGTTCGCCAACTACCAGGACATCATGGGCTGGTACAACAAACGTCCAAGCCTGTGGGTTGAGCCGCTGAACAAGTGGGGCAAGGGCACCATCGGCCTGATGGAAATCCCAACTACCGGTGAAACGCTGGATAACATCGTCTGCTTCTGGCAGCCGGATAAATCCGTGAAAGCGGGTGATGAACTGGAGTTTAAATACCGTCTCTACTGGAGTGGTTTGCCGCCGATCCAGTCACCGCTGGCCCGCGTTTACGCGACCCGCACCGGTATGGGCAGCTTCCCGGAAGGTTGGGCGCCAGGCGAACACTTCCCGGATAAGTGGTCACGTCGTTTCGCGATTGATTTCATCGGCGGAGATTTGAAGGCCGCGGCACCGAAAGGCATTGAGCCGGTTATCACGCTGTCGAACGGTGAAGCAAGGCAGATTGAAATTCTCTATGTCGAGCCATTTAACGGCTACCGTATTCTGTTTGACTGGTACCCCACTGACGATTCGACCGACCCGGTCGATATGCGTATGTTCCTGCGCTGCCAGGGCGATGCCATCAGTGAAACCTGGTTGTATCACTACTTCCCGCCAGCGCCCGATAAACGAAAATACGTTGATGACCGCATCATGAAATAAGCATCAAGCCCCGCATTCGCGGGGCTTGTTACGTGGTGGATAAGCGCAAGCGTCATCCGACACCAAACATCACCAAACATCACCAAACCCAAAATCTACTCCAGCGGCCCACCGAGAATGGTTTCTCGCATCCCCGAAAGCACACGCTCGCCGGTTTCGCTCTTCAATTCTTCATACCAACTATGTGTCACATCCATATCTTTGCCATGCGTCACATCGCAGCGTTTACGCGCTTTCAGCACCAAATCTTTCACACGATAAGCACGTTTTTCCTGATAACGCAGAAGCGCATCTTCAATGCCTAAAGAGTTGGTTTGCAACGCGACCGCCAGTACCACGGCGTCTTCCATTGCCGCACAACCCCCCTGGCCAATATCCGGCGTCGTACTGTGACCTGAGTCGCCAAGTAGTGCAACACGCCCACGCACCAGTTGCATAAATGGCTCGATATCATGAATTTCTATGCGGTTGGTGGTGGCAGGGTTAATAGCAGAAATCAGTTTCTGAACCGCAGGCGCCCAACCGGCAAAATAGCGCGTTAAATCCGCTTTCACTGTACTGCGATCTTCCGGCAGCCCTTGTTCTAACGGCACATCAAAGAAGAAATAGAAACGATTGCCAGCAACCGGCATTAAAGAAACACGTTTGCCTTCGCCAACAAACGTCGTCCACTGATTGGCGGGAGCAATAGATTGGTCAATGTCCACCAGACCGTTCCAGTTTACATAACCGGCATAACGGCGCTCAGTCTGATGGCCAAGTACATACGGGCGAATCACTGAATGGGTGCCATCAGCGGCAATTAAGACATCGCCAACCGCCACATGCCCGTCTTCAAAAATGGCGCGAACACCGCCATCAAACTCTTCAACCCTCGCCACTCGCTTGCCAAACTGAATATCCCCACGGCCCCAGGTATCGATCAGCATGTCCTGCAGTTCGGCGCGTGCCACAGGATAGGGGCGTTCGCCCACGCTTTGGATTAAAGGATCGAGACTAAAACGGGTCAGGGTCTGGCCGTGGACAAACTCTTTGTAGGCCATAAATTCCATCGGCCCGCCGAGTTGCTGGAGCTGCTCTTTCATCCCGAGCCAGTTCAGGCATTTCACGCCATTTGGCCAAATAGAAATCGCCGCACCGACAGGTTTGATCTCTTTTACCGCTTCATAGACTTCCGTTGCTATGCCACATCTTTTCAGGGCAATTGCCGCCGAAAGCCCACCTATGCCGCCGCCGATTATGATCGCTTTCATCTGAGTCTCCTTTGGGTTACAAAGATGTTAAGCAATATCTATACCAGCGTGGCGAACCGTTCAAAAAGCGGCGGTCCGTGGCGCGGTGCATAATCATTGTGCAATGGTGGGGAGCATCAGTGGTGCAATGGTTTTTTCTGCACCATTATTAGCCACAGAACTTAATTTCCCACGCATAACAAATGAGGAGAGGCGGAGTGCGGAGCCCCGATAACTGGCAAGACGACCTGATAACCATTGATGACAGCATCACGCTGCATTCTATTCACGAACGTTATGTGGATGAGATTTTTGCCCTGGTGCAGAAGAATAAAGCCTGGCTACAGACGGCGATGGACTGGCCACAATATGTCTTATCGGTTGAAGACTCGCGCAAAATGGCGCAGGGCAATTACCTGTTGCATCACCGCGGCTACGCAAAAATGTTCCTTATCTTCCAGCAGCAGAAAATGGTTGGCGTGGTTTCGTTTAACCAGATTGAACCGACCAATAAAACCGCTTACATCGGCTACTGGCTGGATAAAGACGCTTTGGGGCAGGGGATTATTTCCCGCGCAGTTGAGGCGGTGGTGGAGAAATATGCCCGCGAAGGCGTGGTGCGTCGCTTTGTGATTAAGTGCATCGTCAGCAATGTGGCCAGTAATCAGGTCGCATTACGCAATGGTTTTAGCCTTGAAGGCCGCCTGAAACAGGCCGAGTTTCTCAACGGCGAGTTTCATGATCAGAATATTTATGGGCGGATTGTGGAATTTGTGAAGCAGGGCGATTCACCCAGACTCCTTTCTTAAAACAAACCATAAAACGGCGAGCGCGTGATACGTTGTTCGCCGCTGATATCTTTAATCCCGCGAATATGAATCAACTCGCCGTCCAGACCGTCAACCGCCGCTTTATCGTAAATCTGCACATTATCCTCGATAAGTACATTGCCGGTGATGCGAGCCTGTCCAAAGATTTGTACCTGATTATCAAGCTGAATTGGCCCGCCGATAAGCGTGGCGTCATCAAAGATATTCACCTGGTGCTTTAAGACGCAATCGCCTTCAATTAGCGCGTTGCCATAAACTTGCGAGGAGTAGCGAATGGTCGGGATTTGGTCGTCGCCGCGTCCGGCAATGATGCGTGCATTGTCAAAAACGCGGGCGCAGTCGCACACCCAGATATTGTTCTCGTCATTACCTTGCAAAATGGCCTGACCAAAGACCTCAGCGCGGTGCTCGATAAAGGCATTGTTGACGATGGCGTTGCCAAAAATTTGCGCCTGATGAATAACTCGGGAAGCGTTAACCGTGGCATTGCCATAGATTTGCAGTAACTGGTCTTTGTCCGCAGTCAGCCCACGCACGGCAATCACCTGGCTGCCGTTCACAATGCGAGCGGCATCGAAAATACGGCACTCGCCGCTGATCAGGGAATGCTCGACAAAACTTTTATCGCTAATGTGTGCCTGGTGGCAAAGGGTGGAACTGCCGTGAACTTGCGCATCACCGGAGACGGTTGACCCGCCATACACCACGCTTTCGTTGCCATAAATCCAGCAATGGCCCAGCTGGCTAAGATTGTCTTCGGTTTCAATCCAGCCGCCGAGCTGCCCGGTTTTCACATCGCTGAAGTCGTAAAGGGCGACCACCTGCCAGAGTTTGACCTGCTGCTTTTTGCCATCCACCAGATAGTCATGCAGCTTCGCATCACCCGTAAGCTGATACTTATTCATCCGATTCGCCTCAGTGTTTTGTCTGTCGCTGCTTAAACCGTAGCAGGTAAATCCTCATGTGGAGTTCTGCTTTGCATTTGCATAAAATGCATTTCAAAAGCACTTTATAAAGGACAAATCAAAATGGCTTCTGAAAATTATTACACCGAGAAATATGGTTTAACCCGTACCCATTCTGAAGTGTTGAATGCGGTCACCCTTATCCCGCCGGGTAAAACTTTAGATCTCGGCTGCGGCAGTGGGCGCAACAGCTTGTATCTGAATCAACAAGGGTTTGATGTGACGGCCTGGGACAAAAACCAGATGAGCATCAGTAACCTGGATAAAATTATTGAGGCGGAAGGGCTGAAAAACATCATCACCGATGTGGTGGATTTGAACGCATTACAGTTTGATGGTGAATACGATTTCATTCTTTCCACCGTGGTGATGATGTTTTTAGAACGCAACACCATCCCGGGACTGATTGCTAACATGCAGCGCTGTACCAAACCAGGGGGCTACAACCTGATTGTCGCCGCCATGGATACCGACGATTTCCCCTGTACCGTCGGTTTCCCGTTTGCTTTTGCAGAAGGTGAGTTGCGCAATTATTACGCCGGTTGGGAATTAATTAAATACAACGAAGATCCCGGCGAATTACATAAAACTGACGAACAAGGCAACCGGATTAAATTGCGTTTTGCGACGATGCTGGCGCGAAAAATTTAATTTACTGGTGCTTTTAAAACCTGCCATCAGTATTTGCTGGCAGATTTTTGCCCTCTTAGTAAAGCCGCCGACTGGCCGGCCCACACCCGGGTGAGGTGTCATGTTTATTTCTTGATATTCACCGTAATTATATGAATTTGCTTATACATACTAAAAGCTTATTATTTATCTGTGAGTGGCTATATAATTTATTCTGAAAAGTTCATTTTTAAACTCATTAGCATTTTTCACTGCTTATTATTCTCCTGTTTATTGCTATAACGCGCTCGCTTACATGCAATCTACACGGAGGATTAATGAGTATTTCAATTTATTTTAAAGCGGCATGTCTTACGGGAATAATAGCGTTGGCAGGTTGTGCTTCTTCTACACCAGAACCTGAAAAATATTCGGGATTTTTAAAAGACTATTCAGGATTGCAAAAAACGGAAACGTCCACTGGCAGAACCATAATGCGGTGGGTTGATCCTGACTATAAAGGAAGCAATTACGATAGCCTCGTTTATAACCCGATAACCTATTATCCTGAACCGACGCCGAACACGCAGATTGGTAAGAAAATGTTGGATGGATTGTTGAACTACACCAACACCAAACTTAAAGGTGCTGCACAACAACGCATTCCACTGGTGGCGAAACCTGACTCTCACAGCCTGATTTTCCGTGGTGCAATCACTGCGGTAGACAGTTCCAAACAAGGCCTGCAATTCTACGAAGTGGTGCCTATCGCGCTGGTAGTCGCAGGCACGCAAGCGGCGACGGGCCACCGTACCATGAACACCAACCTCTATTTCGAGGCGGAGCTCATTGATGCGGCAACGCAGAAAACGGTGATGCGTGTCGTGCGTAAAGGCGAAGGCGAGGATTTGAGCAACGAAAATACCGAGATGACGCTGGACACTCTCAAACAGGTTGTTGATGACCTGGCAACGGATGCTTCAACGTTTGATACCTCGCAGAAATCGTGAAACTAAAGGGAGCTTAGCTCCCTTTTTTTGCGGATGACAAACCTCTTCGCAGGTCGGATAAGCGCAGCGTCATCCGACACCACTGGCGCAAAAGGTGGATGACGCTAACGCTTATCCACCCTACAAAACACCTTTATCACCCTTTGTCAGCAATCTGAGGGAGCTTAGCTCCCTTTTTTTTCTCTTCGTAGGCCGGATAAGCGCAGCGTCAGGAAGTTGAACATCCCCGGTTTTGAGAACATCACCAGATTCCCAAACAGGATCATCACCAGCCCAATAATGGCGTTGCTGTGCCAGACATAACCTTCATAAATAGTGGAAAGACTCAGCGCAACCAGCGGGAACAGCAGCGTACTGTAAGCGGCCTGGCTGGCACCGATGCGACCCACCAGAGTGAAATAAGCCCCAAAGGCAATCACCGAGCCGAAAATCGCCAGATAGAATAGTGAGCCGAGGTAGCGCAACGTGAACTCGGGCATAAACGAATCCCCACGCAGCAATGCCAGCACACCCATAATCACGGTGCCATAAAACATCGCGTAAGTATTGGTCGACAGCGTCTCCAGCCCACGGCGTTGATGGCGGGTGCTGATCATATTCCCCAGGGAAAAACCAAACGTGCCGAGCGCGCTTAATCCGATGCCCATCAGCAGTGAGGGTGCCAGTTGTGTGGCAACCAGATCGTGCCAGAACAGCGCGACAACACCAGAAATACCGAGCACCGCTGCTGGCAGTAAGTTTTTAGAAGGGCGCTGGCGGAAGAAAATCAGGCTATTAACCGCGTTAAACAGCACCGCCATGGAAAATATTACTGACTCAAGTCCGGAGCTGATATACGCCGCCGCATGATAAAAACAGACGAAATTGAAGCCGAATACACAGCCGCCTTGCAGCATACAGAACAAGTGGTCGCGCAAACTGATACGACGTAAACGCCCCAACGCGCGCAGCACGATAAGCATCACCACCGCGGCAACAGCAAAACGCCAGAAAATAGAAACGGGCACGGAGACCACACCTTGCTGCATGTAGATTGCAAGCCAGGTCGTTCCCCAAATCACCACCACAGAAATATAAAGTAATGCATTCATTTTGTTATCTCCCCAAACGGATAGCGGGAGTATCGGCGCATACGTACATGCATGCTTTCATGCCGTTGCTGAACTTGCATATTCTTGCGGTTTTTTTTTACCCGGGGAATGTGAATGGCTGGTAACAGGCTGGCGCACTACATAAACTGTCAGTTCTTAACTTTGATGGTAGTTCGCCATGACCCAGCCGTATCACGCTTTTGAAAATCTTCGCCAGCACAACGCCGTGCTGGAAGATAACGTACAGCTGGGATCGGGTATCCAGTTGTCGGCGTGGTCAAACAGCCTCGATCGCGTGACGCAATGCAGCAACCACCACACGTTAAGCATGTACGTGAATGAAGGCTATGAAACGTATCAGAAAACGTCGGCAGGCTGGAAAAATGGCGGCGGGCCTGACAGATTCTGCCTGATGCCGCAAGATGGCGAAACCACCTGGGATATCCGTAACCATTTTTCGTTTGTGCATCTGTATTGCACCGATGCGCATTTACGCAGTATCGCGGAGCAAATCTGGGACCGGAGTCCGGCGTCTATTCAGCTCGATGAGAAAATCTTCAGTGAGGATCCGCGTATTACGCAGTTGTATCGTCATTTTCTGCTCAGCAGCGACTGGCAACAACGGGCGAACCATTTAATGCTCAGCACCGCATCAACCTTATTACTGACCCACCTGGTTCAGACCTATAGCAACGTGCAATGGCGATTGCCGAATGTGCGTGGAGGGCTGGCACCGGCGGTGTTACGTAATATCCAGGCATACATTGAACAGCATCTCAGCGAACCGTTAACGCTGAGCGAACTGGCACTGGAATCCGGTTTAAGCGAGTTTCACTTTGCCAGAATGTTTAAGCAATCAACCCAGCTGGCCCCGCATCAATATGTGATGCAACGCCGAATGTTGCGCGCCGAAAACCTGGTGAAACACAGCCCGTTAACCCTGACCGATATTGCGATGGCTTGCGGATTTAGCTCAGCAAGCCATTTCAGCAATCGCTTTAAAGCCTCGTTCGGTATAACGCCTTCGCAGCTACGCGCGGCGGGAAAATGAGAACAGCGCGTAACAAACCCCGCCCGCAACCAGTCCCCAAAAAGCCGAACCGATCCCCAACAAATTAACGCCGGATGCCGTGACTAAAAAGGTCACTATCGCGGCATCGCGCTCGCGTTCATGGTTTAACGCCTGATACAAACTCCCGGCAATGGTGCTCAGTAATGCCAGTCCCGCTAGGGTATGGATGTAAGCAACCGGGAGCGTGGTGAGCAACGTGGTAATTGAGCCGCCAAAAATGCCGGCCAGCAAATAGAATACTCCCGCCGACGCGGCAGCCAGCCAGCGTTTTGCAGGATCAGGATGCGCTTGCGCTCCCTGGCAAATGGCGGCCGTGATCGCCGCAATACACACTGAAAACACCCCAAATGGTGCCAGCAACAGAGCAATGGCGGCGGTGACGACAATCAGCGGTGAGACAGGGATGTCATAACCCGAGGCTTTGAGCGTCGCAACGCCTGGCGCATTTTGTGACGCCATCGTGACGAGAAAGAACGGAATACCGATACCGAGCAAGCTGCCGGTAGAAAAGTGCGGAACAGTAAATTCGGGCATCACCATCGCAACCGGCACGTTTCCATGCTGCAACTGGCCGCCCATCACGCAGACCAGCAGGCCAACTACCATGGCGACCACAACCGCGTAACGCGGAGCCCAGACTTTAGCCAACAACCAGCCAAGTAGCATACTCGCGGTTAGTAAAAAATTACCCTGCAACGAGGTAAAGGCATCCAGGCCAAATCGCAACAGGATCCCAGCGAGCATGGCGGCGGACAATGTGGCGGGGATCAGGCGCATTAAACGGGCGAATAACCCAGTGGCACCGCACAGCAGAATCAAAAACGAAGCGAAGATAAATACGCCAACGGCTTCGTTCAGCGATTGTCCCGGCAGGCTAGTGGCGAGTAATGCGGCACCCGGTGTTGACCAGGCGGTAAGGATCGGTGCGCGATACCAAATCGTCAGCACCAGCGTACTGATACCCATGCCAATACCCAGCATCGTCAGCCAGCCCGCAATTTGCATTGGACTGGCACCCGCGGCTTCTGCCGCCTGCCAGATAATGGCAGCTGAACTGGCGTAGCCGACTAAAACGGCGACAAACCCTGTCAGTACCGTGGGTAACGGAATTGAAATCGAGCGCATCATATCTTCCTTATTGTTGACGGCAAACTATAGCATTACAAACCGTTAACAACAGACCGGATGATATTGAAATGATCCCTCAGATAAACCAACGCGTCCTGGTGCTCCATTGGGCGTGAAAAATAGTAGCCCTGCATATAGGGAATACCGCAATTTTCCAGGATCTGGCGTTGCTTCTCAGTTTCGACACCTTCTGCAATCACAATAAAATTGAGACTTTGGGACATATTCATCACCGCCTGCACAATAGACAGGCCTTTTTGTTCAATGTGCTGAATAAAGGAACGGTCAATTTTAATATAATCGATATTCATGTTCTGGATGATGGACAGACTGGAATAACCGGTGCCGAAATCATCGACGGAGAACTTCACGCCGCATTGCTGTAACTGGCTGACTTTTTGGTTAATCTGCATTTGATCGGACTGGAATATCGATTCCGTGACTTCAAGATGTAGCAAATGTCCCGGGATGGCATATTCGTCAATAACCCGGTTAACGTTATTCACAAAGCCTTTATCATAAAACTGAATCAGCGAAATATTCACGCACATACAGATTTCCGCATGAACCTCGCGCATCCTGGATAATGTTTTACAGGCCTCTTCCAGCACCCAGCTGCCGACGTCAACGATGCGACCGCTTTGTTCCATTAAAGGGATAAATTCGACCGGCGAGATTTCCTGCCCTTCATAACGCCAGCGCATTAACGCTTCAAAACTGACTATCTTGCCTGCGGCATCGACAATCGGCTGGTAGACAAGACGAAACTCCTGGCGCTCGAGGGCGAACTTTAGCGCCTCGTTGAGCATGATTTTGCGGCGTAGATTGCGTTCCAGATAGAGATTATAAAACGCCACGCGTTCCGGATATTTACCTTTTTGCGAATACATAGCGATGTCCGCCAGTTGAATCAGGCGGGTAATTGAGGTCTCGTGCTCCGGGCATATCGCAATGCCAATGGTAGCGTTGAGGGTAACGGTATGGTCACCTAAATTCATCGGCGCAGAAAGGCTGGTGGTGATTTGATGGGCGAGAGTGCTAATGGCCAGATGTTGGCTCTCTTTCACCAGCAGGATAAATTCATCGCCACCCCAGCGGCACATCAGCGTGTCTTCTGCATTGCAGCTTTTCAACCGGTCGCTGATATTAACTAATACGCTGTCGCCAATATTATGGCCGAGCGTGTCATTGATGTTTTTAAAGCCGTCCAGGTCGATAAAAAAGATTGAAAAGCCGGTGAGGTGATGTTGCTTAAAATCCTGTTCTACGCGGTCGACGGCAGCTAAAAAAGCCGTTCGATTATATAAGCGGGTCAGCGAATCTTTATCCGAGATTTCATAAACTTCTTGCGTCCTGATGCGGATGGTTTCTTCCATGCGCGAGACGAGTTTTTTGTTTCTGTAACGCAGTAAAATGGCTTCTTTAATATAATTCGCGGAACGCGCTGATGAGATAATCATTATTATCGTGAAGCAAACGCCCAGCCCGCCAAGATTAAATTTATATTGCTCAGGCTGCATCATCAGCACGATTGACATCGGCATCAGGATAATAATGTTATAAAGCGAGGCAAGCAGAAGATTCGCAGAAAGTATGCTGGTTGCGCCTCCTGCCATTGCCGCGAGTATCACGTTGGTGGTGCTCAGCTCTTCAATAGAAAATTGTTGATAGAACAAGACCGCATACAGGCTCCACAAGACCGCCGTTAATAAACATCCACAAGAGAAGCGAATCACCCAGCTTTTCTTGCTTTTGCATTCTGCATCACATTTTAACCACATCCGTGTATCAAACACTCGTACGGCGAGAACCACCGTCATCACCAGCCACCAGGCTGTTTTTGCATTGAAATTGTTTTGATTGATAAAAGTGAAGGCGAGGGTGGTAGAAGCAATAAAGGTAATCAGAATGCCTGGTAATGAGTTGTTATATAAAAGCCTCACACCTTCCGATTGATAAAGCTTTGAGTGTTCTATGTTTTTTGTCATTTGCAATCATCTTAACTGAGTCATTCAATTAGCCCCCACATAAACAGGTCTAATATGATAACACTTTGTAATTATTCTCATGGTTAGTATAAGTTATATCAATATGGAATACAGCATCTTTAGCTAACCCCGTGTTATTTAACCTTGTGTCAGAGCCAGGGAAAATACCCCATCGAGACCAGACCCTGGACACAGCTTCTGTGTGCCGCGCAGATCTTTGCTTACGTGCCTAATCTGACTACAATAGCCGCCTTTCGCCCATAACACAGAAAACACATTCACTATGCGCCTGCACGCCAATCATCTTGAACTACTCAGTCCTGCCCGTGACACCGCCATCGCCCGCGAAGCTATTTTGCATGGTGCGGATGCGGTCTACATCGGTGGGCCTGGCTTTGGCGCTCGCCATAATGCCGGTAACAGCCTGCAAGACCTGGCAGAACTGGTGCCGTTTGCTCATCGTTATGGGGCGAAGATTTTCGTCACCCTCAACACCATTTTGCATGACAACGAACTCGAACCGGCGCGCCGCATGATCCACGACCTGTATCAGGCCGGTGTCGATGCGCTGATTGTGCAGGACATGGGCGTGATGGAAATGGACCTCCCACCTATTGAAATCCACGCCAGTACTCAGTGCGACATTCGTAGCGTGGAAAAGGCGAAGTTTTTGTCGGATGTCGGTTTCTCGCAAATCGTGCTGGCGCGTGAACTGAACCTCAACCAAATTCGCGCTATCCACGAAAACGTCGACGCCACCATTGAATTCTTTATTCACGGGGCGTTGTGCGTGGCGTATTCCGGGCAGTGTAATATCTCTCACGCTCAGACAGGGCGCAGTGCGAACCGGGGTGATTGTTCCCAGGCATGCCGTTTGCCCTATACCCTTAAAGACGATCAGGGCCGCGTTGTGGCTTATGAAAAACACCTGTTGTCGATGAAAGACAATGATCAGAGCGCCAACCTGGCCGCACTGGTCGATGCGGGCGTGCGTTCCTTCAAGATTGAAGGGCGCTACAAAGATATGAGCTATGTGAAAAACATCACCTCGTATTACCGCCAGTTGCTTGATGAATTAATGGAGCAGCGCACCGATTTAGTTCGCGCGTCAGCGGGTGTGACTTCGCATTTCTTTATCCCCTCGCCGGATAAAACTTTCCACCGCGGCAGCACCGATTACTTTGTTAACGAGCGCAAAATCGATATCGGTGCCTTTGACTCACCTAAATACATCGGTCTGCCAGTGGGCGAAGTGCTGAAAGTCGGCAAAGATTTCCTCGATGTGAATGTCACCGATACCCTGACCAATGGTGATGGTCTGAACGTGCTGATTAAACGTGAAATCGTCGGTTTCCGTGCGAATACCGTGGAGAAAACCGGTAAAAATCAGTACCGCGTCTGGCCAAATGAGATGCCGGAAACGCTGAAAAACGTGCGTCCGAATCATCCGCTAAACCGGAACCTTGACCATAACTGGCAACAGGCGCTGACCAAAACCTCCAGCGAACGTCGCATTGCGGTGGATATGGAGTTAAGCGGCTGGCAGGAACAACTGGTTTTGACTGTTACCAGTGAAGACGGTGTCAGTGTCAGCAAAACCCTGGAAGGGCAGTTTGAAGTGGCGAATAACCCTGAAAAAGCTTATTCCAACCTGCGCGACAGCCTCGGGAAACTGGGGCAAACGATGTATCAGGCACGTAAAGTTGACCTGAATTTACCGGCCGCGCTGTTTATTCCTAACAGCCAGCTGAACCAGTTACGTCGTGAAGCGATTGATGAGTTGAGCGACGCGCGCTTGCAGCAATACCAACGCGGTAGCCGCAAAGCGGTGAGCGTACCGGCACCAGTCTATCCGGACGAACACCTGACGTTCCTGGCGAACGTCTACAACCACAAAGCACGCGAGTTTTATCAGCGTTACGGCGTGAAATTGATTGATGCCGCGTATGAAGCGCACGAAGAGAAGGGCGAAGTGCCGGTGATGATCACCAAGCATTGTCTGCGTTTTGCTTTTAACTTGTGCCCGAAACAGGCGAAAGGCTCAGTAAAAAGCTGGCGTGCTACGCCAATGCAATTGATTCATCAGGACGAAGTTCTGACGCTGAAGTTTGATTGCAAGCCGTGTGAAATGCACGTTATCGGGAAGATGAAGAACCATATCCTCAAAATGCCGTTACCGGGCAGCGATGTGGTGGCGTCAATCAGCCCGGATGAGTTGTTGAAGACATTGCCGCGCAAATAAACATTGTCGGATGACGCTGCGCTTATCCGACCTACGTGACTGATATGGCTTTGGTTTTTTCTGTCGGATGACGCTGTGCTTATCCGACCTACGTGGCAACGTGACTGATATGGCTAGGGTTTTGTAGGTCGGATAAGCGTAAGCGTCATCCGACATTCCCTTAAGGGATCTGCGCCCGCAACTGATCAATCATCCATCGCCCTGCATGACCCGGGGGCGTTTTATTTGACCACACAACATCCACATCAATGCGTTGCGGCCAGCCTGCAACCGGCAACTCCCGCAAAATATCGTGCCCAAATTGCTCCACCAGCCAGCGCGGCAAAATCCCCCATCCAAAACCTTGTTCCGCCATCTCCAGCAGCATCAACAACGACGGTGAAGACCACATCGGGCCACCGCTTTTATGACGTGATGGATCGGTAAAAGTACTCAGGCAAAGTTGGCGCACCGTCTGTAAATGGTCCATTTCGACGACTTCCCGTTGCGCTAACTCATGCTGCCGATGAATATAAATCCCCATTTCCGCACCGACCTGTAATCGCGCCACGGTGACATCTACCGGGTAGCGCGGCTGCACCCGCAACACGCCAACGTGCGCACGACCATTCTGAATCAGGTCGATAACGTCATCATCTTCTGCAATCAAACATTCAAACTCGATGTCAGGGAAGCGTTGAGAAAAACGCTGCAGGATGGCTTCGTGATGCGCGGTTTGCCAGACATCTGACAGCACAAAACTCAGGCGTGGCTCCACGTCTGCGGCCAGGCGTACCGAAACTTCATTTAGCCGCTCGCCAGCCGCCATGATGGATTGGACATACGGCAACACATGCTGCCCCTGGGCGGTTAACACCGGTTGACGGCTCTGGCGGTCAAACAGCGTTACGCCTAAATCGGCCTCCAGATTGGCAATCGCGCTGCTTATCGTTGACTGGCTTTTCTTAAGTTTGCGCGCAGCCGCAGAAAACGATCCGGTTTCTACCGCCTGCAAAAAGGCTTCCAGGGATTCAGGGGAGTAATTCATTATCTATCATCCTAAATAATTTGAGATGCACGAAGGCGGCAAGTGAGCGAGTCCCGATGAGCTTACACAGGTAAGTGATTATTCGGCCCATCCATGGGCCTCACCCCTTCGGGGCGCTGTAAACAGCGTTCAAATCTGCTCCCGGCAGATTTGTCGGGTGAGTAAACGTAGCCAACGCACATGCAACTCGAAGTATGACGGATGTATCGCTTTTATCGATGGCTATTGGCTTTAGTCTACCAGTATTTGCGATGATAATGCGCTGCATAGCCATATCGCTGTGAGAAAGTCTGGAGTGTGTTATGCAGTCTCAAAATAGAACATTTACCGAACGCGTGATTCATGCGGTGGGTTTCGAAGTCATCGCTATTGCGATTTGTGCGCCGCTGGCGGCGTGGATCCTGAACAAACCGTTATTCCAGATGGGGGCGCTGGCCATCATGCTTTCTACCGTCGCTATGGTATGGAACATGATTTATAACGCCGGTTTCGATAAGTTTTTCCCGGTCGGGCAAAAGCGCCGTTTGCCGCTGCGCATCGCGCACTCGCTGGGCTTTGAAGGGGGCTTTATCCTGATTGGCCTGCCGCTGGCGGCCTGGATGCTCAACATTTCATTGCTGCAGGCGTTTATGGTCGAGATTGGTTTCTTCCTGTTCTTCCTGCCGTATAGCGTGATTTATAACTGGGCGTATGACACCTTGCGTGTTCGCTGGATCCAGTGTGCGGAAGTTTCCTCAAAATAGTGCAAAAGGCGGGTGACTCTCACGGTTGCCCGCTCTATACCAGTGCAGTCGTCTGGATCTTTGCCCTTCAGATGCGCAATTCATGGCGCTTTTTGCACCAAAAACCACCTGGCATATTTCCTGCTTAATTCCTGTTAACTCCATGGCATTAAGCGAGGGAATTATGATCAATATGGACCCTGGTGCGGCCTCTTTTTTTGATGAAATGTTTGCGGTCGATGGTCACCATCGTGGCCATTACGGGAATTACTGGAACTGGTTACAACGGGCCGACAGCAGTGCTGTGATGCGCAAGAAACAGGAAGCTGCACTGCTGTTTCACCGTGTCGGGATCACTTTTAATGTCTATGGTGACGAGGATGGCGCCGAGCGGTTAATTCCGTTTGATAGCGTGCCGCGCATTATTCCTTCCGCAGAATGGGCGATGCTCGATGCCGGGATCCGCCAGCGCGTGCAGGCGCTGAACCTCTTTTTGCACGACATCTACCACGACCAACATATTCTCAAAGCCGGGGTCATTCCCGCCGAGCAGGTGCTGGCAAACGATCAATACCAACCGTGTATGCAGGGGATAAATCTTCATCGCGATATCTACGCGCATATTATTGGCGTGGATATGGTGCGCGGGGGCGACGGGCAATATTACGTGCTGGAAGATAACCTCCGCACTCCTTCCGGCGTCTCCTACATGCTGGAAAACCGCAAAATGATGATGCGGTTGTATCCGGAGTTATTTGCCCAGCAGCGCATTCGCCCCGTCGAGCGCTACCCCTCACATTTGCTGCAAACCCTGCGTGAAAGCTCGCCCGTTAACGATCCGACGGTGGTGGTG
The DNA here is from genome assembly GCF_049686335.1 of Buttiauxella sp. Taxonomy (NCBI): domain Bacteria; kingdom Pseudomonadati; phylum Pseudomonadota; class Gammaproteobacteria; order Enterobacterales; family Enterobacteriaceae; genus Buttiauxella; species Buttiauxella sp. The sequence goes on along the minus strand of NZ_JBAVHX010000004.1, from coordinate 122,516 downwards.
TTAACCCCCGGGCGCTTTAACAGTGCCTATTTCGAACACAGTTTCCTGGCACAACAGATGGGCGTCGAACTGGTAGAAAGCGCCGACTTGTTTGTCAAAGAGGGCGCGGTCTTCATGCGTACCACGCTTGGCCCGTGCAAAGTGGATGTGATTTATCGCCGGGTTGATGACGCGTTTCTCGACCCCCTGGCATTCCGCCCTGACTCGATGCTCGGCGTACCCGGTCTGCTGTCGGTGTACCGTGCAGGCGGCGTCGTGCTGGCGAACGCTATCGGCACAGGCGTCGCCGACGACAAATCTATCTACCCGTATGTTCCGGCGATGATCCGCTTTTATCTCTCTGAGGAACCCATTCTCAACAACGTGCCGACCTGGCAATGCCGCCATGCCGACCAGTTGAACTTTGTGCTTTCGCGCCTCGATCAAATGGTGGTGAAAGAGGTTCACGGGGCAGGCGGTTACGGCATGTTAATCGGCCCTGCGGCCAGTAAAGCGGAGCTCGAAGCGTTTCGCGCCGTGTTAAAAGCGCGTCCGCAAAACTACATTGCCCAGGACACGCTCGCGCTCTCAACCTGCCCGACCTTTGTCGAAGAAGGGCTGGCACCGCGCCATATCGATTTACGTCCGTTTGCGCTGTATGGCGCAGAAACACGCTTGATTGCAGGAGGATTAACGCGTGTGGCGCTGAAAAAAGGCTCGCTGGTGGTGAACTCGTCCCAGGGCGGTGGCACCAAAGATACCTGGGTTCTGGAGGACGACACATCATGCTAAGCCGCACCGCCAGTGAACTCTATTGGATGGCCCGTTATCTGGAACGCGCCGAAAACATCGCCCGGGTACTGGACGTGACCAACCGTTTATCCATGATGCCGTTTCGCGAAACCGGGCATCAGGATTTGCAGGTACCGCTGAATTTAACCGGCAGCGGCACGGCATACTGGGAGCATTACCAGCAGCTGACGATGCCGGGGATTTTCGACTACTTTGCCCTCGATAACCGTAACCCAAGCAGTATCTACAGCTGCTTACAATCGGCCTGGGAAAATGCTCACGCGGTGCGCGGCAGTTTGTCATCGGAAGTGTGGGAGAGTCTTAACTCCGCGTGGATTGAGATGAAGCGCCTGCGCAAAGAGGGCGTCAACAGCAGTAATGCCGATGACTTTTTCGACTGGGTCAAAGAGCGCTCGCATCTGTTTCGCGGTGCGATGTTCGGCACCATGCTACGTAACGACGCCATGTCGTTTATCCGGATTGGCACGTTACTGGAGCGTGCTGACAGTACCGCGCGTTTGCTCGGTGTGAAAAACCAGCTGCTGGATAACGACCCTGATGCGGTGCGCGAACACTATCGCATGGACACTCTGTTACGCGCCGTCAGCGCCCGGGAGGCTTATCACAGCATCTACAAACAACAACTGGTACGCGAAATGGTCGCGGATCTGCTGATTTTGCGTAGCGAAAGCCCGCGTTCTCTGCGCTCGTGCATCGAAGAAGTGGTCAACCAACTGGAGTTGATTGGCGGGCACAGTGCCAATGCACCACGCCGCCTGGCGCATGTGCTGCATGCTGAACTACGCTTTAGCACCTTAGATGACGTCATCGATTCCGGTCTGCAAAGCTGGCTGACCCGCTTTTTAAGTCAGGTGAATGCGATTTCCGAAAGCATCCAATACACCTATCTGGAGGCACAATGAGACTGACGATTGAGCACAGCACGCATTACAGCTATGACGAACTGGTCAAACACAGCACCCAATATTTGCGCCTCACGCCGCAGGAGTCACAACATCAGCACATTATTTCCTGGGAACTTGCCTTGCCGGTAGAAGCGGTGCAGACCACCGACGCCTTCGGCAATATCCTGCATGTCCTGACGCTTGACCGCCCGCATCAGTCAATCAGTATTAAAGCCACTGGCGTGGTGGAAATTGCCGAAGACCAGGTGATTGATGACGGTGCCTGCGAATCCCTTTCGCCGCTGGTGTGGTTGCGCCACACGCCATTAACCCAACCGGATAGCGCGATTCTGGCCTTTGCCGGGAATTACTGGCAGGAGACGGCACCGCTTGCGAGCCTGACCGTGATGATGGGCGAAGTGCTGGAGCGCATGCCTTATACGCCAGGCGGCACCAATGTGAAAGACAGCGCCGCGCAAGTGTTCGCCGCAGGCGTGGGCGTTTGCCAGGATCACGCCCACGTGTTTGTCGCCTGCTGCCGCAGCCTTGGCATCCCCGCACGTTATGTCAGCGGTTATCTCTACACCCCGGACAGTGCGCACGTGGCGATGCACGCCTGGGTGGAAGCGCTGGTAGAAGGGCACTGGCACAGTTTTGACATCACCAACAACACACGCAACACCTGTCACCATCTTAAACTGGCGGTGGGGTTCGACTATCTTGACGCCTGCCCGGTGCGGGGTGTGCGCATGGGCGGCGGCGATGAAGGGATGGAAACCGTGGCCGCCGTTCAGCGTATGCAAAGCGCGCAACAATAACGAAGCGATTTGACGGGCGAGCAGCCCCGTCCATTTCCAGACAGGGGATTTTTATGACTTATTGCGTCGCCATGCGGCTGGCTTGCGGGATGATTTTTGTCAGTGATTCGCGAACCAACGCAGGCGTTGACCACATTTCGACATTCAAGAAACTGCACGTTTTCCATCGTGGAGATGACCGCACGTTAATCATGCAAAGTGCGGGAAATCTGGCGACCACCCAAAGCGTCATCAACTTGCTACAGCACCGCGCGCAGGATGCCACGACGCAAAATCTCTACACCGTCTGCTCGTTGTATGACGCCGCCGTGCTGGTAGGGCAAACGCTAAAAGAGGTGATTGCCCGGGATGGGGCGGATTTTACTGCCACCTTTATTCTCGGCGGGCAGATTCGCGGCGAAGGGATGCGTCTGTTCCATATTTACGCCGAAGGCAATTTCATTGAAGCGACCGTCGACACGCCCTATTTCCAGATTGGTGAAAGCAAATATGGCAAACCGATAATCGACCGCATCGTCAGTCACGATACCGGCCTTGAACAAGCGGTGCAGTGCGCCTTGATTTCTATGGACTCGACGCTTAACTCGAATCTCTCCGTGGGCCTGCCGCTCGATGTGATGATCTACCATAGCGACAGTTTTGATGACTCGCGCCAGTACGCCATCACCGCGCAGCACGACTATTTCAGCGAGATCCGCACCTTGTGGGGCAGTTGCCTGCGATCGGTGTTCGACAAACTTCCACCGCTGCGTCTTGAATAGCGCGAGCACCATTCACCCTTTACGCCAGTTCTGACGCCAGTTCTGACGCAAGTCGCTACGCTTTCGTTTTACGCGCCACCATAAACAGGCGTGGGAACAACATCAGCACATTGCCATCGTGTTGCGGCGGGTAGGCTTGTTGTAACAGAGCGTGATACCGCGCGAGAAACGCGTGCTGCTGGATGTTATCAAGCTCCGCCAGATAGGGTCGCAAACCAGTAGAACTGAGCCAGTCGATAATCGCTCGTGCAGAGGGCATCACGTGGAAATAGGTGGTGCGCCAGATATCCACCCTGCAGCCCGCTTGCGCCAGCAAATCGTAATACTCGTGTGCGCTAAGTAAGGCTTCACGCCCTGAATCCGGATGGCCTAATTCCGCCGCCACCTGGCGCATCAGAGCATGAGTTGGCTCTTGCCAGTTATCCGGCATTTGTACCGCTAACACCCCGTTATCCGCGAGTTGGGCCACCAGATGCGGGAACAGTTGCGCATGGTCGCCTGACCACTGCAATGAGGCATTAGCGTAAATCACATCTTGCTTCACCGCAGGTTGCCAGTGGGCGACATCCGCGTTCTCAAACTGGCAATCAGGCAAAGCCGTGCGTGCTTTTTCGAGCATTGCCGGGGAGTTATCTACGCCCGTTACCGTCGCCTCGGGGAAGGCTTTACGCAACAGCGCCGTGCTGTTGCCCGGACCGCAACCTAAATCAGAGACCTGTTGTGCGCCGGGATATTGGATGCGTGCGGCTAATTCAGCGGCGGGGCGGGTGCGTTCGGCTTCAAACTGTAAATAGAGAGCAGGGTTCCAGTCTTGCATCGGTTTTTCCTCGGCTAAAATTCACTAATCAGAATGTGTCATCTCTTAGATTACGACAAGATGTTGTAACCTGAAGCCTGGATTCAGGTAAGGAAAACCGTATGAAAGTCACACGCAAACAGGAAAAGATCGTCCAGCGCACGCTGGAAGGTTGGCGTCAGGAAGGGGTGATTGATGCCGACGAACAACAGCGGCTACAACAAAACCTTTCGGTGCAACTTTTTGACTGGCAACGGATGAGCCGCTACGCCTTCTGGATTGCGCTGGCCTGCGTGATTATCGCCATCGGCAGTCTTGTCGCCGATGAAGTTCTGTTGTCGCTGCTGTTTAATTTCGGCTACGCCACCCGCGCCATAATTCTGGCTATTATTGCCGCCGCTTGTTACTTCTGGGGTTTCCGTCGCCAAAAACGCACACCGGAAAAACGCTACAGCAATGAAGCGATTGTGTTCCTCGGCGTGTTATTCACCGCGCTGTGTTTATCGCAAGTCGGCATGGCGCTGGATAACGGCAGCGGAAATGTCGCTCCGCTGTTCTTACTGGGCTGCGCGACCTATGGCGCAATCGGCTATCTGGCGCGCTCCGGGTTGATCTGGCTATTTTGCCTGCTGGCCCTGGGCAGCTTCTTCGGTACGTCCACGGGTTATGCTTCCGGATGGGGAGCATACTGGCTCGGGATGAGTTACCCGATTCGCTTTGTGTTATTCGGGGCGGTGCTGCTTGCGGGCTGTTATCTGCTGAAAACGCGCTTACAGCAGCGCAATTTATTCAACGTCAGCAAAGCGATGGGGCTGCTGTATCTGTTTATCGCGCTGTGGATTTTGTCGATCTTCGGCAATTACGATATCGATATCTGGCAGGGAGTGCGCCAGATTGAGCTGCTGCACTGGTCACTGTTGTTTGCACTGGCGGCGCTGGCGTGCATCTGGATAAGCCTGAAAACCGACGACGGTATGCTGCGCGGTTTCGGTTTAACCTTCCTCGGTATCAACCTCTACACGCGTTATTTCGAACTGTTCTGGGACAGCACCAACAAAGTGATTTTCTTCCTGTTGCTTGCCATCTCGCTGGCGCTGGTCGGGCGCTATGCGGAGAAGATTTGGCGGCTGGGGGAAGGGCGTTAATCTTTCTGAGGATACCAACCGGTATCCTCAATGCCAGAGCATGAATTCATTTTATCGCCGTATACGTCAAATACCCCGCCACGCCGCCACCGCCGTCATTTGGATGGTGCGCTCCTTCCGATACCGGAATTTTTGGGAAATCAAAAGGCGAAACACCTTCAATACAGGCGACGTTAACGCCGTATTGTTCCGGGTTGGAGCGACGCTGGTGGAAGGTGTAAATCCCGCATACCGAACAGAAAAAATGCACCGCTTCACCGGTATTAAAGCGGTATTCAGTCAGTTTATCTTTGCCCCTGATAATCTCGATTCCCGATAGCGGTGCCGAGACCGCAACCGCGCCGCGCATACGGCAAAATGAGCAGTTACAGCGGCGAATAGTATTAAATCCATCGCTGAGTTCCACGGTAAATGCGACAGCACCACAGTGACATTGAGCAGCCATTTTCTGGTTCATACTAACCTCAGTTTGAGTTTTGCTACCCGACAAGCTTAGTGGGTTATGACCGCTTGTCATCACACTGAGACTGTCTTTTCGTCTCATCTTTTGCGAGGATAGCGCCAAATTTCAAGCGTAAAGCAAAAGGGTAACAAAATGGCTAAGCATCCTACGGGCAAGCATCTGCGTGCGCCCATCGTATTCAACGACAAAAATGTGTTGGTTTATGTGGTGCGCGGTTCAAAAATTGAAGATATGCCAGCGGACGAAGACGAAGATTATCCAGGCGATATGCAGATGTTGATGCCGCAGTTGTCAAAAGAGTTTGATACAGAATTAAACGAAACGCTGGAAGAGTGCGGCTCGGGTGATGTGATTGTGTTTATGTGCACCACGGATATGATTTTTGAGTACGGCTACACGAAAATTAAAGCGATGCGTGTCGCATAAATTAGCCGTTTTTTGATATGAAAACCCCGGTCGTTAACCGGGGGAAAACCTCTTCCCAGGTCGGATAAGCGAAAGCGTCATCCGACAAAACCGGTGGATGGCGCTTATCCAACCTACAACTAACCATCTGTGGTTAACCGGGGTTTGTTCTGTTAGTGCTGATAAAAAATCTCGCCTCTCATCGCACGTAAAATCTTCCCTTCCGCATCGCTAATCAACACGTAGTTCCCGCCCATGTACGTCCAGTGGCTACCGGCTTCCGGTGCTGGCAGGTGTCGGATTTTCCAGGCATCAATCTGATAGGGCTTGGTACGGTACAAGTCCGGCACGATGTCGCCAATTTTGAATGGCTGGTAATCAGCATGGAACTCGGTGATTTCATAAGAGTTTTGTGCAGCAGGTGCTGCCGGTGCTGCCGGTGCAACGGCTGGCGCAGGGTCGGCGACCGGAGCTTCAGCTGCCTGAGCGGTAAACGCCATTGGCAAAGAACCGGCCATCAGGGCCGCGGAAAAAAACAAGACATTCAATTTACGCATATCTACTCCAGATAAATTCATATGCTCAACTTTCAAATAATGCCGTTATCTCTATCACGTTGTTTAGCGTGAAGTAATCATTTTTTCGTTACCTGAAGTAAAAGTCTTCCGGTACGCCGCAGGTGTGGTGGAAAGCTTAGCGCGGAAATGGTGGCGTAAAGTGGCGGCGCTGCCAAACCCGACGCGTTCGGCAATTTCGTCGATAGACAGCGTGCTGCTTTCCAGTAAATCACGGCAGCGAGTCAGGCGCATATTCAGCAACCAGCGCGAGGGCGTGGTGCCGGTTGTGGCGGCAAAACGGCGTAAAAAGGTTCTCGGGCTCATGCCGGTAAAAGTCGCCAGCGACTCAACGGTGTGCTCGTCGGCAAGATGGTTTTGCAGATAATCAAACAGCGGGCTAAGACGCTGGCTTTCATAGGCGACGGGCATCGGTTGCTCGATAAACTGCGCCTGCCCACCGACGCGATGCGGCGGCACCACCAGCCTGCGCGCCACGCTGTTGGCGGCAAACTGGCCGTAATCACGCCGCACCAGATGCAGACTTAAATCAATCCCTGCCGCACTGCCTGCGGAGGTCAGCACCGAACCGTTATCGATATACAACACATCCGGCATCACTTCGATTTGCGGATAGCGCTGTTGCAGTTTTTCGGTATAACGCCAGTGGGTTGAGGCCTGCAATCCATCAAGTAAACCTGCGGCTGCCAGCACAAACACGCCGGAGCAAATCGACATCACTCGCGCTCCGCGCGCATGTGCCTTGCGTAATGCTTTGCACAATGCTTCGGGAACCGGTTCATCGGCACCGCGCCAGCCGGGCACAACAATCGTTCCGGCTTGTTCCAGTAGAGACAAATCGCCGTCTACCGCCAGACGGATCCCGCCCATGGCTCTCAGCTCGCCAGCTTCGATTCCCGCTACCGCAAAGCGATACCAGTTTTCGCCCATTTCCGGGCGCGGCAAACCAAATACTTCCACCACCACGCCAAATTCAAAGGTGCACAGACCGTCATAGGCCAGGGCGACAACAAGAGGGTTTTGCATGAGTATCCCGAACGATTGTCATAATCTTCACGTTATCTGTCATTTATGCCACACGTCAATACCTCTCCCGCACTCTATAGTGATGGCACACCCCCCACACGATTGTTGAACCTTCATGAGGAATCACTATGAGTTATGTCACTGATTTTCCCGCTGCAAGTCCTGAAATCGCCGCCGCTCACTTCTTCCAGCGCCTGTGCCTTGAGACAGACTGTGATGATGTTCATAGTGCGTATAAAGAACAGGATGTGGACTTTGTGCTGCTGCATGTCGTGGGAACCCCTGAAGCGTTCGCCCGTCGCCATATACCAGGTGCTACCCATTTGCGGCATCGCGATATGACAGCAGAGCGCATGGCCGAGTGGCCAGCCGACACGTTGTTTGTGGTGTATTGCGCAGGGCCGCATTGCAACGGAGCCGACCGCGCAGCGTTAAAACTGGCGCGTTTAGGGCGTCCGGTGAAAATCATGATTGGAGGGATGACCGGTTGGGCAGATGAAGGATTTAGCTTCGCCTGAGGCTGAAATTCGCTATCCGCAAAGCGCTAAGTAAGTGTAATCTTGCCGTCACTTTTGTCATGTTTAAAGGAAGTAACAATGTCGATTTACAGCGAAACCAATGCGCAGTTCATCCATGGTTTGACCAATTTGTCAGCAATCCTTGAGAAAGCTGCCACCTGGGCGAAAGAGAACGGCAAAACAGAAGAGAGCCTGCTGACGGCGGCGCTGGCAGCAGATATGTATCCGCTGGTGCGTCAGGTACAAATCTCTACCGATATGGCAAAACGAGCCGTTGCCCGCCTGGCTGATATTGAAGCGCCAGTGATGGAAGATACTGAAACGACGATTGCCCAGTTGCAGGCGCGTATCCAGGCGACCATCGCGTTTATGCAAGGGATTAGCGATGCACAACTGGATGGCGACGATGAACGCCCAATCGTCGTGATGGCTCGCGAGCACGAACTGCGTTTCACCGCGCGCAGCTACGTGTATAAATTTGCCACCCCGAACTTCTACTTCCACTTCACCACCGCATACGACATTTTGCGCCAGGCGGGCGTGCCGTTAGGCAAGCGTGATTTCGTGGGTGCTATTTTCTAATGAAATCAGCGCCCGACTAACTCAGCCGATAATGGCGATTCGGGCGCAACCTTTCCGGTACTTCTTCATTCCCATCCATATCGTGTAAATCGCGCTCAATGGTGTTGCAGATGGCGTCCAGCGGCAGGTCGTTGTCTTCCGTGCCAAACGGTTCTTCGAGTTCTTCTGCGAGGGTGTCGAGCGAAATAAAGGTATAGGAAATGAATACCGACAAGAATGGCGTCATGTAGTGCAGATCCGTCACCAGTGCGAACGGCAGCATGATACAAAACAGATACACCGTACGATGCAGAATCAGTGTGTAAGCGAAGGGGATTGGCGTACCAGCGATGCGCTCACAGCCGCCAGCAACCGCCGAAAGATCATTAAGATGATGATTCAGGCTGCTCCACACCACGTCAGAAATCAGGCCCTGCTTGCGTTTGTCAGCTAACCAGTCACCCATCAACAGCAAAATACGATTACAAGGCGCGTGGCTTTGGGTGACCCATTGTAAGTCATCCTCGGACAGGTATTTTTTCAGCGTTTCGTCTACCGGGCGCTTGCGCAATGTCAGGCGTAGCGCATGGCTAAAGGCAATCTGCAGATTTACAAAAGTCGTGATATGCACTTCATTGCTGCTGCCGAACAGGCTTTTTGTCTCACGCAATAACGAGCGCTGAGTAATGGCCAGTTGTCCCCAAAGCGTTCGGGCCTCGTTAAAGCGGGCATAACAGACGCTATTTCTGAAACCGAGGAAAATCGCTATCGCCACGCCAAGAATACTGAATGGCGCGATGGTGAGTTTTATGCCGAGCGTTTCATACCACGGCAGAAAGAAAATCACGCTAATTGACAGCGCAACATTCAACAGCAGGCGTGAATAGATTTTTTGTAGAACGGAACCATGCCAGACAAAAAGGCGGAATAACCAGTGTTGCTGCGGACGAACAATCATAATCAGGAGGCTCAAAAACAGGACGTCATATTTAACGGCAAACTGTGATGCAGATCAACTTACTCTTCACATCGTCTTAACAACATGAATTATTTTCAACACCCATGAAAGAACTTCGTTTGCCCACTTGTCCGGTATCTGCCATTCTCCGCTACACAAGATAGCCATCCAGATGGCTGAAATTCAAATAATGAATTATCACCTGACTAAATTAGTTAGCCGGGTTAGCGGAGAAATCACATGCCACAGTCATCGCCACATCACGCGCCATTCCGTGCCGACATCGTCGGTAGCTTTTTACGCCCGGCCACCATCAAAAATGCCCGTCTGGCCTTTGCCGCAGGTGAGATTGACGCCATCCAACTGCGTAAAGTGGAGGATGAGGCGATTCGCGCATCGGTTGAACAGCAATGCGCATGCGGCCTGCATGTGGTGACTGATGGCGAGTTCCGTCGTGCCTGGTGGCATTTTGACTTTTTTGATGGCCTGCAAGGTGTGGAACGTTACGAGTCAGAGCAGGGCATTCAGTTCAACGGCGTGCAAACTAAAGCGCACAGCGTGCGTGTTGTGGGCAAGCTGGGTTTTGGCTCGCATCCGATGCTGGAAGATTTCCGCTATCTGAAAAGCATCAGCGGCAACGCGGTGCCGAAAATGACCATTCCAAGCCCGAGCGTGTTGCACTTCCGTGGCGGTCGTAACGCTATCGACAGCACGGTCTATCCTGATTTAAAAGAGTATTTCGACGATCTGGCCACCACCTGGCGTGATGCGATTCAGGCGTTTTATGCAGCAGGCTGCCGCTATCTGCAACTGGATGACACCGTATGGGCTTATTTATGTTCCGACGCTCAGCGTAAAGAGATCCGCGAACGTGGCGATGATCCGGACCAACTGGCACAGATTTATGCACAAGTGCTGAATAAAGCGCTGGAAGGAAAACCGGATGATTTGAAAATCGGCCTGCATGTGTGTCGTGGCAATTTCCGCTCAACATGGATTTCAGAAGGCGGATATGAGCCGGTAGCCGAAGTGCTGTTTGGCACGGTGAACGTCGATGCTTTCTTCCTCGAATATGACAACGACCGTTCAGGTGATTTTGCACCACTGCGTTTTGTGCGTCCGGGTCATCAGCAGGTGGTTCTGGGGCTTATCACCACCAAAAATGGCGAGCTGGAAAACCCGCAGTTGATACAGGAACGTATTAACGAAGCGGCGAAATTCGTCGATATCAACCAGATTTGTTTGAGCCCGCAGTGCGGTTTTGCGTCAACAGAAGAGGGCAATAGCCTGACGCCGGAACAGCAGTGGGACAAAGTGCGCCTGGTGACGGAGCTTGCCGCAAAAGTGTGGTAATTAGCATTGTCGGATGACGCTGCGCTTATCCGACCTACGTTGGGCTTTAATGTTGGGTTTTGTCGGATGACGCTGCGCTTATCCGACCTGCGTTGGGTTTGAATGTTGGATTGTGTCGGATGACGCTGCGCTTATCCGACCTACGTTGGGCTTTAATGTTGGGTTTTGTCGGATGATCCGACCTGTGATTCCGCATTGTCGAATGGTGCGACGTATTAGGTTTGGTAGGGTGGATAAGCGCAGCGTCATCCACCACTATCACCGATGTTTAAGCCAGCTTAAACACCGCCACCGTTTCATTAAGCGCCTGTGACTGCTCTTTAAGCGACATCGCCGCTGCGGAAGCTTGCTCCACCAACGCGGCGTTCTGCTGTGTCACCACATCCATCTGCACCACGGCCTGGTTGATTTGCTCGATGCCACGGCTCTGTTCACCGGTCGACACCGCAATCTCTTCCATCAAACCGGTCACTTGTTTAATCGCATTGGAAATTCGCTGCATGCTTTCACCGGCGCGATTCACCAGATTGCTGCCGATATTGACCTGCTCGCCCGACAACTCAATCAACTCTTTAATCTCTTTGGCAGCCACCGACGAACGTTGCGCCAGATTGCGGACTTCGCTTGCGACCACGGCAAATCCACGCCCTTGTTCGCCGGCGCGTGCCGCTTCGACCGCCGCATTCAACGCCAGAATATTGGTCTGGAAAGCGATGTCTTCAATGATGCTAATGATATTGTCGATTTTGCTGGAACTGGATTCAATATTACGCATTGAATCAATCACATCACTGACAATTTCATTACCGTCATTGGCCGCAACTAACATGCCGCTCGCCAGTTTATTCGCCTGATGCGAGTGGTCAGAAGTCAGTTTCACGGTGACCGTCAGCTGTTCCATGCTGGCTGCGGTTTGACCCAGCGACGATGCCTGCTCTTCGGTACGCGCAGACAGGTCGGTATTGCCTGCGGCGATCTCCTCAGAAGCGTAAGCCACGGTCTGGCTCGACTCGCGAACCTGGCCGATAATGCTCGCCAGAGAAACACGCATTTGCTCAAGCTCTCGCATCATCGCGCCAATTTCATCTTTGGCAGTGGCGATAATCGGCGTATGCAGCAGGCCGTTGGCGATTTCCGTGCAATGGGATTTCGCTTTATCCAGCTCGTTAAGCACGCGTTTTTTCAGCAGCCAGTAAACCGCGCCAAGAATGACGGCGAAGATCAGGGCAAAAATGGCGATGCTTATCAGGCTTTGGTTGAAACTGTCCTGGGCATCCTCGTTCAGTTGCTGGGCGTGTTGCTGACGGAACGCCAGCAGTTTATCCAGCGCAATTTCAAACTGCCGATCAAGTTCTGGCAAAGTGGTGGTCACAAGTGTACGAGCCCGCGTGGCATCGTTGGCTTTGACCGCATCCAGCAAGGGTTGCAAACCTTGTTCACGATAGTTCACAAAGGCGCTCTGATAGGCATCCGTCAGCACCTGTTCACCCGGCTGTTTCGGTGCTTCCAGATATGCCTGAAACGCAGAATTAGCCTTGCCCAACACCGCTTGCGCACCGTCCAGTGCCAGCTGACCTTGATCGCTAAATCCTTGCTCATGTTCTTCTAACGCTTCCATGGCGCGAACACGCATGGTACGGCTATGGTTAATCGGGTCGATGACCGATAAAACCACGTGGATCTCGCGGTTAACGTTATCCAGAGATTGATTGCTACGAGTTAAAGACCAGATGTTGGATGCGGTGCTAACAAGGAAAATAATCAGCAATGTGCTGAAAACAAGAATCGAAAAACGCCTGACTGACATGCAATACCCTTATGTTGAAAAATGATCTGACTCGTTTCAGCCAGTACCTAAGGGTTATCGGCAAGTAGCGCGGGATATTTAGCCACAGAAATAATCACATCAAAAAATAGTCATATTTGTGTCATATAGCTGCTTTATACCTTGTTGACCAAAATCGGTGACCCCAACCGCGGATGCGAACCTAATGAAATTAAAACCTTTTGCGCTAGTACTGACCTCTTTAATTCCTCTGGCAAGTCAGGCGGCACAGCCGCATGTTGATCGTTACGTTGTCACATTCCCCCAAGGCGACCATGTAGAATACCAGGGAGCCTATGCCGCGAATTTCCCTGAAGGATTGCCGGTGGGCGTAGGCTCAGGTTTGCAGTTTGTCGGCAAAGAGGGGGAAACGCTGGTGTTTGCCACCGTGACTGACCGCGGCCCGAATGCGGACTCGCCGAAATCAGGTAAAAAAGAGTCGAAGATTTTTGCTAACCCGAAATACACCCCATTGATGATGACTATCCGCGTGGCCGATGGCAAAGCACTGGCCACCGACGCCCACCCATTGCATGACGAAAGCGGGCCGATCAGCGGTTTACCCTTGCCAGAAGGTTTGATTGGCGCGACCAATGAAATCGCACTGAGTGATACGTTGCAGCAATTGTCGAGCGACAAGCGCGGGCTGGACACCGAAGGCATTACCCCGGACGGTAAGGGCGGTTACTGGCTGTGTGACGAATACGGCCCATTCATCATTAATATCGACAGCAAAGGCAAAATCCTCAAAAAGTATGGCCCGCAGGCAGAACAAGGTGAGCAGGGGGTAGCGGACGGTTTGCCGAATATCATCAAATGGCGTCAGGCCAACCGGGGTTTTGAAGGCATCACGCGGATGCCGGACGGGCGCATTATTGCTGCGGTACAAAGTACGCTGGATATTGACGGTAAAAGTAAAAACAGTGCGCAATTCACTCGCCTGGTGAGCGTCAATCCGGAAACCGGTAAAACTGCAATGTATGGCTACCCGATTGATATCGACGTTTATAAGAAAGCCAAAGATGCCAAGATTGGCGATATTGTGGCGCTGGACGATAACCGTCTGTTGATCATCGAACAGGGCGGCGATAAAAACAAAGTGATGCGCAATCTGGTGTATGTGGTCGATCTTAGCAAGGCGAGTGACTTGAGCCGTTTTGATAAAGAAAAAGCCCCGGAATTTGATGATGCGGCACAACTGCAGGCGCGTGGTATCAAACTGGCAGAGAAAAAAGAGCTGGTTGATCTGCGTAAACTCGGCTGGCAACAAGAAAAAGCCGAAGGCATGACCCTGATTGATAACCAGACTATCGCCGTGATCAACGATAACGATTTCGGCCTGCAAGCGGTGCTGGAAAATCCTGAAGCTGATGCCAAAAAAGCTGACGATTATGAAGTGGATGGCAAAGGCCATTTGACGCGTGAAGGGCGCGAGGTCGCGACTAAAATCGCTTTAAAACCGCTGGAAAAACCCGAGTCGCAAAACGAGTTGTGGGTGATTAAGCTGCCGGAAGCGTTGAAATAAACTGAGTGGTCTGGCGGTTTTGTAGGGTGGATATGCGTAAGCATCATCCACCTTTATGTTGATTTTGCGTGATTTTAAAAACTCATCGCCAGACCCAAGCCGTAACCGTTGGTGTTATTACCAAACATATAACGTGCCACCAGCCGTGTGCGAGTGATGAAAACGTCGTAATCACTGCTATCGAGCTCAAACCCTAATCCCATCGACGTCAGGCTATTAAAACCGAGTTGCCCGCGTTGCTCGCCAATATATTCCGTATGCGCCCCTTCGAGAACATAACGCACTGGCTTGTTAAGCAACGTCCAGTCGAAAACTGGCGCACGGCGGCGCAGATAAACGCCGACATTTTGCGTGTTAGCCTCGCCTTTGACCGCCTCTGAGGTGTTGCCAAAACTTTGCAGCGTCATATTGGAGTAGCGCAACTCGATATCGATGTCCTGCGGTTTGGAGAACAATTCGTAATCGAGCATCAGCGACCCGCCAAGCCCATAGGCATTGAGTCGCCCGCCATTGAGGAAATCAAAATCCCGATTGGTGCGTTTTTGGAAAACATACGAGCCAATACGCAAATCACTGGCCATGGTGCCGAGCATGAAATTGGCGATAGGGCGCAACACCATATTGCCGCCCCATCTGTCGGTGTAGAGGTGAAAATCCCAGCCAATGCCTCCGGTGGCGGTCAGACTGTTCCATTTGGTGGGGATTTTGCGGGTTTGGGTCCCATCGGATAGCACAAATTGCGGGTCGTAGCGGCTATAGCCCATCGTCCCTTCAAGATAAATCGGGACTTCCTTGCTGAGGGTCGCGCCACCGCCAAACTGGGTAATGGACAGCTCTTTGGATTCACTGTTGCCGTTATCGATATTCAGGTCGCTGGCGGTGACATCTGGCCAGACGGTATAGCTCATCAGCGCGAGCACCGCATCGGCATGTTTTTTCGGGCGACTTGCATCCACGGCAAAACTCGCCTGGCTTGCTAACGACAGCGCGGCAATAATGGGTAGAGCATAGGAGTAGGGTACAATCATGTTGCTTCCAGTATCTCCATCGAACGGACATAAACTGTATGAATGTATTTGGCGAGAATACCTTTGTTTTCAGTATATACCCAAAATAATTCGAGTTGCAGGAAGGCGGCGACGCAGTGAGTCCCCAGCAGCTTACTTGAGTAAGTGACTGGGGTGAGCGAGGAAAGCCAACGCACGTGCAACTTGAGGTATGAAGGGTATAAAAGCGATTGAATTTTTTGCGGGGAAATTTGCTTTACCTGGCGGCGACTGAATAAATTGTGACCATCACTTATTAATCACTCCTGACAACGGGATGATCACCGATAATATGTAATTAACAATGTTTTTTGTCAGCGGGGAAATTATTGATTTTGATCTCTTATCTTTCTTTTTGTCACAATAATATCAGCAAAAAGGTTTAGTAATACTACTGGCGTCAACTGAAAGTATTATATATACAATAAGCCGGCAGAGACATAATTTTATTTCACCAGTGAGCTTGTTATTATTGATGGCGAAATTAATTGTTTCGAATTCAGTAATAACATTCCTGATATTTTACAGTTATTGGAGGTGTAATTATGGCTGCAATTACTAAAGCATTACTGGGTCAGGATTTATCCCCAGAATTACGCGATGAATGTTCGGCTCACCTTGATACTCTCATGGCTCTTGGTCAGTCAAAAACTCAATATTATGCAGAAAAAATAAACACTGATTTATTAGGTGCAGGACTGGGTACCAACAGAACGTTTCCTATAAGCTCAATCCAATCTTTTATTTATCAGACTAAAGCGTTTACGTCAGATAATGCAAAAAACATTACTGATGTTGTTAATAACTCCGTTTCAGATTTCGTTGCTGGCGACAATAAATCTGCTGTTGCAACAATCGTGAGTGGGTTTGTTAATATTCTATTTGGTTCAACTGAGGGTTCTGAAAGCGAAGTACGCAGGTATTGCGCTATTCTTGAAGGTGCGTCAATGGTTCGGCTGGATTTTGCCGGATGGTCACGTACGGTGACATCCACATCATTGAAATCAAAATGCGATAAGGTCAGCTCATTTGTCCTCTACCGTTCCATTGTGGACATGAGCAAAGTCACGTTGAATGATTTCATACAGGTTTATCAAGTTACTGTTAAAGCAGAAAATAAAGACATTGATACTGCCGGTATGCTTAAAAAATGTCAGGATCTCTATTATGTATTCAATCCAAAATCAACACCGCTGAATCATGTATCTGATCTTTCATTAGACCTTGATTCACATGAGCAATTTCAGCCCTCTGTCGGTCATAATTCATTAGATGTTTTCAACAGTAAAATAACATCATTGTAGAAAATACTTTCAATTAAACGAACCTGAAAATTATTCTCACAGGTAATCTGAGCATTAAGTTTACCTGTATGGTGATAATTTGTTGGGTATAAATAAAGGAATTCATCATGGCTAAGATATATCTCATACTCACTGATGGAAAAAACGTGCTGGTTGCGAAAGGGGGGAAGTCGGGGAACCCACCAAAGGTCCGGGGTGGTTATCATCTTCCCGGAGGTAAATATGAATCCAGAGATAAAAATAGTCTCGGTACCGTTATTCGTGAACTTAAAGAGGAAACGGGTATTACGCTAAAAAATCCTCAACAGTTGGGTAAAGATCTGACTCCAGAGAATACCGGTGGTGCTAAATTTGTAATCGTACAAACTGAAAGTGTACCTGATTGGGTTGAATGGTTCGATAAGCTCGATGAGGCGGATCGTCCGAAAGTAACCAATATATATGATGAACCATTTACGGGATTGATCAGTCTGCCCTTAGAAAATTGTTGGAAAGACAATAATTTTAATAATACTTTTTATACAGATTACTTTGGTCTGGGACTGAAAGAAGCATGCAAAATACTTGGCAAAGATTAAACGATTGCCCGTTAGTTTAGGATCGTGAATTTTTATATAAAGTATTAAACCCCGAAGGTATGGGGTTTTTTCTGTGTGCCGGGCATGTTCAGCATCTCAGGGTGAGGGTCCAGCCGTTTGATTATCGCAGGGTATTGCTCTGATCATGTCCGCTTCTACCTTGAAGCTGCCTACAGCTGCTATGAGGATGGCTGGTTTGTAGAAATATATGGTGGAAAAGTGTTAATTGTTTCTCAAGGTTTTAATTTTCCTAAACCTATCGCGTATGCTTTTTCCAGTGCAGAATAGCTTCCTGCTGCACCGTATAGATCGGTTTGAATAGGTATCACCTGGCGACACTGCTGAATTTTTTGCTGAAGGAAGCCAGTTAAAATCTTGTCATCGATAAACTCGCGTCTTTCGACCATACGCCTCGGTAATGTCCAGCGGTCCCAAAATACAACTTTTTCTTCATGGATCAATTTGGCAACCTGAAGCCATGCCTGGAATGTCCCATCTTTAATTCTGTAACTGATAAAATAGAAGGGTTCAAGATTGATATTCGAAGCCCATTCCTGAAGTTTAGCTCCATCTTTTAGCTGCCTAATGCTCTGCAAATAGTAACCAATTTGTTGTTCTGGATTTCCCCATAAAGGCATCTCGGTATTATTTTGGTTCAACGTTTGCAATTCAATCAAAATCTCAACGGCATTTTTATATGGAAACCACATTGACCCTTCTGCGGCTCTAAAACGCAGTAACGGGCGGTCATTGACAACTGTTTGGCTAATGCTTTTAACGATAAGTTTCATGTCTAAAGCAGGGGGTAACTGCTGCCTATAAGAATCCCAAGGAGAATACAATTGAGCGACAACCCAGATAACATCCCCTGGCTTAATGCGGCTTGCAGGCCCCTGCGTAGACCTAGTTATGTGATAAGTGGGATAATATATAGATTCCGGAGTTTTTTTTCTTGCCGCATAAAATGGCGGGGAAATAATGTCATCATTTTTTTGAAGAAGGATATCTCTTCTGATGTAATGGATAAAGTGATTCATACGGTCACCCTTTGCAAGATTTAACATATTTAAAGTATCATTTATACCCAAAATAATTCAAGTTGCAGGTAGGCGGCAAGGAAGCAAATTCTCAGGAGCTTACTTGAGTAAGTGACTGGGATTTGTGAGTGAAGCCAACACCCCTGCAACTTGAAGGACGACGGGTATATACAGTCTTTAATACTTCCGCATTAACAAATTAAAAAATTTAAACTTTTGTATGACAGTTTATCCATTGTGCCATTGTAATAGTTAATTGAGTACCAAGGGGTCGCATATGCAGATCCATATGCAGATCATAGATACACCCCTTGCTATTATCCAGGCTTATGGGGCTAAAATTAACTTGCAAGGTGTAATGTCATGGGAACTAACACTGAAAATGAATCATTTGTTACAGCGAAACTCCGAAATAAACTGAGCATTATCGTTGTCTGTATTGTGTTGGTTTTAATTGCTATTTTAAGCACCACTGCTATTATAGTTGGCGTGCATGACCCAGCGGAAAAGGAAAGATTTTCTCACACTAAAGATATACTTAATATAATTCTTCCACTTTTGGCAACCTGGATGGGTACTGTGTTGGCATTTTATTATACGCAAAAAAGTATGGATGCTGCGACTCAGCAAACCAATCAGATCATCAGACACTTAACCAGCGATCAAAAACTAAGTGAAATCAGTGCGGAAGATGTGGCTATTGATATGACATCTACTGACGTGACAACTTTAATATTAAAAGACCCTGGAGATGCCGCAAATATTAATTTACTGAAAAGTGTGTTGGAAGAGAAACTCGAAACAACAGGAAGAAATAGGTTGCCTATTATTGATGGCAATGGTGTTGTTCTTTATATACTACATCGTAGTGCAATCGATCAATTTATCATTGATAAACATAAAAGTAATAACTCGGATATAAGAACGTATACCCTCGCTGATTTACTCAGTGATGCGAAATGGAAAGTCATTTTCCAGTCATTTGGGACGATAAGTAGAGCAGATAAGCTTTACGCAGCCAAAAAGGCTATGGATACAAATATATATTGTGAGGACGTATTTGGAACTGAAGATGGTACTCGTTCATCTAAAGCGCAATTCTGGTTAACGAACATAACCATTGAACAGCGCTCAATTGTGTGATCACAGAAAAACTTTAGGTGACCATGATGGGACTGACCCGGCCCTATAGCCAGGAATGAGCGTTGAACTTCAGATGATGAAGTCGAATGCTCAGCTACCTTATAGACGTTATACCGATCCCCGTACCACTAACTTCCAGTCGAGGATCTCATTGACGGTTTCGACTTCGGGGTTATCAATGCGCTCGAGCAGTAACTGCACGCTGCGCACACCGAGTTGATGCATCGGTTGTTCGATGGTGGTGAGCGGCGGGAAGGTGACGGCACCAAACGGGACGCCGTCAAAGCCCATAATCGCCACATCTTCTGGCACGCGCAGACCCTGTTCGTGGGCGTAATGCATGGCTCCGCCCGCCAGCGCATCGGAGATGGCAAATACCGCATCGGGCGGCTCTGGCAGGGTAAACAGTTCCGCCATCGCCTGCACACCCGCCTGATACTCCAGGCCGTCGGCATACACTACCGCTTGCCAGTTTTTGCCGCAGGCCGCGCGATAACCCGCTTCCCGCTGTTGAGAATAGAGATAACGTAAATCACCGTTAATCAGGGCGATGCGTTTATAGCCCGCGCTTTTCAGGTGAGTGACGGCTGCCGCTGCTGCTTTAGAATTATCAATCGTCACCGATGAGGCGCGATAACCGGGGTCGCCTTCACCACATTGCACCCACGGCGAATCGCCGATCAACGTGGTCAGCCCAGGTAAACAACTGATGGCATCCATGGTGATCACCCCGTCGACTACTTTACCGCTCAACAGGCGCAAATAGGCGGATTCGCGGGTCAGGCGTGATTCCGAATTACACAGCAGAATATGGTAACCGTGCTTTTCTGCTTCTTCTTCGATGCCGCGCACCACGCGGGCGCAGAAGGGGTTGGTGATGTTTGACACCAGCACCAGCAACATGCGGCTGCGTGAGGTACGCAACTGGCGCGCCAGCAGGTTAGGTTGGTATTCACACGCCGCGATCGCCGCCAGAACTTTGTCGCGCGTGCCAGGTTTTACCGCAGGGTTGCCATTGAGCACCCGGGAAACGGTCGCAGTAGAAACACCCGCAGTTCGTGCCACTTTATCTATCGACATGTTGATCCTTTGCACGATCGTTTGAATTGTGAACCACATTCCATATTTGAATTGATACTACCAAATAATTCATCAGCATGATGGAAGTCCTTCTGAAATCGATTACATTTTTAATGAAGTGCGAATGTAATCGATTACAAAATTTACCCGTCATACTTCGTGTTGCAGGTTCGTTGGCCGCACTCAGTTACCCGAATCACTTACTTGAGTAAGCTCATCGGGATGCCTTCGGTTGCCGCCTGCCTGCACCACGAATTATTCAGGGTAAACAACAATAACAAATGCAAACTCTGTACCGGAGGATCTATGTCTTCTCAGTCGACCGTTGGGGCACAAGTGACCACCCATAAATGGGTGATCCCGCGCCTGTCGTTAATGATGTTTCTCGAGTTTTTCGTCTGGGGGGCCTGGTATGTGACGCTCGGCGTGGTGATGGGCAAATACGGCCTGAGCGCGTTAATCGGTGATGCGTATTCCACCGGGCCGATTGCCTCGATTTTATCGCCGTTTGTGCTGGGTATGTTAGTTGACCGCTTCTTTGCCTCGCAAAAAGTGCTCGGCGTACTGCACCTGGTCGGCGCGGCATTGTTGTGGTGGTTGCCTGGGGCGTTCGAAAGCGGGCAGAGCGGGCTGCTGTGGATAATCTTCGCCTACATGCTGTGCTACATGCCGACTATCGCGCTGAGCAATAACGTGGCGTTCCACAGTCTGGCGAATAGTGAAAAAGGATTCCCGGTGGTACGTGCATTCGGCACCATCGGCTGGATTGTGGCGGGCTTGATTGTTGGCACCAGCGGCCTTTCAGACAGCACGGGTATCTTCACGATGGCGGCAGTTGCTTCCGTGGTGTTAGGGATTTACAGCTTTACGCTGCCAAATACGCCTGCGCCGGATCGCGGCAAACCGTTGTCGATGCGTGACCTGCTGTGCGCGGATGCCTTCGCGCTCCTTAAACAGCGCCACTTTATGGTGTTTATCATCTGCGCCACGCTTATCTCCATCCCACTGGCGGCTTATTACGCCTACGCCGCACCGTTTATTTCAGCGGTTGGCTTTGAAAACGTCAGTGGCGTAATGGCGTTAGGACAGATGTCTGAGCTGGTGTTTATGCTGCTGATCCCGTTCTTCTTCCGCCGTCTGGGCATCAAAATGATGCTGCTTATCGGTATGCTGTCGTGGTTCCTGCGCTACGCGATGTTCGCGTTAGGTATCACCGAAGAAACCCGCTGGATGATCTACATCGGTATCATTTTGCACGGGGTGTGTTACGACTTCTTCTTCGTCATCGGCTTTATCTACACCGATAAAGTGGCGGGCAACAAAGTGAAAGGGCAAGCGCAAAGTCTGCTGGTGCTATTCACTTACGGGCTGGGGATGCTGATTGGTTCGCAAATCAGCGGCGCGGTATTTAACCGCTCGGTGACCGCGAAGGGCGCGGAAGGCTTGTTGCAATGGCAACAGTTCTGGTGGATGCCAGCGATTGCCGCCGTCGTTATCGCCGCCATCTTCTTCTTCACCTTCAATTACAAAGAGGGCGAGCAGCATGGCAAATAAGCCGCTGCGCGTCTTAGTGGTGGGCTGCGGGAATATGGGGGCAGCCCACAGCCTTGCGTATCAGCATCTGGACGAATTTACACTCTGCGGGCTGGTGGCTCGCGGAGAGTCCAAAGCTCACCTGAAAGCGCAACTGGCCGCCGACATTCCTCTGTTCGATGATTTGCAGCAGGCGATTAAAAGCACCCAGGCAGATGCGGTATGCATCGCCACCTGGCCTGATAGCCATGAGGCGCTGGCGCTGACTGCACTGGCTGCGGGTTGCCATGTGTTTCTGGAAAAACCCCTCGCCACCACGGTGAGCGGGGCAAAACGCGTGGTGGCGACGGCGAGGCTTGCCGACAAGAAACTGGTGGTCGGCTACATCCTGCGCCATCACCCGGTATGGCAGCAGTTTATTGAGCTATCCCACGGGCTTGGTAAACCGCTGGTGATGCGCATGAACCTCAATCAGCAAAGCAGTGGCAGCGCCTGGCACACGCACAAAATGCTGATGCAGTCGCTTTCGCCTGTTGTGGATTGCGGGGTGCATTACCTTGATGTGATGTGCCAGATGACCCAGGCCAGCCCGCTGTCGGTGAGCGCAATTGGCGCACGGCTCAGCGAAGACATTGCCCCCGAGCAGTTTAACTACGGCCAGCTGCAGGTGCGTTTCAGCGACGGTTCAGTCGGCTGGTACGAAGCAGGTTGGGGGCCGATGATGAGCCAGACAGCATTCTTTGTAAAAGATGTGATTGGGCCGAATGGGGCGGTGTCGATTGTCGCGCGAGAAGCCGCCGGCGAAGGGCAATCGGCGAATGTCGAGGCGCACACCCGCACCGAATCGTTACGCATTCATCACGCCAAGTTAGACGCGCAGGACGAGTTTGCTCAACAGGATGAATGGGTGATGGCAAGTGATGAACCGGATCACTTTGCCTTGTGCCAACTCGAACAACAGTTTTTTGCCCGTGCGATTGACGACGATAGCGATCTGGCACTTCATCAGCAGCAGGCGGTTGAAAGCCTGGCGGTGGTGCTGGCGGCGGATCGCGCCGTTCGTGAACAACGCACGGTATTCATTAAGGAGATGTTGTAATGAAAACCCTGAAAGGGCCATCCATTTTTCTCTCGCAGTTTATTACTGATAAGCCGCCGTTTAATTCACTCGACTCGCTGGCGGCGTGGGCGGCGGGGCTGGGTTATAAAGCGGTACAAATCCCGACTCACTTACCGCATATTTTTGATCTCACCAAAGCCGCGCAAAGCCTGGAGTACTGCGCAGAAATTCGTGCGGTGCTGGCCAATGTGGGCTTAGAAATCAGCGAGCTTTCAACCCATTTGCAGGGGCAACTGGTGGCGGTGCATCCGGCCTATGACGCGGCATTTGCCGGATTTGCTCCCGCAGACGTGGCGCAAGATGCCCACGCTCGCCAGCAGTGGGCGGTCAATAGCCTGAAACAGGCCGCCATGGCATCGAAAAATTTAGGGCTTAAGGCTCATGCGACATTTTCCGGTGCCCTGGCCTGGCCTTACTTTTATCCGTGGCCGCCGCGCAATGAACAACTACTCGACGAAGCGTTCCGTGAACTGGCTGTGCGCTGGAAACCGATTCTGGACAGTTTTGACGAAGCGGGCGTGGACGTCTGTTTTGAGCTACATCCCGGTGAAGATCTGCATGATGGCGTCACCTTCGAGCGTTTTCTCGCGTTAGTGGATAACCATCCGCGCTGCAATATCCTCTACGATCCAAGCCATATGCTGCTGCAACACATGGATTACCTCGGTTTTATCGACCATTACCACCAACGAATCAAAGCCTTCCACGTAAAAGATGCCGAGTTTCAGACCTCAGCAAAAAGCGGCGTTTACGCGGGTTATCAGACGTGGATTGACCGCCCCGGGCGCTTTCGCTCACTGGGGGACGGACAGGTTAATTTCAACGCTATCTTCAGTAAACTCGCCCAATATGACTATGCCGGATGGGCTACGCTTGAATGGGAGTGTTGCCTGAAATCAGGCGAAGCGGGCGCGCGCGAAGGGGCCAGGTTTATCGCCGACCATATTATTCCGGTGGCCGATTATGCCTTTGACGACTTTGCTAACAGCAAAAGCGAAACGTCTGCGGTGCGTCGTATGCTCGGGCTGGAGGAGTAACCATGAAGCGTATCCGTTTAGGTATGGTCGGGGGCGGCGAAGGCTCGTTTATTGGCGGTGTACATCGTATTGCTGCACGGCTGGACGATCAGTTTGAGTTAGTCGCCGGAGCATTTTCGTCCTCACCAGAGGTGGCAAAACGCAGCGGTGAAGCGTTGTTTGTCG
The DNA here is from genome assembly GCF_049686335.1 of Buttiauxella sp. Taxonomy (NCBI): domain Bacteria; kingdom Pseudomonadati; phylum Pseudomonadota; class Gammaproteobacteria; order Enterobacterales; family Enterobacteriaceae; genus Buttiauxella; species Buttiauxella sp. The sequence goes on along the minus strand of NZ_JBAVHX010000004.1, from coordinate 98,068 downwards.
CAAGCGACCGCTGTTACGCAAGCTGGCAGGAGATGGCGCTGGGTGAGGCATCTCGTCCGGACGGCATCGAAGTTGTCTCGATTGTAACGCCGAATCATCTGCATGTTCCGGTAGCGAAAGTTTTCCTGGAAAACGGCATTCACGTTATCTGCGATAAACCTCTCGGCGTGACGCTTGCCGAAGCGCAGCAGCTTGCTCAGGTTATCGAAACCACCGGTCGTCACTTTATTCTCACTCATAATTACAGCGCGCTTCCGATGGTGCGTGAAGCTCGTGCGCGTATTGCCAACAGTGAAATCGGTGATATTCGCGCCATCGAAGTGGAGTATTTACAGGACTGGCTGAACGACCGCCTTGAGTTGACCGATAACAAGCAGGCCAGCTGGCGTGGCAATCCAGCGTTAGCCGGTGCGGGGGCGATTGGCGATATCGGCACGCACGCCTGGCAACTGGCGGCATTTGTCAGCGGCATGGAGCCGGAAGTGGTGCGCGGAGAACTGTTAACACGCATTCCAGGGCGAGTACTGGATGACGAAGTGTACGCCGAAATGCGCTATGCCAATGGTGCACGCGGGCGTTTATGGGCAAGCCAGGTGGCACCTGGTTTCGAAAATGATTTGCGTCTGCGCATCGTCGGTAGCCGGGCAACGATAAGCTTTCGCCAGCAACAGCCAGAAATTCTGGAAATACATCCGCATCATGGAAATAGTTACACCGTCACGCGAAATGGAGTGAATAACCACGACTCTGTCCGCCATCAGTGCCGCACACCCGCCGGGCATCCGGAAGGGTATCTGGAAGGGTTCGCGCAAATCTACCGTGAAGCGGCCGTTAAAATTCGCGGCGGTGATGCGCCATTGCTTCCAGGAATAGCGGAAGGGTTGGCCGGTATGAAGTTTATTAAAACGGTACGAGAAAGTAGCGAACGAGGCGGGGAATGGCTGGAGTGGTAAGACTCCAGAAGCATGTGAAAAGGACCTTGTAACGGTCCTTTTCGCCAGGGTGATATTTCATGGTTTAACAACGTTTAGTGTGTATTCTTTGCTAAATGCGCTCGCTGGGGCGATCATGCTGCCGTACATACCTCCGCCAATTATAATTTTTATTACACCGGGTTTCACCGGTGTGCCATAGATTTCAACACAATTATAATCAAAGGGATCTCTCGTTTTTGGGGTAATTCTCCATTCTTCCATTGGGCAATTACGTAAAAAAATCCCGGTTTTATCCGGTGATACAAACCCAATTCGTCTCTCAGAATCGCCAATAACCGCGCCTCCTAAAATTTTAATCTTGAAAAAATAAGACACGCCAACAGTTGCTGGTTTTAAATTTTCATTGTCAGGGATATATTCAGCCTTAGGACTTAAGACACTGCATGCTGAAAGGAAAACTATCCCACCTAATACAAGACTACGTAAGATCAATATATTCATTTAATTGGTTTACCCCCGCCGTCTAAAACAGATGAATGAAAAAGTCTATTTTCACAACGCGAAAAGGACCTCATGATCATCCTTTTCGCCAGTGCGCTGAAATTTATGGTTCAACAACATTTAGTGTGTATTCTTTGCTAAATTCACTGGCAGGGGCGAACATATTTCCATACATTCCCCCATTGATATTTATTTTTAGCTCCCCTGCTTTTAGCGGAGTACCATACACTTCGATACAGTTACCATTATAAAGGCGTTCTTTGGGCATCAGAGATTGTGTTTTCCGCCCAGTTAACTGACAGTTCCGAAGGAAAATGCCAGCATCATTCGGCGTAACTAATCCCGGCCTGTACTGAGGCTCGGGATGGTACCACCCCCCAATAACCCGACCACCGATAATATCGATTTTAACAAAATATGGAACACCCACTGTGGCAGGTTTTAATTCCCTATTATCGGGAATATATTCCGCCTTCGGGCTTAAAATACTGCAAGCTGAAAGACAGAATAGTCCTCCGACTACAACACAGCGTAAGAGGTATTTATTCATTTGATTGGTTTAAAAACCACCCCTCCAAAAAAACGATTAATGAAAAATGAAAGATCTTTTCCGGGTTTAATCTGATCTACACTCTGTCCCCACGAAAATAACGTCAGATGCACCGTTCCGTCCGGATCCTCAATGACAGGGCTATCCCAGACAACCCAGTGTGTAGGATATGTCGACCGTTCAGACAAACTTCCTTCTAATAAGCTGTCATTGATGAGTGAGACAACTTTATAGCCTTGCTTTACATAGTCATTTAAATCTTGAATTCCCTGTATGCCCGCCTGTGTAATACCGACATTACTGAATACCTTTATATATCCTGCTTTCTCAAACCATTCTGTAAGCGTATGCCACAGAGTAATCCCGGCAACAGGGGAATCGAGCGTATCAAAGCTTAATACGGTATTTTCTGTATCTCTCAGACCTGCAAGCGTCATCCAGTCCAGACCCAATATTCTGGGTCCAAAAGTATCGTAAAAATCCCCAGAAGGATGCCGACAACCCTCACCGGGCGCTATTTCAAGCTCACCAATTTTTGTTTTCCCGTATTGCCACAAATCATTTGCAGCCTGGGCATAAACATCTGGCCTGTCCCTTTGCAGACAATAGAAAAAGACAGCAGGTCCACATAAGCTGCCTGCATTCTGGTTGGGGAATGTAACGTGGTTAAATCTATTTTTTATCTGCTCTTTAATTATATTTTTTTCAAATGGATCTTGTGGGTCTCCAACAGGAAATTGCTCAGCAATAAAAGGTCTTTCCTGCCTGGATATGTTTACAGTCACGATGTTTCCACTCTCACTTTCCAGTTCCGAGGTACCTGTTGAAACGAAATAGCAGGGATTTTCACGCTTAACGGGAGACCAGGCTTTGCCGCTGGCAAACTCTTCTAAAGTGTACATCCGGGTAAAAGGTAAAGGGGTAATGCAATGTATATGGAGCATGGTTTTCAGGTAAAGCGTGACTTCCATATTATAAATAGTTGAAAGGGGTTCGCTGATATTTTCAGTAATATGACTCAGCGTTTCATAACCACCCTGAATAGGTTGCTGCTTAACGTCAACAACAGGAAATTTATTGTTGTTGGAATCCATTCGATAAATACATAAATCATAGAGTAAAGAACCGGGTGATACGTTTGAATGAATACGAGTACTGAGGTGATAAACAGTCATAATTAATCCATTAATTAGAGAGTGGTTATAAATTGACAGGAATCATACATCAATTATGGTTTCACAAAAATTATCCGTTTCCGGATATTACTGCCCGTTTTGCCATGCTGTTGGTCACTAGATTATCGGGTTGTAGATACCCCGTAGCGTGTCCTGCGCAAAAGTGAAATAAAAAATAGCGATACGTGCACCACGTCGAGAATTCGCACAAAGGTTAGGGTGCTAAGTTGCCGCATGGCTTGGTTATTAACTAGCTTTTCAAATGGTGTGCTGTTTTTTCACCTCCCTCCGGTCCGGCCTGAACAAAAGAGGAAACAATGAAAAAGCTGACGTTAAGTCTTATTACCTTAGCGCTGGCGGGCGTTTCTAACGCCGCGCTGGCCGATACTCTGCGTATGGAATGCCCGATCTCCCCCGGCGGTAAGGAATACTGCAACTACGTCAAAGACCGTTTTGAAAAGCAAACCAGCAACAAGCTGGAGTTCATCGAATTCCCTGCGGCATCTGACGAGAAGCTGGCTTTGCTGCAGCAGTTGTTTGCCGCCAAAGATGAGAAAGCGGTCGATTTGTTCCAGTCAGATACCATCTGGGTCGGCCTGCTGGATAAGCAAACGCTCGATTTGACTGACGCCGTCGGCGACATGAAAGGTGATTTCTTCCCAGGCCCATGGGCGAACGACACGGTAAACGGCAAGGTGAAAGCCGTTCCAGCTTATCTGGACACTGGCGTGCTTTATTACCGCAAAGATCTGCTGGAAAAATACAACGAACAGCCGCCAAAAACCTGGGAAGAGCTGACGCGCATCGCCACCAAAATTCAGGAAGAAGAGCGCAAAGCCGGGCATAAAAACTTCTGGGGGATGATCTTCCAGGGTAAATCGTATGAAGGGCTGACCTGTAACGCGCTGGAGTGGATAGATTCCTACGGCGGTGGCACGTTCATCGACGAAAAAGGGAACGTGACCATTAATAATCCGAAGGCTGCGGCAGCACTGGATATGGTCGCGGGCTGGATTGGCAAAATCACGCCGAAAGGGGCGTTAGGCTACAAAGAAGAGGAGTCACGTTCGGTGTTCCAGAACGGTGACGCGCTGTTTATGCGTAACTGGCCTTACGCTTATCTGCTCTCCCAGGGGGCGGATAGCCCGCTCAAAGGCAAAGTGGGCGTGGCGCCACTTCCTGCCGGTCCGGATGGCAAGTCGGCCAACGCACTCGGCGGCTGGCAGTGGTCTATCAATGCTAATACCAAAAACAAAGATGCAGCGATTGCGCTGCTGAAGATCCTTACCGATGCCGATTCGCAGAAAATGCAGCTCAAGTATCTGGGCTTCGCACCGACACGCTCGGCCTTGTATGAGGACAAAGCGGTGCTTGAAACCGCGCCACATCTGACGCTGTTTAAAGAGATCTTCGCCAACGCGGTACCACGTCCGGCAACGGCGACCAAAAGCCAGTACCCGCGTGTTTCCAACGCCATTTTTAACGTCACCTTTAAGGTGCTCAATGGCGGCAGCGACGGCAAAACCGCCGTGGCGGATCTGGAAAAACGTCTTGAGCGTGTCAAAGGCAAGGACTGGCATTAATTGGCGCACTTAGGCTACCAACAGCGGCGTCGCCGTATCGCGTGGATACTGGTGGCGCCAGCACTCTTGTTACTTGCACTGGCGGCGGGTTGGCCGCTGGTGCGCACCTTCTTTTTCAGTTTCACCAATGCGATGCTCGACAATCCATCCGATTACCAGATGGTGGGGCTGGCTAACTATTACGCCACCAACGACGGTGACAGCAGTGGCGTGCTGGTCGATCCTTTATGGTGGCAGGCGGTCGGTAACACGCTGTGGTTTACCGTGGTTTCCGTCGGTTTAGAGCTGCTGCTTGGCATGCTGCTGGCGCTACTGATGAACCAGAAATTTCGCGGCCAGGGGTTAGTACGTACCGCTATCCTGGTGCCGTGGGCGATCCCAACGATTGTCAGCGCCAAAATGTGGGGCTGGATGTTCCACGATCAATACGGCGTGGTGAACGATTTACTGGCGAAAATATTCGGTTATCAGGCGCATCTGGCGTGGATTGCTGAGCCGTCGTTATCGATGTGGGCGGTGGTGATTGCGGATGTCTGGAAAACCACGCCGTTTATGGCTTTGATGCTGTTGGCCGCACTTCAGCTGATCCCTGGCGATCTGTACGAGGCCGCGCGTGTCGATGGTGCCAGCCCCTGGCAACGGTTCAAGCGCATCACGCTGCCACTGATCATGCCGGCGATGATTGTGGCGCTGATCTTCCGGGTGATGGATGCGATGCGCATCTTCGATTTGATTTTCGTCCTGACCTCCAACAGTGAGGCGACCATGTCCGTTTCCGGATATGCCCGCGAGCAGATCATCTCCTATCAGGATATGGGCGTCGGCTCGGCGGCCTCGGTGCTGGTGTTTATGATGGTGGCGGGGATTGCTGCCTGCTTTATCCGCGTTTCACGATTGAACGAAAAGGAGAAGCGCTGATGAAAACCACGCGTCGGCAACGCAAATTCGGCCACCAACTGGTTATCTATACTGGCGCGACGCTCGCCGTGCTGTTCTGCGTTTTCCCGTTTTATTACGCGATTCTGACCTCGTTGCGCACCGGGCAGGAGCTGTTTTTACCCGCGTATCTGCCCAGTGGGTATCACTGGCATAACTATGTGGTGGCGCTGGTTGATAACGGTATTGCCCGCAGTTTGCTTAACTCGGTGCTGGTGGCAACCCTAACCGTGGGCATCTGTTTGTTAGTCGCTATCACCGCCTCGTTTGCCCTGGCGCGAGTGCCGTTTCGCGGGCGCAAATTCCTGCTGTTCACCATTCTGTGCGTGTCGATGTTTCCGCAAGTGGCAGTACTGACGGGCATGTTTGAGCTGGTGCGTTTTCTTGGGCTTTATGACTCCCTCGGTGCGCTGGTGCTCTCATACACCACTTTTTCGCTGCCGTTCACCGTCTGGGTGCTAACCACTTTTATGAAGTCGATTCCGGTTGAACTGGAGGAGGCCGCGATTGTGGATGGGGCGAAAACCTGGACCATTATTCGCCGCGTGTTTGCCCCGATTCTGGCGCCCGCGCTGGTCACCACCGGGCTGCTGGCGTTTATCGGCGCGTGGAATGAATTCATGTTCGCGCTGACGTTTATTATTTCTGGCGACAAACGCACCGTACCGGTGGCTATCAGTATGTTCAGCGGCGCATCAACCTTTGAACTGCCGTGGGGCAGCATTATGGCGGCATCGGTGGTGGTGACGTTGCCGATTATCGTACTGGTGCTCATCTTCCAGAAACGTATTGTCAGTGGGCTTACCAGCGGAGCGATTAAGGGATAACCATGGCGCAACTCGTGCTCGATAAAATTCAAAAACGCTACGGCAGCAGCTCGGAAGTGATTAAACCCCTCGATCTGGAAGTGAACAGCGGGGAGTTTGTGGTGGTGGTGGGGCCATCAGGCTGCGGGAAATCCACTTTGCTGCGGATGGTGGCTGGGCTTGAGGAGATAAGCGGCGGCGAGATGCGCATCGATGGCGTTTGCGTGAACGATGATTCTCCTTCAGAGCGCGGTATCGGCATGGTGTTCCAGTCCTACGCGCTCTATCCGCATATGACGGTGTACCAGAATATGGCGTTTGCGCTGGAGATGGCAAAACTGCCGGTAAAAGTTATCGACGAAAAAGTGCGGGAAAGTGCGCGAATTTTGCAACTTGAGCATTTGCTTGAACGGCGGCCAAAAGATCTCTCCGGCGGTCAGCGTCAGCGCGTCGCGATTGGCCGTGCCATTGTGCGCGAACCGAGCCTGTTTTTGTTCGATGAACCGCTGTCGAATCTTGATGCTTCACTGCGCGTGCAGATGCGTATGGAGATCGCCGCACTTCATAAACGCATCAACGCCACGATTTTGTACGTCACCCACGACCAGGTCGAGGCGATGACGCTGGCTGACCGTATTGTGGTGTTAAACCAGGGGCAAATTGAGCAGGTTGGCACGCCGCTTGAGCTATACGACCGCCCGGCAAACGTGTTTGTGGCACAGTTTATTGGCTCGCCAAAAATGAACCTGATCCCGGGTGTGTTAACCCACGGCAGTTCACTGCGCACTGACGTGAGGCTTGAGAATCGCCAGCAAATTTCCCTGCCGATAAACGGGGCTGGTGTTCATGAGGGGCAGGTGGTGCAACTGGGGATCCGCCCGGAACATATCCAGATTACCGGGCTGGCGCAGGCAGATATTGAAGGCGAAGTGCTGTTTGTTGAGCAGATGGGCAACGAAACTTTGCTCTATGTTAATAGCGGTTACGGTAGCGAACCGTTAGTGATGCGCCATACTCAAAGACTTGAAATCCAAACCGACCGTCGTATCGGGCTGCGTCTTCCGCCTGAAAACTGCTACTTGTTTAACAGCGACGGGCGGGCGTTTGTGCGAATTTAGGCGATGATTATTGCGGTGGATGACGCTGCGCTTATCCACCCTACGGAAACAGCGCCTATGTCGAAACATCATCCACCCGACGGATATTGCGTGTAGGTCGGATAAGCGCAGCGTCATCCGACAAAAAAGGAGAAATCTGTGGAAAAAAAATGGTGGCACAACACGGTGGTGTACCAAATCTATCCGCGCAGTTTTATGGACAGCAACGGCGATGGTATCGGGGATATCAACGGCATCATCAGCAAGCTCGATTATCTGCAACAACTCGGCATTAACCTGATTTGGCTCTCGCCCGTTTATCGCTCGCCGATGGACGACAACGGTTACGACATCTCCGATTATGAAGACATTGCCGCCGAATTTGGCACCATGGCGGAAATGGAATCTCTTATCCAGCAGGCCAGACAGCGCAATATTCATATCCTGATGGATTTAGTCGTCAACCATACTTCTGATGAACATCCGTGGTTTATCGAGGCGCTGAAATCCACAGACAATCCTTACCGTGAATTTTATATCTGGCGCAAACCTGCGGCAGATGGCGGCCCGCCGAATGATTTCCGCTCCTATTTTGGTGGCAGTGGCTGGGCGTTAGACGAAGCCAGCGGCGAATATTATCTGCACCAGTTTTCCGTACGCCAGCCCGATCTTAACTGGGACAACCAGCGCGTACACGATGAAGTCCACGCCATGATGAATCGCTGGCTGGCGAAAGGCATCGGTGGCTTCCGTATGGACGTTATCGATCTTATCGGCAAAGAGGTGGATCAGCAGATCATGGCGAACGGCAAACATCTCCATGCCCTGATTCGCCAGATGAACCGCGCCACCTTTGGCAAAGGCGATTACGTCACTGTCGGTGAAACCTGGAGTGCGACGCCGGATGATGCGCTGCTTTACAGCGGTGAAGAGCGAGAAGAGCTGTCGATGGTGTTCCAGTTTGATCACATCAAACAATTCTGGGATGAAAATGCCGGGAAGTGGCGCAGCAAGCCGTTTGAGCTGGCGAGCTTCAAAGCGGTTATCGAAAAGTGGCAAACGCAGCTTGCCGACCAGGGCTGGAACTCATTGTTCTGGAGCAACCACGACTTGCCGCGCGCGGTATCAAAATTTGGTGATGAAGGGGAGTTTCGTGAACCTTCCGCCAAAATGCTCGCCACCGCGCTGCACTGCCTGAAAGGCACACCGTATATCTATCAGGGCGAAGAAATCGGCATGACTAACGTGCGCTTCGGAAATATCGATGAATACCGCGATATTGAAAGTCTGAATCTTTATCGCGAGCGGCTGGCGGCAGGTGTCAGCCACGAGGAAATGATGCTCGGCATTCATGCTAACGGACGCGATAACGCCCGCACGCCGATGCAGTGGGACGCCAGCCCGAATGCCGGTTTTACGTCGGGCACACCGTGGATTGCCGTCAACCCTAATTACCGCGAAATCAACGTTGCGGCAGCACTTGAGGAGCCGGACTCCATCCTCTGGCACTACCAAAAACTGATTGCGCTACGCAAAAATTATCCGGTGCTGGTGTACGGCGATTACCAGCCGGTGATGCAGCAGCATGCGCAGGTTTTTGCCTGGCTGCGCGCACTTGATGACGAGCGTTTGCTGGTGATCAACAACTTCTCCCGCGAGCACCTCACCCTCGAGATACCCGAATCGATGCAGGGCTGGCATGGCGAATGTTTGATTAGCAACTATGCGCCGCGTGACCAGCTGGCGGTCAGTATTGAACTGCAACCTTATGAATCTTTTGCCTTATTGATGAGGAGTTAACCATGGCGAACTGGTGGAAAGAGGCGGTGGCCTACCAGATTTATCCACGCAGCTTCAAGGACAGCAACGGTGATGGCATTGGCGACCTGAACGGTATCACCGAAAAACTCGACTACCTCAAAGATCTTGGCATCGATCTGATTTGGATCTGCCCGATGTATAAATCGCCTAATGACGACAACGGCTACGACATTAGCGATTATCAGGAGATCATGGCGGAGTTTGGCACCATGGCAGATTTTGACCGCCTTTTGCAGCAGGTTCATGCTCGCGGCATGCGGCTGATTATCGACCTGGTGGTCAACCATACTTCCGATGAACACCCGTGGTTTCTGGAGTCCCGTTCGTCGCGCGATAACCCGAAACGCGACTGGTACACCTGGCGCGACGGTAAAAATGGTGCAGAGCCGAATAACTGGGAAGGGATCTTTAAAGGTTCGACATGGGAATTTGACTCGCAAACCGACCAGTATTATCTGCATTTGTTTACCCGTCGCCAGCCGGATTTGAACTGGGAAAACAAAGAGATGCGTGCGGCCGTTTACGACATGATGCGCTGGTGGCTGGACAAAGGGATCGACGGTTTCCGTATCGACGCCATCGCCCATCTGAAAAAAGAGCCGCTGTTTGCCGATGTACCTAATCCTGACAAACTGCGTTACGCACCCTCAATGAAAAGCCATCTTAATTATGACGGGCTGCTCGACTATGTGGATGACATGAGCCGCAACGTGCTCAAAAATTACGACATCGTCACGGTCGGTGAAATGAACGGCCTGTTTGCCGACCACGCTGAGGAGTGGGTGGGCGAGCATCGCAACCGGCTGAGCATGGTGTTCCAGTTTGAACACGTGCGTTTATGGGAGCCGGAAGCGGGTTTACGTCCGGAACCGGCAGTACTGAAGAAAATCTTCACTGCCTGGCAGGAGGCGCTGGAAGGCAAAGGCTGGAATGCGTTGTATGTGGAAAACCACGATCTGACGCGCATTACGTCGCGCTGGGGCGACACCGAACATCACTGGCGGGAGAGCGCCACCTGTATTGCCGCGCTGTTTTTCTTAATGCAGGGCACACCGTTTATCTACCAGGGCCAGGAAATCGGCATGACCAATACCCGCTTCGAGGGGCTGGACGATTTCGATGATGTGTCAGCGAAAAACATCTGGCGCGAGATGGAAGCCGAGGGCAAAAGCGAAGAAGAGATTATCGCGTTTCTGACCAACACCGGACGTGATAACTCGCGCACGCCGATGCAATGGAACTCGTGGCCAAATGCCGGTTTCAGCGACGGCACACCCTGGTTTAAGGTGAATGCCAATTTTGAGATGATCAACGTTGCCAGCCAGCAGCAAGACCCCGATTCGGTGCTGAACTTCTACCGTTCACTGATCCATTTACGCAAGCAACAGCGCGCGTTGATTTACGGGCGTTATGAGCTGGAGCTGAAAGATCACCCACAAATCTATGCTTATCGACGCGTACTTGATGAGACGGAGTTTGTGGTGCTGTGCAATATGTCCTCCAAATCTGCCCGTTGGTTGAGCGAAGAATTACCGCTCGAATGGGCCAATTGCGTGCTGGGGAATTACCCTCAGGTTGATGAAATCTATCGGCTGCACCCGTGGGAGGCGCGGGTTTATAAATTAGCGTGAACAGATTTGTCGGATGACGCTACGCTTATCCGACCTACGAATTACGGTTTTGTAGGGTGCATGACGCTACGTTTATCCGACCTACGAAAAACGGTTTGTAGGGTGGATAAGCGCCAGCGTCATCCACCGTTTTCGCCACGCTTATTGAAGTCTCAGAGCTCCCCTATACTGTAACGTTATGGCCTGCGTTATGATGTGCGCTGGTTTTTAACAAGGAGGGGTTATGTTGACGACAACATTTCCAGCTTTGCAGGCCACAACTATCGATGCCATTAATACGCTTGGCGAGTGGCTTTCTCATAATGAGTTTGATGCACCGCCCGCCGTGTCTGATGGGGAGCTGATTATCCTCGCCGGCAATGCCGTTATCCCGACGATTGAAGCGGCGTGCCAGCTGGCGGCCAACAGTGAATTGCCGCTGCTGATTACCGGTGGCATCGGCCATTCCACCACCTTTTTATACAGCGCTATCGCTAAACACCCGCTATTGAACACCATTCCCACTACCGGGCGTGCGGAAGCTGCCATCCTCAAAGATATTGCTACCCAGTTCTGGAAGATCCCCGCAGAAAAAGTGCTGACGGAAGAGAAGTCCAGCAACTGCGGAGAGAACGCGCGTTTTAGTTATGACTTGATGCAAACGCTGCACATTACCCCTAAGAGCGTGATTATCGTTCAGGACCCGACTATGCAACGCCGTACCGTCGCGACTTTTGAACGCGTCTGGCAGGGTGAAGCGCATCAACCGCACTGGCGCAGCTGGCCGGGCGTGGTGCCGGTTCTGCAGAGTCACGGTACCCGGACGACGTTTACACTTGATGAAAAGGGCTTATGGCCGGTTGAGCGTTATATTTCGCTGGCGCTCGGGGAGATTCCACGTATCAGAGATGATGCCCAGGGTTACGGTCCACAAGGGCGGGATTTTATCACCCATGTTGATATCCCGACGGCGGTGATTGATGCCTGGGACGTTCTGGCCAGGGACGCCGCACTCGCTCAGTTGATGCGCGAGCGTGGGTTATCAATATGAATGATTTCGGCGGATGACGCTGCGCTTATCCGCCCTACAAAGTCAAAACACGTAGTGCTGTTGTAGGGTGGATAGAGGTAGGGTGGATAAGCGAATGCGTCATCCACCATTTCACCTTAACGATGCAAATAACAATTCACGTTCAAATACTTACTGAACGCTTCCTGCAAAACCACACCCGTCGCTGAGTGGTTCATGGCGACGTGGTGTTCAAAGCCGTTATTACAAATCCACGCCAGTAAATTCTCCAGATGCGGCACTTCAATCACCGCGCGGCAACCGACGGTATCCAGCGCATCATCAACCGACTGGCCTTCGCCGACATAGGCTTTAACTTCGCCGGTGAAATCATCCGATGACAGACGGAAGTAGGTCAGCGCGCCGCTTTTCAGGCGACCATGTACCGCGCCGCAGGTGTTCTCTTTACCCACGGTGGTACCGATAATATCCGCCGTGCCCATCGACGGTGATTCCAGGCTGCTGCTGGCGAAGTTGCCGCAGTGGAACAGCACGCATTTGTTGCGATCGTCGCCGAAGTTGTTATTCCAGTCGGCAATCGAGGCGGGATTGAGCGACGCGCTGGCAAGGGCGTACATTGACAGCGCACCCATCACATCCACTTCGCAGGCGCTTGGCATTAACTGCCCGGACATCACACTCATGATGGAACAGACGTTAATCCCGAGGTTTTCCTGAAGCGACGTCCAGCACTGGATCGCAGTGGTGTCGATGTCGTTTGCCACCACCCATTCGCTGATCACCACAAACAGTTTTGCCATGGTGGTCAATTTGTCTGCCGGGATGCCACTGGCATCGGCATTCTCAATTAAGATGCCGCGCTTCTCGTGTACGCGCAGGTCGTCATCACTGATATGTTTGATGCGGGTGAAGATTTCTGAAAGGTCGAGAGTTTCAACCGCCACGCCCATTTTCTCGAGCAGTTTTTCGCTATAGCGCACCGTGTTGAAGCTGGCCGGACGCGCACCAATCGCACCAATTCGCACGCCCTGCATGGATTTCACCACCCGACAAATTTGGGCAAAGCGCTGTAAATCGGCTTCGAACACTTCACCGCTTAAGGCGCAAACATGCTGTGTGGTGAGGGTGAACGGAATGTTGTACTGGCGCAGGTTATTACACAGGGAGATTTTCCCGCAGAAACTATCACGGCGAGTCGCCAGCCCCATTTTGTCGAGATTATCTTCTTCGGCCTGGATCAATACCGGGACGTTAAGACCCGACAAACGAATCGCTTCTGCGACCGCTTTTTCGTCACCAAAGTTCGGCAGTAGCACCACAACACCATGAATTTCATCACGATGCTGGCGGAAAAGTTCGGCGCACACTTTGGCGTCCTGACGGGTTTCTACGCCACCCAGATGGGTTTGCCCATCTTTTAACATCACGGTGTTGATACCCAGTTTGCTAAACAGCGCTTCGGCCTGTTCATGCGCCTGTGCCACTAAATAGCTCGGGAAAAACCCACGGTTACCGATGATTACGCCGAAGGTGAGTTGTTTTGGGATACGAGACATGGCTTCACTCCAGAATTTAGCCGTCGTTCTTCAAGTTGCAGGCGTGTTAGCTGCTCTCGCTCGCCTGCACCTCGAATGACTTAGGCCAGAAGATTATGATTCGGCACAAAGCGGCAGCGCGCCACAGCTTCAAGCCACTGTTTATAGTTTTCTTGCATTACTTTTTGTTGTTCTGCCTGCGGCTCTAAACGCTCGCCGCAGTTTGCCAGGGCCGCAAGGGCTGTGCCGTCTTGCCACCAACCGAGGGTTTTTCCGGCCAGCAGCGTGGCACCGAGTGCCGAGATTTCCGCCGCTGGCTGAATGATGAGCGGGCGTTGCAGCACATTGGCTTGTAACTGCATCAACCAGCGATTTTTGGTGGCGGTGCCGTCAACGCACAGCGATTCAATACGCTGGCCGGTGGCTTGCTCCATCGCGAAAAAGACATCAGCGATTTGGTAGACCAGTGATTCCAGTGCCGCTCTCGCCAGTACGGCGGGGGTGGCGGCGTCAGTCAGGCCACAAATCATGCCGCGTGCATGCAAATCCCACCAGGGAGCACCAAGGCCGGAGAGCGCCGGGACGTAATACACGCCCTGATTATCCAGCGTGGATTGCGCCAGTTGCGTCAGGGCGGCGGGGTCGTTAATTCCCAGCATTTTTCCCAGCCAGGCGGCACCTGAACCGGTGTGAGTAATGTTGCCTTCGAGAGCGTAATTCAGCTCACCGTCATGCCAGGCAAGCGTGGTGCTCAGCGAATTGCTGCGTTTGACCGGTTCGGGCAACGACAACATTAACGACGAGCCGGTGCCATACGTGGCTTTCACCACCTGTCCGCACAAGCTGCGTTGGGCGTACAGTGCGGCGTGCGAGTCACCAATCAGTGCCAGGATCGGGGTTCCTGTTGCCAGTCCCGCAATTGTGCCGATTTGCACTTCACCGTGGTGGGAGGCCGAAGGGCGAACTTCTGGCAGTGCTGCGCAAGGAATGCCGAATATTTTCAGCAACTCATCGTCCCACTGGCCCTGATAAATATTGAACAGTTGGGTGCGGGCGGCGTTGGAAAAATCGGTCGTAAAAGCGTGCCCGTCAGTCAGTTGCCAGCACAGCCAGCTATCGATGGTGCCAATGCACAACTCCCCGCGTTCGGCGCGTAACAACCCGTCAGGAATCGCATCGAGCAGGGAGCGAATCTTCGCCGCCGGGAACAGAGGATCAACCGGCAAGCCCGTCAGCTGGGTTATTAATTCGCCGTGACCCGCGCTGAGTAACGCCTGGCACTGCGCTTCTGAACGTCGGTCTTGCCAGCTCACCACCGGAGTGAGCGGTTTTCCGTCGTGACGCTGCCACACCAGCACCGATTCGCGCTGATTACTGATGGCAATCCCTGCGACGCTGACTGAATCGAGTTGCTGTAAACAGCCGCTCAGTGCCTCGCTTACCGCTTGCCATAACACCATCGGATCTTGCTCGGCAAGCCCGGGGGCGGGGTGGTTCATCGGTACGCCGACACTGTAACGGGCGCAAATAATCCCATCACGATCGACCGCCACAACTTTGGCGTTGGTGGTGCCCTCATCAATAGCCAGAATTATCGGGCTGGACATGGCTATGCTCCTTTGCAAAGCGCCGTGGCGGAACGAGTCACTCCTGCGGCATCAATTCCATGATGGGCACGCATTTCCTTACGATCCGCGGCAATCGCATAGCTACCGTCGGTAATGCCCAGCCGTAACAACGGGATGCCGCAACCGGCTTCGGCTAACACTTCAGCCACCAGACTGCCCACACCGCCATTCACGTTGTGCTCTTCAACGGTTATCACGTGACGTGATTTTTTAAGCATGGTGAGAAGTTGAGCGGTATCGCAAGGTCGGATAGACGGAACGTTGATCACCGCCGCATTAATGCCCAAATCTGCGAGCTGCGCCGCAGCTGTGACAACTTCATGTACCGTCGAACCCATGGCAACTAACGCCACATCTGCACCTTCGCGCAACAGGTCAATGCTACCTGGCGTAAAGCGGTAATCGGCGTCGTGCAATTCCGGAAGCGCTTTACCATCGAGGCGAATATAGACCGGCCCAACGTGTTCGAGGGCGTAGTCGATAATCTGGCGGCACTCAATCGGGCAGGACGGTGCATAGATTTCGATATTGCCAAAACCGCGCAGCACGGCGATGTCATCAATACTGTGGTGAGTACTGGCGAGCGGGCCGTAGCTGGCGCCCGCATTGAGGCCAAACAGTTTCACGTTGCTATTGTTGTAGCAGACGTCCACTTTGATCTGTTCGTTGGCACGTGAAATCAAAAAAGGTGCGGCGTTGCAGGTGACGGCAATTTTACCGCCCATCGATAAACCCACCGCGGTGCCCACCAGGGTTTGCTCGGCAATCCCAACATTCACCAGCCGGTCTGGAAATTGTTTGATAAACGGAGATATTTTGGCCGTAGAGGTGGAGTCCGCGACCACCGGCACCAGGTCCACGCCGCGTTCGACGGCGTCAATAAAGGCATTCACCATCACGGTTGCCAGATGTTCGCTATTACTCATCTTTCAGTTCCTCCAGCGCCAGTTCGATTTCGTCACCTTTTGGTATCCGGTGGTGCCATTCTGCACGTCCCTGAATAAAGGAGATGCCCGCGCCTTTGGTGGTGTTGGCGATCACCACATGCGGTTTGCCGTGCGGCTCCAACCCTTCCAGTGTCGCGACGACGTCGGCCATGTCATTGCCACGACATTCGGTGACTTCCATGCCAAACGCGCGCCATTTCTCATCCAGCGGATCGGTGTTAAGGATCTCTTTGGTCGAACCCGCGAGTTGCAGGTTGTTCTTATCGTTAATAATGATCAGGTTATCGAGCTGATAATGGGCGGCGACCAGAGCGGCTTCCCAGTTACTGCCCTCGGCTAATTCACCATCCCCGGTGACCACGAATACACGACGAAGGCTGTTATTACGCTTTGCTGCCAACGCGATACCGACGGCGACGGGCAGGCCGTGGCCGAGTGCGCCCGTGTTAAGCTCCACACCTGGTGTTTTATGTTTCACCGGATGACCAGGCAGGTGTGAATCGGCGTGCTGGTAAGTCGGCAGCCACTCCAGCGGAATAAATCCTGCTTCTGCCAGTACACAGTAATAGCCGCCAACCGCATGGCCTTTGGACTGAATATAGATGTCGCGCTCGTCGCTATTTATCAGCTCTGGCGAACAATTCAGTATCCGAAAGTACAGGGCGGTGAGGATTTCCACCTGTGATAAATCGGCTCCGGTATGGCCACCTGCCGGACTGTTGGCATTTAGAAGGACGATGCGGCGACGGACAGCGCGCGCTCTCTTTTCCAGATCCGTAACTGACAGTGCGAACGGATTCATAGTGTTACCTCTTGCATTAAAAATCATAGACGAATAAATATTCCGGATGGGTAAAAAAAAGCCCATCATGCTGGATTTGTGACGCGCTACACTTTCCCGCTACTTTCCATAATGGCCTTTTGCGCCACCACCGCGGCTTTCTGCTGCATGCGGTTTTGCATCTGGTCGATAATGACCGCGACGATAATCACGATGCCTTTGATGACCATTTGCCAGAATTCACTCACACCCATCATCACCAACCCGTCGGCGAGGAAACCAATCACAAATGCGCCAACAAGGGTGCCGAGGATCGTGCCGCGCCCGCCGGCAAGGGATGTGCCGCCAAGTACCACCGCGGCGATGGCGTTCATTTCAAAGGCGGTACCGTTGGCTGGGTGGCTGGCAACCAGTTGCGCGGAAACCACAATCCCGGCAATAGCGGCGCAAAAACCTGAAAGGGTGTAGACCCATATTTTTACCTGGCGCACTTTGACGCCCGAGAGTTCGGCGGCGCGTTCGTTATCGCCAATAGCATAAACATGGCGGCCAAACGGCAGGCGACGCGCGACATAAGCAATCGCGATGGCGAGCACAATCATTATCCAGATAGCCCACGGGATACCGAAGAAGGTGCCGGAACCTATCAGGTCAAAACCGGTATTACCGAGTTGTGGATTACCGGAAAGACCGGGGAAGGTTTCACCGCCGGAGGTCAGCATGGCGGCACCGCGCAACACGTACATGGTGCCGAGCGTGCAGATAAACGGCGCGACATTGTAGCGGGTAATAATCCAGCCATTTCCCGCGCCAATCAGCCCGCCTATTAACAGCACCAGCGGCACAACCACCCACACGCTCGGGAAAATGGCGATGCCAAACATCGGCAACACAATGCCTTTGGTAATCAGCCAACCGGCAATCATGCCGCACAGCCCGAGCGTTGCGCCAATCGACAGATCAATCCCCGCGGTGATGATGACAAAGGTGATGCCCAGTGCCAGGAAGGCGTTGATTGCGATGTGTTTAATCATGATCACCAGACTGCCCATGGCGAGGAAATCCGGCACCATGATGGCGAAGAAGCCGACAATCAAAAACAGCGCAATAAAGGTGCGGAGTTTTAGCAACAGCAACAGCAGGTTTTCCCGCGAGCTAAACGGCGAGGTGGGTTTGGCGTTGAGCGCGACAGTATCATTCGTTTTCATATCAGAACCCTTGTGCACTAGCGGAAACCAATGCCGACTCTTCGGCATGTTCGCGGGGAATATCAGCGGTGACTTTGCCGCCGGACATCACCAGAATGCGGTCGGAAACCGCCATAATCTCTTTCAGATCCGAGGTGGAAAACACCACCGCAATCCCTTGCTCCGAGAGCTGAACCATCATGCGAAACACATCCGCTTTCGCGCCAACATCGATACCGCGCGTCGGTTCATCCAGTAACAGGAGTTTGGGGTTGGTCAGCAGTGAACGACCAATCACCACTTTTTGCTGGTTGCCGCCGCTCAGCGCCTGAATTTCGACATTGGGAGAGGAGACCTTGATGGACAGATTGCCGATGGTGCTGGCAACCACTGCCGTTTCATCGGTCTGCGAAATGGCAAAACCACGTTGCAAACGCCGCCATAAACTGGCGATAGTCAGATTGCTGGCGACAGAGGAAATCGGGAAAATCCCGGTGCGTTTACGGTCTTCGGGCACCAGACTCATTCCCATGCGGATGCGCTCAGCGGTGGCGAGGCGCGACGGCACCGGCTTGCTGTCGAGCCATAATTTGCCCAGATAGTTACGCTGCGTTCCCAGCAGGCATTCGAATAACTCGGTGCGTCCGGCCCCCATCAGCCCGTAAATCCCGACGATCTCTCCGGCACGTACCTGGAAACTGACGTCATCGACCACGGTATTCCCCGCCGAATTGACGCAGGTGATATGCCCGGCTTCAAGAATAGCCGCGCCAAACTGGCGGCCGGGTTTCAGGAAGCTGGAGACGGGTTCGCTGCCGAGCATTTCGCGCACAATCCATGGCACGTCGATGTCGCACACCTGCGCCTCGGCCTGGAATTTGCCATCACGCAAAATGGTAATCACATCGCCAATCGCCATTAACTCTTCCAGGCGGTGGGAGATATAGATGATGGTCACACCCTGGCGGGTGAGTTCGCGGATGACGCGAAACAGGATGTCGACTTCGGTTTTACTTAATGCCGAGGTCGGTTCATCGAGTATTAAAATGTCGGCGTTTTCGGCCAGCGCTTTGGCAATTTCCACCAGTTGTTGCTGACCGACCTTGAGGTTTGCCACCAGCTCTTTCGGGGAAATCGGCTGATCGAGACGTTTCAGCAATTCCGCACTGCGTGCTTGTTGAGTCGCTTCATCAATGGGCGACAGGCCATGTTGCAGTTCGCGACCTAAAAATATGTTCTCGGCAACCGTCAGGTTTTCAAACAGATTCAGCTCCTGATGCACCATGCCAATGCCGTGAGCGGCCGCCTGACGGGTGCTGGTAAATTGCACGACTTCGCCATTGAGTTCGATTTCACCGACGCTCGGTTGCTGCACGCCCGCCAGAATCTTCATCAGCGTCGATTTCCCGGCGCCGTTTTCGCCAATAATGACGTTCACTTTGCCGCGCCACACGTTGTAATCAATGTTGTCGAGGGCCACGGTGCCGGGGAACAGCATCGAAATACCACGGGTACGCAGAACAATCGGATCTTGCGACATTATGGTTGCCCCCGTTCCAGTGAAATTGCGGCTGCATCACTCAGCGTCCCGTTATGTAGCGTCACAGCCATCACCACCGTGACCGGCTGCTGTTGCCAGCTTTCATCAACCTTCGGCAGGTGTTTTGCGGCTTCGCGGTTATAGGCTTTCGACAGCTGCGCAAACTGCACCTGGTTGGTGAAATCTTCGAACTTGTAGCCAGTGGCATCGCGAATGGCGTTGCCGCGAATCATTGGCCCCACTTGCACCTGAACCGGCTGGTTATTGACGGTGACGGTCAGGGTCCGCTCGCGTTCGTTGTCCAGCGCAACGCTATCGACTTTTCCCTGTACCTTAACGAACACGCTTTCATTGGACGCTGTGGCGGCGCGGGTTTTCAGTGCGCTGCTATCCAGCGCCTGGGTTTGGGCGGGCGTCAGCACTTTACTGTTCCAGGTTTGTTGCGCTATCTGCGCGGGTGTCTGGTTGGCGAAACTCGCTTTCGCATTCGGATCGGGAGGAATAATCGGTTTTCCGTTTTCATCCAGATCCACCACCCGACAGGCAGTGAGCAACAGGGTACTGCTGCATAACAAGCCAATACCCCATTGTTTGAGCGACATACAGCCTCCTGAACTACTTAGCCAGCTTGAAGGTTTTCAGCTGAGATGCATTGCTGTCGTCAATTAATACGCAGTCCATCAGCTGTTTTTCCTGCATCTGCGGTTTGCCGTTTTTCAGGAAATAATCGGCCTGAACCACCGCCATTTGTGCCTGTTCCCAGCCGGGTTGCAGCACGGTGGCTTTGATGTTGCTTTTGGCAATGATGGAGTCGCGCACGTAATCGCTGCCGTCAAAACCCACCACGATGACATTAGTTTTCCCGGCGGCTTTTAATGCGGCTTCCGCACCGAGCGCCATGGTGTCGTTACCGGAAATCACGCCCACAATGTCAGGCTGGGTTTGTAAGATGGATTCCATGCGGGTGAAGGCTTCGGTCTGGCTCCAGTTGGCGGTTTGTTGCGCCACCATTTTCATGTCGGGATAGTCGTCGAGGACGTCGTGATAACCCTGCGAACGCACGTGGGCGTTGGTATCCGACTGGCGACCCAGCAATTCAACGTAGGTGCCTTTGCCGTTAAGCAATTTGGCAAATTTCTCGGCTCCGAGCTGCGCCCCTTGATAGTTGTTGGAAACAATCTGCGCGACCGCTACCCCAGTTTTATTAATTTCGCGGTCGATTAGGAAGGTGGGGACGCCCGCGGCTTTGGCTTTTTCTAATGGACCGACTGTGGCATCCGCACCGGCATTATCCAGAATGATGGCTTTGGCTTTGCGGGCAATGGCGGTTTCAATCAACTGGTTTTGTTTGTTTACGTCATCATCGTGTGACGCCACCAGCGTGGTGTAACCCAGCTCTTTGGCTTTCGCCAGCGCTCCATCGGCTTCCGCTTTGAAGAATGGGTTGTCATGAGACGGGGTAATAATGGCAATCAATCCATTATCCGCTGCGTAGAGTTGGGCAGATGAAGCCAGCATAGCGACAACAAGTGAGGTCTTAACCAGGGTCAATTTCATTTTTATCTCCACATTGAATATATATTCAAACATGATTTATTATTCAATGTAACGATATGCCGGTGTATGAAATCTGTCCATGCGGATTTGAGCAAAATGACAAAAAGGCGAAAGCGATCACAAATCGTACCGTGAGCGGGCGAAAAGAAAGCTTTCTTGTTATTTATGCAGGCATGAATAAAAATACAGGGAGAGAATCAGGAGGCGCTCATGTCAAAGCAGGATGAACAACGTTTGTTGGTCAAGATTGCGACACTCTACTACGTAGAAGGGATGAAGCAGTCAGAAATCGCCGGGTTATTACACCTGTCGCAGTCATTTGTCTCACGCGCCATCACGCGTTGCCAGAAAGATGGCGTGGTGAAAATCAGCGTCATTCAGCCAGCCAATATTTTCCTCTCCCTCGAGCAGGCTCTCGAGAAAAAATATGGTATTCGCCAGGCGATAGTCGTGGATGTTGATGAGGCGGCGCCTGCGGCACAAATCAAACATGCGATTGGCAGTGCGGCGGCACACTATGTCGAAACGCGTTTACGGCCAAACGATTTGGTCGGTATCTCTTCCTGGAGTTCTACCATTCGCGCAATGGTCGATGAACTGCATCCGCAAAGCATAAAAGCACGCGGCGTGATTCAACTGCTGGGCGGCGTGGGGCCGAACGGCAACGTGCAGGCAACGATTCTCACGCAAAACCTGGCGGCGCAACTGGATTGCCCGGCCTGGCTGTTGCCATCGCAAAGTATCGAACATTCCGTTGAAGAACGCGCAAAGCTGGTGGCCAGTGAAGATGTGGCGGAAGTGGTGAAGAAATTTGCCGAAGTGGACGTGGCGATCCTCGGGATTGGCGAACTTGAACCTTCTCAGTTACTGAAAAATTCCGGTAACTATTACGGTGAGGCGATGCTGAAAACCCTCGCAGAGCGCGGGGCGGTCGGCGATATCTGCCTGCATTATTTTAATGCCCAGGGCGAGCCGGTGTTGAGCAAAGCCGAAGATCCGGTTATCGGCATGGAATTAAGCCAGGTACGTGATTGCCCGCACGTGGTGGCGCTGGCGGGTGGCAGTGATAAAGCTAATGCCATTCGCGGTGCGTTGCGGGGCGGCTATATCGATGTGCTGATCACCGACTATCCGACTGCACACCAGCTCCTCTAATCCTCCTCTGATGACCGTTTTCCCGCCAGCAAGGAGAAAACGGTCATTTTCATGTTTCTGAAATGTAGCGAATTTGGTTCTTTTAGGCAGTTTTTATTGAGAGCCATCACAGATCATGACCATTTTGCCCGAATGACTGTTTTACGCACACTAAAGTGTTCACATGAAATTTACATATGTGAAACAAAAACAGCGAAAATAAAGGAGCGGTCATGACAGCACCTGTACAACACCCGATGTATATTGATGGTCAATTTGTTCAATGGCAGGGCGAACAGTGGATTGATGTCATCAATCCTGCCACTGAAGCGCTGATTTCGCGCATTCCTGACGGCGCAGCACAACAGGCTCGCGACGCCATCGACGCGGCAGCAAAAGCGCAGGCGGGGTGGGAAGCGTTACCTGCCATTGAGCGTGCAGGCTGGCTGCGCAAAATCTCCGCCGGTATTCGCGAGCGTGCAAAAGCGATCAGCGCACTGATTGTGGCTGAGGGCGGGAAAACCCAACAGCTGGCAGAAGTGGAAGTCGCTTTCACCGCCGATTACCTCGATTACATGTCCGAGTGGGCGCGCCGTTACGAAGGTGAAATCCTGCAAAGTGACCGTCCGGGTGAAAATATTCTGGTGTTCAAACGCGCGTTAGGTGTCACCACCGGGATTTTGCCATGGAACTTCCCGTTCTTCCTGATTGCCCGCAAACTCGCGCCCGCGCTGATTACCGGCAATACCATCGTTATTAAACCGAGCGAATTCACGCCAAATAATGCCATCGCTTTTGCTGAGATCGTCCACGATATCGGGCTGCCGAAAGGGGTGTTTAACCTGGTTTTGGGACGCGGTGAAACGGTAGGGCAAGAACTGGCAGGTAACCCAAAAGTGGCGATGGTCAGCATGACCGGCAGCGTGGGGGCCGGTGAGAAAATCATGGCCGCGGCGGCTAAAAACATCACCAAAGTGTGCCTTGAATTGGGCGGCAAAGCCCCAGCCATTGTGATGGATGATGCAGACCTGGATATCGCAGTGAAAGCGATTGTTGATTCCCGCATGATCAACACCGGGCAAGTGTGCAACTGCGCTGAGCGCGTGTATGTGCAGAAGGGAATTTACGACCAGTTTATTACCCGTCTGAGCGAAGCCTTTAAGCAGGTTAGTTTTGGCGATACCGGCGAGCGCAACGATGTGTCGATGGGACCATTGATCAACGCCGCCGCACTGGAACGTGTCGAGCAGAAAGTGGCACGTGCCGTGAGCGAAGGGGCGCGTGTGGTTCTGGGTGGCAAAGCCCCAGAAGGGAAAGGGTACTTCTATCCACCAACGCTGTTGGTAGATGTGCGCCAGGACATGACCATCATGCACGATGAAACCTTCGGCCCGGTGCTGCCAGTGACGACGTTTGATACGCTGGAACAAGCGCTTGAGATGGCAAACGACAGCGATTACGGCCTGACCTCCTCAATTTATACGCGTGATTTAAATGTCGCGATGAAAGCGATTAAAGGGCTGAAATTCGGCGAAACCTACGTCAACCGTGAGAACTTTGAAGCGATGCAGGGGTTCCACGCAGGCTGGCGTAAGTCAGGGATTGGCGGTGCCGATGGCCGTCACGGGCTGAATGAATATTTGCAGACCCAGGTGGTGTATTTGCAGGTGTAGTCCTTCGGGCTTACCTGATAATCGGGTAAGCCCCAAACCTTTCCATTCCCCGCTGGATATCAAGAGCAAATTCACAATTCAAATGAGAATCATTTACTTTTAAGCGCGAAAATGATAATTAATATCAACAACACTTTAACTAACGCTCTGTTAGCTAAAGATATTCACTTGCTGTTGATAAGGATATTTATGTCTGCTCTACCACAAACCCGTCTCCGTGCGTTGCCTGCCCTGATGCTCACAAGCCTGCTGTTTTCCAGTTCTCTGTTTGCTGATACCTCTTTTACGGTCGAGAGAAAACCGGTCGGCAAAGGTGCGTATGAAATGGCGTATAGCGCGGATCAATCTGCGCTGTATGTTGCGACATCCCAAAGCCGCAAACTGGATAAAGGCGGGGTCGTTTATCGTCTTGATCCGGCAACCCTCGAAGTGACTCAGGCGATTCACAACAACCTGAAGCCGTTCGGTGTGGCGTTCAACAAAACCACGGGCACGTTGTTCCTCGGCAACACCACCAGCAGCGCGGTGACGGCTATTAACAGCAAAACCGGTGATGTGATTAAGTCGCTGGTGGTGGATGAAACCAAACGTACCGAGACCGTGCGCCCGTTAGCGCCGCGCCAGTTAGTGGTTAACGAAGCCACCAATACGCTGTATATGGGCGGCTTGGGTGAGTCGAGTGTATTGTGGGTGATTGACGGCGATAAGTTAACGCTGCGCGACACCATTAAAGATCTCGGCAAAATGGCGACGGGGCTGGCAATTGATGCGAAAGCATCACGCATTTACATGACCAATGCCGACAACGAATTTATTGTTATCGACAGCAAAACGGACAAAGTTGTCTCGCGGACAAAGCTGGAAACCGAAGGGGAGCATTTTTATCTGAATATTGCACTGGATACCGCAAACCACCGCGCGTTTGTCAGCGATTCAAAATCTCCGCAGTTGCTGGTAGTGGATACCAAAACCAGCAAAGTGTTGAACAAAGTGGAAGTACCGCTGGGGCTGGATGTGCTGTTTAACCCGACGCGCAACGAAATTTACGTGACGCATCGCAAAGCCGGGAAAGTCAGCGTGATTGATGCGAAAAGCTACAAAGTGCTGGAGACTATCGACACGCCTGCATTGCCAAACAGCCTCGCGCTTTCGCCAGACGGGCAGCAGTTGTTTGTCAGTGTGAAGCAGCCGGGCAGCCGTGAGAAGGAGCCAGCGAGCCCGGACGATATCGTGCGCATCAGTTTTAAATAAGAGATAAAAAAGGTGGATGACGCTTGCGCTTATCCACCCTACAAAACCAAAACCAAAACCAAAACCAAAACCAAAACCAAAACCGAAACCGGAATCGAAGCCGAAACCGGAATCAAAGCCAAAACCAAAACCAAAACCAAAACCGGAATCGAAACCGAAACCGAAACCGGAATTAAAACCGGAACCGGAACCGTAGGGTGGATAAGCCGCAGGCGTCATCCACCATTTACACCATTACTCGTCATCCACCATTTACATCATTACTCGTCATCCACCATTTACCCCATTACTCGCTATCCGCCTTTTCCGCTTTCCCGGCCATCTGCGCCAGGAAGTCGTAACGTTTTTGCAAATCTGCGGCGGCATCTTTCCATAGCTGTTCTGCGACTTCAGGTTGCTGCGCATTCAGGCGACGGAAGCGCTGCTCTTTCATCAACGTATCCGCCAGCGCATCAGACGGTGGTCGCGAATCCAGTGCCAGCGGCAGCTTGCCTTCATCGGCACGGCGTGGGTCGTAGCGATACAACGGCCAGAAACCGGTCGCCGTCAGTTGGCGCATCTGGTCATGACTCAGTGCCAGATCGTAACCGTGTTCCTCACAAGGGCTATAGGCGATGATGAGCGACGGGCCAGGATAAGCCTCGGCTTCCTGAATCGCTTTCACGGTCTGGTTAAGCTGCGCACCGAGTGAAATCTGCGCCACATAAACATGCCCGTACATCATCATGCTGACGCCGAGATCTTTACGTGCTTTGCGCTTGCCGTGTTCGCCAAATTTCGTCACCGCACCCAGCGGAGTCGCTTTCGATGCCTGACCGCCAGTGTTCGAATAACACTGAGTATCCAGCACCAGAATATTGACGTTTTCAGTCAGACTCAGCACATGATCAAGACCGCCAAAGCCGATGTCATACGCCCAGCCATCGCCACCAATCAACCAGATAGATTTATCTACCATTGCGTCGGCGTCGGTTATCAACTGACGTGCATCCGGATCGTCGATACTCGCCAGATGCTGTCGCAATGCAATAACTTGCTCGCGGCGCACTTCCGGCGTGGCTTCGGCATGCAACTGCTCGTTGAGTTCAGCTGGCAGACGGTCGGCGAATTTCTCCACCAGACGCATCACGCGGGCGCGATGCTGATCGACGGTTAACCGGAAACCTAAACCAAATTCGGCGTTATCTTCAAACAGTGAGTTCGCCCATGCTGGGCCGCGACCAAAGGCATCGGTGGTGTACGGCGTCGATGGCAGGTTACCGCCATAAATCGATGAACAGCCAGTGGCGTTGGCAATCAGCATGCGGTCGCCATACAGCTGGGTCAGCAGTTTGATGTACGGCGTTTCGCCACAACCGGAACAGGCACCGGAATACTCAAACAACGGCGTCAGTAACTGGGAAGTACGAATGTCGATACGTTCCAGGCTGGTGCGATCCATTTCCGGCAGTTTGAGGAAGAAGTCGTAATTCTCTTTTTCTTCTTCAACATGCTCAAGGCGCGACATCATATTGATGGCCTTGATTTCCGGGTTCTGGCGGTCTTTTGCCGGGCAAACTTCGACGCACAAGTTACAGCCGGTGCAATCCTCTGGCGCAACCTGCAACACGTATTTTTGCCCACGCATATCGCGGGATTTCACATCCAGTGATTGCAAAGCGGCAGGGGCATTTTCCATCGCGTCGGGCTGCACCACTTTGGCACGGATCGCCGAGTGCGGGCAGGCCGCCACACAGTGGTTACACTGGGTACAAATGTCCGGTTTCCAGATAGGAATTTCTTCGGCGATATTGCGTTTTTCCCACTGCGTGGTGCCCATCGGCCAGGTACCATCGGGCGGTAGCGCGGAAACGGGCAGCGCATCGCCAAGACCGGCCAGCATCGCGGCGGTGACGGTTTTAACGAAATCCGGTGCCGCATCGGAAACCACCGGAGGGCGCATCGGGCTGCTTTCATTCACCTCTTGCAAGGCCACTTCGGCCAGCGATTCACGCGCTAACGCCAGCGCCTGCCAGTTACGCTCAACCAGCTCCTGACCTTTGCTGCTGTAGCTTTTTGCAATCACGCCCTGAAGCGCGGCCAGCGCAGTGTCGCCCGGCAAAATCTGGGTGAGATGGAAGAACGCCATCTGCATCACGGTGTTGATACGCGCACCGAGCTGGCATTCGCGAGCAATTTTTGCGGCATTCACCACATAGAAGCGGGCTTTTTTCTGGTTCAACACCGCCTGAACTTCTTGCGGCAGGCGATGCCACACTTCATCGGCGCCATACGGGGTGTTGAGCAGGAAGATACCGCCGGGTTTCAGGCGCTCAGCCATCTGATATTTGTCGATAAACTGCAACTGGTGGCAGCCGACAAAATCAGCCCGGTCGATAAGATAAGTGGAATTAATCGGCTGCTCGCTGACGCGCAAATGCGAAACGGTCAGGCCACCGGCTTTTTTCGAGTCATAGACGAAATAACCCTGAGTGAAGAACGGCGTCGAGTTACCGATAATTTTGATGTTGTTTTTGGTGGCGGAAACACTGCCATCGCTGCCGAGGCCGTAAAACAGCGCTTCGAGTTTGGCGCGATTCGGCAGGGTATTTTCCGGCAAGGGTAACGACAAATTGGTCACATCGTCGTAAATCCCGACCGTAAAGCGCGGACGAGGTTTTGCCTGAGTCAGTTCGTTAAATACCGCCAGCACGCAGTCAGGGCCAAATTCTTTGGATGACAAACCATAGCGCCCGCCGATGACGCGCGGCAACGAATCACGCTCGCCACGGTTGAAGGCTTCCGCAAGGGAGGTCATCACATCGAGATATAACGGTTCTGCCAGTGCGCCCGGTTCTTTGGTGCGGTCGAGAACGGCAATCTGGCGTGCGCTGGCAGGTAGCACTTCCAGCAGATGATCGGCTGAGAATGGGCGGAACAGGCGAACTTTCAGTACGCCGACTTTTTCGCCGCGAGTCAGGAGTTCGTCGACCACTTCTTCACAGGTGCCGATGGCAGAACCCATCAGGATAATCACGCGTTCAGCTTGCGGATGGCCGTAATATTCAAATGGACGATACTGGCGACCGGTGGCGGTAGCAAAGCTGTCCATCGCTTCTTCGACATGCTGATAGACCGCGTCGTACCACAGGTTGCTGGCTTCACGTGACTGGAAGTAGGTGTCAGGGTTGGCGGAGGTGCCACGAATAACAGGATGTTCAGGATTCAAGGCGCGGGCGCGGTGTTCATCAATCTCTTTTTGCGGCAACAGTTGCAACAAAGTGCTGTCAGCAATCGGCACGATTTTGTTGATTTCATGGGATGTGCGGAAACCATCGAAGAAATGAATAAACGGCACACGGCTTTTCAGCGTGGCAATGTGCGAAATCAGCGCGAAGTCTTGAGCTTCCTGAACGCTGCTTGCGCACAACATCGCACAACCGGTCTGGCGAATGGCCATCACATCTGAGTGATCACCAAAAATAGAGAGTGCGTGGGTCGCAACGGTACGTGCCGCCACATGCAGGACAAACGGCGTTAATTGTCCGGCCAGTTTGTAGAGTGTCGGGATCATCAGCAGTAAGCCCTGCGATGAAGTAAAGGAAGTGGAAAGGGCACCCGTTTGCAGCGCGCCGTGAACAGCGGCAATTGCCCCGGCTTCGGACTGCATTTCTACAACGCGTGGCGTATCACCCCACACGTTTTTCCTGCCATCTCCTGACCAGGCATCAGCAAGTTCTGCCATGGTAGAGCTGGGGGTTATCGGGTAGATGGCAATAACTTCGCTGGCGCGAAACGCCACAGATGCGACCGCACCATTGCCGTCGGTAGTGATCATAAGACACCCTTACATTGCGCAACAAAATGAACATAACAAGGCCCGCATAACCGCGCGGAACCGAAGAATAATGATTTAATTCTAGCAAAGCCCACAGATCGTGATTTTCGCTTTTGTGTCCTGCGTTGAGCCAATATTGATATTTTTAGTGGGGGTATTGTTTGAGTTTTGCGCGGTAAAGTGATCTGCATTGCAAAATCACACACATTTTATGGCCTTATGTTCTCGACGGAACACAGTACCAGCGCTTATGATTCTTAGGTTTTGCAACGTTTAGGGGGAGAGGATTAATGCGCGCTGCGTTTTTAGCGGGTTGTGCCGCACTGTTGTTATCCACATCAATGCTGTCGGCATGCAGTAGTAATGAACCACCTCAACAAGCCACCGCGGCTCACGTACCACCGGGTATGCGCGCGGCAATGTCCAGTCAGGGGCAGGCAAGTTGTGCCATGGTGGGAGGGGCGCTGAGTGTCGCTCGTCAGCTGGATGGTTCGGTAACCGGGATGTGCGCGATGCCTAACGGCAAACGCTGTAGTGAAAACGCGCTTGCCGCCGGAACGTGTGGGGCGTATTAGTCGAATCAGTTGACCAGATCGGCCAGTTTATAAACTAAAGTATGCTGGCTGGTTTTCAGCGTCAGTTGTTGCGGTGCCAGAGCGACTTTCGCGCCACTGGTCAGCATGTCGCTAATCATACGATCAAGCTGGTTCAGCTGTGGCTCAGGGCACATCATCATGGTCATTCCCAGACCTTTCGATTTCAGCGTACTGTCCTCAAGTGTTGCCTGACCCATAAAGCGGTTACACATCGAACCTGAAATATGCATGTTCTCACCGAAGCTGAGTTCCGGCGTACGTTCGATGCCGGTCAGCGGTTTGCCGTCTACGGTTTGCAGAACATAACGGTGATGTTGCAGATCTTGTGCGGTGACAGAGGATTTATCGCCAGATTGGGCGCAACCGGCGAGAACCATTGCCGCCAGTGCCAGTGAAGCTAATTTTTTCATCTCTTTTCCCTAAGTTATTCATGTCATCAATGAGTTTGTCGCACTATATCAAAATTACATCTGATTATTATAAGGATATTCTTAAAGCACCCTCATCCCGGCCTTCTCCCTGAGGGAGAAGGGGAAAACAGGTTCCTCCCTCTCCTGAGGGAGAAGGGGAAAACAGGTTCCTCCCTCTCCTGAAGGAGAAGGGGAAAACAGGTTCCCCCCTCTCCTGAGGGAGAAGGAGTAAAACGGTTTTATCCCCTCTCCTGGGGGAGAGGGTCAGGGTGAGGGCGTCAATACTGAAATCAGTTCACCTGATTAGCACACGCCTCGCCATTCTCTAACTGACGCAGGTTTTCAAGCGTCGTCTCAGAAATGCTGGTTAGCGCCTCCGCAGTCAGGAACGCCTGGTGGCCAGTAAACAGCACATTGTGGCAGGCCGACAGGCGACGGAATACGTCATCCTGGATCACGTCGTTAGATTTGTCTTCAAAGAACAGATCACGTTCGTTCTCATACACATCCATCCCTAACGCGCCAATTTTTTGATTTTTCAGGGCATCGATAGCTGCCTGAGAGTCAATTAAACCACCACGACTGGTATTGATAACCATCACGCCGTTCTTCATTTGATCGAACGCCGCACGGTTAAGCAAATGGTAGTTTTCGGGTGTCATCGGGCAGTGCAGGGAGATAACGTCTGACTGTGCGAACAGCGTTGGCAAATCGACATATTCCACGCCCAGTTCAATCGCCGCTGCACTTGGGTACGGATCAAACGCCAGCAGGCGCATACCGAAACCTTTCAAAATTTTCAGCGCAGCCAGGCCAATTTTACCGGTACCAATCACACCGGCAGTTTTGCCAAACATGGTGAAACCGGTCAGCCCTTCGAGAGAGAAGTTCGCATCACGGGTACGTTGATAAGCGCGGTGAATACGACGGTTCAGACACATCATCATGCCAATGGCGTGTTCTGCGACCGCTTCGGGTGAGTACGCTGGAACGCGAACCACAGGCAAACCGAGCTCTTTAGCCGCTTCCAGATCGACGTTGTTAAAACCTGCACAACGCAGTGCAATGAATTTCACACCCTGGTTTTTAAGTTCTTCCAGTACCGGACGGCTCGCGTCGTCATTGACGAAGATACAAACGCCATCGCAGCCATGAGCAGTTTTGGCTGTCTTTTCGGTTAACAGGAAGTCATAAAATTCAAGATCAAAGCCATATTCAGTGTTAACCTGCTCCAGATACTTTTTATCGTACTGTTTTGTGCTATAAACTGCCAGTTTCATGAGACTTATCTCCAGAATGATATTGCTGTAAAATTACCACGCTTAAAATAATCATACAAATCTTAAAAAACATTTTTATCGATGAAATTCTGCTGCTTAGTCAAGCTTAGCTACGCTTAAACCAGGCTTGACCTT
Source organism: Buttiauxella sp. (assembly GCF_049686335.1). Taxonomy (NCBI): domain Bacteria; kingdom Pseudomonadati; phylum Pseudomonadota; class Gammaproteobacteria; order Enterobacterales; family Enterobacteriaceae; genus Buttiauxella; species Buttiauxella sp. The sequence continues at coordinate 66,553 of NZ_JBAVHX010000004.1, read as the reverse complement.
CACGCCCGGCTTGAATAATGCAGGATACATCGCATATGTTGTATAGCTGGGTACAAAATTGTCGCTGAATCAGGATCTTAATCGCCCATGAAGGGTAAATATAAAGCCATTATCGCGTTGCTGTTGATTGTCATCTTGCTGGTGCTGACGCTCACGATGACTATCGCCAATTGGCTACCCACGCTTGCCGGGATCTGGTTGCCGCAAGGGACACGTATCGCCATGGAAGCCAGCCCGAAACTTAAGCGCGGCGCGATAATTGTTCCTGACTTGCGCTATCTTGCCGGCGACTGCGTACTCGCGACAGTTAAAGACGCCACCCTGAGCCACCCGAACCGCTGGCGCATCCATATGGATACGCTCAATCTTAACGTCGATTGCCTGAGCAAAATGCCGCTCGACGAGTCAGGCCCGGCGGCACCCCGTACGCTTGCAGAATGGCAATCCATGCTGCCGGAAAGCCTTATTACTATAGATAGGGTCAATATAACGCCGTTTCAACAGTTCTCCGGCGGCTTGCGTCTGAGTCTCTCGCCGCAACAACAATCTATTCATTATGCCGGTACTTCGTTAAGTGTAGATGCGCAACTGAACGGGCAGTTATTAGCGTTACAAAAGTTAAAGATTCAGGCGATAGCCGGGATGGAGCCGCTTGAACTGGCCGGTCAGATAACCTTGCCGCCGCTCACGACTGGCTTGCCAGAAGAGGGCCATCTCACGACCCAGCTTCGCATTCCACAAGAACCTGAGTTGGTGAATGTCGAGCTGGGATGGCAGGCAGAAGAAGGGGCCTTAACCGTAGAAAAACCGGGCGATGCTGAACCGCTGGTGACGCTGCCCTGGACTGTCAGTGACACGATTTTTGAAGTGAATGGCGGTCGGTGGTTCTGGCCGTATGCCGGCGTTCCTCTGCGCGGAGGGATTGCATTACGCGTGGATGACTGGAAACAAGGGTTCGAAAAAGCAGTCATTAGTGGCCGGATGAATGTCATCACCGAGGGCCATGCTGGTAAAGCCAATGCGGTGCTGAATATCGGCCCTGGGAAACTCAGTCTGGTTAACAGCGCATTGCCGGTGCAATTAACCGGTGAAGCCAAGCAGGATGGCATGGTGTTTTACGCGGTGCTGCCTGGTGAAATTAGCGGGGCGATTGCCAATCCTAAGCTACTGTTCCGCCCTGGGGCATTGCTCCGTTCCCGTGGGCGGGTGATTGATGCGCTGGATGTAGATGAGATCCGTTGGCCGCTTGCGGGGGTGAGCGTTACGCAACAAGGCGTGGACGGGCGCTTGCAGGCCATTGTTCGCGCTCATGAAAATCAGATGGGCAACTTCGTGCTTCATCTGGATGGCCGTGCGGACAACTTTTTACCCGATGCGGGTTTGTGGCGCTGGAAATACTGGGGTAATGGCGAATTTACTCCGATGCAGGCGAAGTGGGATGTGCGCGGCTTTGGTGAATGGCGCGACAGTGTTATCGAGCTTACGTCGCTTTCGACCGGATTTGACAAACTCGAGTACGGCACGATGCTGGTTACCGAGCCGCGCCTGAAACTCGACAAACCGCTGCACTGGCAACGCGATGTCACCGCGCCTTCATTTGATGGTGCGTTCACCTTAAACGCCGGTAAAACGACCTTCAGCGGCGGCAGCACCTTGCCACCGTCGGTGTTAACCTTCAGCGTCACCGGCGCAGACCCGTCGTCGTTCCAGTATAAAGGTGACCTGCATGCCGGTGAGATTGGGCCGGTGCGGGTGAATGGCCGCTGGGACGGGGAGCGTCTGCGTGGTAACGCCTGGTGGCCACAACAAGTGCTGAGTGTGTTCCAGCCGCTAATCCCTGCCGACTGGGAGATGACCTTAAAAGACGGCACGCTCTATTCACAGGTCGCTTTTTCTGCGGCGGCTGGCCAGGGTTTTGAAGCCGGTGGGCATGGCGTGGTGAAAAGCGGCAGTGTCTGGATGCCGGATAACCAGATAAACGGTGTCGATTTTGTGCTGCCATTCCGTTTTAGCCACGGTACCTGGCAGTTGGGGACGGACGGGCCGGTGACGCTGCGCATTGCCGAAGTGAAAAACCAGGTCACCTCGACCAATATCACCGCTGACCTTGAAGGCTGGTATCCGTGGAGTGACACGCAGCCGCTGTCGCTCAGCAATGTTAGCGTGGATATTTTGGGTGGGAAATTGCGTGTGCAACAGCTGCGCTTGCCCCAACGTGACGCCGCGTTGCTACGCTTAGAAAATATCTCATCAAGCGAACTGGTGAGCGCGGTGAACCCTAAACAGTTCACGATGTCCGGGCGGGTGAACGGCGCGCTGCCGCTGTGGCTGAATCATCCGCAATGGATAATTAAAGACGGCTGGCTGACCAACCCAGGGCCGCTGACATTACGACTGGATAAAGACATGGCGGATGCCATTGTTGAAAACAATATAGCCGCAGGTGTGGCTGTTAACTGGTTACGATATATGGAAATTTCTCATTCCTGGACCCATATTAATTTAGATAACCTTGGCGTATTAAAGTTACAGGCGAATGTGCAGGGCACCAGCCAGGTTGACGGGAAAAGGAACGCAGTTCGGCTGAATTACAGCCATCAGGAAAACCTCTTTACGCTTTGGCGCAGCCTGCGTTTTGGAGATAATTTACAAACCTGGCTTGAGCAACATACCGCACTACCTTCCGCACCACCGGATGTGCGTTGTCAGACACGCGATAAAGCTTGTGAGGAAACACAATGAAAATCGTCATCGCTACACTCCTGGCGACAGGGATTGCCACATTATCAGGATGTACGCCACGTATCGAAGTTGCGGCGCCGAAAGAACCTATCACCATTAATATGAATGTAAAAATTGAGCATGAGATTCATATTAAAGTGGATAAAGACGTGGAAACGTTGCTGAAAAACCGCAGCGATTTGTTCGGCACGGAGTGAGCCTCATGAAAAATATCGTTAAAGGTGTTGTTATGGCGAGCGTGCTGTTGAGCAGCCAGGTCATGGCGTTAACCTTGTCCGAAGCCCGCCAGCAGGGGCGCGTAGGGGAGACTCTCAGCGGCTTTATTGCGCCAGTCAAACAGGACAAAGAGACGCTGGAGTTGGTGAAAACCATCAATCAAGCGCGCTCGGAAAATTATCAGAAGCTCGCGGACAGCAACAACATATCGGCAAATCAGGTTGCGGAGCTTGCAGGGCAAAAGCTCGTGGCACGCGCACAACCTGGTGAGTATGTGCGCGGGATTAACGGGCAGTGGATGCGCAAATAATACCCGTCATTTCTTTTGCATTTTATTCAGATACAGCTGTGCGTCTGCGGCCTTATACATTTCATCCAGTGTATTGCCAGGCGCCATCGCAGAGGCTCCCCAGGAAAAGTGAATGCGCCCGGAATCATCGAGTTCTTTAATTTTTGTCGCGATTCGCTCAATTAATGATTCGCTATCGGTAATCGGGAAATCGATAAGGATCAGGTAAAACTCATCACCACCCAAACGTATTGGATAGTCGCTCTGGCGTACCGAGCTTAAAATGGCCTTGCCAAGCGTAATAATGGCCCGATCGCCTTCTTTGTGTCCCCACGTATCATTGATGTATTTCAACTTATCACAGTCAAGCGCAATAAATGTCACCGGTATATTGGCGCTGACAAGACGTTGCAGCCGCGTTTCCAGCCCGGCGCTCAGGACTTTGCGGTTATACAGGTTGGTCATCGAATCGCTGATATTGTCTTTGCTGACATTGATATGATGGCGAAAATGTAGGCGAACCAGGTGCAGAAGCACTGCCGTAGAAATGATATAAAACAGAATGACTTTCCATGAGGAAAGAAGAAAATAGAGTACATCCAAAGAAAGCTGGATTTGCACACCTTGTGGAAGGTCGTAATTGTAGCGAACATAATTAAAGAAGGATTTTTTACTTCGTTTAACAATGATCTCTTTGTTGGATTTAAGATCCACAATGGTAATGTCTAAATTATTGTAAACTAACGGTCTGTCAGTAGGATAAAATATACTTTTCAGATCGCTGATTTTGTAGTCAGAGATGACAATGCCTTTTAAATTTCCGTGGTTATACACTGGAGTCAGAATGCTCATAATATTTTGTTTGCTGAGCGCGTCCTGATAAATCTTCGGCGTATCCATATTGTCCGCCTCATATTCATTTACCGCAGTCATACTGCGACTTAATTTTTCATATTGTATGAAGTCATTGTCGCTGAGGGTAAAGTTATTCGCATTGATAAATGATGATGAGTATATATATCTGTATTGAAGGTCGACATAATAAAGCGAGCGGTTATCTCTGTGACCTGGGCTGCTTTCAGACCTGAGACCGTTTTGCATCAGGCGGGCAGCATTATCCAGTGCTTTCAATTCCATGAGATCCTGCGTCCAGCCCGAACAGCCTGATGTTAACGTCTGAAACGTTCCCTGTAGTAATGGGCTGCCAGGCTCTGTGAGATTAAAACCTTTAACATTGCGGGCGCTTTCAAGTTGTGCACAGAGACTTTGCTGTTCTTCATGGGATAAAGGGGAGTGCGGTGCGTTAAAATGGCGGCTTAAGTTACTCGCGATAGTTTGGTTTTGGTATTTATCATAAATAAATGAAGATTCTGCTTTTTCAATAATATAATGCATGTATGCATTCATAGAATGATAGCTATTCGTTAATTCATAAACGAAAAATATCGAAGTGAATGCAATGACGCCGGTGGAAATTAACCCGCGTAAAATTTTATGTTTTAACATCATGGTGATGAACCATTTATCCCTTGACAGATCAGTTCTTAATAAAAAGTTTAGCATAAACCAATTGCTTTGTTCTTGAAATTTATCAATAAAATATAACCAGGCATATTTTAATTTGATTGCTAATTAACAGTGCCGGTCAAAAGTATTTATAACGGAATTAAGCAAGTGACAGGGCCTCATACAAACTGAGAAGCAAATTGTCGTCTATGCGTTTCACTGGCAGGTGTGTAACAGGAAAGCTATTGGCTCAGGAATTATCCTGCATCATCAATGTGGTTATTCAATTTTAATGACTGCAATATCTCATATAAACAGCATTAATGACTACTGTTCAGATAACGCACTGATTTTCATAAAAGAAGTACAAGAAAAAAACATTAAGACAACATACAGAGATTAACAAAATAAAATATTGAGTAGAGAGGGAAAAGAACCTATATTGACGGCGTTTTTTACAGAGTGGTCAGTTTTTCTACATTTAATAATTCAACGGCTGATTAACGAATCGGCAGTTGTGGGAGAGATATGATGACGGATAAAGTCCGTATTGATAGTTTAGGTGCGAATTCATTAAATGGTAACAATGAAACCTATTTGGCCAGACAGGCTGAATTTGAATCGAATGTTAGGAGTTATCCACGTAAATTGCCTTTAGCTATCGCTAAGGCCAATGGTGTTTGGATCACTGATGTTGAGAATAATCAATATCTTGATTGCCTTGCGGGGGCAGGTACGCTTGCTCTTGGACATAACCACCCTGACGTGCTGCAAAGCATCCAAAATGTCATTACTAGCGGCTTGCCGTTACATACATTGGATCTGACAACACCGTTGAAAGATCAGTTCTCTGAATATCTTCTCTCCTTGCTGCCAGGACAGGGCAAAGAGTATTGCCTGCAATTTACTGGCCCATCCGGTGCGGATGCGGTTGAAGCGGCGCTGAAACTGGCTAAGAAAGTCACAGGCCGTGCAGGCATCATCAGCTTCTCCGGCGGCTATCACGGCATGACGCACGGCGCACTTTCTGTGACAGGTAACCTGTCTCCGAAAGAAGCGGTCGACGGCATGATGCCTGAAGTTCAGTTTATGCCTTACCCGCATCAGTACCGCTGCCCACTGGGTATTGGCGGTGAAGCTGGCGTTAAAGCATTAACTTATTACTTCGAAAACCTGATCAACGACGTTGAGAGTGGCGTGCGCAAACCTGCGGCAGTCATTCTGGAAGCGGTTCAGGGTGAAGGCGGCGTGAACCCGGCTCCAGCCGAGTGGTTGCAGCGCATTCGCAAAGTCACCCAGGAACACGGCATTCTGCTGATCATCGATGAAGTGCAGGCTGGTTTCTGCCGTACCGGCAAACTGTTTGCCTACGAACATGCTGGCATTGAGCCAGACATCATCGTGATGTCTAAAGCCGTTGGCGGCGGCTTGCCACTGGCGGTACTGGGTATTAAGAAAGAGTTCGATGCATGGTCACCAGGCCATCACACCGGGACTTTCCGTGGTAACCAACTGGCGATGGCAACCGGCCTGACGACTCTGAAGCTGCTGAAAGAAAACAATATTGCTGACAAAGTTGCCGCTCAAGGTGAATGGCTGAAAGGCCAACTGGCTAACCTGCAAAAACGTTATCCGGTCATCGGCCAGGTTCGTGGTCTGGGCTTAATGATCGGTATTGAGATGGTTAAACCAAACGAAGCAAAAGATCATATGGGTTGCTACCCGTCTGACCCAGAGCTGTCCGCATTGCTGCAGAAAAACTGCTTCAAAGCTGGGCTGATTCTGGAGCGTGGCGGCCGTAATGGTTGCGTGCTGCGTCTGCTACCATCCTTGCTGATCACTAACGATGAGCTGGCTATTTTCCTCGACAAATTTGAGCAGGCGCTGTTGGCGTCCGGCATCAAACCTGTCTGAGTGGAGCGAATGACCACAATGTCTGATTTAAACCCGATTCTGGCCGGCTCAGCGCAAAGCACTGAAGCCTACCAGCAGGCGATTGCGCAGACCAGTGCGGCTGTTGTGCAGTGGCTGCAGCAACCTGAGATGTATCAGGGGAAAAGCGTTGCTGAACTGCGTGAGCGCATTCAACTGGATTTTAATCCGCAGGGCCTGGGCAACCAGGCTGCTATTGAACGTGCCATCGAGTTCTTCTTAAAAGACAGCCTGTCGGTGCATCACCCACAGTGTGTCGCGCATTTGCATTGCCCAAGTCTGGTCATCAGCCAGGCGGCTGAAGTACTGATCAACGCCACTAACCAGAGCATGGACTCCTGGGACCAAAGCCCATCAGCGACCATTATCGAGATGAAGCTGATTGAGTGGCTGCGTGCTCAAGTGGGTTATCAGGCAGGCGACGCTGGCGTATTCACCAGTGGCGGCACCCAAAGTAACCTGATGGGTCTGATGCTGGCACGTGATGCCTTCTTCGCCCGCCAGGGTCACTCCATCCAGCAGGATGGTCTGACTGGCGATCTGAGAAAGATTAAAGTCCTGTGTTCTGAAAATGCGCACTTCTCAGTGCAGAAGAACATGGCGTTGATGGGCCTCGGTTACCAGTCAGTGACGTTGGTGAAAACTGACGAATTCGCGCGTATGGATCTTAACGATCTGCGTGAAAAAGTGGCTCAAGCTCAGGCTAACGGCGAGCAAATCCTCGCGATAGTGGCGACTGCCGGTACCACCGATGCAGGGGCAATCGACCCACTGCGTGATATTGCCGCACTTGCAGCACAACACCAGATTTGGGTGCACGTTGATGCGGCGTGGGGCGGTGCTTTGCTGATGTCAGAGCAGTATCGCGATTATCTGGACGGTATCGAATTAGTGGATTCCATTACCCTGGACTTCCATAAGCAATTCTTCCAGACCATCAGCTGCGGTGCGTTCTTGCTGAAAGAAGCCCGTCACTATGAATTGATGCGCTATCAGGCCGCTTATCTGAACTCTGAGTTCGATGAAGCGCAGGGCGTGCCAAATCTGGTGTCCAAATCGTTGCAGACCACGCGTCGTTTCGATGCGTTGAAACTGTGGATGGGCCTGGAAGCATTGGGTCAGAAGCAATATGCCGCGATCATCGACCACGGTGTGACACTTGCTCAGCAAGTTGCGCAGTACGTGACTGAACAACCTTCTCTGGAACTGGTGATGAAACCACAACTGGCGAGCGTGTTGTTCCGTTTCCGTCCTGAGCAGATGGCTAACAGTAGCGATGAAGCTATCGCATTGCTGAACCAGAAGATTGGTGATGCGTTGTTAGATTCAGGTCGTGCCAACTTAGGCGTGACTGAGCATAACGGCGTGACCTGTCTGAAAATGACGTTGCTGAATCCAATTGTTACGCTCGAGGATATTAAACTCCTGTTGGCGTTAGTTGAGAAAACAGCCCAGCCATTAATTGGTTAATTACGTTAAAAAGAGAGGCGATGTTAAATCGCCTCTCTTTTATTCTACTTATTCCACTTCTGCTTTATTCCCTTCAATATTTCTCTTAATAACATTCATTCAATGAATGAATTCTTTAAATCACATTTTCCGAAGTTATTTCTTATCGTTTAATTAATGTTAATTCATTGATTTAAAATGTTTATTTTATTTATTAATATTAGATAACACTAATTGCAAAGCATTTTAAGTACGGTTAATATTGTTTAAGATATTTCGCAAACAAAATGAGTCCTTATACTACTTGTTCATTGAGCATGCCTGCGTTACACGGATGATAACGTTATGATTATTCTGACAACATTAACTATTTATATATTAAAACTATGCTACCCACATTATGACTGGAATGGTCTGCGAAAACGGATTTTCTTTTGGTGGGTTATGCATTGCCTGTTTGTTTTTGCCTTACTTTATACTCAATGGTTTGGGCTTATGTTTTTAGCATCTTCGTTCATATTAATTTTTATGTTGTTGTAATAATTAAAACAATAAAAAACGGCAAACATAGGTTTGCCGTTTTTAAAATTTAAGTATGACGAAAAGATTAAGCCGTTACGATGCTATCAATCGCAGCTTTCGCATCAGTTTGCGCTTTGCTTGCCACTTCTGGACCGTAAGCAATACCTTCAGCGAACACGTAGTTCACATCGGTGATCCCGATGAAGCCCAGGAAGATGTTCAGATACGGAACCAGCAAATCGGTTGGGGTATCTTTATGGATGCCGCCACGGCTGGTCAGAATCACAGCGCGTTTACCCGTCACCAGGCCTTCTGGACCTTTTTCGGTGTAACGGAAGGTCACACCCGCACGAGCAACCAGGTCAAAATAGTTCTTCAACTGTGTTGGAATGTTGAAGTTGTACATTGGTGCGTTGATAACAATCACATCGTGAGCTTTGAGCTCAGCAATCAGTTCGTCAGACAGTGCCAGCGCTTCTTGCTGACGTGGAGACAGTGGCGCATCGCCTGGACGCAGCGCACCAACCAGCTCACCATCGAGCACTGGGATTGGGTTTGCAGCCAAATCACGCACGGTGATCTCATCTGCGCTATGCTCTTCACGCCATTGTTCAACAAAATAGTCAGACAGCTGATTTGACTGAGAGTAACCTGCCAGGATGCTGGACTTCAGAACTAATACTTTGCTCATGGGTGATTCCTTTGTTGTGTTCATTCGGGACAGATTGCCCGTTTCTGTGAAGTACTTTATTCACAATCCGATTGCAGTGATAGCGCAATATATCGAACTCTATGTTCGATTTTATTGAACAAGGCGTCGAAAGGTGTGATGTGCTAATCTAGCTCAACGGAAAATTTTACCCTATGGATTTCATGTTCCAGGCAGGCGGCAAGAGAATAAGTCCCGATGAGCTTAGTCAACTAAGTGATTTGGGCGAGTGAACGTAGCCAACGCACCTGCAACTTGAAATACGACGGGTATACCAGGCAGTGCGCTGCCATGATGACTACGCAATGGAAAACATAAAACCCTCACTGTCTTCATTATTCTCACGCCTTGATGGCTTAATGCTACGCGACAGACAGCGCTTCTCACGCCGTTTGCATGGCGCGAAGAAGGTGAAAAATCCTGAATCGCAGCAAGCACTGTTAGATTCACTGGCCCAGGAACTCGACACGGCAGCCGGTAAGGTACTGCTGCGTGAAGCCTCGCGTCCAAAAATTATCTACCCTGAAAATCTGCCTGTTAGTCAGAAAAAGCAGGATATTCTGGAAGCCGTCCGTGATAACCAGGTGGTTATCGTGGCAGGGGAGACCGGTTCCGGGAAAACCACGCAGTTGCCGAAGATCTGCATGGAGCTTGGGCGCGGCGTAAAAGGGCTGATTGGTCATACGCAGCCTCGCCGTCTGGCGGCGCGAACCGTTGCCAACCGTATTGCCGAGGAGTTGCAAACTGAACCGGGCGGGTGCGTCGGGTACAAGGTGCGTTTTACTGACCACGTCAGTGAAAACACCATGGTCAAACTGATGACCGATGGCATCTTGCTGGCTGAAATTCAGCAAGACAGGCTGCTGATGCAATACGACACCATCATTATCGATGAAGCGCACGAACGCAGTCTGAACATCGATTTCCTGCTGGGCTATTTGCGTGAGTTACTGCCGCGTCGCCCGGATCTGAAAATCATTATCACTTCTGCGACCATTGACCCGGAACGCTTCTCGCGTCATTTCAACAATGCGCCAATCATCGAAGTTTCTGGCCGTACTTATCCGGTGGAAGTGCGCTATCGCCCGATTGTCGAAGATGCTGACGATACCGATCGCGACCAGTTACAAGCCATTTTTGATGCCGTCGATGAACTCGGTCACGAGAGCGCAGGCGACATTCTGATTTTCATGAGCGGTGAGCGTGAAATCCGCGACACCGCTGATGCGTTAAACAAACTGAACTTGCCACACACTGAAGTGCTGCCGCTGTACGCGCGTTTGTCGAACAGCGAGCAAAACCGCGTGTTCCAGTCGCATGTTGGACGTCGTATCGTGCTGGCGACCAACGTCGCAGAAACCTCGCTTACCGTGCCGGGCATTAAATACGTTATCGACCCGGGTACGGCGCGCATCAGCCGTTATAGCTATCGCACCAAAGTGCAGCGTTTGCCGATTGAGCCGGTTTCCCAGGCTTCAGCCAACCAGCGTAAAGGCCGTTGCGGACGTGTCTCGGAAGGGATTTGTATTCGTCTTTATTCGGAAGACGATTTCCTCTCGCGCCCGGAATTTACCGATCCGGAAATTCTGCGTACCAACCTCGCGTCCGTCATTCTGCAAATGACCGCGCTGGGTCTTGGGGACATCGCCGCATTCCCGTTCGTCGAAGCGCCAGACAAGCGCAATATTCAGGATGGCGTGCGCCTGCTTGAAGAACTCGGCGCGATTACCAGCGATGAAGATCACAGCGTCTATAAATTGACGCCATCGGGTCGCCAGCTTGCTCAACTGCCTGTTGACCCGCGTCTGGCTCGGATGGTGCTGGAAGCGCAGCGCTTTGGATGTGTGCGTGAAGTGATGATCATCACCGCCGCGTTGTCGATTCAGGATCCGCGCGAGCGGCCGATGGACAAACAGCAGGCGTCGGATGAAAAACATCGTCGTTTCCACGACAAAGAATCTGACTTCCTCGCGTATGTGAACTTGTGGAACCACCTCGGCGAGCAGCAAAAAGAGCTGTCGTCTAATCAGTTCCGCCGCCAGTGCAAGCTCGATTACCTGAACTACCTGCGCGTGCGCGAGTGGCAGGACATTTACACCCAGTTGCGCCAGGTGGTGAAAGAACTTGGCTTGCCGATTAACAGTGAACCTGCTGATTTCCGCTCCGTTCACTGCGCATTGTTGACCGGTTTGCTTTCGCATATCGGGCAGAAAGATGCGGATAAGCAAGAGTACACCGGCGCACGTAACGCGCGGTTCTCCATTTTCCCTGGCTCCGGTTTATTTAAGAAGCCGCCGAAATGGACCATGGTTGCTGAACTGGTGGAAACCAGCCGCCTGTGGGGGCGTATTGCCGCCCGTATCGACCCGGAATGGGTAGAGCCGCTGGCACAACATCTGTTGAAACGCTCGTATAGCGAGCCGCACTGGGAGAAATCGCAGGGCGCGGTCATGGCGACCGAAAAAGTGACGCTTTATGGTCTGCCAATTGTTGCGGCACGCAGCGTGAACTACAGCCAGATTGATCCTGCATTGTGTCGTGAGCTGTTTATCCGCCACGCGCTGGTGGAAGGCGACTGGCAGACGCGCCACGCGTTCTTCCGTGACAACCTCAAGTTACGCAATGAAATTGAAGAACTGGAGCACAAGTCCCGTCGCCGCGACATTCTGGTAGACGACGACACGCTGTTCGAGTTTTACGATCAACGCATTGCCCACGACGTGATTTCTGCACGCCATTTCGATAACTGGTGGAAAAAGGTCAGTAAAGAGACGCCCGACCTGCTCAATTTCGAAAAGAGCATGTTGATAAAAGAGGGCGCGGAACAAGTCAGTAAACTCGACTATCCGAATTTCTGGCATCAGGGGAATCTCAAGCTGCGTCTGACCTATCAATTTGAACCGGGTGCCGATGCCGATGGTGTGACAGTGCATATTCCCTTGCCACTGTTAAACCAGGTTGAAGAAGCCGGATTTGAATGGCAGATCCCGGGCGTGCGCCGCGAACTGGTGATTGCGCTCATCAAGTCATTGCCAAAACCGGTGCGCCGCAACTTTGTGCCTGCGCCAAACTACGCCGAAGCGTTTTTAGGCCGTGCCACGCCGCTGGAATTGCCGCTGCTGGAAAGTTTAGAACGCGAATTTCGCCGTATGTCGGGTATCACCATTGACCGCGAAGACTGGCATTGGGATCAGGTACCCGATCACCTGAAAATGACGTTCCGCATCGTCGATGAGCACAATAAAAAGCTCAAAGAAGGTAAAGACCTCACTGAGTTAAAAGGCGGTCTGAAAGACAAAGTCCAGCAAACGCTCTCAGCAGTCGCGGATGATGGTATCGAACAAAGCGGCCTGCATATCTGGAGCTTCGGTTCATTACCAGAAAGCTACGAGCAAAAACGCGGTAACTACCGCATGAAGGCGTTCCCGGCGCTGGTGGATGACAAAGACAGCGTGGCTATCAAGTTGTTCGATAATCCGCTCGAACAGCAACAGGCGATGTGGCGGGGTTTGCGCCGTTTGCTGCTGCTGAACATTCCATCGCCGATTAAATACCTGCATGAAAAACTGCCCAACAAAGCCAAACTCGGCCTGTACTTTAACCCGTACGGCAAAGTCATGGATTTGATTGATGACTGCATTTCCTGCGGCGTCGATAAGCTGATTGCGCAGGCGGGTGGTCCGGTCTGGAGCGAAGAAGGTTTTGCCGCTCTGCATGAGAAAGTTCGCGCAGAACTCAACGAAACCGTGGTGGAAATTGCGAAGCAGGTCGAACAAATCCTCACCAGCGTTTTCAATATCAACAAACGTCTGAAAGGGCGTGTGGACATGACCATGGCGCTCGGTTTGTCAGATGTGAAAGCGCAAATGAGCGGCCTGGTTTATCGCGGTTTTGTCACCGGAAACGGCTACAAACGTTTAGGTGATACTTTGCGTTACCTGAATGCCATCGAAAAGCGCCTCGAGAAAATGGCAGTCGATCCGCATCGCGATCGTGTGCAAATGCTGAAAGTGGAGCATGTGCAGCAAACCTGGCAGCAGTGGCTGAATAAATTGCCTCCTGCCCGCCGCGTTGACGACGATGTGCTGGAAATCCGCTGGATGATTGAAGAGTTGCGCGTCAGTTTCTTTGCGCAGCAACTAGGTACGCCGTATCCGATCTCGGATAAGCGTATTTTGCAGGCGATGGAAGCGATCACTGTTTAAAACAACCCTCATCCTAACCTTCTCCCTGAGGGAGAAGGGACTGTCTGGTGTTCTGCCTCTCCCTGAGGGAGAGGGCCGGGGTGAGGGCGTCCATAAAGCCAACAATGCAAGAATCTCCTTCCGCTACCATACTCCTTGAGCGGTTAATATTTGACCGCGTTGACCCGGAGTTACCCATGAAACGTTTAGCCGATAAAGTTGCCATTGTTACCGGAGCCAGCTCAGGCATCGGTTATGCCACCGCAAAACTATTCGCTGCCGAAGGGGCGAAAGTGGTGGTCGGAGCCAGGCGTGAAGCCGAACTGGCCCAGCTCGTGGCCGAAATAAAAGCCGCGGGTGGCGAGGCCGTTGCAGTGTCCGGTGACGTACGGGAAGAAGCGTACGCCAAAGCGCTGGTGGCAAAAGCGGTAGAGACATGGGGACGGCTGGATATTGCGTTTAACAATGCAGGTACACTGGGAGAAAACGGCCCGAGCACAGAAGTCTCAGCCGAAGGGTTTGCCAATGCGGTCGCGATTAATCTGACTGGATCGTTTCTTGGCGCTAAACATCAAATAGCCGAAATGCTCAAACATGGCGCGGGCTCGATCATCTTCACCTCAACCTTTGTCGGTTACAGTTTTGCCTTCCCGCAAGTGGCGTCATACGCCGCCAGCAAAGCCGGACTGATAGGTTTGACCCAGGCGTTAGCCTCAGAATTTGGCCCGCAGAACATTCGCGTTAACTCTATTTTACCGGGCGCGGTCGATACCGATATGTACCGGGATATGAACAACACCGCTGAATCACAGGCGTTTATCACCGGGCTACACGCGCTAAAACGCGTCGCACAGCCGGAAGAACTGGCGCGAGCCGTGCTGTGGCTTGCATCTGATGAATCTTCATTTGTTACCGGCACCGCCTCGCTAGTGGATGGCGGTGCATCTATTAACGGGGTTTAGTCATTTAATCGAGCAATGGAAAAACTATCCCAGCCTTTGCTGCCCACGGTCTGTAATGCTGTGACGGTAAGTCTGGGATTGTTGCCGATCAATTCGATAACTGTCTCAAGTCCTGCCAGTTGCATTATTTTGCGGGTTTTAAAAGCAAGAGAGCAAAATAATCCTTTTATTGCACAAGCATGAGTAGCATCGTTTTAACTCTCGCGTGATAGCTTAAATAACTATTTTCAGCTACTGGTTATAAATGCCATTAACCAGTCTGTGTAAGGTATTAGCATCATGGCGAGTTATCTTTTCTCCTGTCCAAAAATATATTTCGGTGAAGAGGCGATAACCTCTTTACGTACGTTAAATAATAAAAGAGTAGCCATTGTTACTGATGACTTTATGGTTTCTTCAGGTAAAACTCGTTATCTCATCGAAGTTATGCCACAAGCTTCCGTATCTATATTTGGGGAGGTAAAACCCGATCCTAATATCGATGTTTTAAAGGCGGGCGCTGAAAAATTTAAAACGTTCAAACCTGATGTAATTATTGCTCTCGGTGGCGGTTCATCACTTGATGCGGCAAAAGGTATTAAAGTCACGCTTGAAGAACATTATCGTACACATACCATTGAGTTAATCGCCATTCCGACTACCAGTGGGTCTGGTTCAGAAGTGACCTCTTATGCCATTATTTCTGATCCGCAAAATGGTCGTAAATATCCGCTGGTAGCACAGGCGCTGGTGCCTGACGTTGCGATTCTGGACCCAAACCTTGTCTTAAGTGTGCCACGCCATATCGCGGTTGATACGGGTATGGATGTGCTGACGCACGCGATTGAAGCGCTTGTTTCGACAGGGGCGAATGATTTTAGCGATGCGCTGGCGGAAAAGGCGATTGCCCTGACCTGGCAGTATTTGCCGCAAGTTTATAACGACGAGAAAAATATTAAGCCTCGTGAGCACATGCATAACGCTTCTTGCATGGCGGGTATGGCATTTAACTCCTCCGGTTTGGGACTGGTTCATGGTATGGCACATGCTATTGGCGGCATGCTGCATATTCCTCATGGCAAAATTAACGCCATGCTGTTGCCGCTAGTGATTGAATTTAATGCAGCGCAAGCAACAGCGCAAACGACCGAATCTTATATGAAATGCGCGCGCATTCTGGGAATAGAAAACTCTAACCCTCAGTTGGCTATTTCACAACTGGTCAGAAATATCCGCCAACTCAATCGTCAGTTTACTATTCCATCCACATTAAAAGAGTTAGGTTCGAATATGGTGGTATTTGAACAGTTACGTCAGCCTTTAATTGATGCAACGCTGGCAGATGGCTGTACTGCAACGAATCCGCGAAAACCAACCACTCAAGATATTGACCGGTTGCTTTCACTCATTGGTGGGTAATCTGGACAAGATTGTCATGAAACATCCAGTTGGTAAAAAAAATCCTGCCTGAAGGCAAGAAGCAATTTCCCGGGATGATTATTCTGAAAACCATTCTTAATTTTTAATTATTTACCAGGCTTTTCCATTATGAATGAAAACCAGCTTCAGGCCGAAAGGATCACCCGGCAAATTATGCAAGAGTTGGCAGTCGGTAAAAATAGACTGTCGTCAACGCCTGTGAAAGAAGGGACGCAATTACTTATTCCTGTCGGTGTTTCTAACCGCCATATTCACCTGTGCCGTGAAGATATGGATGTGTTGTTCGGTTATGGCTCGACGCTCACACGCATGAAAGCGGTTAAGCAACCCGGTCAGTATGCCGCAGAAGAAACAGTGACTTTGCGCACCCAAAAAGGGGACATCCCCAACGTCCGTATTTTGGGGCCATTGCGCCGTTCGACTCAGATTGAAATCTCGGTGGCGGATAGTTTTGTCCTTGGCGTTAAAGCACCAGTACGCATGTCTGGCGATCTGCATGATTCGCCAGGCATTGAGATTGTTGGCCCCAAAGGGCGCGTCGTAAAACCCCAGGGCACTATCGTCGCCTGGCGGCATCTTCATATTTCACCGCAAGAGGCGCAGATGCACGGCCTGCGAGATGGAATGGAAATTGATATTCAGGCCGACGGTTTGCGGGCCGGTATATTACGCCACGTTGTGGTGCGGGTTAGCGCTGACGCGGTGCTTGAACTGCATATTGATGTGGAAGAGGCCAATGGATTTGGGCTTCGCAATGGGGATCTGGTTTGCCGAAATAACCCAACCGATTGATGTGAGGGCGCTATGGAACACCAGGTTTTATCCCGACGACTGGATACACTGATTGCTCGATTGCTGGAACAAAAACGCCGCGAATTAAACGCAGGGCGTAAGAAAATCCGCGTGTTAATCACGGGCAATAATTTCAGTACATTACCCGTGACCCTGTTAAGTCTTTCGGCGCTGGACCGCTCGGGGTATCAACTTCTGGTGTCGTTTTCTTACAGTGCAAGAGTCTCTGGGCTGAAAACCGCCTGCATCAGCGCAATGAATTCAAGTGGCACCGGATCACAGTATATCGAAGATGAGTCCATTGAAGTTGACGACGACTACCACTGCCTTTTTCTACCTGTGCTTTCAACCAATAGCCTGAGCAAAATTGCCCTGTGTATCAGAGATAACCTTGCCAGTAATTGGGTGTTTCATGCCCTCAACAGGCATAAAAAAGTGATTGCTACATTGAACCCCGAATGTCTGGACGGCGCACCGACGGGGTCTGCACGTCCACTGCTTAACCGCCTTGCAAAGTACGTCTCAACCATTGAGCAGTACGGGGTTGTGATCGCGGGTAAGAACATGCCGGGCAACATGACATGCAACCTCGGTAATACCGGCAAACCTCTCAGCTTCACCAAAAACCTGGTAACCCTAAGCGATATTCTCACGTTGTCAGGGACGAAAAACTTACAGATTGATAGCCACACGCTGATTACGCCTGCTGCGCAGGATGAAATTCGCCGTCAAAACATCACTGTTATTCAGGGATCTTAGGAGGATTTATGTACCTGGCAAAAGTCACGTGTGCGCTGGTTTCTACCACCAAGCATGCCTCTTTAAACGGATGCAAATTACTGGTCGTTGCCCGGCTTGATGAAAACTATAAGCCGACAGGAACTGCGCAGGTCGCGGTTGATTTCGTGGGGGCAGGGAACGGTGAAATTGTCATCGTGACCACCGGAAGTTCCGCCCGCATGAGTAACAGTAAAGAGCATTCGGTTATTGATGCGGCGATTGTCGGCATCGTTGACGCACTGGACTCTAACGTATAGCGAGGAAGGGATATGTTTGGGCAAGATGAACACCGTCCATCACAGTTAGATAACTGGATAAATTCCGCTCTCACGCAGCAATTATCTGAACGGCAGCCTTCCCTGAGTCTGGATGATGCCCAAGCTTTAGGGCGCAATGCCTGCCTCGAAGCCCGGATATTCAACATTCCCATTGTGTTCAGTCTGGTCGATGCCAGTGGACATCAACGCTACTTTTTTAGCCAGGATAACGCGCTACTGGTCAGCCATAGTCTTGCTTATCAGAAAGCCTGGACTGCCGTCGCACTCAAAATGGCCACCCACGAATTAGCGCCGCTTGTTCAGCCGGGTGCCGATCTTTATGGGCTACAGCACGACAAAAGAATCTGTTGTTTCGCTGGCGGTGTGCCGTGTTGGGCAAACGGTGTGTTAGTGGGAGCAATCGGCATAAGCGGCGGCAGTGTTGAACAGGATCTGGCTATTGCCAGCAACACGTTACGCCGTTTTAGCCGCGAACATTTCGAGTTAACGAGCAGCAAATAAAACAGGTTGTCGGATGACGCTGCGCTTATCCGACCTACGGTAGGGGGTAAGCGCAGCGTCATCCACCCATTGCACCTACGCATATATACATTGATTTTGGGATTATCAATATGTCCATTGCTTCACTGGTTTTAGTGATTAATTGCGGGTCGTCCTCGCTGAAATTTGCGTTGATCCCATTTGGTGATGATGCGCCAGTACTCTCAGGTTTGGCTGAAAAACTCGGGCTTGATGAAGCCTGTATGACGATTAAAGACCACGCAGGTCACAAATCTAGCCAGAGATTGCCTGAGGCCAGCCATCTTAGTGCGTTGAAAGTGCTTTTTGACGAACTTGACCAACGCCAACTGCTGACAGCGGTTAAAGCGATTGGGCATCGGGTTGCCCATGGCGGGAGTGAGTTTAAACACTCTGTGGCACTTAACGCGCAGGTGATTGAAAAAATCCGAGCGCTCTCCGGTCTCGCACCATTACATAATCCAGCCAACCTTATCGGTATTGACGCAACCATGGCCTTGCTCCCCGCCGTTGCCCAGGTTGCGGTATTTGATACCGCGTTTCACCAGACTTTAGCGCCCGAGGCTTACACCTACGCGATCCCTCTGGAATATCAGGAACGTTATCAGGTTCGTCGCTACGGTTTTCATGGCACATCTCATCGTTACATTGCGGAAGAGGCCGTCAAAGAATTTGATCTCGACCCAGGCGATCACGGCATTCTGATTGCTCATCTGGGTAACGGCTCATCGGTATGTGCGGTGAAAAACGGCAAAAGTGTGGATACCTCAATGGGGATGACGCCGCTTGAAGGGTTGGTCATGGGAACGCGATGCGGCGATCTGGATTTTGGAGCTGCGGCCTATATCGCCTCCTGCACCGGGCAAACTGTCGACTCTTTGTACAAAATGATGAACAACCAGTCCGGGCTATATGGCTTGTCGGGGTTATCCAGTGACTGCCGGACTTTGCAAGAGGCGCGTGGCCAGGGCAATGAGCGTGCGACGTTGGCCATTGATGTGATGGTTCATCGTCTGACACGCCATCTGGGTGCGCATCTCGCGTCACTTCACCGGCTGGATGCACTGATTTTCACTGGCGGCATTGGTGAGAACTCGGCGTTAGTGAGGGAATTAACCGTCAGACGGCTCGGCGTGTTTGGATTACAGCTTGACGAAGAAAAGAACCAACAGACTTTTGCTGGACACGGTTGCGTTATCTCAAAAGCCAATAGCCCACTTGTGGCAGTCATCCCCACCAATGAAGAGAAAATGATTGCCATGGATGCTGCGGCTATTTCTGGCACTTTGTAATAGATATCCAAAATAATTCAAGTTGCATCGCGGCGGCAAGCAAATCCCGCTGAGCTTACATAACTCAGTGATGCGGGTGAGTGAGTGTAGCCAACAAAGATGCAACTTGAATTATGAAGGATATGAGCGTGGATTTTATTGTCCAGACACATGCGAGACAACAAGATAATCAAGCTGACGGGCAAAACATTTTGTCCAGATATCCTTAGTATCATATTAAGAAAACATATTACCCGCAGCAGAAGAATCGACTCGGTTATTCCACTGCGTTTTTTAATTCCCAATGAAATACATGAGGTCTTTATGCAACAAGAAGCGCTAGGTATGGTTGAAACGAAAGGTCTGGTTTCTGCAATTGAAGCGGCAGACACCATGGTTAAATCGGCTAACGTGACTTTAGTGGGTTATGAAAAAATAGGTTCTGGTCTGGTGACTGTGATTGTGCGCGGTGACGTTGGCGCAGTTAAAGCCGCAACTGACGCGGGTTCTGCTGCAGCAATAAAAGTAGGCGAACTGGTTTCTGTACACGTTATTCCTCGTCCGCATATGGAAGTAGAGAAAATTCTACCAAAAGCCGTCGTTTAATAACGCCAGAGGATACTGACCATGAGAGATAATCTTGTTGAGCAGATTATATCTGAAGTAATGAATAAACAAACTGATGTCAGTACAACCGGTAATAATGTCACCAGTATTGCCAAATGTGGTTTAACAGAATTTGTTGGAACCGCAATGGGGAACACTATTGGTTTGGTCATTGCCAATGTCGATAATCAATTGCATGACGTCATGAATATCGATAAGAAATATCGCTCTATCGGTATTCTTGGCGCACGTACTGGCGCTGGACCACATATTTTTGCTGCGGATGAAGCCATTAAAGCGACAAACAGCGAAATATTATCCATTGAGCTGGCGCGTGATACAGAAGGTGGCGGTGGACATGGTTGCTTAATTATTTTTGGCGCAACCGATGTTTCTGATGTTCGCCGCGCCATCGAAGTGGCGCTGTCGGAGATTGATCGCACGTTTGGCGATGTTTACGGTTCACCGGCAGGCCACCTCGAATTTCAATACACCGCTCGCGCAAGCCACGCACTGAATAAAGCGTTCGGGGCACCGGTAGGTAAGTCATTCGGCATGACCTGCGCTTGCCCTGCGGCAATCGGCGTATTGATTGCAGATGCTGCGGCGAAATCAGCAATCATTGAACCTATTGGCTATGCAAGCCCAGCTAACGGCACCAGCTTCAGTAATGAAGTGATCTTCACCTTTGCGGGTGATTCCGGTGCAGTTCGCCAGGCGGTGATTGCTGCGCGCGAAGTTGGTTTACAACTGCTTGCAACGCTTGATCCTGCACCGCTCAAGTCCGCAACTAAACCGTACATCTAAGCCGCTGCGAAATGCTTGTGAAGCGATGTGAAGCAAGGAAATCAATAGCATGAATGATAATGACATTGCTCAGGCAGTTTCTAACGTGCTGAGTAAATATACCAAAACCATAGCGGACGTCGCTCCACAGGCAATTCCTGCAGCTCACCAAAGGCAGGAAAGCGACCCGTTGGATGCGCTTATCGCCAGGGCACTGGCTCATCAAACGGATAAGACGGTTTCTGTCGAGCCTTCTGTTTTTCCGGCGAAAACGGCAGGCAACGGGGCATTCGCTACGATGGATGAAGCCATTGCCGCGGCTGTGATTGCACAGGTTCAATATCGCCATTGTTCAATGCACGATCGCGGTAACTTCATTCAGGGCATCCGCGAAGTCTTTCTGCAAGATGAAGTATTACGGACTATTTCGCGTATGGCGGTGGAAGAGACGGGGATGGGCAACGTTGAAGACAAGTTTACTAAAAACCGTCTTGCGGCGTTGAAAACCCCGGGCCTTGAAGATCTCACTACAGGAGCATTAACCGGTGATGACGGTCTGACGCTGATGGAATACTCAGCATTTGGGGTGATAGGTTCGATTACGCCAACCACCAATCCAACAGAAACCATCATCAATAACAGTATCGGTATGTTAGCGGCGGGAAATACTGTGGTGTTCAGCCCACATCCTCGCTCACGTAATGTTTCGTTGTACGTTGTTGAGCTCATTAATAACAAACTCGCAACTCTGGGTGCGCCCGCCAATATGGTGGTAACGGTGTCGCAGCCTTCAATTGATAACACTAACGCGTTAATCAATGACTCACGCATCAGCATGCTGGTTGCGACGGGTGGCCCGGCAATTGTGAAAACAGTGATGTCGTCGGGTAAGAAGGCTATCGGTGCCGGAGCCGGCAATCCGCCAGTTGTGGTAGACGAAACGGCAGATATTGAAAAAGCCGCTCGCGATATCGTAAATGGATGCAGTTTTGACAACAACTTGCCATGTATTGCTGAGAAAGAAGTGATTGTGGTGAACCAGGTTGCTGATTATCTGATTCATTGCATGAAGAAAAGCGGGGCTTATCTGTTGTGCGATCAGAAGTTAATTCAGCAATTGCAATCACTGGTGTTAAACGAAAAAGGTACGGGTCCGAACACAGCGTTTGTTGGGAAAGATGCTCGTTATATCCTGCAAAAGCTGGGCGTAAATGCGCCGGAAGAGACAAAAGTTATTTTAATTGAAACCGAGAAAAATCATCCATTTGTGGTGCATGAATTGATGATGCCTGTGTTGCCGGTGGTGCGTGTGGATAACGTTGACGAAGCGATTGAGTTGGCGGTTCAGGTTGAACACGGTAATCGTCACACCGCAATCATGCACTCAACCAATGTCGATAAACTCACCAAAATGGCTCGCCAAATCCAGACCACTATTTTTGTTAAAAATGGTCCTTCTTATGCTGGATTGGGCGTGGGTGGAGAAGGTTATCCGACGTTTACGATTGCCGGGCCAACGGGTGAAGGTTTGACATCTGCCCGTGCGTTCGCAAGAAACCGCCGTTGTGTGATGGTCGAAGCACTCAACATTCGCTGATTAAGCCAGAGGAGATCGGGGATGAAGAAACGCATCATCAATGCACCGACGCCTGAAACCCTGGCGATGCTAAAACGGCGGATGCCCAGCGAGTTTCGCACACGGCTGGACTTGATTCGTATCGATGCAATTGGACTCGTGATGTTGCCGGTACCCGATCTCTACTTCTTTGCAGACGTCGCAAGTAAAAGTGCGCACGTGGTGGTATCGGAGATTCATGGCAGTTGCCCGCAACATGTTACTACGCTCGCTATATTTGGCGAGGTGTCAGCAGTCAATGAAGCCATGCGATTAATAGAGGATGACGTTAATACATTCTGATAATACGTGATGAAGAATCTATTACAGCTCGCAGTTTATTGCTCGCAAGGTTAAATAATTAATTCCGGGAGTCTTTTATGTTAGAGAAAGGTTTTTCTAATCCAACCGATCGTGTTGTCAGATTAA
Organism: Buttiauxella sp.; assembly: GCF_049686335.1. Lineage (NCBI taxonomy): Bacteria > Pseudomonadati > Pseudomonadota > Gammaproteobacteria > Enterobacterales > Enterobacteriaceae > Buttiauxella > Buttiauxella sp. The sequence goes on along the minus strand of NZ_JBAVHX010000004.1, from coordinate 43,547 downwards.
AAAATATGATTTTGCATGCTACCCCCTATGTGGAATCAGAGCGTGCAGTGCTGGCCACCGAAGCTTATAAAGAAAGTGAACAATTGCCTGCTATTATGCGCAGAGCAAAAGTGGTTGAGAAAATATTTAATGAATTGCCGGTAACTATTCGCCCTGACGAACTCATTGTGGGGGCGGTAACCATTAATCCGCGCTCAACTGAAATCTGTCCTGAATTTTCATATGACTGGGTAGAAAAAGAATTCGATACTATGGAACACCGTATTGCGGATCCTTTTATTATTCCTAAAAAGACAGCGCAAGAACTGCATGAAGCCTTTAAATACTGGCCAGGTAAAACGACCAGTTCGCTTGCAGCATCCTATATGTCAGAAAGCACTAAAGAGAGCATGGCAAATGGCGTTTTCACGGTAGGTAACTACTTCTACGGCGGCGTGGGCCACGTGAGTGTAGATTACGGCAAAGTGTTGAGAATCGGTTTTCGCGGCATCATTAATGAAGTGACTCGCGCAATGGAAGCGCTTGATCGTAGCGAGCCTGGATATATCAAGAAAGAGCAGTTCTATCGCGCAGTGATTATGAGTTATAACGCAGCGATTAAATTTGCTCATCGTTATGCTCAAGAAGCGACACGCCTCGCGCAACAGGAAAGTAACCCGACGCGCAAACGCGAGCTTGAACAAATCGCGCAAAACTGTACTCGTGTGCCTGAACATGGCGCAACCACTTTCTGGGAAGCCTGCCAGACCTTCTGGTTCATCCAGAGCATGCTGCAAATTGAGTCCAGCGGCCACTCTATTTCCCCAGGGCGTTTTGACCAGTACATGTACCCATACCTGGTGGCAGACAACGCGATATCCAAAGAATTTGCTCAGGAACTGGTGGACTGCTGCTGGATCAAACTCAACGACATCAATAAAACGCGTGATGAAGTGTCTGCTCAGGCTTTTGCTGGTTACGCGGTGTTCCAGAACTTATGCGTCGGCGGCCAGACAGAAGATGGGCTGGATGCCACTAACGCACTGAGCTACATGTGTATGGAAGCGACCGCGCATGTGCGCCTGCCGCAACCTTCATTCTCGATTCGCGTCTGGCAAGGTTCGCCTGACGAGTTTCTCTATCGTGCTTGTGAACTGGTACGCCTGGGGCTGGGTGTTCCGGCGATGTACAACGATGAAGTGATTATTCCGTCGCTGCAGAACCGTGGCGTATCACTGCGTGATGCACGTGATTACTGCATCATTGGTTGCGTTGAACCTCAGGCTCCGCATCGCACTGAAGGCTGGCACGATGCTGCATTCTTTAACGTGGCCAAAGTGTTGGAGATAACCCTTAACAACGGTCGTAGTGCTAATCAACAACTGGGCCCGGTCACGGGTGAAATGACCCAGTACGCCAGCATCGAAGATTTCTATACCGCCTTCACCAACCAGATGGCGTACTTTGTTCGCCAACTGGTTGAGGCGTGTAACAGTGTTGATATTGCTCACGGTGAACGTTGCCCATTGCCATTCTTGTCAGCACTGGTAGATGACTGTATCGGGCGGGGTAAATCCTTGCAGGAAGGTGGGGCAATCTACAACTTCACCGGCCCACAGGCATTCGGTATCGCGGATACTGGAGACTCTGTTTACGCCATCCAGAAACAGGTATTTGAAGATCGCAAAGTGACCCTCAATGAGCTGAAAGGGGCGCTGGATGCCAACTTTGGACATCAAGTGGGTAGCGTATCTGCAAAATCGTCTTTGGGTGAAAAAGATGTTTATGACATCGTGAAACGCATTATTGATAGCCACGGTTCTCTCGACCCATCGGCGATTAAAAATGAAGTTTACCGTCAGCTTTCAAACGGGACATCGGCTCCTGCTGCGGCAGGCAATACCTCACGCTTTGAAGAGATTCGCCATATTCTGGAAAATACACCGTGCTTCGGTAATGACATTGATGAAGTCGACTATGTTGCCCGTCGCTGTGCGCTGATCTATTGCCAGGAAGTGGAGAAATACACCAACCCGCGTGGTGGTCAATTCCAGGCAGGTATCTATCCAGTATCAGCTAACGTACTGTTTGGTAAAGATGTTAGTGCACTTCCAGATGGTCGACTGGCGAAAGAACCGCTGGCGGATGGGGTTTCTCCACGTCAGGGCAAAGATACGTTTGGCCCAACTGCTGCCGCGAACTCTGTTGCAAAACTTGACCACTTTATTGCTTCTAACGGTACGCTGTACAACCAGAAGTTCCTGCCGTCATCCCTGGCTGGGGAAAATGGTTTACGCCACTTTAGCGGCCTGGTAAGAAACTACTTCGACAAGAAGGGTATGCACGTTCAGTTTAACGTCATTGACCGCAACCTATTGATAGAAGCGCAGAAAAATCCGCAACAGTACCAGGATTTAGTGGTCCGTGTTGCTGGGTATAGCGCACAGTGGGTTGTGCTAGCTAAAGAAGTTCAGGATGACATTATTAGCCGTACTGAACAGCAGCTGTAATTAATTGCGTTACCACATAGGCCATGTTTTCGCATGGCCTATATATCAATTTTTAACGCCGCAAAGGTCATTCGCTGCGGTGATAGCGAGCGAAGCTATGAATAAAGTCGATTACGAAATGGAAGGCGTGCTATTTAATATTCAGCGCTATTCTTTACATGACGGTCCAGGTATTCGCACTATTCCTTTTTTTAAAGGGTGCCCTTTATCTTGCAAATGGTGTAGTAATCCGGAATCACAACGTCCACAGCCTGAATTAATTTTTAAAAAGAACGACTGTATTCGCTGTGGTAAATGTGTGGATATTTGCCCGCAGCGTGCTTTATCGGTGACTAATCCGTATTTTATTGATCGCTCCGCCTGTATTCAGTGTGGGAAATGTACTGAAGTTTGCCCGACACAAGCGCTGGAAATGAAAGGTAAACGCATAACGGTTGCCAATGTCATGCGTGAATTACAAAAAGAGGAAAACCTCTATCGCCGGTCGGGCGGTGGTATTACGCTATCTGGAGGAGAACCTCTGGCTCAACCTGAGTTTGCCCGTGAATTACTGAAAGCATGCAAAGAAAAGGGCTGGCATACCGCAATTGAAACCACGGGCTTCACTACACCTGAGGTCATTGATGAGGTATTCCCGTATGTCGATCTGGCGCTGACCGACATCAAAGCGATCAATCCCGCCGTGCATCTGGACAATACTGGTATAGACAACCGCCGTATTCTGGAAAATCTCATCAGGATTTCTTTTCTCACCAAAGCCATCGTTCGTATTCCGGTTATTCCGGGCGTTAATGACAATCCAGAAGAGATCCGCAGTATTGGAGAGTTTGCCCGATTAATGCTGAACGTCGACACAATCCATTTATTGCCTTATCACTCTTATGGCGAAAATAAATATAGCCTGGTAGGGCGTATTTACCCGATGGGAAATGCGCAAGGGATTGCTGAAAATAAAATGTCTCTATTAAAAAATGAAATTGAGTCATTAGGTTTTCATTGTCAGGTTGGCGGATAAATTAAATAAACATCTTATCAATCACAAGTCTCACAAGCAGGATAACCCTATGAACGACACACTCAGAGCGCAATGTACTGCTGAATTTCTCGGTACAGGATTATTTTTGTTTTTTGGTATCAGCTGTCTGGCGGCAGTAAAAGTCGCTGGCGCAAGTTTTGGTTTGTGGGAAATTTGTATCGTTTGGGGGCTTGCGATTTCATTGGCGGTCTACTTAACAGCAGGGATTTCCGGTGCGCACCTTAATCCGGCCGTTACTATTGCTTTATGGCTGTTTGCCGCCTTTCCGCGGCACAAAGTTATCCCTTACAGCATTGCACAAGTTGCCGGCGCGTTCGGTGGAGCAATGCTTGCTTATATGCTCTATCACAATCTCTTCACGGATTTTGAAACTGCGCACAACATGGTGCGTGGCAGCGCGGATAGTCTGCAACTCGCCAGTATCTTCAGCACATTCCCGTCGCCAGCAATCAGCGTGTGGCAGGCAGGATTTGTGGAAATTGTCATCACTTCAATGCTGATGGGATTGATTATGGCGCTGACGGATGACGGCAATGGTGTGCCTCGTGGCCCATTAGGCCCTTTATTGATTGGTATTCTGGTGGCAGTCATCGGCGCATCTACAGCACCGTTAACCGGCTTTGCTATGAATCCTGCCCGTGATTTCGGTCCGAAACTCTTCACCTTCTTTGCAGGTTGGGGCGAAATATCCATGACCGGCGGTCGCGATATTCCTTACTTCATTGTGCCTGTTATTGCACCTGTCATCGGTGCTTGTCTCGGAGCTGCAATCTATCGTTTCGGTATCGCCAGAAATTTACCGTCTAATACCTGTAAGCTGGGTGATAGCCAGTAGTTTACGAGGCGCGGCGTCGGATGGCGCTGCGCTTATCCGACCTGGGCAGTTTCATAAGGCTTTGTTTTCGTGGATGGATGGCGCTGCGCTTATCCGAGCTACGCAGTTTCATAAGGCTTTGTTTTCGTGGATGGATGGCGCTGCGCTTATCCGACATGTGGCTTTGTTTTCGTGGATGGATGGCGCTGCGCTTATCCGACATGTGGCTTTGTTTTCGTAGGGTGGATGGCGCTGCGCTTATCCGACATAAGGCTTTGTTTTCGTAGGGTGGATAAGCGTGAGCGTCATCCACCATTACCAGGCGGCTCACGGATTAGCGCTTTTTATGCTTTCCGGAACCTGGTTTTTTCTTGCTTCCGTCTTCTGACATCACTATCGGTATTTCAAGCACCGGAATTTCAAGACTGACTACCGGCGGTGTTTCTTGCGTTATGACAGGCTCAATACCAATGGTGTCTTCGGAGTGAACAATGCGTTCAATACCCTCGGCGGTACGCGCGATAACCCGATGAGCGTAAACCTGACTCACTTTATTCGCCGCCACCACACCTGCGGCAACAGCCGCATTTATCGCACCGACTTCACCTTCAAATTTGACGGTAACCATACCGCCACCTTTTGTCAGTTCATAACCCACAAGTTGGACATTGGCGGATTTCATTGCGGCGTCAGCGGCTTCAATCGCTGCGGCAAGCCCAACGGTTTCAATCAAACCTAAACTCTGCCCGGACATAATCTTCTCCTGTTAATTGTTCATGATGTTGCGCTTAAGCGCAGAGCCGCTGCTTTATCCGTTTTTTCCCATGGGAAAATATCCCGGCCAAAATGACCGTAGCAGGCGGTTTGACGATAGCGGGGAACCAGTAAATCCAGCATCTGAATAATGCCGTAAACACTGAGATCAAAATGACGAGTCACCAGCTCCTGAAGGGTTTTGTCGGCAAGTTTACCGCTGCCAAAAGTATTAATTCGAATCGATACCGGGTGAGGTAAACCGATGGCCCAGGCCAGTTGAACTTCACAACGTGAAGCGAGACCCGCAGCTACAATATTTTTTGCTACATAGCGCGCAGCATATGCAGCTGAACGGTCAACTTTAGAGGGATCTTTACCTGAGAAGGCACCACCACCGTGGCAGGCGGCTCCTCCGTAAGTGTCGACAATGATTTTCCTGCCCGTCAGGCCGCAATCTCCAACCGGACCACCAATGACAAACCTCCCTGCGGGGTTAATCAGAAAGCGCGTATCCGCTGTTATCAGGTGAGCCGGTATTACTGGTTTCACGATCTCTTCGATAACGGCTTCCCGCAGATGCTCTGGTGAAATATCAGGGCGGTGTTGCGTGGAAACCACGATAGTGTCAGCCGACTGTATATGGTTGTTGGAATAACGCAGAGTCACCTGGCTTTTGGCATCAGGAAATAAGAATGGGAGACGTTTGGTTTTGCGTAGCATCGCTTGTCGCGCCATTAAACGATGCGCATAAACCAGCGTGGCTGGCATGGCTTCCGGTGTTTCGTTGCAGGCGAATCCAAAGGTAATTCCTTGATCACCTGCGCCAAAGGAATCAGCTGAATTGCCCGCAATACCATGAGCAATATCAGTCGATTGTTTACCGAGGATATTCAGCACGCCGCAAGTGTTGCCGTCAAAACCGAGATCGGAATGATCGTAGCCGATAGCTTTAATCGTGCTGCGAACAATGGACTCAATATCAACCACAGCCGCAGAAGATATTTCCCCGGCAACAATGGCGATACCGGTTTTCACCATGCATTCACAGGCGACTTTTGACCAGGGATCCTGGAGCAAGTACGCGTCCAGAATTGCATCCGCAATCTGGTCGGCCATTTTGTCCGGATGCCCTTCGGCCACCGATTCAGAGGTAAACAGATAATCGTCCAAAGGCATACCACTGTTAAGAGAAGGGTATGCCTATTTTAGGAGCTAACCCCTCTGACAACAGTAAACTATCTTGTTGGTATAGTGGACTTTCTTGCCTTACCTGGCGCGCCTTGTGCAAGATAGCAAAGGCGAGCAGGGCAGTCATTAATGCAATTCCGGCGAGACGATTTTGCGATAGTCAGAAGGGGCCACACCGGTCTCTTTTTTAAATATGCGACAGAAATAATTCGCATCCTGGTAAGATAACTCCAGCGCGATAGTATTAACCTTTAAATTACTGAATTGCAGCAGCGACTTAGCAATACTGATTTTGCGATTCGCAATATAATTTGAGAAACCCGCGCCAATATTTTTCTTAAATGCCCGGCTTAAATAACAAGCACTGACGAATGATTTGGTCGCAATATCATCGAGCGTCAGGTTTTTAAGCACATTTTTTTCAATGTGGAATTTTGCTCGTTCGGTGAAGTCCATATTGCCATTATATTTTTTTAACGCCTGGTCAAATACGTCTTCACTAATGGACATCAGGCTAGTCATAATTCGATAGTAACCTGTGCTGGTTAAACCGTGATGGCTAATATCTTGAATCAAAGCTGAGACTTTTTTTTCGGTAGGCAACAATTTCTCGCCCTGGGTCGCAATATATTGGTTCAACAACTCCAGCACATCCGTTACGGTTTTACGTTGATCCGAAGTAAGGGCCTTGCGCGTGCAAGCATCATTTAGCCTTTCAAATAAAAAGCTGTGCCACTGTGCATAATCGCAGCTTTCAATCAGTGTTATCATGGTTTGCTTTAGTGCTTTTAATGCAGCAACATCAGCTTCATTTACATTAAGTGTCTTCTTAATGGTTTCGGTGAGAATGCTTTGCTTAACCGGTTTGAGTAAATAATCATCAACCTTCAGGTTAATCATACTGCGTACGATATCAAAATCATCGTTCGCGGTGGTGACAATAACTTTAGTGTCATTTTTTTTGCTTTTCAGATATTCAATAACCTGGTTACCATTAGGTAAGGGGATATTTATATCGACAAAAATCATATCGATACGATCTAAAGTATCGATAAGTTGAATCGCTTTTTTTCCGGTAGAGGCTTCATGAATCACAGAATTATCCACACAACGTGTAATAATGCGACGCAGTGACTCCGATTCAATCAGTTCATCTTCTACAATCACAATGTTAAACATGCTTACTCTCCTTGTAATCAGGCTGGTAGCATAGGAAATCGTAGTTTAATGGTGGTGCCCATTGCAGGTTGATGTGCACTGATTATTTCCAATCCATAACTATCACCAAATAATAAACGAAGACGATTTTGAATGTTATTAATACCGATAGAACCTTTCTGGCGATTTTGATCACCCGATAAAATGTTAGCGATATCTTGTTGTGAAATGCCATCGCCATTGTCAGTCAATTCAAGTATGACATCGTGCCCATCGTCGTTCGCTCTAATCTCCAGGAAGCTGCTGATGTCACGCGGCTCGACCACGTAATTAAAAAAGTTCTCGACCAGCGGCTGCAGAATCAAAAATGGGCAAACGATATTAAGATACTTTTCAGGAATGTCACAATGATAGTCAAAGCGGTCTCTCATTCTGACTTTTTGTATCGACATATAACTTTTAACGTAATTAATCTCATGATTCATGGTGATCAAACCATGGTTATTTTTCCGTAATAAGTAACGCATCATGTCAGAGAAATCATGAACCATGGTTTCGGTACGTTGCGCCTCTTCCAGATAAGCAAGGCGGCCGATGGTGTTTAACACGTTAAATAAAAAGTGCGGGTTTATTTGGTATGAGAGCGCTTTAAATTCAGCTTCATGTAATGAACGTTCAATCTCGACACGTTTTCGCAATTCATCGGTTAACTCAAGATCTTTTTTACGGAGTTCGCGTTGAATATTATTTGCATGTGCCTGCTCAACCAAATAAGAAGAGACGTGTAATAATGTTGAAGCTGTGGATTCAAACCGATCATACGGCATTCTTTTAGTGTTTTCGTGTAAATGAATAAGCTGCGGATTCTCACGCCAAATCTGATTGTCATTTAAAATATAAGGAATGGTTTGCTCTTTTTCCTCCTCGACTTTCACCTGGCCGGAAATAAAAGCGCCGAGATAATGGTCATTAATCATGATCGGAACGGCAAATTCGACAAAACCACAATAACAGCGATAGACAACAGGTTTAAGCGATTCCATCGCGGCTCGCCCACCTGCGTTGTCGCTGACATGGCAATGTTGGGCAAGGGTCGGATTGAGACGTGAATGTGCACAAAAGTCGGAGAACCCACTTGGTTTGGTAACAGGGATCCCATCTTGATCGACCACGACAAGTGCAATCATCATCGATTTACTAAAGTTATCCTGTAATGTCTGAAGACGATTCACATCCAGAAATTCTTGTAATATATATTTGTTTTTCATTTTGGTTTCCGACTGCAGATATTCTCTATTGCACTCGAAAATATACACTAAAGATTCCAGATAAAGATTGAATCGGGTCACATCGGGCAGGAATACTCTAAACTATGTGTTAACATGACTGAGCGATTGTTAATTAAGTTGATGTGTTAAATTTCTGACAACAATATTTTTACAATCACGATGGGATAATGAACGGGCAGACGATTAAGCGTTTACCCGTAACATTCTTTATTTAGCCGCTAATAGACATAGCTTTAACGCGACGTTGTAAGAGGCTTCAAAGGCGCGCAGGGGCAGGAATTCGAATTTGGAATGGAAGTTATGCGCACCGGTAAAGAAGTTCGGCGTTAATAATCCTTTTGCGGACAGTGCCGCACCGTCAGTGCCGCCGCGCATAGGAATGATCTTGGGTTCGATATTCAACTCTTTCATGGCGTCGAAGATGAGATCAATGGCCCGACGATCCTCTTTGATAGCGTTGCTGATATTGCTGTAAGTATCGCTTATCTCGACATCAACTTTTGCGGTTGGGTGTTGAGCGGCAATTTTAGCCGCAACGTCGCGGATCTGTTGTTTGCGTGCTTCAAACGACTGGGTATCAAAATCACGGATATTCGCCTTTAATACCGCGTCATTTTGCGTGGTATGCATGCCGTTAAACCAAATATAACCTTCACGGCCTTCGGTGTTTTCCGGGGTTTGATTGCGGTCGAAATGACTGATGAAATCATGGGCCATCAACAGCGGGTTCACTAATACCCCTTTTGCGGACATCGGATGGGCGGTTACACCGGTAAAACGAATCTCAGCATGCGCGGCATTAAAGTTTTCATACACCACTTCACCTAATTCACAGCAGTCGATAGTCCAGGCAAAATCCACATCAAAGCGCGCAAGATCCAACGCTTTTGCACCACATAATCCAATTTCTTCATCGGGAACAAACGCGACGACAATATCGCCATGTCGCATTTCTGGCGTCAGGTTTTCCAGCATCGCCATGACCACGGTGACGGCGGCTTTATTATCCGCTCCCAGTACGCTGGTGCCATCGCTAAAAATAATATCTTCGTCTGGATAGGCGAGAATTTCCGGATGCTCAGCGGTGCGTAGCCAAATATCCTTTTCTTGATTGAGGCATAAATCTTCGCCGTTAAAACGTAACACTTGCGGATAAATATCTGGCGATAAACCCACATCCACCGTATCAATATGCGTGATAAACCCTACGCGTGGGGCACCCGCAACATTGCCTTTTTTGACGGCAGTCACGGTGGCGTGCTCATCAATAACCACGTTATCCAGACCCAGTTCACGCAGCTCGCGCGCCAGTAGTTGCGCCATTTCATGTTGCCCAGGTGTGCTTGGCAACGTGGCAGTACCCGCCTTGCTTTGGCTGGTAATGGCCAGATAGCGGAAGAACCGCCTGGTTAATTGGTCAGTGAGTTGCGTGGTCATCGTTATTCCTTCTTTTAGTATCGACGAATATATTCATTTGTTTGCATGCGACTTTTAATGTTATTTATTAAGTTGCTTTGTACAAGCATTATTCTGGGTGAAAAATATAAATATAAGGGCAGGCATGAAAACTATCACCACAACAACCACAAAACTTGCATTGATAATAGCGGCGCTGACAGTCAGTTCCACTGTCGCGGCAAAGACTTTGGTATATTGCTCCGAAGGATCACCGGAAAACTTTAATCCGCAGTTATATACATCGGGTACCAGTGTGGATGCCAGCGCGGTGCCGGTTTATAACCGTCTGGTTGATTTCAAAACAGGCACCACAGAGTTGCAGCCCAGCCTCGCAGAAAGTTGGGACATTAGCCAAGACGGTAAGGTTTACACTTTCCATCTGCGCAAAGGGGTTAAGTTCCAGAGCAATAAATACTTCAAACCCTCCCGCGACTTTAACGCAGACGATGTCATCTTCTCGTTTATGCGCCAGAAAGATCCCAAACACCCTTATCATAATGTTTCCAACGGAAACTATTCTAATTTCGAAAGTCTTGAGTTCGGAAAATTAATTACGGCGATTGATAAAGTCGACGATAATACCGTGCGTTTCACGCTGGCACACGCAGAGGCACCATTTATTGCCGATCTGGGTTGGTATTTCGCCTCCATTCTTTCTGCTGAATACGCCGATGCGATGCTAAAAGCCGGTACCCCGGAACGTGTGGATATGGATCCTGTCGGCACCGGGCCATACCGCCTGGCGCAATATCAAAAAGACTCGCGCATTCTGTTCACCGCATTCCCGGAATACTGGCAGGGCAAAGCTAAAATCGACAAACTGGTGTTCTCGATAACGCCAGATGCCTCGGTGCGCGTGGCAAAACTCGAGAAGAACGAGTGCCAGGTGATGCCCTTCCCGAATCCGGCAGATCTGCCGCGCCTGAAGGAAAACGCCGACATTAATCTGATGCAAAAAGCGGGGCTGAATACTGGCTTCCTGGCATTCAACACCCAGAAAGCACCGCTGGACAACGTCAAAGTCCGCCAGGCGTTGGCGATGGCGATTAATAAACCAGCCATTATTGAAGCGGTATTCCGTGGCACCGGCACGGCGGCTAAAAATCTGTTACCGCCGGGGATCTGGAGCGCTGACGACTCGCTGAAAGATTATGAATATTCTCCGGAAAAAGCCAAAGCGTTACTCAAAGAGGCGGGTTTTGCCAACGGCATGACCATCGACCTGTGGGCGATGCCGGTGCAGCGTCCGTATAACCCGAATGCTAAACGTATGGCCGAGATGATTCAGGCCGACTGGGCGAAAATTGGCGTGACGGCAAAAGTGGTGACCTACGAGTGGGGCGAGTATTTAAAACGCGTGAAAGACGGCGAGCATCAGGCGGCGTTGATGGGCTGGACGACAGCCACGGGCGACCCGGATAACTTCTTTGGCCCGTTATTCACCTGCCGTTCGGCAGATGGCGGTTCCAACTCAGCAAAATGGTGTTACCAGCCATTTGATAAATTGATTCTGGAAGCGAGAACCTCGAGCGATCACGAAAAACGTGTGGCGTTATACAAAGAAGCGCAGCAGATGATGCATGACCAAATGCCAGCGGTGATGATTGCCCATTCGACGATTTTCGAGCCGGTTCGCAAAGAAGTCAGCGGATACGAAGTCGATCCGTTTGGTAAGCACATTTTTTATCAGGCAGATGTGAAGTAATTGGTTGTTGGATGACGCAAGCTTATCCGACCTGTGAAACGCTAACGCTCGTAGTAGGGGGGATAAGCGTTAGCGTCATCCACCATTTACGTCAACGCAGCCAACAAATGATAAAAAGTAAAACGGGTGCAAATGCACCCGTTTTTTTATCGCTTATTTCGCGTCTGGTAACGCGTAAGCAATGATGTAATCGCCACGGTCTGGAGACTGACGAGCACCGCCTGCGTTAATCACGATGTATTGCTTGCCGGTTTTCGGTGACACGTAAGTCATTGGGCCGGACTGGCTGCCCACTGGCAAACGTGATTTCCAGATTTCCTTACCGTTCGCCGTATCAAAGGCGCGCAGATAGAAATCCTGGGTACCGGCGAAGAACAGCAGGCCGGACTGTGTCGAAAGCGACGCACCCAGCGTAGGCATACCGATTGGAATAGGCATATGCATGCGGATCCCCAGCGGGCCGGTATCCTGCACCGTACCTACCGGCACCTGCCAGACCACTTTCCCGGATTTCAGGTCAACCGCAGACATGGTACCGAACGGTGGTTTCTGGCAAGGAATACCCAGCGGCGAGAGGAAACGCTCGCGCATCGCGCCAAACGGTGTGCCGTCCATTGGAACGATACCCATCTCGATACCGCTGGCATTTTTGGCGACGTTTGCCCGCGGCACCATGTAGTTTGCCAGCCCCAGACGCATATCGTTAACGAACATCAGGCTGTTGTTCGGATCAACAGAAACGCTGCCCCAGTTCATCCCGCCCAGCGAACCGGGGAATTGCAGGGAACGATCCAGACCTGGCGGCGTGTAGACGCCTTCATGACGCATCCCTTTAAATTCGATACGGCAAATCAGCAAATCGATAGGGGTTGCGCCCCACATATCCGACTCTTTCAGGGTTTGATTGCCAATCATTGGCATCCCGACAGAGTACGGCTGGGTTTTCGAGTAGCGTTCGCCTTCGATATTGCCCTGCGGAACCGGACGTTCTTCCACTTTCGCGACCGGTTCACCGGTTTCACGGTTAAGCATGAAGATCATGCCTTGCTTTGAGGTCTGGACAATCACCGGTGTGGTGCTGCCTTTGCCGTCTGGCAAGTCATACAGCAGCGGCTGTGATGGCAGGTCGAAATCCCACAGGTCGTGGTGAGTGGTCTGGAAATGCCAGCGTACCTGTCCGGTTGCTGCATCCACTGCAACAATTGAGGAGCTGTATTTATCGTCTTGCGCGGTACGTGTGCCGCCGAAGAAATCAGGCGTCGCGTTACCCGTCGGCAGATAAATCAGGCCGAGTTTCTCGTCGTAAGACATGGCAGACCAGACGTTCGGTGTGCCGCGCGTATAGGTCTGACCTTCCGGCGGAACGCCGGTAATCGCCGGGTTGCCCGGATCCCATGCCCACGCCAGTTTGCCGGTGTGAACGTCATAAGCGCGCACGACACCCGGAGGCTCGCCGGTGGAGAAGTTATCCGCCACACGACCGCCTACCACCACGACATTCCCCGCCACCAGTGGCGTAGAAGTTTGCTGGTAATAGCCCGGTTTGACTTCACCCATGCCGACTTTCAAATCCACGGTACCGTGGTCACCAAAGTCTTCGCATAATTTGCCGTTATCGGCGTTAATCGCCAGCAGGCGTGCATCGGTGGTTGGCAGGAACAGGCGGCGAGGGCAGGCCGCAGGTTGTGCGGTGTCAGCTACCGGTGCTGTGGCTTGTTGAGTGGTTTCCTCAAAATAACCGAGGCCACGGCAACGCTGCCAGTTTGGCGCGGTCGCTTTACTGTCAAAACGCCATTTTTCTTTACCGGAATCCACATCCAGCGCCAGCACTTTGCTGTATGGCGTACAGACAAACAGCGTGTCGCCAACTTGCAATGGGGTGTTTTGATCTTCAGCACCTGAACCGTTGCTTTGTGGAATATCACCCGTGTGGGCAGTCCACGCTACTTTCAGCTCGCTAACGTTGCCTTTGTTGATTTGATCAAGTGCGGCAAAACGGTCGCCATGGGTGGTATTCCCCCAGTGCTTCCAGTCTTTTTGCGCAGTATCCGCCGTAACCGGTTTTACCGGCACCTCTTCATTGGCGGCAACTTGTACCTGTGGCACAAACATCCAGCCCGCGCTCACCAACATACAAACCGCGAGCAGGGCGGCGATGCCATAAGCTGGCGCTTTTTTTACCGGCGCACGAGTACGTGCTGCACGTAAAATTGGCCAGGCAATGGCGGCCAGGAAAGCCAGCACCGCGAAGGTAAACAGGCGCGAAAACAGCGGCCAGAAATCCATGCCCGCATCGCTAATCGCCCAAAATATAGAGCAGATGAATGCCAGACCATAAAGTACCAGGCCTGCGATTTTCTTTCTCAGAATCAAAACAGCGGAGATAAGCATCGCGATGCCCATCAGCAGGAAGTAAAAGCTCCCGCCCAGTGCGACGAGATAAGCTCCGCCAATACCTATCGCGAGGCCAATTAAAGCCATCAGCCCGCCAAGAACCCAGAGCAGCCCTAATGCCAGGCCGCGCGGGGGAGTGTACCTTTCCATACCATTCTCCTGTCGAAGTGTGTCCGCACACTTCATTTGCAACAACGTCTCCTTGTCGCAGGAGATCGTTCGATTTGTACCGCCTGGTGTCATGATTAACGTAGCGACTCGCGTTTAACGGGGGTTAAATGGAAGCGATTACATATTAATGAACCAAATGGTTAATGTGCGGATATCATAATCTCCCGTTATGATATTGCAAAGTTGTTAATGAGAAATTTCGCATTTATTGCGAATGGGTAACTGGATGAGGGGATTGGTCGGGTAAGCTGAACGTTACCCGACACGAGGTTTTTGCTTTTAAGCGATGCGTTTATCTGCCACAGCCGCGCTACGGCTGATTTTGACCGGTACAGATTTTGAGGTTGGCGTGCCTGTGCCATCACCGACGCTGGTCAGGGGAACCAATGGGTTCGTTTCAGGGTAATACGCAGCCAGATTGCCACGGGGAATATTGTACGGCACGATTTTGAATCCGCTGACTTTACGGGTAATTCCGTCATTCCAGATAGTTTCAATATCCACTAAATCGCCGTCACGTAATTCCAGTGCCGCAAGATCTTCCGGATTGATAAACAACACTTCACGCTGGCCGTAAACACCACGGTAACGATCGTCCAGCCCATAAATGGTGGTGTTGTACTGGTCGTGGGAGCGCAAAGTTTGCAGTACAAACGGTGCGTTTACCTCCCCGAACAGAGACGCTGGCAGCGGGGCGGCGCTGAATTCAGCTTTGCCCGATGGCGTATTAAAACGCAATTCGGCCGCTGCATTGCCCAAATAGAAACCACCGGGTTTCTCACATTGCTGGTTGAAGTCTTTAAAGCCCGGCACGGTGGCGGCGATATGGTCGCGAATCAGATTGTAATCATCAGCCAGTGCCAGCCAGTCGAGCTTCTCACGCCCCAGCACGGCGTTGGCGATCCCACAGACAATCGCGGTTTCTGAACGTTGCGTGTCTGCAATCGGTTTGCCGATCCCTTCGGAGGCATGCACCATGCTGAACGAGTCTTCGACAGTAATGAACTGACGTCCGCTGGCTTGCATGTCTTCTTCAGTACGCCCAAGGGTTGGCAAAATAAGCGCGGCTTGACCCGGCACCAGATGGCTACGGTTAAGTTTGGTGCTGATATGGACGGTCAGGCCGCAGCGCTGCAACGCTTCTTCGGTGCGCGGGCTGTCAGGTGCCGCCGCCGCGAGATTCCCGCCAAGGGTAATCAGCACTTTCACTTCATCGCGCAACATGGCGGCAAGTGCTTCGACGGTGTTATGGCCCTGCGCGCGTGGCGGTTCAAAATCAAAATGCGCAGCCAGACTGTCGAGCATCGCCGCAGAAGGTTTTTCATCAATACCCATGGTGCGGTTGCCCTGCACATTACTGTGGCCGCGTACCGGGCAAAGTCCGGCACCTTCTTTACCCAAATGGCCGCCCAATAGTTGCA
This sequence comes from Buttiauxella sp., assembly GCF_049686335.1. NCBI lineage: Bacteria > Pseudomonadati > Pseudomonadota > Gammaproteobacteria > Enterobacterales > Enterobacteriaceae > Buttiauxella > Buttiauxella sp. The sequence goes on along the minus strand of NZ_JBAVHX010000004.1, from coordinate 27,668 downwards.
GGTTAACGATTTCACGCACCGTATTGAGCGAATGTTTATGCTGGGTTATTCCCATCGCCCAGGTGCAAATCACACGCCCGGCCTGCTGCCAGACTGCGGCGGCATCGCGTATTTGCTGTTCGCTCAAACCAGACTGCTGGATGATGTGTTCCCAGCGGGTGTTATCGACTTCGGCAAACCACGCTTCCACGCCATGGGTTTGTTCATCGATAAATTGACGGTCAAAAATGCCCGTGCCGCCTTGCGCCAGTTGCGCACGATGGGTTTCCAGCAACGCTTTCGCCATACCGCGAATGGCCGCCATGTCACCGCCCAAATTCGGCTGGTAGTAATAGGTGCTGATGTTTCCAGCAAGTGGCGTGACCACTTCTAATGGCTTTTGCGGATCGGCAAAACGCTCAAGGCCACGTTCGCGTAGCGTATTAAAGGTGACGATTTGCGCGCCGTTTTCTGCGGCGTGACGCAGGCTGTGCAACATGCGTGGATGGTTGGTGCCCGGGTTTTGACCAAACACGAAAATTGCACTGGCTTTATCAAAATCATTGAGATGAATAGTGCCTTTACCCACGCCAATGCTGCGCTTAAGCCCTGATCCGCTGGCTTCGTGACACATGTTCGAGCAGTCAGGGAAGTTGTTCGTCCCCACCATACGGCCAAACAATTGATACAGATAAGAGGCTTCGTTGCTGGCGCGACCGGAGGTATACAGCTCCATCTGGTCGGGATTATCCAGCGCTTTGATATGTTGAGCGATAAGCGCAAGCGCGTCATCCCAGCTTATTGCTTCGTAATGGTCGGTCTGCGGGTTGTATGACAAAGGTTCGGTGAGGCGTCCTTGATATTCAAGGAAATAATCGCTTTGTTGGTAGAGCTTACTGACGCTGTGCCGGGCGAAAAATTCATGGTCGATGAAACGGCGCGTCGCTTCCCAGGTGACGGCTTTCGCGCCATTCTCGCAGAAGCTAAAGGTACTTTTATTATCATCACCCCATGCACACCCCGGGCAGTCAAACCCTTTGGCTTTGTTCATGCGCATCAGGTTGCGCAGGTTTTTTAAGGCGTGTTTGCTATCGATAACAAAGCGAGTGGTAGCTTCAAGCGAGCCCCAGCCACCGGCGGCAGCATGATAGGGTTTTATTGCAGATTTAAATTTCATATTAACGGTACATCCTTTGGGCGACCGCACGCGGTCCACCATTAATCATTACAAATAGTTTACTCCTGTTTAACCCTCATGTAAGCCCGGTTAATTTCATAAGAAACTGTGATCTGGTTATCTTTTAAACATAATTTTGTTAACCCCTCCACAAAACGACGACTTTATCTTCAACCTTTGGTTTCGCCAGGCCGATGACCTGCTTACAGCAATATCCTTTTACAAAAGAGAAACCAAGGACATGGCAAAGACAAAAATCTCCCCGCAGGGGACTGTGCGTTTCTGGCATCACATTCGTTTGGTGCCACTGTTTACCTCCATTCTGGTTGGGATTTTAGTGCTGTTCGCCTTGTGCGTTGGGCTGGCGAGCTACTTTTTGGTGCAAAGTGACAAGGCGTTGCAAGACGTCACCGATGAAATTCAGGTGCGCATCGGTCTTTCCGACAGCTCAACCAATCTGCGCAGTGCGCGTTTAAACATCATTCATGCGGGTGCGGCAGGGCGCGTGGCTGACATGGAGGATATGAAGTTCAATATTGCTGAAGCCGACAGACTGATGAAGCAAGCACAGGCCGGTTTCGACATTTATATGGCGCGTGCCGACAATGTTGATGAAGGTGATGCGCTGGATAGCCAGCTGCGCACCCGCTTCAGCGACTACCTGAAGAAAGGCATGGAGCCAATGATGAAATATGCCAAAAACGGCATGTTTGAAGCCATCATCAACCATGAAAACGAAGAGGCACGAAAGCTGGATGCGGACTACAGCAAGGTTCTGGAACAGGCGGCGCAGATCCGTACCGAACGGGCGATTGCCCTGAAAGAGCAGGCTCAGGAACGCTCGCATTTGAGTGTGATGTTGATGGCAGGCGCGTTTGCACTGGCCATTTTCATGACTGCTTTCACCTTTGTGGTGCTGCGTCGTGTGGTGATACAACCGCTGCAACAAGCGGCTACGCGCATCGAGCATATCGCTCAGGGGGATTTAACCCTGGCACCGCTAGCCCATGGTCGTAGTGAAATCGGCAAGCTCAATCAGAACTTACAAGAAATGCAGGCGTCACTGGTGAATACCGTCGGCGAGGTGCGTTTAGGTGCCGAAGCGATTTATCAGGGCACCAGCGAGATTTCTGCGGGCAATACCGATTTGTCTGCCCGCACCGAACAACAAGTGGCGGCACTGGAACAAACGGCCGCCAGCATGGAGCAGTTAACCGCCACAGTGAAACAGAACGCGGATAACGCTCATCACGCCACCAAACTGGCTGAGGAAGCCTCGCACAAAGCCAGTGATGGCGGGCGTATTGTCTCGGGTGTGGTCAGCACCATGAACAATATCTCATCCAGTTCAAAGAAAATTTCTGAGATAACCGCGGTCATCAATAGCATCGCCTTCCAGACCAATATTCTGGCGCTCAATGCGGCGGTAGAAGCGGCGCGTGCCGGTGAGCAGGGGCGCGGTTTTGCAGTGGTTGCAACCGAAGTGCGCACCCTGGCACAACGCAGTGCGCAGGCGGCGAAAGAGATCGAGGGGCTGATTAGCGAGTCGGTTTCGCTGGTTGATAGCGGTTCAAGCCAGGTGGCACATGCCGGAGAAACCATGACCGGTATCGTGAGCGCAGTGCGGCGTGTCACCGATATCATGCAGGAAATTGCGGCCGCATCGGATGAACAAAGCCGGGGTATCGAGCAAGTGGGTATTGCCATCAACGAGATGGATAATGTGACGCAACAGAACGCCTCGTTAGTTGAAGAGGCGTCAGCGGCCGCGTCGTCCCTCGAAGAGCAGGCCGCGCGGTTAACCGCCGCGGTGGGTATTTTCCGTTTAGACAGTCATCATCACCAGGTGGTGGCGAAGCGCGAGACGCCGAAGAAGTCGTCGCCATTGTCGCGCACCGTGGTGAACGATGACGACAATTGGGCGACGTTTTAATCACAGTAAAAGCGGTGGATGACGCTAACGCTTATCCACCCTACGAAATCGAAACCGAAATCGAAACCGAAATCGAAATCGAAACCGTAGGTCGGATAAGCGCAGCGTCATCCGACGCAACCGCCGCAAAACCAGCTTACCCAGGTCGGATAAGCGAAGCGTCATCCGACGCAGTCTTTACTCCAGATCCAGCCGGACATTCAGTGCGGCTATCTCCTTGCGCCATTGCTGCTGCAACGCGGGTTTCTGATGGCTGGCTTTGCGCGCTAAATCCTGCGCAAGCTTCTCCTCCAGTTCAACCAGTCGCTCCAGCCAGCCGTCTGCCGCCCCGGAAGTTGCCGCAACAGCTGACATCTCCGGCGGTGAAGGTGACAACGTCACCTCGGCGGTTTCACTTGTCAGCTGTGCATATAGCCCATCCAAACTGTGCCACTCGCTAAGCTTGCCATCATCAATCAACCAGAAGCGGTTACAGCTTTTCGCGATTAACGTCCGGTCGTGCGTTACCAGCAACACGCCACCTTCGTAACTTTGCAGCGTTTCGGCCAGCGCTTCTTTACCTTCCATATCCAGATGGTTGGTCGGTTCATCAAGCAGCAGCAACGAATAACGCGCCAGCGTCAGGCCAACAAATAACAGCCGGGAACGCTCGCCGCCGCTTAAGGTGCTGACCGTTTGCCCGTGACGTAGCCACGCAAAACCAGCACTAATTAGCGCCATTTTGCGGGAACTCTCGGTTAATGGCGCAAAAGGTTCGAGTGCTTCGAGCAACGTGTCACCGTCTTTAAGCTGATGCAAGGTCTGGTCGTAATAGCCCATCTCGACGCGAGGATGCAGGCGAATCCCATCGTCTGTCTGCGGTTGCTGATATTGCTGCCAAAGCAGACGCAGCAACGACGATTTACCACAGCCGTTACGCCCGATTATTGCCACCCGATCACCACTTTTCACTCGCTGCACATCCAGATTAAACAGCGTAGGGCAATGGGGTGCCGGGCTGACGGCGAGGTTTTCCATTTCCAGCAGACGATCCGCCGGTAACGCTTCTCCTTTTAAAATCAGTTGCCACAGATTCGCCGCCGCCAGTTCGGTTTGGCTGTCCTTTAATTTGTCGACGCGCTTTTCCATCTGTTTGGCTTTACGCGCCAGGTCTTCGTTATCGTACACCCGTCCCCAAATGGCGAGACGCTTCGCACTGGCGGCAATGCGGTCGATTTCCTTTTGCTCCGACTGATGGCGGTGGGCATCGGTACGATCACGTTCTTCCAGCGCTGCACGTGCAGCAGAGCAGGGTAACTGGAAGAAACTCAGCGTGCGGTCGCGCAAGATCCACGTGCCGTTGGTGACACTATCCAACAGATGTTGATCGTGGGAAACCAGCACAAAGCTGCCATTCCAGTTACGCAAGAACTGCTCCAGCCACAGCAAAGTCGGCAAATCGAGGTGGTTACTCGGCTCATCCAGAAGCAGCAGATCCGGTTGGGTTATCAACGCACGCGCCAGCAATAAACGCGTATGTTGGCCGCCACTGAGGGTGCCAGCGGTGAGTTGCCACGCGGTTTCATCAAACCCCATGCTCGCCAGAAGCGCCTGCGCACGCCAGGAATCGGTATGCTGTTGCGCCTCGCTTAAACGCGCCATGACCGCATCGAGCAGCGTCAGGGCGTGCAAATCTTCAGGGAGATGCTGTTCGACCCGCGCCAGCAGGCAATGATGTGCACGCGTCACGCCGCCAGCATTGGGCGAAATCGTGCCATCGAGCAGTTTCAGAAGGGTACTTTTACCGCAACCGTTGTGACCGATTAAGCCGAGGCGGTCGCCTTTTTTCAGGGTAAAGGTGATATCGGCCAGCAGCGGGCCAAAAGCGGTATCAAGGTTTAGAGATTGTGCGGTTAATAAAGTGCTCATTGTTGCTTACTCAAGAGTTACTGGCGATAAAACGCCTCGTCAAATATGGCTGACGATAACCCGGTAAGCCCGAGAAAAGGGTTTGCTTCGCTCAAGCCGGATTATCGCAGTGCGATATCGATAACGCTTGAGCTATGGCGATCACCAAAAGTCTGCGAAATAAATAACATTTCACAAAACAGCATGGGATCCTCCTTATATTCAGTTGGTTAATGGTTAGACAAATCCTGGCAGAAAAAAGTAATAAATTCCAGCTACTGATTTCTTCCCTGAACATTTCGCCAGCATGACGATTGTTTAGCGAGAAACGTACGCGAGTCTTGTGCCAGCGTACGTGACAAGCACTAGCAGAATCAGAACGGCAGCGGGCGGGGCTGCATTTGCATGGTTATCCAGCGTAATTCGGTAAATTCCCTGACGCCCGCAAGCCCGCCAAAACGCCCATATCCTGAATCTTTAACGCCGCCAAATGGCATTTGCGCCTCATCGTGTACCGTTGGGCTATTGATGTGGCAAATTCCACTTTGAATACGGCTGGCAATATTCCACGCCCGCGCGGTGTCGCGGCTAAATACGGCGGCAGAAAGTCCGAGGTCGTTATCATTGGCGATAGCCACCGCTTCGTCATCGCTTTTCGCGCGAATGATCCCTTTAACCGGGCCAAAGGATTCTTCGTGGTAAATGCGCATCTCAGCGGTGACAAAATCCAGCACGGTGGCAGGCATCAACGTGGAGGACGCTTTACCCCCGGCGACAATTTTTGCCCCTTTTGCCAGCGCGTCATCAATCAAATCATTGCAACGCGAAACCGTCTGCACATCAACGACTGAACCCAAAACGGTCGGGCCGAGGCGTGGGTCGCCGCACGGCAAGCTGGCAGCCTTTGCGGCAAACTGCGCGACAAATTCATCGGCGATGCGTTCGTCGACAACAATTCGCTCAGTCGACATACAGATTTGCCCCGAGTTGGCAAAGGCACCGAAGGCCGCGCAGTTCACCGCCAGTTCAAGGTCGGCATCGTGTAACACCAGCAATGGGGCTTTGCCTCCCAGTTCTAAAATCACCGGTTTCAGGTAGCGGGCACAAGTTTGCGCGATGATCCTCCCGACGTGTGTCGAACCGGTGAAATTCACCCGTCGCACCGCCGGATGAGCAATCATCGCCTCGACGACCGTTGCTGCATCTTTTGGCGCGTTGGTGACAAAGTTGACCACGCCTGCGGGGAATCCGGCTTCACACAGCGCTTCAATAATTAAGCCGTGAGTGGCAGGAGAGATTTCTGAGCCTTTCAACACCACGCAGTTGCCACAGGCGAGCGGGGTAGCAATTGCCCGCACGCCCAGGATTACGGGCGCATTCCACGGTGCGATCCCCAGAACCACACCAGCAGGCTGACGGATGGCCATGGCCAGATTTCCGGGCACGTCGGAGGGGATCACTTCGCCATTTATTTGCGTAGTCAGTGCGGCGGCTTCACGCAACAACCCGGCACCCAGATGCACGTTAAATTCTGCCCACTGCGCCGTAGCACCGGTTTCTGATTCCATCGCGGCGACAAACGCAGCTTGCTTTGCTTCCAGCGCATCCGCTGCTTTCAACAGCAGAGCGCGGCGTTGATTCGGCCCGGTCTGCGACCAGCTGACGAACGCCTGGCTTGCGGCGTCCACCGCTGCACGGGCATCGCTGGCAGTCGCGGCTGGTGCGATGGTGGCCACCTGTTCATCGAGCGGGTTGTGGCGTTCAAACGTCGCCTGGTTTTGGGCTTCAACAGCTAATCCATTGATGAGCATAGAAATAGAGACAGGGGATGTGTGCTGCATGCGACACCTCTTTTGTTATTGAAATGTTAAGGTGCCATCGAGTGTAGTCAGAATCAGCTTGTTTTCCCAGCGATTAACCTGCGGTGTATTTTTGTTCTGTTATTTAATTATAAATTTATAATTAAATAAAATAATAGTCATTGTTTTATTTAATTTGAAGCGAAGTCTCATTTTAAATATCACCGCTGGTTATCTAATTGAATCTGAAAAGCAATAACAGTATATTCAAACCGCTGTTTCGAAAAATAGATTGATAGTTAAAAAAATTAAAAGTGGCGTTCATGGTGATGCCGCTTTGGCTATTTTTTGCCGTTTTCACAGGAGATTTTTCAAAAGGTATGAAGTTAAAATTAGCATGTGCCGCTATTGCCGTTTGTTCGGTGTTAACCAGCATGAATGCCAATGCATGGAGCCTTAATTATCGCCACGAGTTTCTGGAAAAACAGGAGCAGCAAAGCGACCGATTGGTCGTTTCGCATCGTTTCGACAATGGCTGGGGTTTTGGTGTTGAGTCCAAATTTACCAACGGAGGTGAGAATGAAGGCGCTTTCGATGAATTCCACACCACGGGTACTGAGTATGATTTGAGTTATCTTGCCAAACCCAATGAGACATGGTGGTGGGAAGCGGGATTTAATACTGAAATTACCGATACCGTGCAAGATCTGCGAGTCCATTTCAAGCCAACTTACTGGTTCAACGAAAATTTGTATACCGCGGCTCGTTTCCGTGTTGGCCAGCGAAACTATACCGATGATGTCAATAAAGATAATGGCCATTATTTTCAGCTGAACTATTACCTCGGCTACAATACTGAAAAATGGTCTATTGCCTATGACTTCGAGTATAAGAGACTCGATTATCCTGATTTTAACGGGGAAGAATATTCATATCTTAATAATGTCACTATTCGCGTCCCAATTAATAAAAACTGGCGACCGTATACCGAAATAGGATATGTGTCCTACAACGATCCCGCTGACAATAGCCCTTATCCTAATGACTGGCAGTGGCGTTGGCGCGTCGGGATTGAATATGTGTTCTAAAATTACCCCTGGCCTCTAATTGTAACTTAATAAATCTATCTGTGAATTCTTTGTATTTGAGACACCATTCTATTTCTGGTGGGTTATCTGGTGGGAGAATCATGGAAAAGATTAAACGGTGAAATAAAAATCGCGCCTCATTAATGGCAATGTTTTGACCTTACCAAAACTCACCCCCTAATTTTCGAACCAGGAAAAGGGGGGTGGTGATTTAACTCTATTAGCACCCGCCGCGTGCTAATAGCTTAAAGGAATGTTGTATGAAAATTGGGAATTGGGTGCTTGAGCCTAACTCAGCTCTCACCCGTTTTTGTGTCTCAGCTCCCCGGGAGGAGCGATTCGCCGAGTTTTATGCCGGTGAGCCGATGGATATGGCGATGAATTACCGCTTCCAGAATGGAAGCGGGCCGCAAGAGGATGCCTTTTGTCGGCGTATTTTTCGCCAGAAGATGGCTGAACGTAACGTCGAAATAAGCGCGGCTCTGCCACGTACTCAGGTCAGTTTTACGGGGGAAAGCGACACCGTTTCTTTCTCGTCGTTCCAGCGAGTACCTACTCATGTGCAACGCTGGCTCGAGGTGGAACTTCACGCCAATGACGCGGGTCATTACCCCTTCGAGCTGTCGACGTGCGGTGGGGCCCGACTCTGGTGCAATGAAGTTCCTGTTGCCCGGTTCACCCCTTTTACGCGCAACAAAATGCAAAATTGTGAGCTGATGCTTCCCTTGCAGGCGGGTAAAAACACGCTGTTGATCCATCTGGATGAGCTGTTTGAACGGGATACCGTGTTTGCGCTGCGGTTTATTTACCGTGGCAACGTGCCTTTGGCTGTTTCGCTGCCGCATATTGATGCGACTTTGCTTGATGAATTAAGCCAGTTTGCTTTAGCCATGCGCCCGGAACTCACCGCCTGGAGCAACCAGGTCAAGGTTCGGCTGGGTGAGCAGGCACCGTCGCAACCCATTCATCTGCATGGTGAAATCCACGGCATGGGCAATGATAACTTCACCCCACGCCAGGTGGATTTCGGGACCGTCACACCAGACAACCAGGTACTGACGCTGTCGCTGCCCGATGAGATTGGTACCGCGCACTATCAGGTTGTGCTGCACATGCGTTGTGCGGGCGTTGCCATTAACCGCAGTTTTGGTGTGAACCTTATGCAGCCGTCTGGCGACGCCGAACGGTCTGGTAGCCTTGCCGACCGCAAACTGAAGGCGCTGCAGCACACGGCTCAAAATGGCATGGAGCGCACCGCGCGTCTGCTCGCCATGATGCACTGCGGCGAAATCACCTCCGAAGCGGATCAGCTGTTGCTCGACACACTCAAGCGGATCAGCGCCCGTGAAGATTGCTCCGACTTTTCTCTGGTTCCACTGCTTTGGATTTGGCACCAGCACAAGGGTGAACATTTCCCGCCAGTTCTCTGGCGACGGGTTCGCAGCTCTATCCTTGGCTATCGATACTGGATGGACGAGCAGGGCAACGACGTGATGTGGTTCTGGAGTGAGAACCATACGCTCTGCTTCCATACTGCCCAATATCTGGCAGGGCAGATGTTCCCCAACGAGCTGTTTCTGGCCTCCGGGCGCAGTGGCGAACAGCAGCGCGAAATCGCAGCCCAACGCCTGGCGCTTTGGTTCGATGCCATTGAACAACACGGCTTCGTCGAGTGGAATTCTGCGCCTTATTATCCGGTCGATTACATCGGTCTGTTTGCGCTTTATCAACTGGCGGGAGATGCCTGGGTGCGTGAGCGTGCGAAAGGGCTTATCGATCGCCTGATGCTGCTCAGTGCTCTGCATTATCAGGATGGGATTGCCGCCGGCACCATGGGACGAGTCTACGAGAAAGAGCTGTTGGCGGGCGTTCTCACGGAGTTATCAGCGTACGGTAATGTCGCCTGGGGCGGCGGTTGGTATAACCGTAAATGTGCCTCTTTGCCGCTGTTTTGTGCCAGCGATTATCAACCCCCGGTTGAGTCAAACCGCTACGCCATGCTGTCAAAAGGCACGCTGCAAGCCTTCTATCAGGCAGGCGGCGGCAAGATCGTCGTCTGGAAAGAGCCTGGCGTCAGCCTCTCCAGTTGTGTGGATCACCATCCCGGCAAGCGGGGTCACCAGCAGCATCTGGTCGATGTGCAATTTGCCTCCCATCACGATGCCAAATTGTGGGTCAATCACCCGGGTGAAGCCGAGCCTGGCGGGGAGCAGCGTCCGTCGTATTGGTCCGGTAACGGTGTGCTGCCACAGCTGATGCAGGTGGAGAATCGCGCCTTGCAGTTCTATCAGTTGGGCGAAGATGCCGCCTTCCCATGGACCCACCTCTATTTACCCGCAGAAGCCTTTGATGAGGTCATTGCACTGCCGCGTGCCTGTCTGGTTCGCGCGGGTAACGCCTTTGCTGTCATCGGCTGTTCAGCGCCGCTCAATGCGGTCACGACCGGGATGACTGCGGGTAACGAATACCGTGCCGAAGCGCATCGTGTGGCCTGGTATACCGAGGTTGGTCATGGCGATGACGCGGCCTTTGCCGCGTTCTGTCATCACATGGCAACGCTCGAGGTCACTATTGATGGCGAAATCGCCACCGTCGCTACGGCGGAAGGTGAAGTTATGCGCCTGGAATGGCAGGGCAGATGCCTGGTCAAGGGGGTTGTACATAGTTTCCCCATTGAGGCGGGATGCGACCCCATCGTGACCTACTGTGGAGACGCAACATGAAGCAACAAGATCTGATCCACACCCTGGAGCTGGTGGTTCGTGGTTTCTGCCAGTTGAAAGGCATGGGTGAGTTAACGGCCAGTAAAGGCCTGGCCATTCATTTTGAGGAGTGGGAATGGGAAGTTGGTGTCGGGCTTTACGGTTTCTGGGGTTACGCCCGTTACCAGAACGATGCCGAACTTCATGCCTCTCTGCTGGCCTGGTACGAAGGGCAGATCCGCAAAGGTCTTCCCGAGATGCAGATCAATACCACGGCGCCAATGATCACCCTGGCATTGCTGGCGGGCCACAGCGGTCGCGCCGATTTGCGCGAAACGGTGAACGCCTGGGCCGATGACCTCATGGCAAATCTGCCAAGAACCGAAGAGGGCGGATTCCAGCATGTGGTGAAAGAGCAGCCCAACACCGGTCAGCTTTGGGATGACACCCTTTTCATGACGTGCCTGTTCCTCGGCACCGCCGGGACCGTGCTGGAGCGGCGGGATTTGATTGACGAGGCGGTCTATCAGTTTCTGTTGCACACCCGCTACCTGAGCGAGCCCAAAAGTGGGCTCTGGTATCACGGCTGGAGCTATGTCGAACAACACCATTTTGCTGGCGTTTTGTGGGCGAGAGGCAATGCCTGGATAACCGTCGCTATTCCCGAATTTATCGATCTGATGGGCGAGCACCTGGACGCTGGCGTCAGGCGCTACCTCACCCAGGTGGTGACACGCCAGGTGCGTTCTTTGTGCGAACTGCAGGCTGAAAACGGCATGTGGCATACGGTTCTTGATGATCCATGGTCACCTCAAGAGTCCTCGGCAACCGCGGGTATTGCCTACGGCATGTTGCGCGGCGTGCGGCTCGGTTTGCTGGATGAAAGCGTGATTGAACCGGCGCTGAAAGCCGCGCGCGCCGTGTGGGAGTGCATTGACGAGGACGGCATCGTACTCAAGGCCTCAAAGGGCACGATGGTAGGCCATGACCACCAATACTACTGCGACATTCCCATTGCACCGGTTCCCTATGCGCAGGCGCTGACCATGTTGCTGCTGCTCGAACTCGAGCAAGGTCAGTGGCTGGCATAACGATTTGATTTATTTGTTATTTTTTTTGGAGAAACAGAGAGATGTCTAAACGGAATTTTATGGGGGCCTTCCAGACTTTTGGCGGTGCTATGGCAGTCCCCATTGCCTTTTTACCTTTCACCGGTTTGCTGCTTGCGATAACCGGGCTGCTCACCATGCCCGATATCATGGGCAGTCTTGCTCACCCGGACTCGAACTTTTACAAAGTGATGACCATCATCAAGTCTGGTGGCTGGACCATTTTCCGCAATTTCCCGTTGCTGTTCTGTATGGCCTTACCCGTGGGACTGGCCAGGACGGGGCAGGCACGTGCGGCACTGGTCGCCTTCTTTGCCTACATGGCTTACAACTACTTCACCAACAGCATGCTGACCTTCTGGGGGCCTGAGTTCGGGGTCGATTTTAATCAGAATGTCGGCGGCTCCAGCGGCCTGGCGATGGTGGGCGGCGTTAAAACGCTCGATACCAGTATCGTCTTCTCGCTCATTATCGGTGGCGTGGTGACCTGGATTCACAACCGTTTCTTCGAAAAGAAACTGCCGGATTACCTCACCATTTTCCAGGGGATGAGTCTGGTCTTTATCGTTTCCTTCTGCGTCATGTTGCCTATGGCGTGGCTGACCTGCGAGCTTTGGCCAAAGGTTCAAGTTGGCATCAATGCCATGCAGGGTTTCTACGTTGAAGCCGATGCCTTCGGGATGTGGATGCTTGCCTTCGTAGAACGCATGCTGGTTCCAACCGGCCTGCACCGTTTCGTCTACTTCCCGTTCTTCTTCGGCCCGGCCGTGGTAGATGGGGGCCTTTACACCCATTGGATTGAAAACGTTTCGACTTATGCAGCGTCAACCACGCCTCTGGTCGAACAGTTCCCGGCCGCGGGTTACTCGCTATATGGCAACATCAGCGTGTTCTGCTCTCTGGGTTCTGGTCTGGCGATTTATGCCACTGCTAAGAAGAAGATGAAACGCAAGATTGCCGCCCTGGTTATCCCGGCCATTATCACCGCGATGGCGGTCGGCATTACCGAACCAATCGAGTTTACCTATCTGTTTGTCGCACCGGTGTTGTATCTGGTGAATGCGCTGATTGGTGCCACCCTTTGTGTCGCGCTTTATCTGTGCGGGGTCGTCGGTTTCATGGGCGGCGGTCTGAACGATATCATCCTGTTCAACTGGGTCTTCTATGCGAAGAATCACGCTCATCTTATCTGGATCCACCTTGCTCTGGGCCTGGGCTTTGCTGCCATCAACTTCTTCGTGTTCCGCTACATGATCCTGAAGTTCAACTTCCTGACACCAGGCCGTGCTAATGATGAAGAGGAGGATGATGTCCGCCTTTACTCCAAACAGGACTACCGTGGTAAACAGTCAGGCCAGGCAGTAGCCGGACAAGAGCCGGACCGCCTCCGAGCCGCCGCTATCCTGCGTTGTGTGGGAGGGTGTGAAAACGTCGAGACAATCGGCAACTGCCAGACCCGTCTGCGCCTGGTGGTAAAGGATGCTGCTCTGGTGCAGGATGATAAAGCCCTGAAGCAGGCTGGTGCACTGGGGGTGATGCGCTCTGGTAAAAACTTGCAGGTCGTCGTCGGTTTGTCGGCCCCGATGGTGCGCGAGTATTTCGAGCAGGAGTACAATAAGGGGCCGGTCAATCAACCGGATATGGTCGCCCCGGTTCCGGCTATCTGATATCACCGGACGTAAATTATCGATTTAACTTGCGAGCCTGTCCGGGCTCGCAAGTCATTCCAGGGTCTCAAAGGAATATCATATGACAACGCTACAGATTGGCGCACGCGCCCATGATTTTGCAGAGCAGTCCCCGGAGAAGCTGATTTTTCAGGCTCGCCTGCTGGGGATTGACGGACTACAACTGGCGGTACATAAGAGTTGGCCAGAGGCCTGGCAGGCTCGCGACATTCCCACTTTGGTCGCCAATATCAAACAGATCCAGCAGGCCGGTATCTCCATATTCCTGCTGGCCAGCTACTTCAACCCAGCCCACTCTGACGCCGGGTTCCTTGCGAGCGAAATTGAGCGCGTGCGTATTAATATTGAGCTTGCTCAAATCTGTGATGTCGGCGTTGTGGGGAGTGAGACGGGCTCGCTTAACGATAATGACTGGACCTGGCATCCGGATAACCATGGCATCGACGCTTTTAACAAAGTGGAGCGGAGCCTCACGTTGTTAAAGCCCCATCTGGCGCTGGCCGATTGTGACTTCCTGGTCGAAGCAGTCAGAGACCATATCATTCACGACTCCCATTGCCTTTTGCGCCTGAACAGCGAGTTGGGCAAGCATTTCAAAGTGACTCTCGATTTAGCTAACCTGCTGTATGCGGATAATGCAGCAGACTGGCACAACGTGCTGGTCAATTTCCTCAACAAGCATGTTGGTCGCATCCGACTGTTCCATTTCAAGAATTTCATCCTTGAGGGACGGAACAAGATACCGACAGGGCTGGAACAGGGGCTTATCGATTATGCGCAGGTGCTTTCTGTGCTGGAGCAACGCCAACTGACCCATATTCCGGTCATTGTAGAAGAGCTGACTGGCGAGCCACTGCGGGAAAGCGTGGCGTACCTGCGTCGTTTGAATCGTTCAGAATAATCTCGCATACTGGGGCGAAAGGGATTTCTTCTCAGGAACGAGCAAACATGGCATTAACTATCAAGGTATTACTGGAAAACCGGCTCGCCGATGGCGCAGAGAGTTCATTGGTCGCTAAGGCCGGGCTAAGTCTGTTGATTCAGGATGAGGCCACCTCGATTTTATTCGACACCGGCCCTGATGGTACCTTCCTGCATAACGCTGAACGGATGGGGGTTGACCTGACACGGTTAACCGCGACGGTTCTTTCCCACGGCCATTATGACCATTGCGGTGGTGTTCCCTGGTTGCCTGACAACAGCCGTATCATCTGCCACCCACAGATCGCCAATGAACGCTACGCGGCAGTCCAGTTTGCGGGCTTCACCCGAAAACTCAAGAAATTATCGTTGGATATTGATTACTCACGTCACCAGATGGAGTACACCCGTTCGCCTGTAGAAATAAGCGAACATTTCTTATGGTCGGGGGAGATTAAAGTGGATGAACCCAGGGCATACGGGATTATTAATGGCAACGATTCGGCAGTGGATTACGTTATTGACGAAGGCGTACTCATTTATAAATCGGATCAGGGTTTAGTGATTATTACCGGCTGCGGCCATCGAGGGATCACCCATATCGTGCGTCACTGCCAGAACATCACTGGCGTCAGGAAAATCTACGCGTTGATCGGCGGTTTCCATCTACGCTGCGCGACGCCGTGGGAGTTGCTGCGTGTCAGGCGATTTATTAACCAGCAACAAATAACCAAACTCATGGGTTGCCATTGCACCGGCGCATGGGGACGCTGGTGGCTGCCGGATATGATTTCTCCGGCAACAGGCGCGACTTTTGTTTTGTAACAGGGCGGCTGGCTCGTTTATATCCACAGAGCGTGAGATGTGCTTTTAAATCTGACGGGCGAGGCACACGGGGAAAATCACGCCGAATTAACTCCAGTACGAATTAACCTCATTAGCCTGGCGGACTCGTCAGAATGGAAACTATAGACGCGACTTTGCCGCTGTCCGTCATCCGGGTGAGAATAATCTCGCTCACCCGGAATCACATCAGGCGCTTACTCTCCCAATATTGCTTTTAACCGCGCTCTTTGCGCGTCACTCACATCCTGCGGGTGGCGATAACCGATGTTCTCCAGCGCCCGGGTATACAGCGCAACCAGCCAGTCGTAGACATAGAGTGTGTTGCCGCGAGCAGGCTGGTCACCCAAACGTACCAGCCGGGTATTGGCGGTTGCCTGGGTTTGCGGGGTAAACACCGGTGAGCCTTTATTAACGCGGCTTGCCGGACGTAATGCCGGTTCAATATGCGCGTAGCCTAACCAGCTGACAAAATCCCCTAACACCGCACTGACGCAGGTGATTTCCTGCGCCATTCCGCCATCGCCGTGGCGCAAGGCTGTGTCGAGTTGTTCCGACAATTTCAGGCGATAACTGGCGATTATCAGCAACTGGCACAGCGCCTGCAGTTGGGTGTTATCGAGCCCTGAAAGTTGGGTGATTTCCCGACGCGTGACCCACTGGCGCAAATGGTTAATCCATAACAGATGCACGACGCTGGCAAAGTTGTCGCTGCCCGTTGTTTGTGCGTGATGGCTCTCTTCGTCGGCGAACAGGTCGATATCGAGGCTAAATCCGGCGGGTTGTTGTTTGCGTAACTGCTGATGGCTCAGCCAGCTTTGTTGCAGCGCATGGCGCTCCGGCAGCAGGCTGGCGAGGAGTTCGCCATGAATAGCGGCACGGGCCTGTAAAGTACGCACCAGATCTTCTGCCTGCAGGCGCGCACGCTCCGGCGTCAGGTTTTCGCCTTCAATAATATGAGCGAACAGGGCGTTGATTTGTCTGTTCAGCGCCGCCTGTAGCATCTCAATGCGCAGCGTGCGTTGTGCCGGAATCAGCGCATCGGTGAGCCAATCCAGCAAACGGTGCATATTGCGGCTGTCGAGCGCTTGCAGCGTGCCCCAGCGTTTCCCCGGCAGGCCGATGATCCGTTGCACGCCTTCATCCAGATTCGCGCCGGTAAAACGCGCATCACGCGGGGTAATCGCCCAAATTAAGCCCGGTGTGGTGGCGTTGCTCGCCTGGGTTTTATCCACCCACCGCGCCAGCATTTTACCCGCAGCGTTAACTTCGTGTCGCTCGGATGCGGCATTGCACACCACTAATTTATCCGGCTGCAGATAGTGGCCGTAATCGTCGAGTTGCAGCAGCGGAATGTCCACCACATCCACCTGGGTAAGTTTCGGCGGATGGTTCAGCGTCAGGGTGATTTCCGCGCAAAGCTGCTGCAAATCAAGCTGTGCGAGGCTCACCTGGCTGCCGATTTCGTCATTGACCAGTGGGCACACCAGAACATCGGCGTTAATTTCTTCGACGTCCGGTGTCGCCGGGAACAGGAACCCCTCAACCGGTAGCAGGAAGGTATCGACTAACAAATTGGCCGGAGCCAAAATCTTGCGCGCGTGACCGAGGTGATTGAGCATTTCAGCAAGCTGTTGCCAGCGCGTGGTCTGGGTGGCGTTGTCGCCCCACAGCGGTGCCAGTAACGATGCCTGATCGGTACTGCTTAACCATGGCAGCAGTTCCGCCATTTGCTGCCACAGCGCGTTATCAAGATGATACTGGCGGCGCACCAGTTGATGATAAGTCCGGGCAATGTCAGACAGTTGAAGCGATGTCATACCGGCAGTCGGTTGTGCCAGACGTCGGGTCTGCAACTCTTTCAACTTCGCGGCGATAACTTCTGGCTGCGCAAAACGTGCCGCTGGTGCGGTGTGATACTGGCGAATCATGCGCTGGGCAAGTTCGCTTGCGCTATACAGCGTCAGCAGCAGTGGGTAATGTTCCGCCACGGTGAGTTCACGACGTGTAAAACGCACCGCCACACCGGGTGGGTGGCCGGGATTAATGTGTGTCAGGTAATCCAGCACTTTCCCGCCGAGCATAATCTCAATGCGATCATGATTATCGCCCAGCAGCGTGGTGAGCAGATGATGTTTTCCTTCAACCGAGTGGCCGTACAAGCCGATGGTTAGTGGTTGCTCCGCCTGCAAGTCAATCTGTTTCTGGCGTTGTTGAAAGGCAGCCAGTTTTTGCAACAGTCCGTCAGCTTCGTTGTCCACTAACGGCACCGACACACGCATCTGTTGTACCCAGTCCACTAACTGTTGCAGCGTTGAGGTTGTTGAATTCATTTTTGATACACGCTCCCGCTGTCAATCCAGTAATGGCTGGCACCGCTATAGCTACCTGCCAGGGTATTCAATTTAAAACTTAATTGGTTGAGCGGCACTTTGCTGCCGTCTTGCAACCACGCTTCTGCCAGCACAAAGGCGTCGGCTTCACGGGTCTGCTGTAAACGCACATTCAGCACGCCTTCGCCAGCGATGGCTTTTGCCAGCTGCGGGGAATTAATCGCAAGGGTGTAAAGCGGCGTGGCTGGCCAGCGCGCATCATCAAGCTGACGGAACCCGAGGCACGCATTGCCGCGCAGTGGAAAATGCAGACGCGTATCGAGCGTGGATTTAGGATCGTCGAGATCGATATCGCGATACCAGACGTTCTTCTCAACCAACGTATTGTTGCCATCCAGCATCCCCAGATAGCGCACTGTGGAGTAAGCCTGAATGTCGGAGGCCTTAAAGTTAAAGCCAGGCAGACGTAAATCCATTGCCAGGCTGCATAACATCGCGCCGACGGCAGCGGTGGATTTCGGGTTGCCGATGCGGCCTTGCTGGCTAAACGGATACCATTCATGAGTCTGATAGTTATCCAGCCAGACGATGCGGTTTACCGGCACCGGTTGTTGGTAGCGCAATAGCGCCTGAACGCCTGGCAAACAGCCCGGTCGCCCGGTGACCAGCAACACATCGCAGCAGTAGTGGTTGATGACTTCGCACAGGGCTTGCAGCGGCGTGGTCAGCGTAAAGTGACCCGCGAGCATCGCTTCCTGCAACTCCGCCATTTCCACATGCAGCGGCACGCTAAAGAGATCAAATGCTGGCGCGTCGGCTGGCAGTGCATGCTGCACCGCCTGTTGCACATAGTTGATAACGTTATCGGTTGGGCGCTGGGTTAACAGCTCGCCAAAAGTCGCTTCCAGCATGGCATGGCTGTCGTCCGGATCGCTGTTTTCCCAGCACGACAACACCGCATGGCCCAGCGGGATAAACAGTTGCAGCGCAGTTTGCTGGCGCAGCGTGCCACGGGTATCCATGCGTCCGGACTCGCCAAACAGCGTGGTCATGAGTCCTGCGGTATCCGCAACACCCGCCTGATGGATTTGCGCCTGTAGCGCGGGCAGCACGCAACGCTGAATAACATCCAGCAGAATGTCGTCACCCGCGACTTTAAAGCCTTCGCGGAACAGCAAGCGCGGCGTGATTTTTACATTGCTGCCAACACCATCATCCAGATGATATTGCGTGATAGCCATGTCCGTAGTGCCGCCGCCAATATCAATCGAGGCGACACGCAGCGTTTTGCCCGGTAGCTCATCGGCGGCTAGTTTGCGGTCAGGTCGGGCCAGACTTTGGAAGAAGTTACCGCTCTGTCCGGCATAGTTAACCAGCGCTTCGTTATACAACCACACCAGTTGCCCACAGGTGGCTTCGTCCCATTCCATCTGCACGTCTGGTACCGGAACCACACTTTTCTGGAAATCCCGATCGTTGCTAAAACTCTCGTCAGTCGGGTGCCATTCCATCGCTTTCCACACCAGACCGACCGCTTCCTGCATACGCTGGCGGAAGATTTCACGTTCTTGTTTCGGCATCGCTGAAGGCAGCGTGAGGATAAGACTGCGCAACTGACGTGGCGCATTAAGATGTCCCATGCTTTGCCGGGAGCCGACGCTGTTGATTTGCATCAACGCCTGCGCCAGCAGTTCGCACAGCATCAAGGTCATCAACGAACTGCGGCTGTATTGCGGCGAAAACACCGGCAGCCTCTCTTCTAACGGCAGCGAATAGAGCGGCTGTCCATCGTCATTCATCAGGTTCATCAATGGATAAGCCGTGGCCAGCGGCTCGCGTTGCGTTTTCACGCCCATCTGGCTAAAGCGCCAGTCCTGATTGGCGGGAGTTTCATCCCACAAGTAGCGGCGCGGGCTGGAAATCCCGCTGGCACCATCGGTGCCTAAACGGGCGGAAGCCATACTGCGCGCTTCATCGCCGACACGAGCAATCGACGGCCAGACAAACGCGTCATCGCGGCCACTTTCCACCGAGAAATGCTGTTTGCCGAATTTAGCTTCTGAGAATTCGAGGCGGCTGGTGAACATCGCTTCGTTGATGGTTTGCGGTTCGCTGAGTGAGCGAATTTGCAGCTCGGCAGTCTGGCGCAGGCCGTCGTTGGCTTCGCCATGATCTTCAATCAAAACGCCGCAGGTGTGGGTGTTACCGACATCCAGCACCAGATCGACCGGGATCGCCGGGGATTGCAGGGTCGCGGTGACGATTTTCACTTCTGGCACCGCAAGTTGTGCGCCCAGCATCTCGATAATATTGAGGTAATGCGCCTGATATTCAAAGGTTTTCAGCGCATTACTGATATCGCGCTCGCTGCGTGATTCATGGCGCGAAGCATACTGCGTGAACACTTCGCGCAGCCAGCCATCGACCCAGGTCTGGTCGATAAAATCGTTAATTTCTTCGTTCTGCCAGGCCAGCGCAAAGCGTGCGCCGTTACGCACATCGTTCTGTGTCGGTGCGAGGTGCGCGGCAGGGTTGTCATCGGCCAGGATTTTGGTATCCAGCGCAAGCGTAATGCGCACCGTGTTGCCTGCGGAGTCTGGCGTTTCCAGGCAGCGGATTTGTACGCGCGCCCAGTTATCCGGGCCGCCGACAAAAGTACGCGGCGGGTTAAAACGCAGGAAAGGCAGCGGCAACCAGGTTTTATCCAGTAGTTTCAGCGAATGACCGAGCGTAATGGTGCTTTCAGGTTTGACGACTTCGTGAGCCGCACCCTGCGTACCGGGCAGAGTAAATTTGCCAGGTACCACATCATAATCGAGGCGCAGCAGCGGGCCATTCGCCGTTTTGCGCACAAAGCGACCGGTGTGCGGGGCGTTTGGCTGCGGGGCAAGGCCGAAATCCAGAAACTGAATGCCGCTGTCTTTGATGAGCGTGACGCTCGGCTTATAAGGATACAGGGTGGCAAACATGGATTAATCACTCACTTTTTTAAACGTCACAGGAACCACGGTGTCGCCCTCGTAGCGCCCGGTACACTCAGCCACATCGTTCGCGCCGGCATTACAGGAAATCTCTGGCAACGGATAACGCGAACCATCGCTACAGCGTGCATTGCCACGGGTTTTGATCATCAGCGTGCCTGACTGCATCAACCCGGAGAACACTTCCGCTTTGCAGACAATATTGTCACCATGCACCAGCCGCACGGTGCCTTTGTTACTGGCAATCTGATAACGCAGCGTTGGCGGTTTACCGGTGATGGAATCTTTAACGTTGATGGCCACACGCCAGTTGCCGTTGAGGAATTTGGTGGAGCCGAGTTTTAAGGCATCAGCGGGTAAAATCATCGTCCCTTTAGGGATGTCCGCAGGCGGTGGGGTGACAGCCGCGACAGGTTCTGGCGCTGGCGTTTCTGCCACCGCGGCCTGGCTGACGGGCAAAGTCGAAACTGGCAGCGTTGCAACCGGGGCTGCGGGTTCAGCCTGAATCACTGCAGGCGCGACAGGCTTCGGTTTAACGTCTGGCGCAACCTGCGCTAAAGGTTCTGCAAGTGGTGCCGATACCAGATAGTAAGTGAGCGGGGCAGCGATGCAGGCAACTATCATGGCCGCGACCGGCAATATCCAGCGTCTGGTTTTTTTAGCAGGCAACGCTTGCGGCACGATTTCAGGCACGGGCTCGGGTTCCACGGGCGTTTCGCTGACGGGGGCGGCAACAGTCGTTGGTGCGACCGAATAGAGCGGTTCATCTGGCTCGCTTAGCACAATCACTGGCGGGGCGGCTGGTGGTGGTTCCGGGAGAAACTCAATGACGGGTTCATGCTCTTGCGTGTTGCGCAGGCAATCCAGCGCGTCAGTGCGGGCACTACTATTGAGATTGACGAAACCCCAGAACGTCAGCACCGGTTTGCCATCGACAAGATAGACATGCTGGCTGCCGGGGAACTGCAACGCATTGGCGAGCAACGAACCAAACAGTTGGATGGCGGTTTTTTCCGCCTGCTGGCAGCGCTGAATTAACGACGCGACGTTGGCCTGGCAGTTATCGAGATAGCGCAGGGCTTTTTTGCGTTGTTCGTCACTGGCCGCAGCCCAACTGACAACGTTGCCTTCAAAAGGCGCATACCAGTCAACTCTGTCGCCCTCATCGTTTGGCTGAGGGATGGCGAGGCTATCGACCACCGCCTGCTGTTTGCGTAAGCGCAAAGTTTCGCGAATTTGTAGCGCTGAGTCGAACACCGTCTGCCCGTTTTCGCCAAGCGAAAGGAAGTCATCAAGGCATCCGCTGCGCAATAATGTTTTTGCCACGTCATCAATCCTGCTGTTTTCAGCTCAACTTGAGCCATCTTCACGCTTGCCACTGTACTGACTCTTTGCGCAATTAAACGGTGGAAGAGACGGGGTTTTTTTCTAATTATCGGGCGATTGCACTTAAGTCTTTGGGGCGTTCTCCGGTTTTGTGCTACTGATTAAACTTCGCAACACGTTTGGGAGCACTCAAAAATGTCAGATAAACTGCCGTTACTATTGGTTCAAATGGGTCATCCGCCGTTAGATATCCGCACCGCCGTGGGTGAGCAACCGCAGTGGTTTCACGCCGCATTAGGTGATGTTGGGCCGATTCGCGTGGTGTGTCCGTTTGACGATGAACCACTGCCGGCCGTTGGTACCTTTAGCGGTGCGGTGATTTCAGGTTCGTGGGCGATGGTGACGGACAAACTGCCGTGGAGCGAGCGCACCGCCGAATGGGTGCGGGACATCATTCAGGCTGGCGTTCCGGTGCTTGGCGTGTGTTACGGGCATCAGTTAATGGCGTATGCGCTGGGCGGTGTGGTGGATTACCATCCGCAGGGCAGCGAAGTGGGGCAACTCCCCGTCACGCTAAACGATGCCGCCCTGCACGATCCGTTGCTGAGTGGTTTGCCATACAACTTCGATACCTTTTTAAGCCATGAGCAAAGTGTCCTGACGCTGCCGCCAGATGCGGTGGTATTAGGCGCATCCAGCCACGATCCGCACCAGATAATCCGTTACAGCGCAAATGCCTTATCAGTGCAATTCCATCCAGAATTTAATGCCGCGGTGATGAATAAAATCATTACCAGCCGCAGTGAAAGGGTGGCGATGAAGGGCAAAGACCGTGATGAATTGTTGGGCAAAGTCAGCGACACACCGTCAGCCCGCGCGATCCTTCAGCGGTTTGTTGCATCATTGTAAACGCAGATGGCGCGATATCCTGCTGCGCCTGGCGTAAAACTACACAAATCTCACTGGTTTTGCATAACGTGAGAGCCTTTTGTTATTTGTCAGCGATGATGAGCTATGGTGTTATTGCTGTCCTAAAAAAGCCAGGTCATGCACCTGGCAATATCAGCCCCATCACGTTTCATTTGGCAAGCACAAACAAAAGGCAAAAATATGTCGACAGGGAAAACTCTTCTCGCACTGCTATTAACCAGTTTATTACCCGCCAGTGCTGCATTTGCTGCTGCAAATAACACGCTGGTTTACTGCTCAGAAGCCTCTCCAGAATCTTTTAACCCGCAAATCGCCAGTTCCGGCCCAACCTTTGTTGCCAGCTCGCAAACGCTGTACAACCGCCTGGTAGAGTTTCGCCCAAGCGATAACGTGCCGGTGCCGTCTCTGGCAACCGCATGGGACATCAGCAAGGATGGCAAAACCTATACCTTTACTCTGCGTAAAGGGGTGAAGTTCAACAGCAATAAAGAGTTTAAACCGACGCGCGATTTTAACGCCGACGACGTGGTTTTCTCGGTGATGCGCCAGAAAGACCCGAAAAACCCGTATCACAACGTCTCGCAAGCTAATTACGAATACTTCAATGATGTTGGCTTCGATAAGCTCATCACTGAAGTGAAGAAAATCGATGACAATCACGTGCAGTTCACCCTGAGCGAGCCTAATGCGGCATTCCTCGCGGACTGGGGAATGGATTTTGCGTCGATCCTGTCAGCTGAATATGCCGACGCGATGCTGAAAGCGGGCACGCCTGAAAAGGTGGATACCGCACCTATCGGCACCGGCCCGTATGCATTGCAGGAGTACAAAGTTGATTCGTTGATTCGCTTTGTGGCGAACCCGAATTACTGGAATGGCGAAGTGCCGACTAAACACCTGATCTTCTCCATCACGCCAAACGTGCAAACCCGTATGGCGAAATTGCAAAAGAACGAATGCCAGATTATCCCGGCTCCGGCACCGGTCCAGTTTGACGCGATTAAAGCGAATAAAGATCTGGCGCTGCACACCGTTGATGGCCTGAACGTCGGTTATCTGGCGTTTAATACCACCAAAAAACCGTTTGATAATGTGCTGGTTCGTCAGGCACTGAATTACGCCGTCGATAAACAGGCGATTATTAATGCGGTGTTTATGGGCTCCGGCACCATCGCAAAATCACCCATACCGCCAGCGATGTTAGGGTTTAATAAAAATCTTGCCGATCGCAGTTACAATCCGGAAAAAGCGAAAGCTTTATTGAAGCAGGCGGGCTTAGAAAAGGGCTTTGAGACCGATTTGTGGTCAATGCCAGTGCAACGTCCGTACAACCCGAACTCGCGCCGCATCGCGGAAATGATTCAGGCGGACTGGGCGAAAGTCGGTGTGAACGCCAAAATCGTCACCTTCGAGTGGGGCGAATATCTGTCGGGCATGCGCAAGGGCGAACACTCATCCGCACTGTTTGGCTGGATGAGCGACAACGGTGACCCGGATAACTTTGCAGATACCTTGCTCGGTTGCGGCAGCATCCAAAGCGGCTCGAACGCGGCGCGCTGGTGCGACAAGCAGTACGATGCCTTGACGCAGAAGGCGAAATTAATCAGCGATCCTGCGGCTCGCGCCAAACTTTACGAGCAGGCACAAGAAGTGTTTTATGAGCAAGCGCCGTGGATCCCACTGGCGAATGGCAAAACCTTCTACGCCACGCGCAGCAATGTGACGGGTTATACGGTCAGCACCAACGGTAGCGATTTCTCGAAAGCGAAATTGAATTAACGCCAGGAAATGTCGGATGACGCTTGCGCTTATCCGACCTACTCAGTTTTGTAGGGTGGATGACGCTTGCGTTTATACGACCAGTGAAAGCTGGACCGAAGTTGTAGGGTGGATAAGCGCAAGCGTCATCCACCATTAAAGAATAGGGTTCATCGCGCTTTAGCGGGTAGTAATGCGGAGAGAGAAATTCCCACAGTTACTCCTAACTTGAATTGGATAAACCTCAAACCGAAATGCAAAACAATTGCTGAGAGGGAATCAAGCTAGCACCACAGGCAGTTTTCATATCTTGTGTAGCAACATTTACGCCACAAAAAGTCATTTGTGGTGATCCCGCCATAATAGGGAATTTGCCATCACATAGAGGACAGACGACCATATGCCCAACACCTGCAACAGGAATGCCTTGCCAGGTAACCCCTGAAAACCCTTCTAATACTATTCCTCCGTGAGTGGTTTTGTCGCCTTTCAGAATGATGGGTATATCGACCATAGTATCGTTCCTTCGCTATTTTCTGCGGCATGCCGGTGTCAGTTGATTATCCTGGACTGTTATTGTTGGTGTCTTTGCTTCTAGTTTATTTGTTACGGTGGTGATGGTGTAGGTTTTACTGAACTGAAGTCCTGGGCATTGGGTGCCTGATGTGAAGCCTTCAATTGTAAAACTCTCAGTCCCGGTTTTATTAGGCGTTCCAGATATTTTAATGTTCCAGTTAGATTCTGGATTATAAGTATTTACCACCAAACCATTTCGGAGGTCAGCAGTTTGGTAATGAGGTTTATATCCTTTTACCCATAAACTAGAAATATTTGAACCAGAATTTTTTATTTCTGCAGTGTATGGTTGCCCCATAACTGCGTAAGATAACTTGTCCGGAGTGAATGTTAATTCATTATCGCTCACGAATGAGCAACATCCATACAAGGTAAAAACAAAGGGAAGTAGATATAATTTATTCATCATGATTTATGGTATTTTGTTAAACACCACCCCTCCATATATGTAAGAACAGAGTTTTTTGAATGGTAGTGTTCTGGATATAGAGTATGAACTCATATTTTTAGATTGTCCCCAAGAGAAAAGTTTAACATCAACCAGTTCATTATCTGGCGTGTGTTCATCCACTGGTTTCTGTGTATTAACAACAGTAACTTTACCATCCCAAACTATCCAGTGAGTTGGATATTGGCTATCAATGCCTTTAAGCATGCCATGATGGATCAACACAGCTACATGGTTAGTTGCGTCAACGTAATCACTTAATTTTGCAACCATATTTTTTGGCCAGTGAAAAAGAGACATTTCATGAAAAATTACATCTGAGCCAACTGCTTTAACCCATTTTATAATACCCTCTGGCATGGTTAATCCACTCAATTCATTGTCAGGATTGTCATAATCTAAAAAAATATTTTCATCATCTCTTAAACTGGCCATAGATATCCAATCAATAGCGGGTACCCTGGTGTCCCCCGTACGTTCTGTATAATTGTTAGGATGGCATACACCTTTGGATGGAGTGATTCTTAGTTTACCTAAACTTGCTTCACCATTGTTCCACAGATCCTTTATATATTGGCTATATAGATCAGGACGATCTTTTAGCAAGGTATAAAAAAATGCTGCTGGACCACAAATACTTGCATTTCCTTGGTCAGGAAATTGATAATGCATAAAATCTACTGGCGATGGCTGAAACTTCAACCGTGCCGCCAGTTGTCGTTCTATCTTACTTTTCTCAAATGGGTCATCCGGATGGCCCACTGGAAACTGCGAATCAATAAAGATGCGATGACTGGAAATATTACAGATTTTATCGTAGTTCTTACTTTGAGTCGTTTCACCTTTGCTGAATTTTTTATTCAGTACCGTCCAGTCGTGACTACTTCCTGCGTCGGGAAAAGATTTTATATAAATTTTATCCGTACAAACACCTGCACAATAGATATCGCAATAGGTAACAGGGAATTCGGATGAGGAGTCTGTATAATTAATACAGTGCAGCGAGGATTCACCTGATTGAGAAAATTTTGTTTCAGGTTCGGAGGAAATGACATTATCGCGATCTGATGTATGACAAAGTTTAATTATATAACTGTATCGACTGAAATCGATAGCGGAGCAGTCATCGATACCGACAGCTTTTACGGAGAATTTAGCATATATATTCATAGGCTATAAGATGTCCTTTTGGTTGTTATCAAGTATCACATCAATATGTATATTTTCTACTTCCTCAGCCTGAAATATTTCAGTGTATCCCTGGCTGTCTGTGGTACTGCTGGTGGTACTTCCATCCTTAAGAAATGCGATGTAATTTTTGGTGATGAATGGTTTATGCTCATCATCAGTAAGCTGGAAGCGTAACTGATAAGGTGCATTTTCATCTTCGTCATCACCGTCATCCTGGGGCGGAGGAATGTCAGAATTCGGGTTGTCATTTTCTGGTGGTTGGGATTCGGTATTTTCAGTATTTTCTGTAAATGCGGACTGATTTATTTCTGAATCTGTAAAACTTTGTCCAGCGTTGTTCATTTTAGCCAGAACATTCGCTGTTGGTGGTGTGATTTTGACTATGCCACACAGATTAATAACGGGAGCGTCAAGAGTTATCCCTTTATCATCTATAGTGATCCTCCCCATTGGCCCATAAATATCAATTTTTTCATTTCCTTTCAGAATTATTTTTTTGGCCTGAGTGGTATTTTCCTTTCCGGTTAAAATAGTTTCTTTCCCTTCAGTTAACCGTGAGTAGTCGCCTGCAATTTCATTATGAAAATTGGCCTGGGAATATTCCTCGCGATGGGTCTTTACATCCAGATGCCAGCCACCTTTTATCGTAGTGTGTCGGTCCCTTTCTACCACAATGGTGTCATCTCGTCCGACAGACAGACGCTGATCGTTACCAATGCACTTTTCTCGGTCACGCTGAACGTTATAAAACTGGCTATTCAGCACCACCGTTTTCATGTCCTTCTGGGCATGCATCGACAGCAATTCCTGGCCGGTCTGGTCCTCAAACATCAGTTCGTTGTAACCGTTACCCTTATAGGTCTGCGAGCGGATTGCCATCTGCGTTTTGGTGCCCGGCAGGTCGCCCGGCGCGCGGTTGGCGGCGTGATAGGTGCGCCCGGTGATAATCGGCTGGTCCGGGTCGCCGTTGAGGAAGTCGACAATCACTTCCTGACCGAC
>NZ_JBAVHX010000003.1:0-19076 GCF_049686335.1 Buttiauxella sp. | reverse complement strand
AGATTACTGAGCCAGAACATTGATATGATTTTGGGAGGCGTAAATGTGTAGTGAAAGAAAAAGTACAAAGGGCACAAGTGAAAAGAAGAAGCAGTGCGTCAAGGAAGTCAGGGTGACTAATCAATTCCAAAAAATGATGGATGAAGCGCTTAAGGCGACCAAAAAAGTCTTAGAACAGAGACAAAAAGATCTGAGTGAAAAAGGTTGGAACGCTGATAAGCAGAACGAGTTTTTTAAAATATTTGGTATAAATGGCAGTGATGTAATAACCGTCGACAGTAGAAAGGAAAGAGAAAAAGTCAGAAAAATAAGAAAGAATGATAAAGCTTCGGAAAACCTACCGCCAATGGATCCTTATATAGAAGTTCGAGATGATATCACAGCCTATATTTATATGAGAGATGGTGTAGGTAGATTGTTAGATATGTGTACAAAAATATCAGTAACATCTCCTATTGATAGCTCCCAGAGGATTCATGGCAATTTTGTTAATCAAACAGATATTAACGATGGTTCGGCGAATGTAAGTGGAGATCAGACTTTAGGTTTGAATTCTGATTCGTACAAAAATATACTAAAAATAAATATACAACAAAATTTTGTATGTAAACCCCTAATGGGGTATGACTCGCAAGCATCTACACTTTGCCATGAATTATCACATTTCTTTCGAAGCCAAGATGGTAAACATGGAGGGTTGGGAACGGATGATATGCCCGTGTCTGGAGGCTTTAGTAAAAATAAACCATACAACAGCAATGCAAGTGATTTAAAAAGTTCTGGTAATCAAGATGTTTTTAAAAATTCCTACAATATCGAAAAATATTTTGAGTTGATAATAGTTGAATAAAGTGATGCTGAACTTTTAAGTCATTGTTAACAAGTGTGGACACAAATGGCATGATTTTTCATCTTTTTATTATTTTATTGATTGAGGGGGGGATGTGGTAAATTCATTAATAAACGTTAGGGTAACGGCTTTTATTTTTATTATTCATGCCTCTTATGTTTCAGCAAGCGAAGATATGATTCTTAAAAAATATGTTTATGGATTTCGGCAGTATAGCCAAGTGCGGGGCGAAAAATATCTCCCTCCAGTGATTGAACCATTGTCTGACACAGATTTAAAAGAAAAAAGCTCCGTGGCTAAAATATATCCATATTTTGATATAGGGGATTATGAAAGTAAAATCGAAAAAAATAATCACCATATTGATATCAACCTTTCAGTACAGCAAAAAAAAGTTTCTGTAATGGCTATGGTCAGTTTTTATAACAGCGACCACCAGGCATATTTTGTGCACAGGAGTAGACTTGCGTCAAATGACTCATTCCTCCCATTATGCGGCCACGCATTTTCAGTAGCTACTGATGGTATCAGTCTGGCTTATCTCGGGCGGCGATGTCAATTTGATGATGAAGATAATGATAAAAAACCAGACTGGATAGAAATACCTGCAGGCAAAACATTTTCATATACGGTGAAACTTAATGATGCCTATTTATTCCCGCCAGGGAAGCGTCGATATAATATTGGAACGTTAAAATTCTTCCTGGCAAATGATACCTTTTTTTATGAAAAGAGAATCTATAAAACTGTTTTTTCAATACTTAATTGGAAGTTTGATGATTGCGAAACGAATAAATATAGTTATTATGTTCAGAAGGTTAATGAGCTTTGTAAAGTACTTGATCCCTGGAAAGAGGATACTGCCGAAGGTTTATTAAGTAAATTTGATTATGACGGGTTGAGTCCAGATAATTTCTTTGAAGCCAGATCTAATCAAGTCATTCTTAATATCGACGGGGACATGCTCACATCACCTTATAAGATGAAAAAAACTCAGTTTACAGATTAAATTAACAGGAATTTCACCAACCAAAAATATTATTGACCTTAAGGGAACATGATTATGTCTTTAGCTGCAAAACTTAACGACAAAGGCTCCCAACATGATGGTTACCGCGAAACTGTCATTACAGCGGGTTCACCAACCGTATCAATTGATGGGTTACCCGCCGCCCGAATGGGTGAGCCGTTGACGCCCCATGACAAACCTGAACATCCACCTCACCCGCGTAAAATAGCGAGTGGTTCAGTTACCGTCTTCATTGATGGTCTTCCTGCAGCGAGAATCGGTGATGCTATTGATTGTGGCGGCGTTGTTATCGGCGGTAGTACAGTGAATATTGGCTGAGCATCAGGCGGTGTTATAACAATACGGCCTCCTTAATTGGAAGCCGTCTGTTCAGAGCTAGAGGCAAAATCACCCGACCGCAAATTCCTTCGCCAGTCGGCTCACACCCAACCCATTAATCTTCTTCACCTTAATTTGTACTGGAATACGCTCTTTCATCGCTTCGACATGACTTATCACACCGATGGTTTTGCCGCTGGCGTTGAGTGTGTCGAGCGCATCCAGGGCGGTATCCAGGGTCTCTGCATCCAGCGTGCCAAAACCTTCATCAAGAAATAGCGAATCGATTCGCGTTTTATGGCTCACCAGATCGGAAAGCGCCAGTGCCAGCGCAAGACTCACCAGGAAACTCTCGCCGCCTGAAAGTGTACGGGTATCGCGCACCGCGTCAGCCTGCCATGTATCCACCACTTGCAGCTCCAGTGCTTCGCTATCTTTACGTTGCAGCAGATAACGCCCGTGTAAACGATTCAGCTGGTTGTTCGCCAGCCACACCAGATTATCGAGCGTCAGACCCTGGGCAAACTTACGGAATTTGTCACCTTCCTTCGAGCCAATTAACGCATTCAGGTAGCCCCAGTCTTCAACTTGCTGTTGGCACTCCACGATAGACTGCATCAGCCCTTGCTGGCGCTGGCGGTTTTCCGCGTCATGGCGAAGCTGTTGCTGGATTTGTCCTTGCTCTGTGGTGTTTTCCCGCAGTTGCTGATTGCACAGTGACAGCTGTGCTTCCAACAAACTCAGTTCGACATCCTCAGCAAGCGTTGCCGGGCGGGCCGCTTTATGTTCGTTGAGCGCCTTTTCAGCTTGCTGGCACAGCGTGGTTTGCTGTTGATGCTCTTTCTCAAGCTGTTGTTTTTTCAATTCAAGCTGTTGGCGCTCTGTTTCATCGATTAACGCAGCCTGGAATGTCTCCACATCTGCGAACGGGCTGTTCGCCAGTGCCGCCAGGAACTGCGCATTTGCTTGCTCCACGCGCGTTTCTTCCTGTTGCAGATGCTGTTGCAGCGTCTTCCACTGGCTCTCCAGCGCAATACAGTCGCTGTGCAGATTATGCCAGTTTTGCAGTGCTGAAATTTGTTCGCTTTCTGTTAGCTGTGGCGGCGTGGTGCCATCATCAACCAACGCATTGATCAGGTTTTCCAGCGTACTGAGTTGTTGTTGCAAGCGTGGCAGTTGCTCATTGTGCTGTTGCCAGTGCTGTGATTCCTGCTGGCGCTCTGCCAGCCAGCTATTTTCTTCACCGTTGGCAGGATGTTGCAGACCTGCACTTTCCAGCGCTGTGTTCAGTGTTTCGCGCTGGGACGCTATCTCTGCGGCAAGTTTCTGGTGCTGAAGCTGTGCCTGAGTGAGCTGCTCTTCCAGCAAGATGCGTTGGCTAAGCTGATGCAGTTGCTGTTCGCGTTGTTCTTCGCTTTCCAGCCACTGCTGAAGGTCGTCTTCTGGTGTCAGTGCCAGTTGCAGGCGGGTGCACAATTGCTGCCAGCGCAAACGCCCAGCGGCTTCTTCTTCATTAAGCGTATTAATGGCAGTCAGCAGGCCTTCGCGCTGTGAACGTAGCGTGTCGAGCTGGCCTTTCATCGCAAAACCGGCCTCCGCAAGACTTGCGACTTCACGTTTTAGAGCCGCCAGCCGCTGCTGATTTTCACCCGGTTGAATGGCCTGGTAGTCAGCCACCGCCGGATGATGGGTTGAGCCACACAACGGGCAGGGTTGATCGGGCTGTAAATGGGCGCGTTCCGCCTCAAGGCTGACAATGCGCAATTCCAGCTCGCACACTTTTTCCAGGTCCGCTTCATGCTGGCGTCGATCTTTATACTGCTGCCGCTTAAGTATTAGTTCCGCTTCACCCTGGCTTATTTGTTTTTCTAGCGTGGCAATATCGAGTTGTTGCTGGGTTTTGCGTTTGAGCAGTGAGGAAAGTTGCGGCTGCAAGGTCGCAAGCTGCTGGCGCAATGCGCGCGCAGCAATCGTTTCTTGTAAATGAGTACTCACTTCATCAGCACTGAGCGCAAGTTCAATGGCGGGCAGTAATTCGAGCTTTTTCTGACGGTCTTCTATTTCACGCTGCAAAGTTTGTAACTGGGCGGCATCACGCTGCTGCTGGCTGAAAGCCATGCGCCAGCCCGCCAGTTCAGCACCCCACAGGCGATAACTATCGTGAGTTTTCAGCCATTGTTGCAACTCGCTAAATTCCTGCGTCAGTTTTGCTGCCTGACTTGCCGCGGCAAGTCGCGTTTGCTGGCGGCGCACCGTCGCCTGACGTAAGCGAGTATTCACTTCTTCCGTCTGGATGCGGGTATTTTTCAGCGTTGTCTGTAGCTCTTGCAAACGCTGCCAGTCAGGACGTAGTTTTTCTGCGGGTTGAGCGCGTGTTAGTTTTTCGAGTTGCGGAGCCGCTTCTTCAATAGCACGCGTGGCCGCATTCAGCGCCGCTCCAGTATGGGAGTGGTTTTGAGTCAACTGCGTGAGCTGGCTGAGCCAGTGTTGATGTTGCTGGAGCGTTTGCTGTTCTGCCAGGCGGTTTTTTTCTTCTGTAGTAAGTACCTGCAAACCCTCAGAAAGCTGCTGGCGCTGCGCTTCGCTTAACAGCGCAACACCTGCCGCCTGTGCCTGCAAGTTCTCAAGCTGGCTGCGGACATTTTTATGATTTTCGAATACTGCCGCAGACACCGTCCCGTAAATCTCAGTACCGGTAAGCTCTTCAAGTAATGACGCGCGGTCATTGGCATCGGCATTTAAAAACGCGGCAAACTGACCCTGAGAGAGCATCATGGAGCGGGTAAAACGGTCGTAATCGAGGCCGGTTAATTTGGCCGTGACATCAAGCTTATCTTTGACTTTATCGGCGATGATTTTGCCACTTTCCACTTCCGCAAGCTCAACGCGCGGTGCCTGAAGGTTACCGTTTGCTGCGTTGCGCGCCCGGTTCTGGCTCCAGAATGCGCGGTAGGCGATACCTTTAACTTCAAATTCCACTTCCGCCAGACATTCGGCGGTATCGCGAGTCATGAGATCATTTTGCGATTGCGACACCGTGTTGAGCCGTGGCGTTTTGTGATAAAGCGCGAGGCAGATAGCATCAAGCAGCGTGGTTTTCCCGGCACCGGTCGGCCCGGTGATGGCAAACAAACCATTGCTGGCGAAAGGCTCACGGGTGAAATCAATTTTCCATTCCCCTTTCAGGGAATTAAGGTTTTTTAAGCGTAGGCTGAGGATTTTCATGCCTGTTCCTCCGCGTCATGCAGGCTTGCGACCGTTTGGGCAAACAGAGTACGCAATCGTTGTGCGCGCTCCTCGGTGGTCTCTTCCTGAACCAGACGACGTTCAAACACTTCTTCAACGGTCAGTTCGCTCAGCGTTTCTTTGTGTTGTTGAGCAATCACTCGCTCGCGCTGCTCACGGCTACGACGCAGCAAAACGACTTCGACCGGCAGTGTTTCTGTCAGTTGCTGAATATGGCGCTGCATATCATGCAGATATTCATCGGTGGCGATTTCAATATCCAACCATACTTTGGGGTCTGCGGGGGCATCGCGCCACTGAGCAAGCTGCTGTTCAATTTCGCTTAGTGAACCTTTGATCACCGCCAGCGGTTGGCTAACAGGCACCGGTAGTGGCGTGACTTCACTCAGTTTTCCTTCGGCAAACTCAACCAGATATACGCTTTTGGTTTTGCCGGTTTCGTCAAAACTCAGCGGGATGGGTGAGCCGCTATAGCGGATATGTTCGGTACCACCAATTAATTGAGCGCGATGAATATGGCCCAGCGCAATGTAATCAGCATCCGGGAAGTGCTGCGCCGGGAAGGCGTCGAGTGTGCCGATATAAATGTCGCGCACTGCATCGGTTTTCGTCACGCCCACTGTGGTTAAATGCCCGGTGGCGACGATGGGTAACTTCGCATCGGCACGTAATTCGCAAGCTACGCGATAACACTGTTGGTAATGTTCGCTAATGGACTCCATTAATGAACGCTGCTTTTCATGGCCGGACAAACCCGCCTGGCTGTTTTGAATATCGCGTGGGCGCAAAAATGGAATAGGGCAGAGAATCGCACCAGGCGCTCCATCTTTCTTGTTGAGCACCATCGCCTGTTGGGTGGCATCGTGGCGCGCGCTGGCGATGACATAGGTATTCAGACACGCCATTAATTCGCAAGATTCGTTAAGTGTCGCGACAGAATCATGGTTCCCCGCCAGAACCACGAGTGAGCAACCGGTCGCCTGAAGCTGCACCACGAAGCGGTTATACAGTTCGCGGGCATAGCTCGGCGGCGAGCCGGTATCAAAAATATCCCCCGCCACGATTATCGCATCCACATCATGTTCTACGGCCGCTTTGAGCAACCAGTCAAGAAAAGCCTGGTGCTCTGGACCACGGCTTTTGGTATAAAAATTTTGACCAAGATGCCAGTCTGATGTGTGAATTATGCGCATGAGTTGTCCGGTGGCTTAAAAGCGAGGCCTCAATTATAAGGGGGCGAGGTGAAAAACGTCATATGTCTCTGTGTCATAAATCAAAATGATGAGTCATCAAACAGTCATTTTTTTCATAAATCTGTCATAAATCTGACGCATAATGGCGCCGCATCGAAACAACAATGACACCTTTGGGTATCTTCCTTAAGCAGGGCGAATCATGGCGAAGCGTATTTTAGTCGTAGAAGATGAAGCTCCAATCCGTGAGATGGTGAGCTTTGTGCTCGAGCAAAACGGTTTTCAGCCTGTAGAAGCGGAAGATTTTGACAGTGCAGTGAATCTGCTTATCGAGCCTTTTCCAGACCTGATCTTACTGGACTGGATGTTACCAGGCGGTTCGGGTATTCAGTTTATCAAGCATTTGAAGCGTGAAGCATTGACGCGTGAAATACCAGTAATGATGCTGACGGCGCGTGGTGAAGAAGAAGACCGCGTGCGTGGCCTTGAAGTCGGGGCCGATGACTATATTACTAAACCGTTTTCACCCAAAGAGTTGGTGGCTCGTATTAAAGCGGTAATGCGCCGCATCTCGCCAATGGCGGTGGAAGAGGTGATTGAAATGCAAGGGCTTAGCCTTGATCCTTCATCACATCGCGTGATGACCGGTGAAAATCCTTTGGATATGGGCCCGACGGAATTTAAGTTATTACACTTCTTTATGACGCATCCGGAACGAGTCTATAGCCGTGAACAATTGCTTAATCACGTATGGGGCACCAATGTTTATGTCGAAGACCGAACAGTGGACGTACATATCCGGCGGTTACGTAAAGCGCTCGAACATAGTGGACATGATCGAATGGTACAAACAGTACGCGGTACGGGTTATCGGTTCTCAACCCGTTTTTAATCCCTTAGCAGGAGAGTGACGCGTGCTGGAACGGTTGTCATGGAAAAGGCTGGTGATGGAGTTGGCGCTCTGTTGTTTACCTGCCGTCATTTTGGGCCTGATTTTTGGCCATTTACCCTGGTTTTTATTACTGGCAGTCACCGGACTGCTGGTTTGGCATTTCTGGAATTTGCTGCGTTTGTCGTGGTGGCTGTGGGTGGATCGCAGTATGACGCCACCACCAGGCCGCGGAAGTTGGGATCCGTTGTTATACGGTCTGCACCAAATGCAGTTGCGTAATAAAAAGCGCCGCAAAGAGTTAGGCAATTTAATTAAACGCTTTCGTAGCGGTGCGGAATCATTGCCCGATGCGGTGGTGCTGACGACCGAAGAAGGGACGATTTTTTGGTGTAATGGACTGGCTCAACAACTGCTGGGGTTACGCTGGCCGGACGATAACGGGCAGAACATCCTTAACTTGCTGCGTTACCCGGAATTTACCCGTTATCTCACACAAAAAGATTTCGCTCGTCCGCTGACGCTGGTGCTGAACAATGGGCGACATCTTGAGTTCCGCGTGATGCCCTACAGTGACGAACAGTGGTTGATGGTGGCGCGTGATGTTACTCAGATGCACCAACTGGAAGGGGCGCGACGTAACTTCTTTGCCAACGTGAGCCATGAATTGCGCACTCCGTTAACCGTGCTGCAAGGTTATCTGGAGATGATGCAGGATCAGTCACTGGAAGGGCCGCTGCGGGATAAAGCACTTGGCACTATGCGTGAGCAAACTTCGCGTATGGAAGGCCTGGTGAAACAACTTTTGACACTGTCAAAAATTGAAGCGGCTCCCGCCATGGCACTCAATGAAAAGATTGATGTGCCATTGATGCTGCGTGTGGTGGAGAGAGAAGCGCAAACCCTCAGCCAGCAACGGCAGACACTCCAGTTCGATATTGATCCCACGTTAAAAGTGTTCGGTAACGATGAACAACTGCGCAGCGCGATTTCAAACCTGGTGTATAACGCGGTGAACCATACGCCGGAAGGGACGCATATTACGGTGAGCTGGAAACGGGTCACAGGTGGGGCGGCCTTTAGTGTTGCAGATAGCGGGCCGGGCATTTCAGCAGAACATATTCCTCGTCTGACCGAGCGTTTTTATCGCGTGGACAAGGCGCGGTCGCGGCAAACAGGCGGCAGTGGATTAGGGCTGGCGATAGTGAAACATGCTTTAAGCCATCACGATGCGCGTCTGGAAATCGAAAGCCAGCCTGGTAAAGGATCGACGTTTTCCTTTGTCATGCCTGAGCGGTTAATCGTTAGCGAGAAATAGACTGACAATAAGTTTTCCCAGGTCGGATAAGCGAAGCGTCATCCGACGCTAGCGCTTATCCCCCTAAAAAAAGCGGTTATCGATGAATTCTGTCAAAATAACTTTCCACAGGTCAGCTTGCTGGCCTGTGTTTTTTTTGCTCACTTGTAAATCAAAAACACTTAATCGGTTATATTTTAACCACACAATAAACCATGCAACTTTCTAATGCGTAACCAAATCCACTAAGTTTAAGGTTAATTTAAGGAGATCAATCTGGTTTTGGGATCCCTTCTTGCCTTCAAACGCTATAAGCGTTTTAATTGCCGCCCTGTGATTAGTAGACCGACTGGATTTGAGTGGTAATTCAAACAACTATTCTTCGCCACCGAGCCCTGAAAGGATTTTTCGCTGTCGTTACTACTGATCACCGCTTTTATGCCGAGTTACCAGACATAAAAATTTGAATACTTTCAACACCACACACCCACAGGCTGCAAATATTTTATGACCCATCATTTGAAATCTCGAGACATCCTCGCACTGGGCTTTATGACCTTTGCGCTGTTTGTCGGTGCAGGCAATATTATTTTTCCACCTATGGTGGGGTTACAGGCGGGTGAACACGTCTGGATAGCGTCATTAGGCTTCCTGGTGACAGCTGTTGGTCTCCCGGTTCTGACTATCGTCGCCATCGCTCGTGTAGGCGGTGGTATTGATAGCCTGAGCTCACCGATTGGCCGTCGTGCCGGTGTGTTGTTGGCAACGATTTGCTACCTGGCTGTTGGCCCGCTCTTTGCCACACCACGTACGGCTACCGTTTCCTTCGAAGTGGGGATTGCTCCACTGGTCGGTACCGGTGAACTGCCGCTGTTTATCTACAGCCTGGTTTACTTCGCCATTGTTATCGCCATTTCACTGTATCCGGGCAAACTGCTGGATACCGTCGGCCATGTGCTGGCTCCGGTGAAAATTGTTGCGCTGCTGGCGCTGGCTGCAGGGGCCATGTTGTGGCCTGCGGGTGGTATCAGTACTGCGACTGAGGCGTATCAGAATGCCGCGTTTTCTAACGGCTTTGTGAATGGCTATCTGACGATGGATACCCTGGCGTCCCTGGTCTTCGGGATTGTCATTGTCAACGCTGCCCGTTCGCGTGGTGTGACTGAATCCCGTCTGCTGACACGCTATACCATTTGGGCGGGTCTGATTGCCGGTATTGGCTTAACGCTGATTTACCTGGCGCTGTTCCGCCTGGGTTCAGACAGTGCAACGCTGGTTGCTGACCAGAATGCCAACGGTGCTGCGATTCTGCATGCTTACGTGGCTCACACCTTCGGTGGTGCGGGTAGCTTCTTCCTGGCTGCGCTGATTTTCCTCGCGTGCATGGTTACGGCGATTGGCCTGACTTGTGCGTGTGCCGAGTTCTTCAGCCAGTATCTGCCGCTGTCTTATCGTTCGCTGGTGTTTATCCTCGGCCTGTTCTCAATGGTGGTTTCAAACCTTGGGTTGAGCCATCTGATTCAGGTTTCGATTCCGGTGCTGACGGCGATTTACCCGCCATGTATTGCGCTGGTGGTGCTGAGTTTCACCCGCCCATGGTGGTATAACTCGACTCGCGTGATTGCGCCAGCCATGCTCATCAGTACCTTGTTTGGTATCATTGATGGCATTAAAGCCTCGGCAATCAGTGATATTTTACCGGCGTGGACTTCCCGCTTGCCGTTGTCCGATCAGGGCCTGGCATGGTTGCTCCCAACCCTCATCATGGTAGTGATTGCCATCGTTTGGGACCGCGCAGCAGGACGACAAGTGACTCAAGCAGCCCACTAAAAATTATAAATTTCTACAACCACGGGGCTTAGCTCCGTGGTTTTTTTTATTGTTAAGCAGGTATGGAATCAATGGAAAACGCTAATAAACTCAAGCGCGGCTTGAGTACCCGGCACATACGCTTTATGGCGTTGGGTTCGGCAATTGGCACCGGGCTGTTTTATGGCTCGGCAGACGCTATCAAAATGGCTGGCCCAAGTGTGTTGCTGGCCTACATCATCGGTGGGGTTGCTGCTTATATCATTATGCGTGCGCTGGGGGAGATGTCTGTTCATAACCCTTCCGCCAGTTCATTCTCACGCTACGCCCAGGATAACCTTGGCCCGCTGGCTGGATACATCACCGGCTGGACCTACTGTTTTGAAATCCTGATTGTCGCGATTGCCGATGTCACCGCGTTTGGCATCTATATGGGGCTGTGGTTCCCGGCCGTGCCGCATTGGGTCTGGGTATTGAGCGTGGTGCTGATTATCTGCGCCATTAACCTGATGAGCGTAAAAGTGTTTGGTGAGCTGGAGTTTTGGTTCTCCTTCTTCAAAGTCGCGACCATTATCATCATGATTGCAGCCGGTATCGGCATCATCGTTTGGGGCATTGGGAACGGTGGCCAGCCTACGGGGATTCATAACCTGTGGAGCAATGGTGGCTTCTTCAGCAATGGCTGGATAGGCATGATTATGTCGTTGCAGATGGTGATGTTTGCCTACGGCGGCATTGAAATCATTGGTATTACGGCGGGTGAAGCGAAAGACCCGCAGAAGTCCATTCCACGCGCAATCAATTCTGTTCCGCTGCGTATTCTGGTGTTCTATGTGGGCACGCTGTTTGTCATCATGTCTATTTACCCGTGGAACCAGGTGGGGACGGAAGGTAGCCCGTTCGTGCTGACTTTCCAGCATATGGGGATTACGGCTGCGGCAGGTATTCTTAACTTTGTGGTGATCACCGCATCGCTTTCAGCCATTAACAGTGATGTTTTCGGTGTAGGCCGCATGTTGCACGGCATGGCAGAGCAGGGCAGTGCCCCGAAAGTATTCGCCAAAACTTCCCGCAATGGCATTCCTTGGGTGACGGTGCTGGTGATGTGCTGCGCGCTGTTACTGGCGGTTGTGCTCAACTATTTAATCCCAGAAAACGTCTTCCTGGTGATTGCGTCGCTGGCGACCTTTGCTACGGTCTGGGTCTGGATAATGATCCTTTTGTCGCAGATTGCCTTCCGTCGCAAGCTCTCCCCGGAAGAAACTAAAGCGCTGAAATTCCCGGTGCCGGGTGGCGTGATAACCACGGTTGTCGGCCTGGTTTTCCTGGTGTTTATCATTGCGCTGATTGGCTGGCATCCGGACACTCGCATTTCGCTGTATGTCGGCTGTGTGTGGATTGTGTTGCTGTTGATTGGCTGGATGTTTAAACGTCGCCAGTTACTCGCCGCAAGCTCCTAAAAACCGGCTTTAACCTCGTCGACGAATAGCAGTAGGGTGGATTAGCGCAAGCTCAATCCACCCTAACGCTTACATTTCCGGGCACTCAACTTTACTGATTGCATCCCAGTAGTTTTTCTCGTTATTGCGCTCCAGCGCAATCCTCGCGTCACGGATTAACAGCTTGTTATCTTCATTGGCGAGGATTTTATTTCCCCACGCTTCATCACTCATTTTCTTTTGCGGATGGCAGGTCTTTTTTAAGTCTGCGGTAATTTGTTGTTTATATTTTCCAAATTGCAGAGATTCGTAGGGCGAGCTGGCCAGGGCGTTGGTGGAGCAAAGTACCAACAGAAGCAGGGAAAGGTTACGGGCGAAAGTCATGAAGATCTCCTTTTATCAGGGCGCATCGGACGGGAGTGTTTTTACTATAGGTTTCGCTAACTTATTAAGCAACCGGCGCTATTTCTCCACCCCCGCTTTCCTCCCCTAATAAAAATAGCAATGATGAGTGATACGCGCGTACGCTGTGGCAAGGTGGCGTCAATTTATTCTCTGGGGATGAAATTATGTTGAATGCCTGGCACCTTCCGGTGCCCCCTTTTATTCAGACACGTAAAGACAAGCTGTCCATCACGTTGTGGGTTTCGGGCGATGATTTACCGCATCGCGTGGTTCTGCGTTATGAAAAAGATAACGAGGAAACCACGTTGCAGATGACTCGTCAGAAAGCAGCTCCGGGTGACGGCATCGTCGCCTGGCGTGGGGTGATTGATTTATCTGAAGGCCAACCGCGTCGCCGTTACAGTTTTAAATTGTTATGGCTGGATAAACAGCGCTGGTTCACACCACAAGGATTGAGGTCGATCCCGCCTGCGCGCCTTGAGCAGTTCGCAGTCGATCTGCCTGATGATGGCCCGCAATGGGTGCAGGATCAGATCTTCTATCAGATTTTCCCCGATCGTTTTGCGCGTAGCGAACAACGCACGCCAGAACAGGATCAGATCTATTATCACCATGCAGCAAAACGCGACATTATTCTGCGTGACTGGAACGAGCCGCTTATCGCCGATGCGGGGGGATCCACCTTCTACGGCGGCGATCTCGACGGTATCAGCGAAAACCTGGCCTATCTTAAGAACCTGGGCGTCACCGCGCTGTACCTCAACCCGATCTTTACCGCTCCAAGTGTCCATAAATACGATACCCAGGATTATCGCCACGTAGACGTGCAGTTTGGTGGCGATCACGCCTTTTTGCGCTTGCGCAAAAATACCCAGCGCCTCGGCATGCGTCTGATGCTCGACGGTGTATTCAACCACAGCGGCGATACTCACCAGTGGTTTGACCGCCAGCAAACGCATGGCAGCGGTGCGAGTCATAATCCGCAATCCCCATGGCGAGATTTTTACAGCTATAACGAAGACGGACGGGCGCTCGACTGGCTCGGCTATTCCAGTTTGCCGAAGCTGGATTACCAGTCCTCGACCCTGGTTGACGAGATTTATCAGGGCGATGAAAGTGTCGTGCGCCACTGGTTACGTGAACCCTGGGGCATAGATGGCTGGCGGTTGGATGTCGTACATATGCTGGGTGAAGCGGGCGGGGCGAAAAACAATTTGCTGCATGTCTCTGGTATCACCCGGGCGGCGAAAGAAACCAAATCTGATGCGTATATTTTAGGTGAGCATTTTGGCGACGCGCGGCAATGGCTGCAGACGGATGCCGAAGATGCGGCGATGAACTATCGCGGATTCACTTTCCCGCTGTGGGGATTCCTCGCTAACACCGATATTTCTTACGATCCCCAGCATATCGATGCGCAAACGTGTATGGCGTGGATGGACGAATATCGGGCAGGACTTTCTCACCAGCAGCAACTGCGTATGTTTAACCAGCTCGACAGCCATGATACCGCACGATTCAAGTCTATCCTGGGTAAAGATGTGGACCGCTTACCGCTGGCTGTGGTGTGGCTG
The DNA here is from genome assembly GCF_049686335.1 of Buttiauxella sp. Lineage (NCBI taxonomy): Bacteria > Pseudomonadati > Pseudomonadota > Gammaproteobacteria > Enterobacterales > Enterobacteriaceae > Buttiauxella > Buttiauxella sp. The sequence goes on along the minus strand of NZ_JBAVHX010000003.1, from coordinate 5,026 downwards.
TATTGCTGGCCTGGCGTGCCTTGCGTCTACTATGGCGATGAAGTGGGTTTAGATGGCAATAACGATCCCTTCTGCCGCAAACCCTTCCCATGGGATCCGGATCAACAAGATCTGCAGCTGTTGGCGCTCTATCAACGGCTGGGCAAGTTACGCCACAAAAGCCGGGCCTTGCGCCACGGGGGTTGTCAGGTGATTTACGCGCAAGGCGACGTCGTGGTATTCGTGCGTGTCTGGCAAAACGAGCGCGTGCTGGTGGCGCTTAACCGTGGTGAAGAAACGGCGCTTTCACTGCCATGGGATGCGTTGTTGCTCGACAAAGAGTGGACGCAGCTTGAAGGTGAAGCGAAGTTTGATAATCACCAACTGTTGCTGCCGGCAGTCTCCGTTTCGTTGTGGCATAGCCGCTAGTCCTGTAACCGGTTTCCCTTTTGTCAGGCAAAGGGGAATACCGGTGCTATTCTTATTTTTCCATCCCATTAATTAACTCCGCTTAAGTTAGACATTTCCAGATCTCATACTATTTGGGAGGCGGCACCTTGTGCTGTTTCCTTAATCATCAACATGAAATTTAAGGAAAAAAGATGTCTATACGTGAACTGATCGACCCTGATAACTCCACTTTGATCTTTATCGATCACCAACCGCAAATGTCTTTTGGCGTGGCGAATATTGACCGTCAGACGCTGAAAAATAACACCGTCGCCTTAGCCAGGGCTGGAAAGATCTTTAACGTTCCCACCATTTTTACCTCCGTCGAAACGAAAAGTTTTAGCGGTTACATCTGGCCTGAATTACTGGCGGTCCATCCTGAAATCACGCCTATCGAACGGACTTCAATGAACTCCTGGGAAGATGCGGCTTTTGTTGCGGCGGTAAAAGCGACCGGGCGTAAGAAGCTGATTATTTCTGCTTTGTGGACCGAGGTGTGCCTGACGTTTCCGGCATTAATGGCGCTGGAAGAAGGGTTTGAAGTTTACGTCGTCACGGATACCTCGGGCGGGACGTCTGTCGATGCTCATGAACGCTCCATTGACCGCATGGTACAGGCAGGAGCGGTTCCGGTGACGTGGCAGCAAGTGTTGCTCGAATACCAACGTGATTGGGCACGCCGCGATACTTACGATGCGGTGATGGATCTGGTGCGCGAGCACAGCGGCGCATACGGTATTGGCGTCGATTATGCTTACACCATGGTTCATGGTGCACCCGAACGTAAAGCCTGATTCTTCGCCGCAGGAGCCTTCCTGCGTTTGGCTTCTTTTGCATCAGGAATAACCTATGGCTGACAACAATACTGTCACGCTGGTGATAACCCACGCTCTAAAATCAGGCCAGGCGGCACATTATGAACAATGGCTGGGGAAAATCATGCCAGCCGCTGCGCGATACCCAGGGCATTTAGGCGTGCACGTTATTCGCCCCACCACAGGAAACGATGTCTATAACATCATTATCCGCTTCGATACCCTGGAAAATCTCACTGCCTGGACGAAATCGGCAGAACGCGAAACGCTGGTGGAGGAGATTAAGCCCGTCCTTCGGCTCGACGATCATCTGGAAGTACGTACTGAAAATGCCTTTTGGTTTACCCCGGAAACCCCGGCGGTAAAACGTCCTGCGCAGTGGAAACAGTTTCTGATAACGCTTGCGGTCATTTTCCCAAGCACCAACGTTGTACCACGCATTACCGCCATGCTTTTTCCTTCGTTGCACGGCTCGCTTTTATTACATTTCATCAATGATGCGTTGGTCGTCGCACTGGTGGTATGGCTGTGGATGCCAGTCATGACGCGCCTGTTTGCAGGTTGGCTGAAAAAATAACGTTTTACTGAGGAGAACAGGTTATGTCGCAATCTGCTTCACTAATTCTCACCAACGGTCAGTTTCATACCTTAGACCGCGAAACACCGCTCGCCGAGGCGGTGGCTATTAAAGACGGCAAGATTGTTGCTGTGGGCAGCGAGTCCTGGGTGATGAGCTTTGCAAACGATGAAACCCAGAGGGTCGATCTGAAAGGCCATACCGTGATCCCGGGTCTGAATGACTCGCACTTACATCTGATTCGTGGGGGGCTGAATTACAACCTGGAGTTGCGCTGGGAAGGTGTGCCTTCGCTGGCAGATGCGTTGCGTATGCTCAAAGAGCAGGCGCTGCGTACGCCGTCACCCCAATGGGTGCGCGTGGTCGGCGGGTGGACAGAATTCCAGTTTGCTGAGCAGCGTATGCCCACGCTTGAAGAACTCAATGAGGCGGCACCGGATACGCCGGTTTTTGTGTTGCATCTCTATGATCGCGCGCTGTTAAACCAGGCCGCGTTAAAAGCAGTGGGATACACCAAAGAGACGCCAAACCCTGCGGGTGGCGAGATTATGCGTGACCGTAACGGTAATCCAACCGGAATGTTGATAGCCAAACCGAATGCGATGATTCTTTACTCGACGCTGGCAAAAGGGCCGAAACTGCCGCTCGAGTTGCAGGTCAATTCGACACGCCAGTTTATGCGGGAACTCAATCGGTTAGGCATTACCAGTGCGATTGATGCGGGGGGCGGGTTCCAGAATTATCCCGAAGATTATCAAATCATTGACCAGCTTCATGCGCAAAAACAGATGACGGTGCGTATCGCCTACAACCTGTTTACCCAGCGCCCACAACATGAGCTGGAGGATTTCGAAAAATGGACGGATATGTTAACGCCGGGGCAGGGAACGGATTTCTACCGCGCCAACGGTGCCGGGGAAATGCTGGTCTTTTCTGCCGCCGATTTTGAAGACTTCCTGCAACCGCGGCCGGATCTGCCCGAAGGTATGGAACAAGAACTGGAACGGGTGGTACGCCATCTGGTCGAGCATCGCTGGCCGTTCCGTTTACATGCGACCTATAACGAATCCATAAGCCGCATGCTGGACGTGTTTGAAAAGGTGAATCGCGAGATACCATTTAATGGTTTGCACTGGCTTTTTGACCACGCGGAAACCATCAGCGAAAAGAATATCGAGCGGGTGAAAGCGCTGGGGGGCGGTATCGCGGTACAGCATCGCATGGCATTTCAGGGGGAATATTACGCCGCACGTTATGGCGCTGAAGCCGTGAAACAGACCCCGCCTATCGCGAAAATGCTCGCCGCTGAGTTACCCGTTGGGTTGGGGACGGATGCAACGCGTGTCGCCAGTTACAATCCCTGGACGGCACTTTACTGGCTGGTTTCCGGGCGTACGGTTGGCGGGATGCAAATGTATGATGACAATAACCGGCTCACGCGCGACGTGGCACTGGAGTTGTGGACCGCAGGTAGCGCGTGGTTTTCCAGCGAACAAGGCAAGAAAGGGCGTATTAAAGCTGGGCAACTTGCCGATTTAGTCGTCCTTTCAAAAGATTATTTCAAAGTGAGTGAAGACGAAATCAAAGGCATTGAATCGGTGCTGACCCTTGTGGATGGCAAAGTGGTTTACGCCGCGGGAGCATTTACACCGCTTGCTCCACCTTCGATTCCCGTGCTGCCCGAATGGTCGCCAGTGGTTAACGTGCCGGGGCATTACCGCTCATCACCGCCAGCGGCGGCGAAAGTGGGCATGATGGCGCAAGTTCATCAATGTTGCGGGAGTTGCAATGTGCATGGTCATCAACATGATACCGCACGTAAATCGGCGATACCGGTTTCTGACGAAGGGGCATTCTGGGGCGTGATGGGCTGTTCGTGTTTTGCTTTTTGAGTGAGATTCAGCGGAGTAATTAACACTACGCTGGTTTTATGTGTCCGATTTCTTATCTTTTTTCTGCACTCTCAGTTTGTCCTGCTTTACCGTTCCATTTGGAAAAAATTGAGGTCAATGCACTCGTATTTGAAAAGTGACTTTTTGTTTTTTTCTTGAGTTCATTTCCTGATGTGTGCAGTATGTATCCATATGATTTTAATGTATTTATTTTATTTATGAATGGTCTGGATCACAGACAAAAAATCAATAACCCAGCCACAATGAAAAGGATTTCACTATGCCAGGCTTGCCTGCTGCGCGTCAGGGTGACGCAACCTTAATCGGTGGCCCGATTATTCAGGGCTCGTTGGGAGTGATGATTGGCGCGCCCACCGGTGTGGCCTGTTCGGTCTGTCCCGGAGGGGTGGCGGTGGGTAACCCCGTCAACCCGGTACTCGGGGCCAAGGTGCTGTCCGGCGAAACCGATATCGCCCTGCCGGCGCCGCTGCCGTTTGTCCTCACCCGCAGCTACAGCAGCTACCGCACCGGGACGCCGGCGCCGGTCGGCACCTTCGGCCCCGGCTGGCAGTCGGCGATGGATATCCGTCTGCAGCTCCGTGCTGATGAACTGATCCTCAATGACAACGGCGGGCGCAGTATTCATTTCGATGTGCTGGCACCAGGTGCCATTGCCTGGAGCCCGTCCGAAAAACTCTGGCTCGCCCGCGGCGGGGTGGACAGGCAACCGGATAATCATCGCCTGTGCGCCTTATGGCAGGCCCTGCCGGAGACGCTGCGCCATTCACCGCACCGCTATTTTGTGGCGAATGACGCCACCGGGCCGTGGTGGATACTGGAAGCATTTCAGCTCCCGGTTAAGCCGGAAGACGTGCTGCCGCGCCCGCTGCCGCCGTTCCGCGTGCTCTCCGGTCTGGTGGACGTTTTTGGTAATCAGTTGCGTTATCAGCGCGACGCCGACGGTGAATTTGCCGGCCAGGTGACGGGCGTGACCGACAGCGCCGGTCGGCGCTTTCGTCTTGAGCTGGTCACTCTGCCGGATGCGGGTATCCGCCTCGCTGCCGTCTGGCTGGCGCGCGATACGGGATTTCCTGAACTGCCGTCCGCGCCGCTGGCCCGCTATGAATACAGCCCACGCGGCGAACTGGCGGCGGTATATGACCGCGCTGGCATAAAAACACGTCACTTTGAATGGCACCCGCAGACAGCCGGCCTGATGACCGCCCATCAGCACACCGGACGCCCCGCCACCCGCTATGTCTATGATGACACGCTGCGGGTGATTTCCCAGACCAACCCCGGCGGGCTGAGTT
>NZ_JBAVHX010000002.1:0-67765 GCF_049686335.1 Buttiauxella sp. | reverse complement strand
GGAAGCGGAAAACGACCGCAAAATCCACCTCTACCACTGCGACCATCTGGGCACGCCGCTGGCACTGGTGGATCGCGAGGGCCATATCGACTGGCACATCACCCTCGACCCGTGGGGCAATGTGCTGAGTGAACACAATCCGCAGCAACTGCATCAGCCGCTGAGAATGCAGGGCCAGCAATACGATGAAGAATCGGGGCTGCATTATAACCGCCACCGTTATTACGACCCGGCTCTGGGAAGGTATATCAGTCAGGATCCGATTGGGTTGGCGGGAGGGTGGAATACATATATTTATCCATTAAATCCATTGCTGGAGATTGATCCACTAGGGTTGGAAACACAAAGATGCATTAAACCACTCCACTCTTTGGGAGGAACAGGCGAACGAAGTGGCCCTGACATATGGGGAAATCCTTTCTACCATCAATATCTTTGCGTCCCTGATGGTAAAGGTGGACATATTTGCGGCGGGCAGGATCAGCGAGGAGAAAAATGGTACGACGGTTTTTGGGGGCCAGGGAAATCCAGTGTCGATAAGTTAGACGATGCAGGGAAATGTGAAACTGTTGAATCAGATAATAAATGCATAGAAGAATGTTTAAAGCGTAAATTTAGTGGATCACGACCACGCTATTCAGTATTACCTGACCTTTTCACGCCGGTACGACTTGGTCTATTAAAAAACTGTCAAGATTGGTCTAATGATAGCTTTAACTCCTGTAAACAAAAGTGCAATGGGAATAACATAAGAAGACTCCTTAATTTTATTTATAAAGGAGTGCTTTAGTGAAAACTCTAAATATTAGTTTAAAACTCGCATGGATAAGCATCTCTTTCATTATACTTTACGCATCTGAAGTAAGAGTTTCAGATTTAAGCTCTATGAATGACATAAGTAGTTTAATTTCATATGTAGCACTAGGAATGCTAATAATATCCTTGCCTATAGGATTGATTTCATTTATAACTGTTATTATATTGTCGTTCTCCTTAGATTATTTCAATATTCTATTGATTGATGGGTTCATCATAAACAAATATATAACTTTGCTTGCTGTTTGGTTTGTTTTTTTTATATTCGGAGGAATACAATGGTTTATACTCACTCCTAAATTATTCCAAAAAAAATCATAAACTTGAACTGATATACCCACAGCATTTTGGATCTGCGTAAGCATAACTATTTTGGCTCATCCATAGCCAATAATGCTTTGGAGTTTCCTGTGAAAACTATCCTCAAGCGGCAGACAAGACACAAAGGTGAAAAGTATTAAACGTTACTCTTTTATTTTTATAATATCTATTTTATAGTGTTTTTCTTTAACTCTGTTAATTTAACTAAAGGCGCCACAATTACCCCCCAAGAAGATATAAATTTTAAAGTCCTTTCCAGTTACTTATCGGACAATGACTATAACCTTACGATAATTAACAATCAAAAAAAACAGAGGAAACGGTAGCCTTATAAGTTTGAAAATAATTAATAATGCAATCACATGAGGTAAAACAGATATAGCCTTGAGTTTTTTTGACGAAGAGTTAATGTGAACCTATTTAAATAAACTTCGGTAGGAGAGGCATAACATATGCAGCAAAAAAAGGTTAATAAATATAAAAGCGAGAACCATGACACAAATATGTCTATTGACATCAAAAAATATATTCTATAGTGACCTGTCATCAGCCTTAAGATGAAGAAATGGATAAAAAAGTGGTCACAACTGTAGATAGTTCGCATTGTTAATACATTAAGAGTATTGCTAAAAAAATAAAAATCTTAAATGGTAAGAAATTTATTTACACTCAACAAACTCTAGCCACTTAATTAAATAAATGGCTAGAGTTGAGTTCCTTCTCCGTCTATTCTTTAAGCTTCTTTTAGCGAAAGAATTTATCTTTCAGCATATGATAGCCTTTGGTCAGCAAATCCTCGTCGTGAGCGACTTCGCCTGCTGGTGATAAGGTATCGACTATTTTCGGGAACTGCTCTGACAACAGTTGAGATGCGCTTCCCACATCAATCCCCAGTTTCTCAGCCAGTCCGCTGATTGCGGGTAATCCCAGTACGTCTTGCACCTGTTCAGGACTAACGCTTTGATTATGCGCGCCACTCAACCATGAGGTGACCACATCTGAGTACCCCTTTTGCCGAAACTGTTCAAGTATTGCCTGAATACCGCCTTGTTCATTTATCCACGTAAGGATGACTTTGAATTTACCTGCATCGCCACCCCCCATCATGCCAGTAACTTGATCGAATAAACCCATGACCGTGTCCTCTTGCATTTACGAAGTGTGCATTAGAAGTGTAGTCAATCATGAGCGAGTTAAGACGATTTTGCCGAATGCGCCACGATCAAGATGTGCTAATGCCTGTGGGAGCTCGTCAAAACGGTAGCGAGTTTCGATGACCGGTTTCATACCGTTTGCATCGATTGCACGCACGAAATCTTCAAGAGCGCGACGATGCCCGACGCCAATCCCCTGTATCGTCGGGGATTTCAGTAAAAGCTCACCCGCCGGGCCTGAGAATTCAAAACCTTCAAGCACACCAATTACCGAGATACGCCCGTGCACTGCCACCGCCCGCAGAGAGTGACCGAGATTCGCTCCTCCCACAGTTTCGATAATATGGTCAATTCCGTCTTCCTGGGTCAGTTCGTACACGGCATCCACCCAATCCTCCTGCAAACGATTAATACCATGATCCGCGCCCAACGCTTTGGCACGAGCCAGTTTTTCATCACTTGCAGAGGTCACAAACACCCGGGCGCCATGGGCTTTGGCGATTTGCAGCGCGAACATAGAAACACCGCCCGTTCCCTGAACCAGCACGGTTTGCCCGGCACGAATTCCACCGCGCTCGACCAGCGCAAACCAGGCGGTCAGCCCTGCACAGGGTAATGTGCTGGCCTGCGCATCATCGAGAGTTTCAGGCGATGCCACCAGCCAGTTTTCGTTCATGACCACGTATTCCGCCAGCATTCCCTGGTAAACCCCACCCAACGTGCGATATGGCGGGGTACGAGCCGTTCCGTTGGGTTTGCCGTCTATCCAGTCGGGTGAGAACGTGGAGATAACTCGCGCCCCTACCTGGAAACGAGTGACACCTTCGCCGATGCTTTCAATCACACCAGCCATATCGGACGCTGGAGTAAATGGGAACGGGAGAGCTAACGGCATGGTTCCGTCAATCACCATTTTGTCGCGGTAATTGAGCGATACTGCATTGACCCGCACCAGAACTTCACCGGGGCCGGGTGCTGGAATCGCTTCTGTCGAGAGAGTCAGGTTGTCACGCCCAACGGCATTCATGGTCCAGCGTTGCATGGTTTTGCTCGTTGTTTGGCTCATCATTTGCTCCTGGTATTCGATTAATTCATCACATACGGAAGTATATCGCTGGCCTGGAATCACCAGTGGCGATAGATTTTCTCGATATTGGTTCCAGAATGGATACAAAAGATGAGTGAACAACTGAAGGGGATTTCTGTTTTTGTTACCGCAGTTGAAGCGGGTAGCTTTGCTCTTGCGGCGGAGCGCCTGCATCTCTCACGTTCTGCGGTCGGCAAAACAGTGGCTCAGCTCGAGCAGCGGCTCGCTGTCCGGCTTTTTCAGCGTACTACGCGCAGCCTGGCACTAACGGATGACGGCGCACTTTTCTATGAGCATTGCCTAAGAGCGCTGGCAGAAATTAATGCGGCCCAAACGCTGCTCGAGAGCGGAAAAAAGAGCGTCAGTGGGCGGTTACGCGTCTCTATGCCGGTGCTTTATGGGCGCATGTGCATTGCGCCTTTGCTGACCGAGTTTGCGAGCCAGCATCCAAAACTGGCAGTAGATTTGCTGTTTAGCGACAAAATCTCCGACCTGGTTGAAGACGGTTTAGATCTGGTGATTCGCAACGGCAAATTAACGGACAGCAGTGGCCTGGTGGCGCGAAAGATTGGTGAGCATCGCATGATGATTTGCGCATCGCCTCGATATTTGCTGCAACATGGTGAGCCGCAAACCATCGACGATTTATCGCACCACGAAGTGTTCAATTACATGAACGCTGGCGTGCCACATCGCTGGGTTATCAATGCCGATGGCGGCAAGAAAAGCGAGTTTATCCCGAAATCACGGGTGATGATGGATGATTTAGAAGCGATTGCAGATGCAGCAATTGCTGGGTTGGGTGTTGCGCTACTGCCTTGCTGGCTGATTGAGGAAGAGTTACAGAATGGGAAACTGGTGAGGATACTGCGCGAGGATTTGGACAGTGTTTATGAAACTCATGCGGTGTGGCTTCAGACATCTCATCTACCGCTAAAAGTGAGGCTGGCGGTGGATATGCTGGTGAGCAGATCGCCTGCTCACCAGTATTCTCTCACTTAGATATCGATGTTCGCCGCTTTCAGGGCATTTTCTTCGATAAATGCACGACGTGGTTCAACCGCGTCGCCCATCAGTGTGGTGAACAGCTGATCGGCTGCAATCGCATCTTTAACAGTGACGCGCAACATACGACGGCTTTGCGGATCCATCGTGGTTTCCCACAGCTGATCCGGGTTCATTTCACCCAATCCTTTGTAACGCTGAATAGACAGGCCACGACGAGACTCTTTGCCCAGCCAATCCAGCGCCTGCTCGAAGCTGTCTACTGGCTGACGGCGTTCGCCACGTTCGATAAACGCGTCTTCTTCAATCAGGCCACGCAGTTTCTCGCCCAGCGTGCAAATACGACGGTATTCGCCACCTACGATAAACTCTTGCTCCAGCGGATAGTCAGTATCGACACCGTGGGTACGAACACGAATCACCGGTTCAAAAAGATTCAGTTCACGGTTATGACGAACCAGAGAGTTCCAGGTGCTGCCATGCTGTTCGTTCTCGTTAAGCGAGGTGACCAGAGCAGAAACCCAGGAAGTCACTTTGCTTTCATCAGTCAGATCGGCATCAGCAAGCGTTGGATGATAAACCAGGTTGTTCAGCAAGTTACGCGGATAACGGCGCTCCATGCGACCAATCATTTTCTGGCAAGCCTTAAATTCAGACACCAGTTTTTCCAGCGCTTCGCCAGCCAGGGCTGGTGCATTGGCGTTGGTGTGCAACGTTGCGCCATCCAGTGCGATAGAAATCTGGTATTGATCCATCGCTTCATCATCTTTGATGTACTGCTCTTGCTTGCCTTTCTTCACTTTGTACAGCGGTGGCTGTGCGATATACACATGGCCGCGCTCAACGATTTCAGGCATCTGACGGTAGAAGAAGGTCAACAGCAGGGTACGGATGTGTGAGCCATCGACGTCAGCATCCGTCATGATGATGATGCTGTGATAACGCAGTTTATCCGGGTTGTATTCGTCACGGCCAATGCCGCAACCTAACGCGGTAATCAGCGTGGCCACTTCCTGAGAGGCGAGCATTTTGTCAAAGCGCGCTTTCTCAACGTTCAGAATTTTACCTTTCAGCGGCAGGATCGCCTGGTTCTTACGGTTACGCCCCTGTTTTGCAGAGCCGCCCGCAGAGTCCCCTTCCACAAGGTACAGTTCGGAGTGAGCCGGGTCGCGTTCCTGGCAATCAGCCAGTTTGCCTGGCAGACCAGCCAAATCCAGCGCGCCTTTACGACGGGTCATTTCACGTGCACGGCGTGCTGCTTCACGAGCACGAGCTGCATCAATGATTTTGCCCACAACGATTTTCGCATCGGATGGGTTTTCCAGCAGGTATTCAGACAGCAGTTCGTTCATCTGCTGCTCAACCGCGGATTTCACTTCTGAAGAAACCAGTTTGTCTTTGGTCTGAGAAGAGAATTTAGGGTCTGGCACTTTTACAGAAACGACTGCAATCAGGCCTTCACGGGCATCGTCACCGGTAGCGCTGACTTTAGCTTTCTTGCTGTAGCCTTCTTTGTCCATATACGCGTTCAGAGTACGCGTCATCGCGGCGCGGAAACCGGCCAGGTGAGTACCACCATCGCGCTGCGGGATGTTGTTGGTAAAGCAGTAGATGTTTTCCTGGAAACCATCATTCCACTGCAAGGCCACTTCCACGCCAATGCCGTCTTTTTCAGTGCTGAAATAGAACACAGTTGGGTGAATTGGCGTTTTGTTTTTGTTCAGGTACTCGACGAATGCACGGATACCACCTTCGTAGTGGAAGTGGTCCTGACGGCCATCACGCTTATCAATCAGGCGGATAGACACGCCAGAGTTCAGGAATGACAACTCACGCAGGCGTTTTGCCAGGATGTCGTATTCGAACTCAATCACGTTGGTGAAGGTTTCGTGGCTTGGCCAGAAACGGACCTGAGTACCGGTTGCATCGGTATCACCGGTCGCCGCCAGCGGCGCTTGTGGCACACCGTGAATGTAAGTTTGCTGGTGTACTTTGCCTTCGCGGCGAATCAGCAGTTCCAGCTTCTGGGACAGGGCGTTAACAACCGAAACACCCACACCGTGCAGACCGCCAGAGACTTTATAAGAGTTGTCATCGAACTTACCGCCTGCGTGCAGCACGGTCATGATAACTTCAGCCGCAGACACACCCTCTTCCGGGTGAATGCCGGTAGGAATACCACGGCCATCATCGGTGACTGAGACAGAGTTATCAGCATGGATGGTGACAACGATGTCTTTACAGTGACCGGCAAGTGCTTCGTCGATAGCGTTATCTACGACCTCAAATACCATGTGGTGCAGACCGGTGCCGTCGTCCGTATCGCCGATATACATTCCCGGGCGCTTACGTACCGCATCCAGCCCTTTAAGGACTTTGATACTGGAGGAGTCATAAGAATTCGACATCAACGTTTCTCGCTCATTTATTCTTGGGTTAATCCGTTATTTTACCCTGATCCACGACGAACATCTTCGAATTTTTGTCCGCCATATCCATCACATGTTCTGCGCTAATCGCGCTAACGAAAACCTGTGATTCCGTCGCCTTTAACCGGCTGGCTAATAGACCACGACGTGCATCATCTAGTTCAGAGGCAAAATCATCTATCAGATACAGGCAACGTCGCCCGTTCTGTCGGGTGAGAAACTCACCCTGCGCCAGTCTTAAAGCGCACATCAGTAATTTAAGCTGCCCACGCGACAAGGTATCTTCTACCGGCGCGCCATCTGCACGGATCCTGAAATCAGCTTTGTGAGGGCCATGAGCCGTGTAGGTCAGCATGCGGTCGCGTTCGAAATTGCGTTCCAGTAGCTCGCCATAATCGCTCTCTTTTTCCCAACCGCGTTGGAAAGAGAAGCTCAGCGAAAACTCCGGAAGAAATTGCGCGCAGGTGTCAGCCATGTCATCGGCAATGGCTGAACTGTAATCGGCACGCCAGCGGCTGATTTGCTCCGCAAGTGGGATAAGTTCTTGATCCCATGGCCGCAGTTGCGCATAGCGCGTTACTTGTCGCAACGCGGCATTGCGTTGCTTAAGCAGGCGCTTGAGATTGCTCCAGGCGACAAAAAATCCTGGTTCGTTATGGAAACATCCCCAATCGAGGAACGCTCGTCGGAATTTAGGGCCGCCGTTGAGCAGAGTAAATCCTTCGGGGGTGATGAGCTGCATCGGCATCAATAGCGCAAGTTCAGCCACTTTGTGGCCGTCGCTGCCATCGATACGCACTTTGCTGTCGCCTGCACGGTCTTTAGACAGGCCAATGGCGGATTCCCGCTCGCCGTTCTGTAAACGGCCATGCAGTACAAAGGATTCTTGTTCATGGCGAATCACACGCTCAATTTTCAAGCTGCGAAAAGCACGCCCGTGTCCGAGGGTATAAATCGCCTCTAACACGCTGGTCTTGCCACTTCCGTTGGCTCCTACCAGGAAATTAAACCCCGGAGAGAGAGCCAGATCCGCATTTTCAATATTACGAAAGTCTTTAATCAGTAAACGCGACAGCGACATATTTAACTCACAACCAGGGCGTTATCGGCGCAGTTAGTCTGATTACGGCCAGCGCGCAACAACCGGAGCGTACTGAAGTACGTGAGGATTGTGAGCACTGCCCGGAACCAGAATAACAAGTAAGATAGCCCGATACTAAAGACGCATTGGCATGACGACGTACGCTGCTGCCTGAGAGGCTGCATCTTCAATCTGTACACTGGAAACAGAATCGGTCAGTAAAATGCGCACGTTCTCGCACTTCAGTGCGTTCAGAACATCCAACACGTAACTGACGTTAAAGCCGATTTCCATATCTGTGCCGTCATAAGTGACGTCCAGAATTTCTTCGGCTTCTTCCTGTTCAGGGTTGTTAGCGGTGATTTTCAACTGATTGGCAATCACTTGCAGACGCACACCGCGGAACTTCTCGTTCGACAGAATCGCCGCCCGTGAAAAAGCCTGTTTCAGCAAATCACAACTGGCATCGAGATGTTTATCCGGATTCTTCGGCAATACGCGACGATAATCCGGGAAACGGCCATCAACCAGCTTAGAGGTGAAGATAAAGTCACCGACGTGCGCACGGATGTTGTTGCTACCAATTTGAATGCGCAGCGGGCTATCGCCGCCGTCAAGCATGCGCATCAGCTCAATCACGCCTTTACGCGGCACGATCACCGAATGGCTCGGCAAAGACTGACCCACCGGCATTGAACACACAGCCAGACGGTGACCATCGGTCGCCACGGTGCGCAGCTCTTCGCCTTCGGTTTCAAACAACATGCCGTTCAAGTAATAGCGAACGTCCTGATGAGCCATAGAAAACTGCGTGGCTTCAATCAGGCGTTTCATGGTCGCTTGCGGGAGCGTGAATTCGACTTCACTCTGCCAGTCGTCCAGGTTCGGGAAATCAGCCGCCGGCAGCGTTGAGAGCGAGAAACGGCTACGCCCGGAGCGCACTAACATGCGATCACCCTCAAGCTGTACAGCAATTTCTGCGCCTTCTGGCAGACCGCGACAGATGTCGAAGAATTTACGTGCAGGCACCGTTGTGGCACCCGGCTCATGCGGCTGCACCAGTGCGACACGCGCCACCATCTCCATTTCCAGGTCAGTACCTGTTAATGAGAGTGCTCCATCCGCGACTTGCAACAGCAGGTTGCCGAGAATCGGTAACGTCGGACGGCCACCTAATGGGCCACTCACCTGTTGCAGCGGTTTTAATAAAGTTTCACGTTCAACGGTAAATTTCATAGCGTCACGAAGATAATGTTCTGATTAGGTTAGAGAAATCTTCTTTGATGTCGTGGCTTTCTTCACGCAACTGCTCAATCTTACGGCAGGCGTGCAGAACCGTAGTATGGTCGCGGCCACCAAAGGCATCGCCGATTTCTGGCAAGCTATGGTTTGTCAGTTCCTTCGCCAGCGCCATCGCCATTTGACGTGGACGGGCAACCGAACGGGAACGACGCTTGGACAACAGGTCAGCAATCTTTATTTTATAGTACTCTGCCACCGTCTTCTGGATATTGTCGATGGTGACGAGCTTCTCTTGCAGCGCCAGCAGATCACGCAGTGCTTCACGCACGAAGTCGATGGTAATTGCCCGGCCAGTAAAGTTGGCGTTGGCAATAACACGGTTCAATGCCCCTTCAAGCTCGCGCACATTCGAACGTAAACGCTTAGCAATAAAGAATGCAACTTCGCCTGGCAGACGAATGTCATTCTCATCTGCTTTTTTCATCAGGATCGCCACGCGCGTTTCCAGTTCTGGCGGCTCGATTGCGACCGTTAACCCCCAGCCGAAGCGAGATTTCAGACGATCTTCCACCCCGTTGATCTCTTTTGGATAGCGATCCGAGGTCAGAATGATCTGTTGGTTGCCTTCAAGCAGGGCATTAAAGGTGTGGAAGAACTCTTCTTGTGAGCGCTCTTTATTAGCAAAGAATTGAATGTCATCAATCAGCAGCGCATCAACAGAACGGTAGTAACGTTTGAACTCTTCAATGGCGTTGTTTTGCAGCGCTTTTACCATGTCTTGCACGAAGCGTTCGGAGTGCATGTACACCACTTTCGCATTCGGTTTGCGCGCAATAATACCGTTACCTACAGCATGCAACAGGTGCGTTTTACCCAGACCGGTGCCGCCATAAAGGAACAAAGGGTTATAAGCTCCGCCTGGGTTATCCGCCACCTGACGCGCCGCCGCGCGAGCCAGTTGGTTCGATTTACCCTCAACGAAGTTATCGAAAGTATGTTTTACGTTGACGTTAGAGCGGTATAACTGTTCAGCGGGAGCCGGGAGATTGTCCCAGCTTGGACGCATTGGGGCTGTAGGGCGCGCCATTTGCGCATGGGCAGGAGCGGTAGCCACTGCCTGCTGATTTAACGTCTGACTGACCGGTTTGCTACCAACTTCAAAACGTAATACTGGCGCATCTGTGCCGCAAAAATCGTTAAGCAATCCGTTGATATTATTAAGGTACTTATCTCGTACCCAGTCGAGAACAAAACGGTTTGGTGCATACAGGGCCAGCGTGTTATCGCTCAGTTCCGCCTGTAGGGGGCGTATCCACATACTGAATTCTGTGGCTGGTAACTCATCCTGCAATCGGGCAAGACACTGCTGCCAAAGCGAAAGTGACACGGCGGACTCCACTCGAACAAAGTCGATAAAATGACGAAGACTGAAAGTTTATATTCATGATTGTTGACGCACGCCGACTCTTCCTCATCGGAACCCCGGTACGGGAAGCGTGCGAACCGCTATCTGCGGTTTATACCCATCGCCCTTCAAGATATAGGGTTGTTGGCTGCTCTCGTTCACCCAAATCACTTACTTGAGTAAGCTCATCGGGATTCATTCGATTGCCGCCTACCTACATCCTGAAGTCACTCGGGTTTACCCCAGGGTGAACACTAAAGGATCACGATCGGGACCGCGGATCATAGCCTAAAGTGCGCCGGAGATCTTCTGTTTCTCACAGTTTCTTCCCGATTTATCCACAGGGCTGTTTTGTGGAGTCAGGCTAGTTTTGTGGAGTCTAAGTGTAAACGATCCTGTCAGGCGCGCAGCGCTTTACGTTCCTATATTGGAAAATTTAATGACTAGCGCACAAAATCGTCTTAACAGATCTAAGGAAGATCCCAGTCGATCCTTGCGCTTTAATGGGGACGCCGTATAATTCCCCACCCGTCGCGTGTCGCCACGGCTTTATTTTGGACAGATCCTGGTCATTTTTAGGGTCAAAAAGCGAATTAAGGCACGGGAAATATAGCCTAAATAATTCAAGTTCCTGGTAGGCGGCAAGCTCAGGAATTCTCTGGAGTTTACTTGAGTAAATGACAGAGGTGAGTGAGTGCAGCCAACACCCCAGCAACTTGAAGTATGACGGCTATCAAGGAAAGAGAATTGACTCCGGAGTGTACAATTATTACAATCCGGCCTCTTTAATCAGCCACACTGAGGCGTTAGTCATTTGCAGTTTATGCAAGGCTTCTCGCTAACCCAGTGAAATTTATCCAAGTTTAGGTAGAAATCGCCATGAAACGCACTTTTCAACCGTCTGTACTGAAGCGCAACCGTTCTCACGGCTTCCGTGCTCGTATGGCTACAAAAAATGGTCGTCAGGTACTGGCACGTCGTCGTGCTAAAGGCCGTTCTCGTCTGACCGTTTCTAAGTAATAAAAGCTAACCCCTGAGTGGTTAAGCTCGCATTTCCCAGGGAGTTACGCTTGTTAACTCCCACTCATTTCACTTTCGTCTTCCAGCAACCTCAACGGGCTGGCACGCCGCAAATCACCATCCTCGGCCGCCTTAATTCGCTGGGGCATCCCCGCATCGGTCTTACAGTCGCTAAGAAAAATGTTAAACGTGCACACGAACGCAATCGGATTAAACGTCTGACGCGTGAGAGTTTCCGTTTGCGTCAGCACGAACTTCCTCCAATGGATTTCGTGGTAGTGGCTAAGAAAGGGGTTGCAGACCTGGATAACCGGGCTTTATCGGAAGCATTGGAAAAGTTATGGCGCCGTCACTGTCGCCTGTCTCGCGGCTCCTGATAGGCCTGATTAGGGTCTATCAGCGCCTGATAAGTCCGCTTCTCGGGCCGCATTGCCGTTTCACTCCTACCTGTTCTCACTACGGAATTGAGGCATTGCGCAGGTTTGGGGTGTTAAAAGGCAGTTGGTTGACGGTGAAACGCGTATTAAAATGCCACCCTTTGAACCCCGGTGGAGACGATCCCGTCCCACCTGGACCTTTTGATACCAGAGAACACTAACGATGGATTCGCAACGCAATCTCTTTCTCATCGCTTTGTTGTTCGTGTCTTTCATGATCTGGCAAGCCTGGGAGCAGGACCACGCTCCAAAACCACAGGTGCAGCAGACCACGCAGACTACGACCACCGCAGCAGGTAACGCCGCAAGCCAGGGTGTGCCGACCAGTGGCCAGGGAAAAATCATCACGGTTAAAACTGACGTCCTTGAGCTTTCCATCAACACCCGTGGTGGTGATGTTGAGCAGGCACAGTTGCTGACCTACCCGAAAGAGCTCAAATCTAATGAGCCGTTCCAGTTACTGGAAACGACGCCAGAATTTGTCTACCAGGCACAAAGTGGCCTGACAGGTCGTGATGGCCCGGATAACCCGGCTAACGGTGATCGTCCACTGTATAACGTTGAAAGCGACAGCTTCGTCCTGCCGGAAGGCCAGAACGAACTCGTTATTCCAATGACTTATACTGATGCGGCGGGCAATACCTTCACTAAATCCTTCACTCTGAAACGCGGCGAGTTCGCGGTAAGCGTGGATTACAACGTGAAGAACGCCGGTGAGAAACCGCTGGAACTGGCTACCTTTGGTCAGTTGAAGCAGTCCATCAATCTGCCATCGCACCGCGATACTGGAAGCAACAACTTTGCGTTGCATACCTTCCGTGGCGCTGCGTACTCGACTCCTGATGCGAAATACGAAAAATATAAATTCGATACCATCGCTGACGGTGAAAACCTGAACGTTAATGCCAACAATGGTTGGGTTGCGATGTTGCAGCAGTATTTTGCAACAGCGTGGGTTCCGCGTAATCAGGGTACCAACAACTTCTATACCACCAAACTGAGCAATGATGTGGCGGCGATTGGTTATAAATCCGCACCACAACTGGTTCAGCCAGGCCAGACAGCTCAACTGGGTAGCACCCTGTGGGTTGGCCCGGAAATTCAGGACAAAATGGCAGCCGTTGCGCCGCACCTTGACCTGACTGTGGATTATGGTTGGTTGTGGTTTATTTCTCAGCCGCTGTTCAAGCTGTTGAAATTCCTGCACGGCTTCATCGGTAACTGGGGCTTCTCCATTATCGTTATCACCTTTATCGTTCGTGGCATCATGTACCCGCTGACTAAAGCGCAGTACACCTCCATGGCGAAAATGCGTATGCTGCAGCCGAAACTGGCGGCCATGCGTGAACGTATTGGTGATGATAAGCAGCGTCAGAGCCAGGAAATGATGGCCCTGTACAAAGCTGAGAAAGTTAACCCGCTGGGTGGTTGTCTCCCGCTGGTTATCCAGATGCCAATCTTCCTGGCGTTGTACTACATGCTGATGGGTTCTGTGGAATTGCGCCATGCGCCATTCGCACTGTGGATCCATGACTTGTCCGCACAAGACCCGTACTACATCCTGCCGATCCTGATGGGCTTGACGATGTTCTTCATTCAGAAGATGTCGCCTACCACTGTGACCGACCCGATGCAGCAGAAGATCATGACCTTTATGCCGGTCATCTTCACGGTGTTCTTCCTGTGGTTCCCGTCAGGCCTGGTACTGTACTATATCGTCAGTAACACAGTGACCATCATCCAGCAGCAGCTGATTTATCGCGGTCTTGAGAAACGTGGCTTACACAGCCGTGACAAGAAAAAGACCTGATAAAAATTAGCGAGCAGCTTACGAAAGGCGGTCAATAGACCGCCTTTTTCTTTTCTACTCAAAGTCTGAGAGATAACAATGAGCCATAACGAGACAATCGTTGCCCAGGCGACACCGCCGGGACGTGGTGGGGTCGGTATCCTGCGCGTCTCAGGCCTTCAAGCACGTGAAGTGGCGCAGGCCATTCTGGGTAAATTACCTAAACCACGTTACGCCGATTATCTGCCATTTCGTGATGCAGACGGCAGCGTTCTGGATCAAGGCATCGCGCTGTGGTTCCCTGGCCCTAATTCCTTCACAGGTGAGGATGTGCTGGAACTGCAAGGTCACGGTGGCCCGGTTATCCTCGATTTGCTGTTAAAGCGCATCCTGGCGCTCTCAGGCGTGCGTATCGCAAGGCCTGGCGAGTTCTCCGAGCGCGCATTTTTGAATGATAAGCTGGACCTGGCACAGGCAGAAGCCATCGCCGACTTGATTGACGCCAGCTCCGAGCAAGCTGCACGTTCAGCGTTAAATTCTTTGCAGGGCGCCTTCTCTGCACGCGTAAACCATCTGGTTGAGGCATTGACCCATCTGCGCATTTACGTGGAAGCGGCGATTGATTTCCCGGATGAAGAAATCGATTTTCTGTCAGACGGCAAAATTGAAGCCCAACTGAACCAGGTGATTGGCGATCTTGACGCGGTTCGCGCCGAAGCGCGTCAGGGCAGTTTGCTGCGCGAAGGGATGAAAGTGGTGATTGCCGGACGTCCAAATGCCGGTAAATCTAGCCTGTTGAATGCGCTGGCTGGCCGCGAAGCCGCGATTGTGACGGATATTGCCGGCACCACGCGCGACGTGCTGCGCGAACACATTCACATCGACGGTATGCCGCTGCATATCATTGATACAGCAGGTTTACGCGAAGCCAGCGACGAAGTTGAGCGCATCGGCATCGAACGTGCGTGGAACGAGATCGAACAAGCCGACCGCGTACTGTTTATGGTTGACGGGACCACCACCGACGCCACCGACCCCGCTGAAATTTGGCCTGACTTTATCGCACGCCTTCCGGCACGTTTGCCGATAACGGTGGTACGTAACAAAGCCGATGTCACAGGTGAAACGCTGGGTCTGAGCGATGTGAATGGTCACTCACTTGTACGGCTGTCTGCGCGTACCGGTGAAGGCGTAGATGTGCTGCGCGATCATCTAAAACAGAGTATGGGCTTTGAAACCAATATGGAAGGCGGTTTCCTGGCACGTCGTCGCCACCTGCAGGCGCTGGAACAGGCGGCAGACCATCTGCAACAAGGCAAAGCGCAGCTGTTGGGCGCGTGGGCCGGGGAGTTACTGGCCGAAGAACTGCGTCTTTCTCAGCAAAGCCTGAGCGAAATCACCGGTGAATTTACCTCTGATGATTTGCTCGGACGCATTTTCTCAAGCTTCTGCATCGGTAAGTAAGCTAACTTCCGCCGCTGTACGTGAACATTCACTAACCCGTATTAACATCATGTTAATACGGGTTTTTATTATCAATCCTTAGCGTACCGCTCGTGATTTCTACCTGCAACCAGGTTTCAAAAGCCTGTAATGCCCGATCGTTGATCCCCGAAACGGTTGGCTTCACAAGACAAAACTTTTTGCTCAGGCTGTCTGATTCTGGCCAGGGCGCCACCAGCAAACCATCCTGAAGCTCTTTTTCAACATACATACGTGGCACCAGCGCAACGCCCTGTCCCGTAATTGCCGCGGCGATAGCCATTTCGTGCAGGTCATAGCGGTCGCCTTGAGAGGGGTTATCAAGACCAATTCCATTTTGCCGGGCATAGTGATGCCATGCTTCCGGATTTTGCCGCCGATGAATACGCGGCAGCCCGTTCAGTTGTTGCGCAATATCTCTGTTTGTCAGCAATGTCGGATGGCACACCGGTATCAAACGTTCCTCAAGCAGAAAACTGACGTTCATGCCCGCCCAGCCAGGATGTTCAAAATGAATGGCGGCATCAAAACCACTTCCAGCCAGAATAAACGGGTCGCTTCGGGCGGCAATATTCAGTGTGATATCAGGATGCAAGGCTCTGAAACCATTCAAACGTGGAATAAGCCAGCGGCTTGAAAAAGTGGGGAGAACGGCAAGTTCCAGGCTTTGCCCTCCCTCGTGAATACCGCAAATGTACTGGGTATCTCTTTCCAGTCGTTCAAGCATTTCACGAACGTGATGTGAATAGCGGATCCCCACGGGATTAAGTTTTACCCGGCTCCCAACACGGTCAAAGAGCTTACAGCTGAGTAGCGATTCAAGGCGTGCTATCTGGCGGCTGATAGCGCCTTCTGTTAGCGACAACTCTTCCGCTGCCCTGGCAAAATTACTGTGTCTTGCCGCTGACTCGAAAGCCAGCAATGAAGCGCTGCTGGGAAGCTTTCTGCGCATTAGAACCTTCCTGTTGGTGCAGATTCAGTGACAAAATGTCATTGATGGGTGAAATAGTATCGTTATAAGAGCCCGATTTAAGCCTTTAAGATGACGGAAAGTCATCGCACGAGTTTAGTGTTTCCCGTCATTCACCCTGAGGTAATCGTAATGAATCATCCCGCTTTTTTCTCCCGTCAGATTGGTGACTTTCTGGTTACCGCCGTCAGTGACGGAAATATGGCAGCCAGTCTGGATTTGCTCTCAGGCATTGAAAAACCGGCAGCAGAGGCAATTCAGCATAGCGCGGGTATTGATGAACCCGGCAATATCCACATCAATTGCTACCTGATACGTGGCCGTGGGCGCACCATGCTGGTTGATGGCGGTACGGGAGGTATGAACGACGCGGGAGGTATGCTCAGCAAAAACCTGCGTGCCGCCGGAGTGACTCCTGACGACATCGACACTCTCTTAATAACGCATTGCCACCCCGACCATATCGGCGGCTTGCTGGATAAGCAGGGGCTTGCGGTATATAAAAATGCGCAACTCTATCTACATGATCTTGAAGCTGAATACTGGCGAGACGATTATCATTTTAAACAAGCCAGCGAACGAGGACAGCGTAATTTTTTGCTCGCCCGCCGCGTACTTGATGTCTATGCACCCAGGCTGCACATTATTTCAGAAGATGTAATAACAGAAGGCATTCGCCCGGTTTGGCTCCCAGGACATACGCCGGGCCACACGGGTTTTCAGATTGATTCCAGGGAAACGAGTTTGCTTATCTGGGGCGATGTGGTTCATTTTCCCCATATACAATCAGCTCACCCTGAGGTTTCCATTATGTTTGATTACGATGCTGCTCAGGCTGAACAAACCCGCGCAAAAATTCTGCGACACGTAGCCCGAGAAAACCTGCTCGTCGCGGGTATGCATTTTGGAAACAAAGGGTTTGCCTATATCCATCCCTCTGAGTCGGGCTACTGCATCAAATACACAGAGGCTGAGCTGGCGTAAGATTAAAACCCATATATTCATGACATTGATCATTCGCTAAGGTTTTGATCGTTTTTTATCCATGCCGGGCCGTGCGTTTTGTTGCTAAAAAACCTACAATCGAGTGAAAAGTAGATTGCCCATTATCAAGGAGAGACAAATGGCAACGCATTTCGCAAGATGGACTATCAATCCCAAATTCCCCTTTTCGAGCCGGCTGAATGAAGAATGTCTCGCCCGCTCTCAACATATGCCGGAACATCGCCGTTCACGATTTTTAGCCTCGCGCAGCTTACTCGCAGAATTGCTCCACATGCTTTATGGCATTCAACAACTGCCGGAAATCCTCACTACCGCCGCCGGACGTCCACACTTTGCCGACCCTTCCCTGATGGATTTCAGCATTGCCTATGCCGGGAATAAAGTCGGCGTACTGGTGACGACCGAAGGTCGCTGCGGGCTGGATATCGAAATTAACCAGTCTTTTGGCCATCTCCCGTCCGTGGTATCGGATTCCACTTTTCGCAGCAATGAGTCAATCTGGATAAACAATCAAAAAAATCCAGGTGAGGCACGGGCGCAACTGCGTACGCTGCACCAAAGCGCGTTTAAGTTAACCAACCGCGAAGATAGTTTGCAGCTTCTGCCGGGTGCCGGGCGTATTCGTGTCAGATGCCAGTCGGAAATTGAAGCCATCAGCGATGTGGAAGGCCTGCTAATCTGGGGATGTGTGGTGTCTCCGGCAATTGAAAAACTCAATTTGTGGGAGTTTGAAGGCCCGCAAAACTGGCATAGTCTGTGGGATGTTAAATCGCGTTATCGGGATCCTGACGGCAGTATTATTCGCTTAACCAGTATGTCGTCCGAAAAAGCGTTATATCAAAACTGATCTTTCCAGAACGTCCTGACACCAAGGAGTATGCATGTCCGACACGTTAAAGATTGTCACTTTATTAGGTAGCCTTCGCCATGGCTCATTCAACGCTATGGTCGCCCGCACGTTGCCAAAAATTGCCCCGCAGGGGATGAGCATTGATGCTTTACCGTCGATTAAAGACATTCCGCTGTATGACGCCGATATGCAGCAAGAAGAGGGCTTCCCAGCGAGCGTTGAAGCCATTGCCGAGCAAATTCGCGCCGCAGATGGCGTGGTGATTGTGACGCCGGAATATAACTATTCAGTGCCTGGTGGCCTGAAGAACGCTATCGACTGGCTGTCGCGTTTGCCAGAACAGCCGCTGGCGGGGAAACCGGTGCTGATTCAGACCAGTTCGATGGGCGCAATTGGCGGCGCTCGCTGCCAGTATCATCTGCGCCAGATTCTGGTGTTCCTTGATGCGATGGTGATGAACAAACCTGAGTTTATGGGCGGTGTGATTCAGAACAAGGTGGATGCGCAAACGGGTGAAGTTGTAGACCAAAGCACGCTCGACCATTTGACCGGGCAGCTCACCGCATTTGGCGACTATATTCAGCGCGTTAAAGATTGAAACTGAAGCTATATCCTAAATAATTCGAGTGGCATCGCGGCGGCAAGAGAACGCATCCCGATGAGCTTACTAAAGTAAGTGATTCGGGTGAGTGAGCGTAGCCAACAAAGAGGCGGCTCGAAGTATGACGGATATTATTGCGCTAAAGCGCGCCACATAGACTCAAAGCCTAAAGCCTTAAAATCGCCAGCACGTTCCGGTTCGCGGCTGGCGAACTCCATCGTCGTTTCTGCCAGTGAAGAAAAAATCGCGTCACTAAACGCACGATACGGGCCTGATTGAAACGCCTTCAGTATCGATTGCGAACAGATTTCGTGTAGCTCCGGGAATAACTCCGCCACTTTTTGCTTCGTCTGTTCACCAATCTTGTCGCTTACAGACAACTGGCGAATCGCCCGGTGCGCCTCTGGATTGCAGATAGCCCAGTCGATATAACTGTTCCAGATATAACGGGTATATTCTTTTGGATCTTTTAGCGTTCTGTCGATATTAGCCAGCATCGCCTGGCACAAATCTTGTTTCAGATGGAGATAGAGCTCGTTAAGCAAATCGTCTTTAGTGGCAAAATAGCGAAACAGCGTACCTTCCGCCACACCGGCACCACGGGCAATCTGCGCAGTCGATGCCGCAATCCCCGACAGGCCAATGGCAGTTGTCGCCGCTTCCAGTAATGCTAATTTTTTATCTTCACTCTTCGGACGAGCCACAACGTTTTACCCTCTACATTCAGAAAACCAAATTGAATCACGCCGACTACGCTACTGCAACGCTCAATATGAGAGTTTGAAAAGCATCTTGACGCTAATCATCTCCTGTCTATAATGAGTGCTTACTCACTCATTATCAAGTTTCGTTAGCAATGCTCCAGTGGATGGGGCGTAGATGCAGGCCAGGAAATGAAACGTCTCTCCTTTTGTGCGGTACTCATTATGTTGATAGCAGCTGCAGTCAGTTTACCTTTCGTCCTGAATGCCGGATTTGGTCAGGCCCCGCAGGGAGAAGAACTCAGTTTAGTTGAACGTTCTGCAAACTTCGTTGATGGACAATTTCGCAATCAGCTGCCGACGCAGGGTTATACCGGGCAGAAAAGTAAAATTGCGGCATGGTGGGAGTTTTTAACCACTAAGCGTGAAAATTCACGCCCGCAGCAGCCGTTGCCGTTGGTTAATACCGATCTCGCCAGCATTCCGATCGAGCAAGATACCATGGTGTGGCTCGGCCACTCTTCGTGGTACCTGCAACTGGCAGGAAAGCGCATTCTGATCGACCCGGTATTCAGTCATTACGCGGCTCCCTTTTCGTTTCTCAATAAGGCCTTTCCAGGGAATTACCCATGGACCGCAGAGGCGATGCCAGAAATCGACCTGCTGATCATTTCCCACGACCATTATGATCATCTGGATTTCGCCACCATCAAAGCGCTGAAACCAAAAATCCGCCAGGTGATCACGCCGCTTGGTGTCGGATCGCACCTGCGTTACTGGGGCATCAATAGCGACATTATTCATGAAAAAGACTGGAACCAGACGGTAAAAGTTGCCAGTGATCTGACCGTGCATGTTTTACCCGCGCGTCATTTCTCCGGCCGCAGCCTGAAGAGCAATCAGACTTTATGGGCGAGTTTTATGTTCGTCACCGACGCGCACAAAGTCTATTACAGCGGGGATACCGGCTACGGGCCGCATTTTAAAGCTATCGGACAACAGTTTGGTTCGGTCGACCTCGCCATTATGGAGAACGGCCAGTACGACCAGGACTGGAGCAACATCCATATGATGCCGCAAGAAACCGCACAGGCCGCTGTGGACTTGAATGCGCGCGCCGTGTTGCCAGGCCATGCG
Organism: Buttiauxella sp.; assembly: GCF_049686335.1. Classification (NCBI taxonomy): domain Bacteria; kingdom Pseudomonadati; phylum Pseudomonadota; class Gammaproteobacteria; order Enterobacterales; family Enterobacteriaceae; genus Buttiauxella; species Buttiauxella sp. The sequence goes on along the minus strand of NZ_JBAVHX010000002.1, from coordinate 47,233 downwards.
GGTCGATTTGTGCTGGCAAAACACACCTGGGATGCGCCATACAAAAGCCTGACCGAATTCAGTAAAGGCAAAAGCTTCCGTCTGTTAACACCGAAGCAGGGCGAACCTGTCTGGGTAAATGACAACACACAACAATTTAACGCCTGGTGGGAAGATGCCAGTGCCTTGTAAGCGAATCGCGCAGGGGGATGAATGACAATTTCAGCTCAAGTTATCGACACCATTGTTGAGTGGATCGACGACAATTTGCATAAGCCATTACGTATTGATGATATTGCCGATCACGCGGGGTATTCAAAGTGGCACTTGCAGCGTTTGTTTATGCAGTACAAAGGCGAGAGTCTGGGGAAATACATTCGTGAGCGCAAACTGCTGCTAGCGGCGCGTGATTTACGCGATACCGATAACAAGGTTTACGATATTAGTCTGAAGTACGGCTTTGATTCGCAGCAGACGTTTACGCGGATATTTACACGCACGTTTCATCAGCCACCGGGCAGGTATCGCAAAGAGAATCATACGTTGAACGGGTAACAGGTAGGCCGGATAAGCGAAGCGTCATCCGGCACAACCGATTAATGTGAATCGATAAACACGATTTTAAGAACAAATAGCAACGCCACAACAATCACGCATGGGCTGATTTCACGCCAGCGGCCTGTGCCGAGTTTCATCACACAGTAAGAGATGAAGCCTAACGCAATACCTTCGGTGATTGAGAAGCTAAATGGCATCATCACCGCAGTAATGAATGCCGGAACCGCTTCTGTCAGGTCATCCCACTTCACACGCGACAGGCTGGAAGTCATCAACACGCCAACGTAGATCAGAGCGCCTGCTGCGGCATAGGCCGGAACCATGCCTGCCAATGGCGACAGGAAGATAACCAGCAGGAACAGCAAGCCAACGATTACCGCAGTCAGGCCAGTACGCCCACCTACAGACACGCCAGAAGAACTTTCGATATACGCCGTAACGGAAGATGTCCCGATAAACGCACCCGCAACAGAAGACACGCTATCCACATACAGCGCCTGCTTCATGCGTGGGAATTTACCTTTTTCGTCGGCAAGGCCTGCTTTGTCGGTTACGCCAATCAACGTACCGGAGGAGTCAAACAGGTTAACCAGCATAAAGGAGAAGATAACGCCTGCCAGGCCAATGTTCAGAGAACCGGCTAAATCCACCTGACCGACAACTGACAGCACGCTTGGTGGCGCAGAAACGATGCCGTGATATTGCACATCGCCCATCATCCAGCCCAGCAATGTAGTCACCACGATGGACACCAGCACAGCGGCGTGGATGTTACGCGAAGCCAGAATAGCGATGATAAAGAAGCCTAATGCGCCCAGCAGCACGCTGTGCGAAGTCAGGTTACCGATAGTCACCAACGTGTCTTTGTTCGCCACGATAATCCCGGCGTTTTTCAGACCCATCATACCGATGAACAGACCAATACCGCTGGTGATACCTACGCGCAGGCTCATCGGGATATTGGCAATCATCCAGTAACGCACACGGAAAATGGTCAGCAACAGCAGGCCCACGGCGCCCCAGAAAATGGCGCCCATCCCGACTTGCCAGGAGATCCCCATCGCGCCAACCACCACAAAGGCGAAGAACGCATTCAGGCCCATCGCAGGTGCCAGGGCGACTGGCAGGTTGGCGAAAATACCCATCAGGATGCTACCTAATGCGGCAATTAAACAGGTGGTGACAAAAACGGCCTGGGTATCCATACCAGCGGCGCCAAGGATCTGCGGGTTGACGAAAACGATATACACCATCGTCAGGAAGGTCGTAAGACCGGCGATCACTTCAGTGCGTGCCGTGGTGCCGTGTTCGCGCAGTTTAAACACGCGCTCGAGCAGCCCCGGATTTGCGGCCGGAGTAGATTGTGGTTGGCTCATGAGTCTTAATTCCGAACATTGAGAGGGAAAATCCGTCGCTATCCTATACCAAAAATTACAAAACATGATGACCAACACGGTTTTTTTTTCATTGAATTTTCTTATACGGCAACGATTGCGTGCCGCAAAAATTGCGCAAATTGGGTAAGATGCATGTTCATCTTAATAAAAGGAGGCAGTATGTCCCGGATAGATGCGGTGTTCTTCGACTGCGATGGCACGCTGGTTGATAGCGAGGTTATTTGCTCCAAAGCCTACGTACATATGTTTGCGCAATACGGCATCGAACTTGCGCTTGAGGAGGTTCATAAAACCTTTAAGGGTATAAAGCTCTACGAGATTATCGATACCATTAATGCCCAACATGGAGTGAATCTGTCAAAAGAGGTGCTGGAGCCGATTTATCGTGCCGAGGTTTCACGTCTGTTTGACAGCGAGCTGGTGGAGATTGAAGGTGCCGCCGCGTTAGTCGCACAAATCAACGTGCCGATGTGTATTGTCTCCAACGGCCCCGTCAGCAAGATGAATCACTCGCTGGGTAAAACCGGCATGCTCCACCATTTCCCGGATAAACTGTATAGCGGCTACGATATTCAGTTATGGAAACCCGATCCGGCAATCATGTTCCATGCCGCCGACGCGATGAATGTGGATGTGAAAAACTGCGTGCTGGTGGATGATTCGATGGCCGGTGCGCAATCAGGTATTGCCGCGGGAATGGAAGTTTTCTATTTTTGCGCCGACCCGCACAACCCGCCGATTGACCATCCGAAAGTAACAACCTTTACCGATTTAGCGCAGTTGCCAGAGTTATGGCGTGCGCGAGGCTGGAATATTACGGATTAACGAAAATGGCGGATGGCGCAGGCTTATCCGCCCTACAAAGGCTTCACTCAGGTGCTTTGGCGTAGCTCTATCTGGTAACTGAAAAGTTCGACCCGCGATTCATCTAGTTCATCATCTCTATCGTCATTCAGCAATTCAATCAGTAGCTTACCCGCTTCTTTACCCATCTTTTTATAATCGACACGGATAGACGTCAGCGTCGGGTGTGTTTGATCACAGCTGTCCGAACCGTCGAGACAAGCCACTGCGATATTTCCCGGGATCTTCAGCAAACGCCGTTGGCACTCAAACATGATGCCCAACGCAATCTCTTCATGGCTGCAAATCACGGCATCCAGTTCTGGCTGGCGCAGTAGAATCTCTGTTAACGCATAACGACCAAACTGCAGGCTGGCGGCATCTGGCGTGGTAATAACCTGGTCGGAATTCTGATAACGACTGAGCATCGCTTTGTGCCAGCCGTTCAGTTGCTGACGCTGCAAGCGGTTGTCCATATGCGCGCCGATAAAACCGATATTCTTATAACCTTGATCCAGCAGATGTTCGGTCAGTTTATGTGACGCCTCAAAGAATGCCGTCTCAAGCGTAATCCGCGCCTGGCTGAAAGGGGAACCGACGACGTTAATGGTAGGGATATTGGTCTTTTCGAGAATTTGGTAGGTCTTTTCTGCCAACTGAGAGCCAAACACCACCAGCGCAGCCGGATTGCTTTGCAACAACGTCATCAAGATTTCAGCTTCTTTATGCTGATTATGTTCATGGCAGCCAAGCAGTAGCTGGAACTCATTTTTATTCAGCACTTGCTGTAATGACTGCATAAAGCGGGAACTGGCTTTATCGGTGAGAGAAGGTATCAATACGGCGACCGTATCACTATGGCCGGAAGCCAGCGCACCCGCTGCACGATTGGGGATATAGCCTAACTCTTCTACCGCTTGTTCTATCTTCTCACGCAGTTTGTCAGAAACCTGCTCCGGGGTTCTTAACGCCCGGGAAACCGTCATGGTTCCGACACCCGCATAATTGGCGACTTCTTGCAGCGTGACTCGTCCGGTACCACGGCGCTTACGCATTTTTTCCATACTGGCTCCCGTGACGATTACAACTCACTGTTTTCATTATTTTTATTTCACCATTAATCCGTCAACTCTTTGCCCACGGTAGCAAATGCCCTATCGCATTGTATATGCGTGAACCGGATATATCCAAAGTCAGACGCAGGAGAAATGATAGCGCTATCACAAACCTTGATAGCGCTATCAGGTAGCGCTATCAAATGAGACAACCATCACATTAATTGCTGACTTAAAAATCTACTCTCCTGTTAATTATCATCGGGAGTTATCAGTCGCATGTTAAAAACACTCTTAACCGCAGAGGTTGTTCAGGTCGTCGAGCAGGCTAAAGACTGGCGCGATGCCGTGTCTATTTCATGCCGTCCGCTGATTGAAAACGGTTCGATTGAGCCACGTTATGTGGATGCAATCTACCGCTCTCATGAAGCGATCGGCCCGTATTACGTGGTGGGTCCCGGTATTGCGATGCCCCATGCCCGCCCTGAAGAAGGTGCGAACAAACTCGCGCTGGCGCTGACGCTTATCACTTCTGGTGTGAATTTCGATGCCGATGAAAACGATCCGGTGAAGTTGTTGATTGTGTTAGCTGCCACCGACAGTACCAGCCACATTGAAGCGATTTCTCAGCTCGCCCAACTATTCGATAACGAACAAGACATTCAGGCCATTTTGCAGGCCAAAACAACGCAAGACATTTTGTCCGTCATTGCGCGCTATTAGAGCCTGACCCAGTAGGCGTCATTGTTGCAGACCGTTTGGCATTGGACTGCGCGGAAAAACCACAGCGTACACGTAGTACGTGAGGATTTTGAGCACAGCCCAGGACCAAACGAACAAATAAAATAGCCTAATGGGATAGGCTTTTAATCCAGGGGAAAATTATGAAAATTACAGTGGTTTGCGGTAACGGTTTAGGCACCAGCCTGATGATGGAAATGAGCATTAAAACCATCCTGAAAGACTTAGGCGTCAGCGCAGATGTTGACCATGTCGATCTCGGTTCCGCCAAAGGCACGCCGAGCGATATTTTTGTTGGTACCAAAGATATTGCGGAGCAATTAGTCGCACAGTCCGTCGCCGGGAAAATCGTCGCGCTGGACAATATGATCGACAAAAAAGCCATGAAAGAACGTTTGTCCGTGGCATTAACCGAGTTAGGCGCACTGTAAGTCGAGGTCGTTATGGATTTCTTTCGTTTTTTGATGAGCGATGTGCTTTCCGAACCGGCGGTACTGGTCGGTTTAATCGCCTTGATTGGCTTGATTGCACAGAAAAAGCCGGTCACCGAATGTATTAAAGGCACTGTCAAAACCATCATGGGTTTTGTGATTTTAGGCGCGGGTGCCGGTTTAGTGGTGTCATCGCTGGGTGACTTCGCAAACATTTTCCAACACGCTTTTGGTATTCAGGGCGTGGTGCCAAACAATGAAGCCATTGTTTCCGTGGCGCAGAAAAGCTTCGGTAAAGAGATGGCGATGATCATGTTCTTCGCCATGGTTATCAATATCTTGATTGCTCGTTTCACGCCGTGGAAATTTATCTTCCTGACCGGTCACCACACCTTGTTTATGTCGATGATGGTGGCGGTGATCCTGGCAACTGCGGGTATGACCGGCGTGACGCTGATTGCTGTTGGCTCGCTGGTTGTTGGCGTGGCGATGGTCTTTTTCCCCGCTATTGCCCACCCTTACATGAAGAAAGTCACCGGTTCTGATGATGTCGCCATCGGCCACTTCTCGACGTTATCTTATGTGTTAGCGGGTTTCATCGGCAGCAAATTTGGTAATAAAGAACACTCGACTGAAGACATGAATGTGCCGAAAAGTCTGCTGTTCTTGCGCGATACGCCGGTCGCTATCTCCTTTACCATGAGCATCATCTTCCTCGTGACGTGCCTGTTTGCTGGCGCAGACGTGGTGAAAGAGCTGAGTGGTGGTAAGAACTGGTTCATGTTCTCCATCATGCAGTCCATCACCTTCGCCGCAGGTGTGTACATCATTCTGCAAGGTGTGCGGATGGTTATCGCGGAAATCGTTCCGGCATTTAAAGGGATTTCCGACAAACTGGTGCCGAACGCGAAACCAGCGCTCGATTGCCCGGTCGTGTTCCCATACGCACCTAATGCGGTACTGGTTGGCTTCCTGAGCAGCTTTGCCGCAGGTTTGATCGGGATGTTTGCGCTGTATCTGCTTAACATGACGGTCATTATCCCAGGCGTGGTGCCACACTTCTTTGTCGGTGCGGCGGCGGGTGTATTTGGCAACGCAACCGGTGGGCGTCGTGGGGCTATTTTGGGTGCCTTCGCTCAGGGCTTACTGATTACCTTCCTGCCAGTGTTCTTGCTGCCAGTGCTCGGTGATATCGGCTTTGCTAACACTACTTTCAGTGATGCAGACTTTGGTGCGCTGGGTATTCTGTTAGGGATTATCGTTCGCTAATATTTGAGTTAATTGACAACCTTAAAAAGGTTCACGCTATTCTGCGGTGAACCTTTTTTTATGTCCTTCCACCATGCAATATAAATTGCACTTACCATTTTCAGACATCCATGCCTTTTTTGCTGGGACTATAGTTGTAATCTTTATTCTTCGTGTTCATAAGGATTTGGATAATGTCTGTTTATCATGTCTCCACCAGAATAAGTTCGAATTTACCCGCGAGTGAAATTCTTTATGATCTATTTATTTACCGGATGGATTCGGAAAGAAATAAACATGCCATTGTGGATGTAAAGCAACAAGCGCCACAGGCTAATTATGAAACCCAGCTTCATGTAACAGAAGAGATCTGCGAACCGCTTTCAACCATTTATATTATGGAAGTGATGCTTTATCGAAAAACCATGCTTAAAACTTTATGTGTTTCACCTCAACCATTCACAAAAATGTACACACTAGAAGATTTCGCGTCTGGTAAAGCCTGGTCATCAATTAAGCGTGAAAATCCTTGTTATTTCCAGTCGACAGGAACCACCAAGCGAGTAAGCGAAGGCGATAACACTGTTGTTGTAAAAATATCCAAACCGGAAAGACCTTTCATTGCGAAGGAATATCCTATTGGCAGCCCTCAGGATCCATTTAAAAAATCGCTTATAGAGCAACAAATAAATAATCGATTTAATCAGGTCGATTACCCAAACCAGTTCAATGCCAGCTTATGTGGCCCTGCGGCGTTTTTTTACTGCTTGCAAAAAGACCGTCCTGATGTGTATGTGCAAGCAGCGCAGGAGTTGTGGCAGTATGGGAAAACTAAAATCGGTAAGCTTGAGATAACACTAGGCGTGGGTTGCTGTCATCCAACAGGGCATTTTTATGGTGATATATCAGGGATTGACTGGATGACGCTTGCCGGGCTGAGAGACTCGGAAAATGCAGTATTGAGTTTTGACAACCTTGATTCCCCATTCTCGGGCATCACTATGTGGAACACATTGACGGAATGGTTTGAGAAAGCGGGGTATGAAAAAGTATTCAGTAATGTCGGAGTAACCCAAGCAGGAATTCAGGGGGTTAATGAATTAAATGAGTACATTCAGAAAGGTTATACAGTTATTTCACTTATCAATGACAGTTTATTAAAGGGTAGTTCATCTGAACGAACAACATACCCTACTCATTGGATTGTCTGGGATGGTCCGGTAAACCAGGATTCTGAGGGAACAGTGCATTTGAAGTTGTTTTCCTGGGGATATATATCTGATCAGTTAAAACCAGGAAATGACATGTTCTTTTTCATTAAAAGGTTTTTTGGAGGAGTGGTTTTTAAACCACTAAAATAAAAATGTCAACACTACATTTGATTTTTGTTCCATGTCTTTTTTGCTTATCTGCATGTACTTTATTAAGCCCAAAAGCAGAATTCATTCCCGAGAATGAAGTATTAAAAAAAGCAACAGTGAATACGCCTTATCGTTTTAAAATTGATATTCTTGGAGGGCCTGTTTTTAGAGGGGTAGATAGAAAGGCTGGATCAATTACACCTGCTGATTCTGGTATTTCTGTACGCTACTGCCAATTATCTGAGGAAGAAATAAAAAATATGAAACCGAAGGATAGTAATAATTATAATTGTGTAGAGGTGTATGGCACCCCAACAAAACCGGGACTACTAAAAATCAACATCAGTAGTGGCATGTATGGGCATATGTTCGCTCCTGGCAGTTATTTCAGTAAAGACTATACGCTGACAGTGGTTAGTCCCTAAACATAGCGACAATACAGGCCCTCTCCCGAAGTGAGAGAGGGCCGATAGATCACTCTTTCGGGTCTTTCCCGGCAAGTAACTTATCCAGTTCGTCGCCGCCGACATGACGGAAATCCTGCCCTTTGACGAAGTAGAATATAAATTCGCAGATATTCTGGCAGCGGTCACCGATACGCTCGATAGAACGCGCACAGAACAGCGCAGTCAGCACGCTTGGAATAGTGCGCGAGTCTTCCATCATATAAGTCATCAACTGACGCACGATGCCTTCATATTCCTGGTCAACTTTCTTATCTTCACGGTAAATACGCACAGCTTCATCAAGATCCATACGCGCAAAGGCGTCCAGCACGTCATGCAGCATTTGCACGGTATGACGGCCTAAAGATTCGAGGCTAACCAGCAGCGGTTGGTGCTGATGAGAGAATTTCTCCAGCGCCGTGCGACAGATTTTATCCGCCACATCACCGATACGTTCCAGCTCAGAAATCGTTTTGATGATGGCCATCACCAGACGCAGGTCGCTGGCGGTTGGCTGGCGTTTAGCGATGATGCGCACGCAGGCTTCATCGATGGCGACTTCCATCATGTTAACTTTTTGGTCGCCTTCGATGACGCGCTTCGCCAGCTCGCCATCTTGATTATGCATGGCGGTGATCGCATCAGAAAGCTGTTGCTCCACAAGCCCACCCATCGTCATAACCTGGGTGCGGATATATTCCAGCTCGGCGTTAAACTGGCCTGAAATGTGTTTGTTGAGATTGAGGCTATCCATTGTATTCTCCCGGATCAGCCGTAACGGCCAGTAATATAGTCTTCGGTTTGCTTTTTAGCTGGTGTGGTAAACAGCGTGTCGGTTTCGCTGAACTCGATAAGCTCACCCAGGTACATAAACGCGGTGTGGTCTGAACAACGCGCCGCCTGCTGCATGTTGTGGGTAACGATGACCACGGTGTAATCCTGTTTCAGCTCGGTGATCAGCTCTTCGATACGACCGGTAGAAATTGGGTCTAGTGCTGAACACGGCTCATCAAGCAATAACACTTCCGGGCGAATCGCAATACCACGCGCAATGCACAGACGCTGCTGCTGGCCACCGGAGAGACTGTATCCGCTCTGGTGCAATTTATCTTTGGTTTCGTTCCACAACGCGGCTTTGGTCAAAGCCCACTGCACACGCTCGTCCATGTCGCTGCGTGACAGCTTTTCAAACAGGCGTACACCGAAAGCGATGTTGTCGTAAATCGACATCGGGAACGGCGTCGGCTTCTGGAACACCATGCCTACTTTGGCACGCAACAGGGCGATATCCTGGCTCTGAGTGAGGATGTTTTCCCCATCAATCAAGATTTCACCTTCCGCACGCTGCTCCGGATAGAGCGAGTACATTTTGTTGAATGTACGCAGCAGGGTGGATTTACCACAACCTGACGGGCCAATGAACGCGGTAACCTGGTTTTTTGCGATATCCAGATTGATGTCTTTCAGGGCATGGAATTTGCCATAAAAGAAGTTCAAATCGCGAACCTGAATTTTGCCTGAGGCGGTATCGACCATACTCATCTGTCTCTTAATCTCCATCCGGCGCCGCCGTTGCCGCGCCGCAAAATTTAACCGTGTTTACTCTTTGAAAAAATTACGCGCGCCATAATGTTCAGCAGCAGCACACACAGAGTAATAATCAGAACGCCGGCCCAGGCTAACTGTTGCCATTCGGCAAACGGGCTCATGGCAAATTTGAAAATCGTCACCGGCAAGTTGGCCAGTGGCTGCATCATGTCGGTGCTCCAGAACTGGTTGGAGAGCGACGTGAACAGCAGAGGGGCCGTTTCACCCGCGATACGTGCAATCGCCAGCAGTACCCCGGTAATAATCCCGGAAACAGAAGCTTTCAGCGTAATAGCAGAAATCATTTTCCACTTTGGCGTGCCCAGAGCGTAAGCCGCTTCGCGCAGGCTGTCTGGCACCAGCTTCAGCATGTTTTCAGTAGTACGAATAACGATGGGCACCTGCAGCAGCGCCAGTGCAATCACACCAGCCCAACCCGAGAAGTGCTGCATCTTCGCAACCACGATGGTGTAGACGAACAAGCCCACCACGATTGACGGCGCAGAAAGCAGGATGTCGTTAATAAAACGAATCACTTCTGCAAGCCACGATTTGCGGCCGTACTCCGCCAGATAAATACCCGCCATGATGCCCAGCGGCGTACCGAAAACGGTCGCCCAAAGGATTAACAGGCCGCTACCTGCAAGGGCGTTCGCCAGACCACCACCCGCAGTATTTGGCGGAGGCGTCATTTCGGTGAAGAGCGCAATCGACATACCGTCGATGCCGCGAGTCACAGTCGAGAACAGGATCCACACCAGCCAGAACAGGCCAAATGCCATGGTTCCCATCGACAGGGTCAGTGCGATACGGTTTTTAAAGCGGCGGCGTGCCTGCATTTTGCGGCGTGATTCAGCCAGTGCCGCACGGCTTTGCATTTCCATAGTCGTCATGAGCGCGCTCCTTCATTCTTCGCCAGCCGCATAACCATAAACTTAGAGATAGCCAGTACGATAAAGGTAATCACGAACAGAATCAGACCCAGCTCCATCAGCGCTGCGGTGTGCAGGCCTGATTCGGCTTCAGCAAACTCATTCGCCAGGGCAGAAGTAATACTGTTGCCCGGCATATATAACGAAGCATTGTCGAGCTGGTAGGTGTTACCGATGATAAAGGTCACCGCCATGGTTTCACCCAACGCACGGCCCAGACCCAACATCACCCCACCAATCACCCCATTTTTGGTGAACGGTAAAACAATGCGCCAGATAACTTCCCATGTGGTGCAGCCAATACCGTAGGCCGACTCTTTCATCATCACAGGAGTTTGTTCAAATACATCGCGCATAACCGCCGCAATGTAAGGAATGATCATGATGGCCAGTATCACGCCTGCGGCGAGAATACCGATACCGAACGCTGGGCCTGAGAACAATTCGCCCACAATCGGTACAGAAGACAGCACGTTGCCGACAGGTTCCTGGAAGTAGGTCGCAAACAGCGGAGCAAAGATAAACAGACCCCACATGCCGTAAACGATACTTGGAATAGCAGCCAGCAGTTCGATGGCGATACCCAGCGGGCGGCGCAACCAGTTGGGTGCCAGCTCCGTCAGGAACAGTGCGATACCGAAACTCACCGGCACTGCAATCAACAGAGCGATAAACGACGTCACCAGCGTGCCGTAAATCGGAACCAGTGCACCGTAAATATCGTTTGGAGCATCCCACTCTTTAGTCCACAGGAACGAGAAACCGAACTTCTGAATGCTCGGCCAGGAGGAGATGATCAGGGAGATGATGATGCCGCCCAGCAGGAATAGCACAATCAGCGCTGCCAGTTTAACTAGCGCGCTGAAAATGACATCACCTTGCTTACCAGGGGACTTGAACGTCGGCTTACTTACCGCCATAGCTTACTCTTTAAGTTTAAATACGTTTCTTACAACATGTCGGATGTCGCTTACGCTAATCCGACCTACGAAAAGCAGTTGTAGGGCGGATAAGCATTCGCGCTATCCGCCATTTTCGTTAAAAAATAACTATTAATAAAGTGACTTACCGGAGCTGTCTTTAACGTTGGTTTTCCATGCAGCGCGAACCTGCTCAACCACGGAGTCTGGCAGGGAAGCATAATCCAGGTCGTTAGCCTGTTTTGCACCCTCTTTATAAGCCCAGTCGAAGAACTTCAGCACTTCAGCACCCTGCTCTGGGTTTTTCTGCTCTTTGTGTACCAGGATGAAGGTCGTTGACGTGATTGGCCACGCAGCGTCACCTTTCTGGTTAGTCAGATCCTGAGCGAATGTTTTGCTCCAGTCTGCGCCTTTCGCCGCGTTGGCAAAGTTTTCTTCAGAAGGCGCAACTGGCTTGCCATCAGCAGAAATCAGTTTGGTGTAAGCCAGGTTGTTCTGCTTAGCGTAAGCATATTCAACATAACCAATTGAACCAGGCAGACGCTGTACGAAGGCTGCGATACCGTCGTTACCTTTGCCGCCCAGACCGGTTGGCCAGTTTACCGTTGAGCCTGAACCGATTTTAGATTTCCACTCTTCGTTTACTTTCGCCAGGTAGCTGGTGAAAACGAAAGAGGTACCTGAACCGTCTGCACGACGCACAACCGCGATGTTTTGCGCTGGCAGTTTCATGCCTGGGTTGAGTTTAGCAATTGCTTCGTCATCCCATTTTTTGATTTTTCCCAGGTAGATGTCACCCAGTGTTTTACCGTCGAGCACCAGCTCGCCAGATTTTACGCCTGGCAGGTTAACAGCCAGAACAACACCGCCGATAACTGTCGGGAACTGGAACAGCCCTTCTTGTTGCAGCTTGTCGTCAGCCAGTGGGGCATCAGATGCACCGAAATCCACGGTGTGAGCAATGATTTGTTTAACGCCACCGGAGGAGCCGATACCCTGGTAGTTAACTTTGTTACCAGTTGATTTATTGTAGGTATCTGCCCATTTGGCATACACCGGCGCAGGGAAGGTTGCACCAGCGCCAGTCAGGCTTGCAGCAGCATACGCGCCGAAAGCACTCAGGGATAAGGTCGCGGCGACAACAGTTGCGACAGTGGTACGCATAGCTTTCATAGTGTCTCCTGCAGAGGTGAACGTAAATCGTTGTTTAGTGGATGCAGGGTAGAAAATAGGACAATTTGGTGACAGTTAAATGTACGAAATATGACAGTTTTATGACAAGCCAGTTTGAGGCATATTTCTCGCTGTCATACTTAGGATCCTGAGTTTTCAATCCGCTTCAATAACTCACTTTGTTCCTCGCAACTCAAATAGCGCGATTCCCCTAACGGCAAGTCTTCCAGGTGGATATTCATGATGCGGACACGTTCGAGTCGGGTCACCTCATAACCGAAATATTTACACATCCGGCGGATCTGACGATTCAATCCTTGAACTAAAGTAATACGAAATATCACGTCCGATTCTTTCGTCACTTTGCATTGCTTAGTTACCGTACCGAGTATCGGGACACCTGCTCCCAACCCAATGATAAACTCGTCTGTCATCGGCTTATTAACCGTGACCACATACTCTTTTTCGTGATTGTTACCGGCACGCAAAATTTTATTAACCACATCGCCGTGATTTGTCAGCAAAATGAGTCCTTGCGAATCTTTATCAAGACGCCCGACAGGGGACACACGTTTGTCGCTATGAATGAGAGCGCTGATATTATTGCGTTCACTCTTTTCCATCGTGGTAATAATGCCAACAGGCTTATTCAAAACCATCAGCACAAGCCCGTTGTCATCACGCGGCTCAATAAGCTGGTTCTTCACCTTCACCACATCCCCGGCAAAGACCTGAGCGCCAAAACTGACCTGTTTATCGTTAATAAAAACATCGCCTTGTTTGACGTAACGATCTGCCTCACGGCGAGAGCAAATGCCACTGTCGCTGATGTATTTATTAATTCGTATGGATGAACGGTTCAGCATTCTGCTGTGTACCTCAGTAAAAAAGCGAACTATACACACATAACTAAGAAATCGCGCTTAGCAAGAAACGTGACCTACATCACACAAATAATCCCAAATGAGTAGATTACTCATAAAAAATTGAGATTAATCACAAATAAAAATGAAACGGCGGTTCATGATTACATCAAGATGTGATCTAAATAACAAAAACAAGTCCAGGATGGGCCAAACCCAAATCCACGACGTCTTCTGAAGCGCCGCTGATTTTTCTCTCCTCTGAATTTATTAATTGCCTGCTGCTTTGCAGCGGTCAGGACACTTATTGCTTTAAATACGGGATTCGTTATGCGCAAAACAGGCCACAAGCGCTGGTTTATGCTTTCACTGGTGACGCTTGGCACCATTCTTTGCTATTTAACCAGAAACACTATTTCAGCGGCAGCGCCCACATTACAAAGTGATCTTCATATCACTACCCAGCAATATTCTTACATTATTGCGACATTTTCGGCCTGCTATACCATCGCCCAGCCTATTGCGGGCTATCTACTGGATACCTTAGGCACCAAAGTGGGTTACACCATATTTGGCCTGCTGTGGGGCGTATTCTGCATTGGGGCATCATTTGCGACCGGCTGGAAAGGCCTGGCACTGTTTCGTGGCCTCGGTGGTTTCGCCGAAAGTGCGATGATCCCTGCTGGCCTTAAATCAGTGACTGAATGGTTCCCGGATACCGAACGTTCGGTGGCGGTGGGCTATTTCAACGTCGGTTCGTCTATTGGCGCGGTGATTGCGCCTCCGCTGGTCGCGTGGGCAATTTATATTAAGGACTGGAGACTTGCGTTTATTCTGGTGGGTATTTTCAGCGTCCTGTGGGCAGCCGGCTGGTATTTCACTTATAACCGCCCGTCAAAATCCAAATCACTGTCTAAAGAAGAGTATCTGTATATCACCCAGGGTCAGCCTGAAAAACCAAAGGTTGAAAAAGTACGCATTGGCCGCCTGCTGAAACAGCGTAAGTTTTGGGGTATCGCGTTACCGCGCTTCCTGGCAGAACCTGCATGGGGCACGTTTAACGCGTGGATCCCGCTGTTTATGGTGCATACCTATGGCTTTAATCTTAAAGATATCGCCATGTTCGCCTGGATCCCTATGTTGTTCGCCGATTTTGGCTGCATTATTGGCGGTTATTTACCAGGTATGTTCCAGAAAGTCTTCGGTGTGAATATTGTGGTGTCCCGCAAGCTGGTGGTCACCATGGGTGCGGTGCTGATGATCCTGCCGGGTATGGTTGGCTTGTTCGGCAGCCCGATGATTGCCATCGCACTGTTGTGCGTCGGTGGCTTCGCTCACCAGTCGCTTTCCGGCGCACTGATCACCCTGTCGTCTGATATGTTCGATTCCAACGAAGTGGCCACCGCCAACGGATTTACCGGCATGGCTGCGTGGACGGCCAGCACCATGTTTGCGCTGGTTGTGGGTGCTCTGGCGGACACTGTAGGTTTCAGCCCGTTGTTCGCGGTACTGTCAGTGTTTGATATTCTCGGGGCCATCATCTTGTGGATTCTGCTGAAATCACCAGAAGAACCGAAACTGGTGCCGCAGGAAGATAATTGATTTAACAATAAAAAGTCCGGTATATGCGCATGAGCATTACCGGACTTTTTTATGACTTACCGTAATTCACAACGATTTATTCTACGGTGACCGATTTCGCCAGGTTACGTGGCTGGTCAACGTCGGTGCCTTTAATCAGTGCGACGTGGTAAGACAGCAACTGCAACGGCACGGTATAGAAGATAGGGGCGATAACTTCTTCTACATGCGGCATCTCGATGATGTGCATGTTGTCGCTGCTGGTGAAACCGGCATCCTGATCGGCGAATACATACAGATGGCCGCCACGAGCACGAACTTCTTCAATGTTCGATTTCAGTTTTTCCAGCAATTCGTTATTTGGTGCCACAACAATTACCGGCATATCCGCATCAATCAGCGCCAGTGGACCGTGTTTCAGCTCGCCCGCCGCATACGCTTCCGCGTGGATGTACGAGATCTCTTTAAGCTTCAGCGCACCTTCCATTGCGATCGGATACTGATCGCCACGGCCTAAGAACAGGGCGTGATGCTTGTCGGAGAAATCTTCAGCCAGCGCTTCAATGCGTTTGTCCTGAGACAGCATTTGCTCGATGCGACTTGGCAGCGCCTGCAGACCGTGAACAATATCTTGCTCAATCTGCGCATCAGCACCTTTCAGACGGCTCAGTTTCGCCACCAGCATCAGCAAAACAGTAAGCTGAGTGGTGAATGCTTTGGTGGATGCCACGCCGATTTCAGTGCCAGCGTTGGTCATCAGCGCCAAATCGGACTCGCGCACCAGAGAAGACCCCGGAACGTTACAGATAGCCAGTGAACCCAGATAGCCTAACTCTTTGGACAAACGCAGTGCTGCCAGGGTATCTGCCGTTTCACCAGACTGTGAAAGGGTGATCATCAGGCTGTTACGGCGAACTGCTGATTTGCGGTAGCGGAATTCAGAGGCAATTTCGACGTCGCAAGGAACGCCTGCCAGGGATTCAAACCAGTAACGTGAAACCATTCCTGAGTTGTAGGAAGTGCCACAAGCGACAATTTGAATGTGCTCCACCTGAGACAGCATTTCGTTCGCTTTCGGGCCAAGCTCAGAGAGATCGACAGCACCGTGGCTAATACGTCCAGTCAGCGTGTTTTTAATCGCATTTGGCTGTTCGTAGATTTCTTTCTGCATATAGTGGCGATAAATACCTTTGTCACCAGCGTCATATTGCAGGTTGGATTCGATGTCAGGGCGTTTAACCTGCTCACCTTTAGTATCAAAGACGGTAACGGAGCGACGGGTCACTTCCGCAATATCGCCTTCCTCAAGGAAGATGAAGCGACGCGTCACTGGCAGCAATGCCAGTTGGTCGGATGCGATGAAGTTTTCGCCCATGCCCAGACCGATAACCATCGGGCTACCAGAACGTGCTGCTAACAGAACTTCTGGATCGCGGGTATCCATGATAACCGTGCCATAAGCACCGCGCAGTTGAGGAATAGTACGCAGTACCGCTTCACGCAGAGTACCGCCTTGCTCCAGTTCCCAGTGAACTAAGTGCGCAATAACTTCGGTATCGGTCTGTGAAACGAAGGTGTAACCGCGACCCTGCAGAGTTTCACGCAGTGGCTCATAGTTTTCGATAATACCGTTGTGAACCACAACAATATGCTCGGAAACATGCGGGTGCGCGTTGGTTTCCGATGGTTCGCCGTGAGTCGCCCAACGAGTGTGAGCAATACCGGTGCCACCATGCAGTGCAGTTTCAGCTGCCGCTTCTGCCAGTTTATTGACCTTACCCAGGCGACGCAGACGGGTCATGTGACCTTTTTCGTCAACCACAGCCAGGCCCGCAGAGTCATAACCACGGTATTCCAGACGACGTAATCCTTCGAGAAGGATTTCAGCGATATCACGTTGCGCGACCGCGCCAACAATTCCACACATAAGTTTAGATTCCTGATAATGGCGTTTTGCGCCATGTGTTGTCGCTGACCTGTATTTTCCGGTTTTTTCCGGAGCCCCGAGCCTTGTAGAGAGTGGGGTTATAGTTTTTGTAGTACTGCGGGGCGGGTCATTTTCGAGAACAACCTTCACCCCAACCGTCTCCCATGGGGAGACGGTAAAAATTTTTTTATTTCTTAACCGGGCGCTTCCAGTTCTGGATATGAGTCTGTTTGACACGACTAATGACCAGTTCATTTTCGCCAACGTTGCGTGTGACCGTCGTGCCCGCGCCAATCGTTGCGCCATTAGCCACGGTCACAGGAGCAACCAACTGACTGTCGGAACCCACAAACACATCATCACCGATGATCGTTTTAAATTTGTTCGCACCGTCGTAGTTACAGGTAATCGTACCGGCACCGATATTCACGTTATCGCCAATTTCGGCATCGCCTAAATAGCTTAAGTGACCAGCTTTGGAACCTTTACCCAGACGGGCTTTTTTCATTTCCACGAAGTTGCCAACGTGTGCGCCTTCTGCCAGTTCAGCGCCTGGGCGTAAACGGGCAAATGGACCAATGGTGCATGCGGCTGCAAGACTGGCATCTTCCACAACGGAGTACGGACTGATTTCGCAGTCATCGCCAATCACACTGTTTTTAATCACACAACCGGTACCAATTTTGACGCGATGACCTAACGTCACTTTGCCTTCAACAATGACATTAGTATCAATTTCAACATCACGCCCGTGCGTCAGTTCGCCACGCAGATCGAAACGAGACGGATCGCGCAACATGACGCCCGCCAGCAGCAGTTTATCGGCCTGCTCACTTTGGTAGACGCGTTCCAGACGGGACAGTTGCAGACGGTTGTTCACGCCTTCCACTTCGCTTAAACGATCCGGGTGAACCGCTGTTACTTCACGGCCTTCCTGATGCGCCAGCGCGATAATGTCAGTGATATAGAATTCACCCTGAGCATTGTTGTTATCGAGCTTAGCCAACCAACGTTTCAGGTCTGCACCATTCGCTACCAGAATACCGGTATTAATTTCGTCAATTTTGCGTTGTTCTTCGGTGGCGTCTTTATGCTCAACAATGCCGACCACTTTGCCATTTTCGCGAGCGATGCGGCCATAACCGGTTGGATCTTCCAGTTTTACCGTTAACAGACCAATACCACCCTGTGGTTTGGCATCACGCAGACGCTGCAAGGAATCAACAGAGATAAGCGGTACGTCGCCGTAAAGCATCAGGATGTCTTCGTCATCCGCAAAGAACGGTGCCGCTTGCTGCATCGCGTGGCCGGTACCTAATTGCTCGGCCTGTAAAACCCAGTTCAGTGAGCCGTCGCTGAGCGTATTTTTCAGCAAATCACCACCGTGACCGTAAACCAGATGTACACGCTGCGCGCCTAAATTATTCGCCGCATCAATGACATGCTGAACCATCGGTTTCCCGGCAAGGGTATGTAATACCTTTGGCAGGTCTGAATACATGCGGGTCCCTTTGCCTGCGGCTAGGATAACCACGCTCATCGCATTGTTTGACATACGCGTCCTGACTTTAATTTGAGAGTGAAGTAAAACGATTTCTCGTTGAAAATTCTACATATTTTGCAACACAAAACGTGATGCCTAAAAAACGGGCGTCGGCGGTACTTTTAGGTTGCTCATGGGCTCAATTGTAGGTGGATAAGTGAGGAAAAAGTACTTCTGAAATTATAAAAGCCATAGTTCTCTAGGGATTAAGACTTCTTTTCAACGGGAAACAAAGCCTCCCTCCTATATTTAGTCGTTCTCGTTTTAATAACTGGCCTTTGTGACAAACATAAAAGAAACGGCGTTTCATTTTTAAGCATAATGGCGCGGATACTTATAAGGAGAATAACAATGGCGTCAAAATTACCTCTGGCTCTTACTATCTGTGGTGTCGCGTTTTCGCTGAACGCCACCGCGCAACAACCCGTCTGGCATGCGATTGCTTTTGGGCAATCAACAGACGTTAACTTTTCCTCTAATGTGTTACCCGAAAAAGTTGGCGTCAATAATGTCACCATCGATGGCAAAAAGCTGGCTGCGGCCGATGTTGCCGATCTTTCCAAACCCATAACCATCGAGAGCCGTGGCGGTAAAATCGCAAACTCTCATGATGGCTTAACGTTTTTCTATACCGCTCTTCCCGCCAACGAAAACTTTGTATTACAGGCAACAGTGACCGTCGATCAGTTTGGTCCTGAAAATGGCGCTAAGCCCGCAGCTCAGGAAGGCGCCGGGATGTTGGTTAGAGATGTCATTGGCAATCCGCGTCAGGAGCCGCTGAAGGAAGGATACGAAGAATTCCCGGCAGCCTCCAACATGGTGATGAATGCCATCATGACTCAGGATAAAAAAGATAACTCGCACGTCAAAATGCAGGCTATCGCTCGCGATGGAATTAGCCATCCCTGGGGAAACACGGGCTCAACGATTTCACGCAAAAGCTATCAGGAAGCCATCGATATAACTAAAACGCCGACTTTTCGCATGAAGCTTGAGCGTACCAACGACGGTTTTGTGACGTCATGGGCACCCGCCGGAAGTGATGCCTGGGTTTCGCAGATGGTTAAACGCGCCGATATCATTACGACTCAAGACAAAGACCATTATTACGTCGGCTTCTTTGCTTCGCGTAACGCCAAAATAACCGTCAGTGATGCCTCATTAGAAACCAGTGCGGCAAATACAGTTGCTTCTGCACCTTTCCTCCCAAAAGAGTGGCCAGTGGTGATGCAGATTGCTTCTCCGGCAAAAAACGCCAGCAGCCAATATGTTTTGCAGGCGCGGGCTAACTACGACGGAAACTTCACCGTACGTCAGGATGAAGTGGTGATTGGTCAGGAAAAAGTGGCGAAAGCGGGGGAAATGTTCTCTTTGCCAACCACGCTGAAAGATCAAAATAGCTTTAACGTGACTTTTACCCCCACCAGCGGGAAAGACAAAACACCGGTCAGCCAGGGCTTCGTTGTTGAATACGTCTCAAATGTGAATGGAGAGATGCTTTATGTCGCGCCAAACGGGGTATCCACCAACAAGGGAACACAAGACTCACCGTTAGATTTAGCCAGCGCCGTCTCGCTCGTCGCCCCGGGAGGCAAAATCATCGTGAGCAGTGGTGAGTACCCACTTACTACTATTCCCATGGCTGATAGTGGCTTAAAAGACAAACTTAAAACCCTTGAGGCAAATGGTAAGGTTCTCATTCGTGGTTTGATTCTCGATGGTAACTACTGGCACGTAAACGGTATCAAAGTGACGGACAAGAGCCTGCGGGTGCAAGGCAGCCATAACCTTATCGAGAACGTCACAGCCTTTAAAAATGACGATACCGGTATCCAGATTTCATCGCCTGCGGATATTGGCCGGCCACTGTGGGCAAGTTACAACCGCATCGTTAACTCTGAATCGTTCAGTAATGAAGATCCTGGAAAAATTAATGCCGACGGATTTGCGGTGAAAATGCGTGTTGGCGACGGTAACCGCCTCGAAGGATGTTATTCACACGATAACATTGATGACGGCTACGACCTCTTTAACAAAATTGAAGACGGCGCGAATGGCGTTGTGGTGATCGAGAATTCAATTGCACGCAACAATACCAGCAACGGTTTCAAATTGGGTGGGGAAGGGCAGCCAGTTGCGCATGAGGTCCATAACAGCGTGGCGATTGGCAATCATCTTGATGGGTTCACCGATAACTTCAACCCAGGCGCGCTGGTGGTGATGAATAACGTCGCGGTAGATAACCAACGTTTTAACTATATCTTCCGTCCAAGCCCTTACGGCAGTGCGCAAACCCAGGGCAAGTTCTCCGATAACATTTCACTGAGAAGCCATGAAGGGAAATATGATGACGCGATTTCAGGGCGTGTCGATAACACTAACTATTTCATTCACGATGGCATAACCCAGAACAGCGAAGGGAATCAGTTGAACGTGAAAGATTATCAGTCTTTGACGTTGCCAGTGCCTTTACAGCGTAATGCGGATGGCTCTTTCCGAACCGGTGAGTTTCTGACTAAGCAGTAAAAGGTTGAGGCGAAAAAAATGCCAGTCAGGGAAACCTGGCTGGCATTTGTCTTTTCAAGCAGGTAGTTACATCGCTTTTCTGGTCAACTCGATAACGCGAAGTTTCGCGATCGCTTTAGCCAGTTCAGCAGAAGCCTGAGCGTAGTCCACATCACCGTGGGAACTGTGCATACGCTCTTCCGCTTTACGCTTCGCTTCCAGAGCTCGAGCTTCGTCGAGGTCCTGGCCACGAATCGCGGTATCGGCCAGCACAGTCACTGTGCCAGGCTGCACTTCCAACACACCACCAGACAAGTAGATGTACTCTTCCTGTCCATGCTGCTTCACGATGCGGATCATACCAGGCTTAATGGCGGTGAGCAGTGGGGCGTGACCAGGGAAAATACCCAGTTCACCTTCACTACCCGTTACCTGGATCTTTTCGACCAGACCGGAAAACATTTGTTGTTCCGCGCTGACGACGTCCAGGTGGTAAGTCATTGCCATATCACCCTCCGATTAAGGCGTTAAAGTTTTTTAGCTTTCTCAACAGCTTCGTCGATAGTGCCAACCATGTAGAACGCCTGCTCTGGCAGATGGTCATACTCGCCGTCCATGATGCCTTTAAAGCCACGGATAGTATCTTTCAGCGATACGAACTTGCCCGGAGAACCGGTAAAGACTTCTGCTACGAAGAATGGTTGAGACAGGAAGCGCTGGATCTTACGCGCACGTGCTACAACCAATTTATCTTCTTCAGAAAGTTCATCCATACCAAGAATGGCGATGATGTCTTTCAGTTCCTGGTAACGTTGCAGGATTGACTGCACGCCACGCGCGGTGTCGTAGTGTTCCTGACCAACAACCAGTGGATCTAACTGACGGCTGGTGGAATCCAGTGGATCTACCGCAGGGTAGATACCCAGAGACGCGATGTTACGGCTCAGTACCACGGTTGCATCCAGGTGAGCAAAGGTGGTTGCTGGTGATGGGTCAGTCAAGTCATCCGCAGGTACGTATACCGCTTGAACAGAAGTGATTGAGCCAGTTTTGGTGGAGGTAATACGCTCCTGCAAAACACCCATCTCTTCTGCCAGAGTTGGCTGATAACCTACCGCAGATGGCATACGACCCAGCAGTGCAGATACTTCTGTACCGGCCAGGGTATAACGGTAAATGTTATCAACGAACAGCAGAACGTCACGACCTTCGTCACGGAACTTCTCAGCCATGGTCAGACCGGTCAGCGCAACACGCAGACGGTTACCCGGTGGCTCGTTCATCTGGCCGTAAACCAGTGAAACTTTGTCCAGAACGTTGGAGTCAGTCATTTCGTGGTAGAAGTCGTTACCCTCACGAGTACGCTCACCCACGCCTGCAAACACAGAGTAACCGGAGTGCTCGATCGCGATGTTACGGATCAGCTCCATCATGTTTACAGTTTTACCCACACCCGCACCACCGAACAGACCGACTTTACCGCCCTTAGCGAACGGACAAATCAGGTCCATTACTTTGATGCCGGTTTCCAGCAGATCCTGGGAGCTTGACAGTTCTTCGTAGCTTGGTGCAGCACGGTGAATAGCCCAACGCTCTTCTTCGCCGATATCGCCTTTCATGTCGATAGGCTCGCCCAGGACGTTCATGATACGGCCCAGAGTCGCTTTACCTACCGGCACTTCAATTGGGTGATCGAGGTTAGCAACTTCCAGACCGCGACGCAGGCCGTCAGAAGTACCCATGGCGATAGTACGAACTACGCCACCACCCAGCTGTTGCTGAACTTCCAGCACCAGACGTTCTTTACCATTTGTAACCTCAAGGGCGTCGTACACTTTTGGTACGGCATCCTGAGGGAACTCGACGTCCACCACGGCGCCGATTACCTGGATAATCTTTCCAGTAGCCATCTCGAATCCTCTAAATACGTAAACCTGGTTATACCGCGGAAGCGCCACCGACGATTTCGGTGAGTTCCTGAGTAATGCTGGCCTGACGAGCTTTGTTGTAAACCAACTGCAGCTCTTTAATCAGGCTGCCGCCATTGTCGGTAGCGGCTTTCATCGCCACCATTCGTGCGGCCTGCTCGCTGGCCAGGTTTTCTACGACGCCCTGATAAACCTGAGATTCCACATAACGGCGCAGCAAGGTATCCAGCAGCGCTTTAGGATCAGGTTCATACAGATAATCCCAGGATTTCTTCTTCAACTCACCATCTTCTGCTGGCGGTAACGGCAGCAGTTGGGTGATAGTCGGAACCTGAGACATTGTGTTAATAAATTTGTTGCTGACAACATACAGCTTGTCCAGACGGCCTTCATCGTAGGCCTGCAACATCACTTTCACCGGGCCAATCAACTCGGACAGGGAAGGGTTATCACCCATACCAGTCACCTGAGCAACAATATTGCCGCCTACAGAGTTGAAGAAAGAGACGCCCTTGGAGCCGATCATAGCGATTTCGCTCTGAACGCCTTTGTCGGACCACTCTTTCATGTCAGCCAGCAGCTTTTTGAACAGGTTAGTGTTCAAGCCACCACACAGACCACGGTCAGTGGACACCACCAGGTAGCCCACGCGTTTAACTTCGCGTTCATCCAGGTAAGGGTGTTTGTATTCAAGATTACCCAGAGCAAGGTGGCCAATCACTTTACGCATGGTTGTTGCGTAAGGACGGCTGGCTGCCATGCGTTCCTGCGATTTACGCATTTTGGACGCGGCGACCATTTCCATTGCTTTGGTGATCTTCTGCGTGTTCTGGACGCTTGCGATCTTACTACGTATCTCTTTTGCGCCGGCCATGAGCTTCTCCTCAATGCCTTGCGGCTTGCCCTAAGACAAGCCGCCAGACTTTACCAGGACTGAGTTGCTTTGAAGGAATCGAGGATGCCTTTCAGCTTGCCTTCGATTTCGTCGTTATAGCCACCAGATTGGTTGATTTCTTGCATCAGTGGAGCATGGTCACGGTCAACGTAAGCCAGCAGAGCGGCTTCGAAGCTACCGATTTTAGCCAGTTCCACATCTTCGAGGTAACCACGTTCAGCAGCGAACAGAACCAGAGACTGCTGCGCAACAGACATTGGCGCATATTGTTTCTGTTTCAGAAGCTCGGTCACTTTTTGACCGTGATTCAGCTGCTTACGAGTTGCGTCGTCAAGGTCAGATGCAAACTGAGAGAACGCAGCCAGTTCACGATACTGTGCCAGAGCGGTACGGATACCACCGGACAGTTTTTTCATGATCTTGGTCTGAGCAGCACCACCAACACGAGATACGGAGATACCCGGGTTAACCGCAGGACGAATACCGGCGTTAAACAGGTTGGATTCCAGGAAGATCTGACCATCGGTAATAGAAATTACGTTAGTCGGAACGAACGCGGAAACGTCACCAGCTTGAGTTTCGATAATCGGCAGAGCAGTCAGGGAGCCGGTTTTACCTTTCACTTCACCATTGGTGAATGCTTCAACGTACTCGGCGTTAACACGCGCAGCACGTTCCAGCAGACGGGAGTGGAGATAGAACACGTCGCCTGGGAATGCTTCACGGCCTGGTGGACGACGAAGCAGCAGGGAGATCTGGCGGTATGCAACAGCCTGCTTAGACAGGTCATCATATACGATCAGTGCATCTTCACCGCGGTCACGGAAGTATTCACCCATTGCGCAACCAGCATACGGAGCCAGATATTGCAGTGCAGCGGATTCAGAAGCAGTAGCAACAACCACGATGGTGTTAGCCAGTGCGCCGTGTTCTTCCAGTTTACGAACCACGTTAGAAATAGTGGATGCTTTCTGGCCGATTGCAACGTAGATACATTTAATGCCGGAATCACGTTGGTTGATGATGGCATCGATCGCCAGAGCGGTTTTACCGGTCTGACGGTCACCGATGACCAGCTCACGCTGACCACGGCCGATTGGAATCATGGCATCAACCGACTTATAACCGGTCTGAACCGGCTGGTCTACGGATTGACGTTCGATTACGCCCGGAGCAATCGCTTCAACAGCAGCAAAGCCGTCGTGGTCCAAAGGACCTTTACCGTCGATAGGTGCACCCAGGGTGTTCACCACGCGGCCCAGCAGGCCGCGGCCAACTGGTACTTCAAGAATACGGCCAGTACACTTAACTTTCATGCCTTCGGCAAGGTCAGCGTACGGACCCATTACTACTGCACCTACGGAGTCGCGCTCGAGGTTCAGTGCAATGGCGTAACGGTTTCCCGGCAGGGAAATCATCTCACCCTGCATTACATCGGCCAGGCCGTGTACGCGGATGATACCGTCACTTACAGAAACGATTGTACCTTCGTTGTGAGCCTCGCTCACAACACTGAACTGAGCAATGCGCTGCTTGATCAGTTCGCTGATTTCGGTGGAATTCAGTTGCATGCTCCAGTCCCCTTAAGACTGCAAGACGTCTGTCAGGCGATCAAGACGGCCGCGTACGCTACCATCAATGACCATATCACCCGCACGGATGATGACACCTGCCATTACAGACTTATCAATTTTGCAATTCAGCTTAACTTTGCGTGACAGACGTTTTTCCATCGCGGCGCTGATTTTCGAAAGCTGGGCTTCGTTTAACGCGCTAGCAGAAGTCACTTCGACTTCAACCGTAGCCTCTCGGGCTGCACGCAGTTGAACGAATTGCTCTAGAACATCAGGGAGAACCTTCAAACGACCATTTTCAGCCATCACCTTAATCAGGTTCTGGCCGTTGGCGTCTAACTGGTCACCACAAATAGAGATAAACGACTGAGAGAGCGTTTCCGGTGCAAAAGCGCCGGAGAGTAGCTCTGCCATTTGTTCGTTTTTAGACACCTCGGCGGCGAAAGCTAGCATGGACTGCCAGTTATCGATGCTTTGGTGTTCGACGGCAAAGTCAAAAGCTGCTTTGGCGTAGGGGCGAGCTACAGTTACAAATTCAGACATCAGCCCCTCCCTCCTTACAGTTCAGCGACCAGTTTATCAACGATGTCGCTGTTAGCAGCTTCATCCACGGAACGTTCAATGATCTTCTCGGCACCGGCAATCGCCAGCAGAGCCACTTGCTTACGCAGTTCTTCACGAGCGCGTTTACGCTCTGCGTCGATTTCTGCCTGAGCCTGTGCAACGATTTTGTCACGTTCCTGCTCTGCCTCGGTTTTAGCTTCTTCAAGGATCTGCGAGCGGCGTTTGTTCGCTTGCTCGATAATCACCTGAGCTTCCGCTTTGGCTTTTTTCAGCTGGTCGGTCGCGTTGGCCTGTGCAAGGTCAAGGTCCTTTTTGGCACGTTCTGCAGAAGAGAGACCATCAGCAATTTCTTGTTGACGCTTCTCGATGGCAGCCATGATTGGCGGCCATACGTACTTCATACAGAACAGAACAAACAGGACAAACGCGATGGCCTGGCCGAGGATTGTTGCGTTAAGATTCACAGCACAATGCCTCTTTGTTAGTTAACGTTCTGATATTGCTTGGTATATTAAGCAATGCTTACTACGCGACGGCGAACATCACGTACAGACCCAGACCAACAGCGATCATCGGGATAGCATCCACCAGACCCATAACGATAAAGAACTGAGTACGCAGCAGAGGAATCAGATCAGGTTGACGCGCTGCGCCTTCCAGGAATTTTCCACCGAGGATGCCGATACCGATCGCCGCACCGATTGCCGCAAGGCCCATCATAATCGCGGCAGCCATGTACAGCAGATCCATATTCAGGTTTTCCATGACAGTCTCCAGTTTGTTTCAGTTAAAACGCAGTAGTGGTAAGTAAAATCAATGCTCTTCAGATGCCATCGACAGATAGACAATCGTCAGAACCATGAAAATGAAGGCTTGTAGCGTAATGATCAGGATGTGGAAAATGGCCCAAGGCACACTCAGAATCCACTGTGACCACCACGGCAACAGACCAGCAATCAGAATGAAAATCAATTCACCGGCATACATGTTGCCGAACAGTCGCAGACCAAGTGAGATAGGCTTGGACAGCAGGCTTACACCTTCAAGGATTAAGTTGAAAGGAATAAATGCCCAGTGATTGAACGGCTGCAGCGTCAGCTCTTTCGTGAAGCCGCCAATGCCTTTCATTTTGATGCTGTAGAACAGAATGAGGATGAATACGCCTAGCGCCATGGACAGGGTGATGTTCACGTCCGCAGACGGTACCACACGCAGAGCAGGCAGACCAAAGATATGCTCGCCGATATATGGCAAGAAATCGATTGGCAGCAAGTCCATCAGGTTCATCAGGAATACCCAGACAAAGACAGTCAGGGCAAGCGGTGCGATGACCTTGCTTTTGCCATGGTACATGTCTTTGACACTGCTATTAACAAAACCGATGACCAACTCAACTGCAGTCTGGAATTTCCCTGGGACGCCACTGGTAGCATTTTTAGCTACTTTGCGAAATAACACCAGGAACAAGAAACCCAAAACCACGGAGAAGAACATGGAGTCAATATTGAGTGTCCAGAAGGTGGCTGGGGGGTGATACGGATCAACCAGCGAGAAAGTACGCAGGTCCAGCTGAAGGTTATTCAGATGGTGGCCTATATACTCCTGCGGTGTAGAGATTTCTCCTGCAGACATGATGCCTCTTACCCTTTGTTGTTAATTACAGCTGGTGCGAGTATCTGCACAACCAGCACCGAAACCCACGTCACAATTAGCGGCAACAATACCGCCTTAAAACCAGCTAACGCCACCACCAGTATGGTAAAGCTCGCAATCACCTTTAACACTTCGCCGATAGCGAAGGTCCAGGCCATACGGCCTTTAGACGGTGTATGCACCTGGTGACGCCAGGCGAAATTCATAAATACTGCATTTGGCAACCAGGCTGCCAGGCCTCCGCCGAAGGCAGAAGCACCCCACGTGGGGTCTTTGAGGCAAAACAGCAATCCAATTGCTATCACTGCTAGAAGCTGAAGGAACAGAAGCTTACGAGCAACGTTTCTACTCAATAGCGACATAGACATGGCGTATCCTAACTCCTGCTCCCTTCGGGGTATGTCGCGTGTCGTATAAAACTGCCTTTACGACTTTGAGTCAAGCCTCAAAAAGCGAGCAAATTATACGGTGCGGCCCCGTGATTTCAAACAATAAGTAGCAAAAAGGTGAACAAATGTTTAAATATTTTCCTGTGCCGTTATTTTTCAACTTTTGCTGAATGCCGGTAATTTTCCCAAAAACTGCAAATAACCGAAATACCCGCCTAATAAAGCGTGCACCAGATCACAATTCAAACATCTCACAGGCTTTGCACAATTGTATGTCTCTTAAAGTGCGAAACACAGATGTCTGATAAATAAGCTGATTACTGTCTAGTCTATTTAAAACAGATTGAAACACCGCTAAAACATTTCATTGACATTTTTACGAAGCTTTTAACATTCAGACGAGTGAAAAAGTCATACAATAATTAGCACGGTTATATTTTCAATGTTGACCATTTTAAAACTCCACAATATCTGTCGAGTTAAAAAATCAGGTGCGAACATGTTAAAATATCGTTAAATGTAACCAGGAATGTCAGCCATTCTCCTGTGTATTTTTAACTTTCGCGAAACATTCCTTTTTCGCTTTTTTTTGATAAATATTAAGTTTTGTTTGCCTTAATCATCACCAAATGTCGTTCACCATCAAGCTCAGGAACCTGCAAACGAACGACTTGTTCAACGCTAAAGTTTTCAGGCAAGGTTGCAATTTCATCATCAGGGCGTAAACCCTTGAGTGCGTAAAAGCGACCGTTCTCTGATGGCAGATGTTTACACCAGGTCACCATGTCCGTCATAGACGCAAAAGCACGGCTGATGACGCCGTCGAAAGGGGGTTCAGCAGGGAACTCCTCCACACGACTCTGCACTGGCGTGATGTTCTCAAGATGCAGCTCGTGCTGAACCTGACGCAAAAAGCGTACCCGCTTACCCAGACTATCCAACAACGTAAAATGCGAGTCAGGACGCACGATCGCAAGTGGTATCCCCGGCAGACCCGGCCCAGTCCCCACATCGATAAAACGTGAGCCCTGCAAATACGGTTCGACAACAATGCTGTCGAGAATATGGCGTACCAGCATGTCATCTGGATGACGTACTGAGGTCAGGTTGTACGCTTTGTTCCACTTGTGGAGCAGTTCAACATAACCCACCAGCTGTTGTTTCTGGTTTTCTGGCAACGTAATGCCTGCGCTATCCAGCAGACGATTCAGTTTGTTAAGCACGGCGGTCTATACCCATCAAAAAAAGGGCCAGGATATCCCGGCCCTGAAATATGTTCATCAGGCGCTACGGCGTAGCAGGCCTTGTTTCTTTAACCAGACAAGCAAGATCGAAATCGCTGCCGGAGTGACTCCTGAAATGCGTGAAGCCTGCCCAATCGAGACTGGTTTATGATCGTTAAGTTTGGCGATCACTTCGTTAGAAAGACCACTCACCTGTCGATAATCCAGAGTCGCAGGTAACAACGTATTTTCGTTACGTTGTTGTTTTTCAATCTCTTCTTGCTGACGAGCGATGTAGCCTTCGTATTTAACCTGAATTTCCACCTGTTCTGCAGATTGCGGATCTTCAAGGCCTGGTGCGAACACAGACAATTGCATCATCTCAGCATAGGTCATTTCTGGCCGACGCAGCAGATCTTCGCCATTTGCTTCGCGAGACAGCGGTGCGCTGAGTTTGGCATTCACTTCTTCGACACTTTCAGAATGCGGGTGCAGCCAGATGTCTTTCAGACGTTGGCGCTCAAGCTCAATGCTTTCCAGTTTTTCGTTGAAACGTGCCCAGCGTTCGTCGTCCACCAGTCCCATTTCGCGACCGGCAGCGGTTAAACGCAGATCAGCGTTATCTTCGCGCAGCATCAAACGATATTCGGCACGTGAGGTAAACATGCGGTACGGCTCTTTGGTGCCGAGAGTGCAAAGATCGTCGACCAGTACGCCCAGATAAGCTTGATCGCGACGTGGTGCCCAACCGTCTTTCTCGGCAGAGAAGCGTGCAGCATTGAGACCAGCCAACAGACCTTGCGCAGCGGCTTCTTCGTAACCGGTCGTACCGTTAATTTGTCCGGCAAAGAATAGACCCTGGATATATTTGCTTTCCAGTGTCGGCTTCAGATCACGGGGATCGAAGAAATCGTATTCGATAGCGTAGCCAGGACGTACGATCTTCGCGTTTTCCATGCCTTCCATCGAACGGACAATCTGCATCTGCACGTCAAATGGCAGGCTGGTGGAGATACCGTTTGGATAAATTTCGTTGCTGGTCAGCCCTTCAGGCTCGAGGAAAATTTGATGCTGGTTACGGTCAGCAAAGCGCATCACCTTGTCTTCGATGGACGGGCAGTAACGCGGTCCAATCCCTTCGATAACACCTGCATACATCGGGCTGCGATCGAGGTTGTTACGAATAACGTCGTGCGTTTTTTCGTTGGTGTGCGTGATGTAGCACGGTACTTGTGCAGGGTGCTGATTGACGTTCCCCATGAACGAGAAGACCGGCATTGGGGTATCGCCATGCTGCTGGGCAAGAACACTAAAATCGATGGTGCGTGCGTCGATACGCGGAGGTGTGCCTGTTTTCAGGCGGCTGACACGCAGTGGCAGCTCACGCAGACGACGAGAAAGCGAAATGGACGGCGGATCGCCAGCACGGCCACCGCTGTAGTTATCCAGTCCGATATGAATTTTGCCATCCAGGAAGGTCCCTACGGTCAGTACCACGGATTTAGCGCGGAACTTCAGACCCATTTGCGTCACTGCACCGACAACACGATCGTTCTCGACAATCAGATCTTCAACCGCTTGTTGGAAGATCATCAGATTCGGTTGGTTTTCCAGTGCTGTGCGTACTGCCTGGCGATATAGCACTCGGTCAGCCTGAGCGCGAGTCGCTCGTACTGCTGGCCCTTTGCTGGCGTTTAGTATCCTAAACTGGATGCCTGCATGATCGATAGCCTTCGCCATCAAACCGCCCAGAGCGTCCACTTCTTTAACCAGATGTCCCTTGCCAATACCGCCGATCGCAGGGTTACAAGACATTTGTCCCAGCGTGTCGATATTGTGTGTCAGAAGTAGGGTTTGTTGACCCATCCGTGCAGCGGCCATTGCAGCCTCGGTGCCTGCATGACCCCCGCCAATGATGATGACGTCAAAAGGATCTGGATAAAACATGGTACTGCCTCACGGTTTTGCAAATGGGGGATGAGTGATTCCCGGGGTTGGCGATTCTACTCAACTTTAGTCGATGGAGAAAGTACCGGGATCTTTGCTAATTAAAAGAAGATCTTTTTTATTTAAAGATCTCTTTATTATGATCTCTTATTAGGATCGGCATGTTCTGTGGATAACCGCTTTTATGCCAAAGAGATCAAGTGATTAAGAAGGATCGTTTGCTGTGTACTTCCGGTGATCCCAGAACGTATAAGCTGGGATCAAAAGCGGTAGTTATGCACAACTCAAAAAGTGAACAGGAGTTGTTATTGGGATAACTACTGCTTAACCCAAGGTTTTAAGCATACTTATACACAGATAAAAGTGAGATCTTTACAAATCCTGGAGTAAATTCTTCCATGATCCGACCCAAATCTCAGCCGGATCTTCAGGAATGTCGTGATCAAGGATGTTTACTTTCAATAAAGAGCCAACTCTTTTAGCGCCACATTCCGTGAGAAGGGTGTCCAGTTTCTCAATCGCACCGCAAAAAGTATCGTATTCACGGCTACCAATCCCGACTGCACCATAATGAACAGCACTCAGATCTGGGCGTTCTTCATTTATTGCATCAAAGAGTGGTTGAAGATTATCTGGAAGATCTCCGGCTCCATGAGTCGAGGAGACAATCAGCCAAATTCCACTGACAGGAAGATCTTCAAACAGTGGCCCATGCAACGTCTGGGTCGTAAAACCCGCTTCATCAAGCTTCTCAGCCAGATGTTCAGCTACATATTCGGCACTGCCCAGGGTACTGCCGCTAATCAGAGTAACTTCTTTCATTGCTGCCCACCTTTCCGAAACGATGGGCATTGTACGCTGTGTAAGGCCTGCGATCTACCTGTGGATAATATGGGTATTAAAAATAGCTGTCAGGGCTTGATGGTACGCATGATCGGGTTCTGAAGGGAGATCAACGTTTCGGTGGATTGAATTTCATCAATTGTTTGGATCTTG
Organism: Buttiauxella sp.; assembly: GCF_049686335.1. NCBI lineage: Bacteria > Pseudomonadati > Pseudomonadota > Gammaproteobacteria > Enterobacterales > Enterobacteriaceae > Buttiauxella > Buttiauxella sp. Next base: position 14,974 of record NZ_JBAVHX010000002.1, on the reverse strand, counting down.
TTGATAAGTACCTGTTGAAGGGCGTCTATCGATCGACACATCACCTTAATAAAGATGCTGTAGTGGCCCGTGGTGTAATACGCCTCGGTGACTTCTTCCAGACTTTCGAGTTTGGCTAAGGCAGAAGGGTAATCTTTTGCACTCTTTAAAATGATGCCGATAAAGCAGCAAACGTCATAACCCAACTGCTTTGGGCTGATGTCGATACGCGCACCGGTAATGATCCCCGCCTGCTTCATTTTCTCTACGCGCACATGAATAGTGCCAGGGCTTACACCGAATTGTTTAGCCAGTTCGGCATAAGCGGTACGGGCATTTGCCATTAATGCGTCAAGAATGCCGCGATCGAGATTGTCGATCTGATAATTATCCATCACTTTTTCCTATGATTAGTAACGAAAGTACATATTTTATAGCCTTAAATTAGTCGATTAAAAACTAAGAAGGCTTTTTTATTGTTGATTATTGAATGTTACCTCATGTTTGTTGCTTAATCATCGTCAGTAAAACAACACAATAAAGAGAAAGCCATGAAAACTGCCTACATCGCTAAACAACGCCAGATTAGTTTTGTGAAGTCCCATTTCTCCCGTCAACTGGAAGAAAAGCTTGGTCTGATGGAAGTCCAGGCTCCGATTCTCAGCCGCGTGGGTGATGGTACTCAGGACAATCTGTCTGGTTGTGAAAAAGCGGTGCAAGTGAAGGTGAAAACCTTGCCTGAAGCGCAGTTTGAAGTGGTGCATTCGCTGGCTAAATGGAAAAGAAAAACACTCGGCCAGCATGACTTCAGCGCGGGCGAAGGGCTTTACACGCACATGAAAGCCCTGCGCCCCGATGAAGACCGATTGACGCCTATTCACTCTGTCTATGTTGATCAGTGGGACTGGGAGCGTGTAATGGGTGAGGGAGAACGTCATCTCGGGACGCTTAAGCAAACTGTAGAAAGCATCTGGGCGGCAATGAAAGCCACGGAAGCCGCAGTGAGCGAGCAATACGGTTTGACCGCTTTCCTGCCTGAACAAATTCATTTTGTTCATAGTGAAGAATTACAACAACGTTTCCCGGACCTTGATGCAAAAGGCCGTGAACGTGCGATAGCTAAAGAACTGGGTGCCGTTTTCCTGATTGGTATTGGCGGCAAGCTGGGTGACGGGAAACGTCATGATGTTCGTGCGCCGGATTACGATGACTGGTCAACACGCAGTCAGGGTGATTTCAAAGGGTTGAACGGGGACATTATGGTGTGGAACCCGATTCTGGAAGATGCTTTTGAGCTTTCTTCGATGGGGATCCGCGTTGACGCTGAGACGTTAAAACGTCAGCTGGCTGTGACCGGTGATGACGATCGTTTGCAACTCGAGTGGCATCAATCACTGCTGAAAGGCGAAATGCCGCAAACTATTGGCGGCGGCATCGGCCAGTCTCGTTTAGTGATGCTGATGCTGCAGCAGCCGCATATTGGCCAGGTACAGTGCGGCGTATGGCCTGCTGAGCTTCACGCTAAAGTTGATGCACTGCTGTAAGTGATTAACGCCGCCAGCGACGCAGCAGGCGGCTTCGCATCCCGGTATCAAAGCGCCAGATATGATCGAAAATGCGCATGATGCCGGGCTTGCCGTGTGTCGACATCGCTACTGCGTGGAAACGATGTTGATGGATCCGTTGTAGTTCCTTTACTTTCGTCACGACCTCGTCAGGCAAGCGCTGGGCGATGAAGTCGGAAATGACTACCGCATCCGCGTCAAACCATTCACTGCCCTGCATTTTCTCAGCAATCGCCCGGAAACAGCTGGCGAGATCGGTGCCACCGCGAAAACGCTGGCTCAAAAAGCGGATCGCTTGCTCAATACCGTCCGCACCACACACTTCGTAGCGCACCACTTCGCTGGAAAACAGCATGATGAAACAGCGACGGTTATCTGCCAGCGCCACGCGCATCAGTGCCAGGCAAAAAGCTTTGGCGCATTGTTCGTTAAAACCACCCATTGATCCGGACGTGTCGACGCAGACAATAAACGGCCCGCGGGGCTGTTCATCAAAATCCTGGTGAACAACCGGGCGCTCGACGACTTTTTCGCGCCATGAGTCACCATGTAATCGATAAGTCAGTAGTTGCTTTTCCACCAGCCGACGGTAGAACTCAAATTCCAGCTCGCTGATGCCCAGTGTGGCTAACTCCGGTGGCAGCAAACGCAGGATGTCATCGCTGCGCTGTAGGCCATCCACTTGTTCAGGAACCGTGGCGGGCTCACGTACCAGCATGCGCCAGGTTTCAGTCGGTGCATCTTTTCTGGGGACCGCTTTAGCCTCTTTGGAACGGCCGAGTTGCTCAGCAAGTTTCAGTAATTCCGGTTGGCTGGCAAGAAACTCACCGTACTGGACAATAAGCTGATAATCACCTCGATTAAGCGAACCGGCGCTCATATCCCAGAGTCGACCCGCAGCGTTATCACTGTCGACCAGTACCGGCGCAAGCTGGCCGCTTAATGCCAGCCGTTGTTGCACTTCAGCGAGTAGCTGATCACGCTCGTCCTCCAGTAACTGTTGATTGAGAGAAGTGGTCTGAACCACCAGGCTCAAGCGCCAGCGTTGCAGAAACAGCGTTTGTTGCGCGGCAGTCAGGCGAGGCATTCCCGCTACCAGCGTTTCAGCTTGTCCGTAAAAGGGTGACCCGACACTTTTCAGCAGCAGTAAAATTTCGGGAAGTTTTGCGGATAACTGGCTGGTGGTGAGTAACTGGCTTTCCTGATAGCACATGACTTCTCGCGCCAGCTCTTGTGGCACGTTGGTGTCATGCAAGCGCGCTTTCAGTGATTCCCTCCAGCGCGGAATATCTTTGGTTATCGCGTTTTTCAGGCGCGGGAATTTCTCAAAAAACACCGCTAACTGCGGTGCTGCCAGCAACGTAATAATAATTTCTTCAATTAACTCAGCCTCGCCAATGGTGAGGATGAGATCGAGCGCCTCAACGCTGAGCATTAATGTCGAGCCTGTTTAATTTGTTCTGCAACATCTTGCAGACTGGCTTCGATCTTGCCTAGCCATTCGTTATGGATAAATAGACATTTTTGCTGATCGTTAAAGCGTTCATGTTGCTGGTGGAGGGTCGCTTCAAGATCATCGAATTGTTGCTTGATCTCATCTGGCATCCCTTCCTGCTGTTTACCCGGCATCACTAACCGCGTGCCTTGCAGACTGACATCGCGCAGAACCAGATGCTGGCTGGAGTCGACTTCCATATTCAGTACCTGCGCAAAACCGATACCGTTAAGTTTGCCGCGCAGTTCCCCTCCCTTTATCAGCCATTGCGCACAGGCTTCGCGGGAAACAGACACGTGGATAACTTCGATATCGTGCAATTTAAGCGGCTGCTGAAGCAGTAATGTCAGCGTTTCGCCTGCCAGGTAGTCAGGCAACTGGTACTGCGGGCGGCGAGTAAACATCCCACCCTGTTTGGTTACGGTGATGGCTTCGCGGTCGCTATGCTGCTGTTGTAACTGAATACGGCGCTGCACGATGGCACCCAATTTTCCGAGCATGGCATGTTGCTGCCACGCGTGTCCGGTCATCAATATTTCAATTTGTTGTTGCATCAGATTCATCGCCGCAGTGTCATGCCACAAACAATCCTTAAGCAGGATCAAATCAATCGGTGCAACGGCGTTGCGGCCACAAAAGAAAGCGCTGGCTTGCAGCAGGCGAATGGCTTTCTTCCAACGCCGGTCAGACACATATGGCGCACCCGGGGCGTTTTCCAGTTGCTGGCGTAAGGTGAATATCAGTTCAAAGACGTTATCAGGCAGCGCAATGGTGCCAATTTCCTGCTGCCATTTGAAATACTCTTCATCGGTGACTTGCAGGCTTTCCGCTACAGGATTGTCATTCTCATCATGCTGACTGATGAGCATTGAGCGGAAATTACCTTTGTCCTGCACTTTATCGAGCCACAGACGAATCAGCATACGGTCGTACAATGCTTCGAGGCTGCTGTCTGCTTCCGGCAGTTCGTTAGAGGCGGCCACCAGCAAACGCATGGGGATTTTGTCTTCGCTCGCACCATTGCGAAAACGACGTTCATTTATCGCGGTAAGCAGGGTATTCAGAATGGCAGGGCCTGCTTTCCAGATTTCATCGAGAAACACGATTTCTGCTTCTGGCAGATAACCCGCCGTCAGGCGCTCGTAACGCCCTTCATCTTTTAAAGCCTGAATAGACAATGGCCCAAACACTTCTTCTGGCGTGGAGAAGCGTGTCATCAGATATTCAAAAGCGCGCGCATGCTGGAAAGCAAACTTCAAACGCCGCGCAATTAAACTCTTTGCAATCCCAGGCGGGCCAAGCAAGAAAACACTTTCGCCACTCAGGGCTGCCAACAGGCACAAACGCACCGCGTGGCTTCGTTCAAACAATCCTTTTTCCAGAGCCTGGCTAAGCCGTGAAATTCTTTCAGCCAATAAATGTGATTGAGCCATAATTAGCGTTACATCCTTACGCGGTGATCACTAAGCGAAAAAGCGAGTATATCGTTCATCTGTATTATCGTTAATGGATTGATGAGCGGCTCTTTTTTCCCTGACATAAGTTAAGCCAGTTGTATTTAGGGGTACGATTTACTTCATTATCGTGCATACTGTGCGCCTTTTTGTGGGCCAAGGGATTAAGCACACGCTTTCAGGATTCCAACAAAAGATTAGTCTATGAGCGCTGATAATAAACAATCATTGCCTGCAATAACGCTGGCTGCAATTGGGGTAGTCTACGGCGATATCGGTACTAGCCCGCTTTATACCCTTCGTGAATGTCTGTCTGGTCAATTTGGCTTCGGTGTTGAACGTGACGCCGTGTTTGGCTTTTTGTCTTTAATTTTCTGGCTGTTGATTTTAGTCGTTTCGGTTAAATATCTGACCTTCGTTATGCGTGCTGATAACGCCGGTGAAGGCGGTATTTTGACGCTAATGTCTTTGGCTGGGCGTAATACCTCGGCAAGAATGACGTCGGTACTGGTGATCATGGGATTGATCGGCGGCAGCTTCTTCTATGGCGAGGTGGTCATCACGCCGGCAATATCGGTTATGTCGGCCATCGAAGGGCTTGAGATAGCCGCGCCGCAGCTCGACGCCTATATCGTCCCGCTCTCTATCATCGTCCTGACGTTGCTGTTTATGATTCAGAAACACGGCACAGGCATGGTGGGCAAGCTGTTTGCTCCGGTGATGCTGCTGTGGTTCCTGGTGCTGGCGGTGTTAGGTGCGCGCAGTATTATGGCGAACCCGGAAGTGCTACAGGCGCTGAATCCGGCATGGGCCGTGCATTTCTTCCTCGAATATAAAACCGTTTCCTTCTTTGCTCTTGGCGCGGTAGTGCTTTCTATTACCGGTGTTGAAGCGCTGTACGCGGATATGGGGCACTTCGGTAAATTCCCGATTCGTATTGCATGGTTCTCTGTGGTTCTGCCCTCACTGGTACTGAACTACTTTGGCCAGGGCGCGTTACTGTTGAAAACACCTGAAGCTATCAAGAACCCATTCTTCTTGCTGGCGCCAGACTGGGCGTTAATCCCGCTGATGATTCTGGCAACGCTTGCGACCGTAATCGCCTCTCAGGCCGTTATCTCGGGCGTCTTCTCACTGACTCGCCAGGCTGTGCGTCTGGGATACTTGTCGCCAATGCGCATCATCCACACCTCGGAAATGGAATCCGGGCAGATATACGTTCCAGCAATTAACTGGATCCTTTATATCTCCGTGGTGATTGTGATTGTAAGCTTCGAACATTCCAGCAATCTGGCTGCGGCGTACGGGATTGCAGTAACGGGCACCATGGTGCTGACCTCAATCCTTTCGTGCACCGTGGCGCGTAAAAACTGGCACTGGAATAAAATTGCGGTGTTGCTGATGGGCATTTGCTTCCTGTGCATCGACATTCCATTATTCTCAGCAAACGTGGTCAAAATCTTCTCCGGTGGTTGGTTGCCGCTCTGCCTGGCATTGGTGATGTTCATTATCATGACGACCTGGAAAAGCGAGCGTTTCCGTCTGCTGCGTCGTATGCATGAACATGGAAATTCGCTGGAAGCGATGATTGCCTCACTGGAAAAATCACCGCCAGTTCGCGTGCCGGGTACCGCTGTTTATATGTCTCGTGCGCTTAACGTGATTCCATTTGCGATGCTGCACAACCTCAAGCACAACAAAGTGCTGCATGAGAGGGTCGTGCTGTTAACGCTGCGGACAGAAGATGCGCCGTACGTACACAATGTGAAGCGCGTTTCCATTGAGCAGTTGTCGCCAACCTTCTGGCGTGTGGTGGCAAGCTACGGTTGGCGTGAAACGCCAAATGTGGAAGAGGTATTCCATCGCTGCGGTTTGGAAGGGCTAAGTTGCCGCATGATGGAGACGTCGTTCTTCATGTCGCATGAGTCGCTGATAATCGGCAAGCGTCCGTGGTATCTGCGTCTGCGTGGCAAGCTGTTCCTCGCGCTGCAACGCAACGCCCTGCGAGCGCCGGACCAATTCGAAATCCCGCCAAACCGGGTGATAGAATTAGGCACACAGGTCGAGATTTAACGCTAACGCCTCTTCATTCGAAGAGGCGTTTTTCATTTCTTCGTGAGTGAACGCGCTCTCATATTCCCTTCCTTCTCATCGGTTCGCGAAACGTTTCGATAGCGATCACATTTTCGTAACTTCATGGTTGTTTTATCACCTCTCAATTTCCTACACTCCTTTTCAGCGAAACGTTTCGCTAGTGGAGTAAAAAAATGAAGAAAGGCACTGTTCTCAACGCTGATATCTCGTCTGTTATTTCCCGTCTTGGCCACACCGACACGCTGGTGATTGCCGATGCCGGATTGCCCATTCCACGCAATACACCGCGTATTGATTTGGCTCTGACCCACGGCGTACCTGGTTTTATGCAGGTTGTTGAAGTCGTAACACAAGAGATGCAAGTTGAAGCAGCGATCCTTGCTCAGGAAATCCAACAACATAATCCAGAGCTCCACGAAACGTTGCTCCAGTACATCGAGCAACTGCAACAACACCAGGGAAACACCATTTCTATTCGTTACATTAGTCATGAGCTGTTCAAGCAGCACACCGCCCAAAGCCAGGCGGTTATTCGCAGCGGGGAGTGTTCCCCGTATGCGAATATCATTCTCTGTGCTGGCGTAACTTTCTGAGGCCGGCATGGAACCCTTACTGCAATTAAAAGGGATCGATAAATCGTTCCCTGGCGTAAAAGCTCTTTCAGGTGCTGCGCTGAACGTCTACTCAGGTCGCGTCATGGCGCTGGTGGGCGAGAACGGCGCTGGCAAATCCACCATGATGAAAGTCCTGACCGGTATCTATCAACGCGATGCCGGTTCGCTGTTATGGCTGGGGAAAGAAACGACGTTTAATGGCCCAAAATCCTCACAGGAAGCGGGCATCGGCATTATTCACCAGGAACTCAACCTGATTCCGCAACTCAGCATTGCGGAGAACATTTTCCTCGGACGTGAATTTGTTGGCCGTTTCGGCAAGATTGACTGGACGAAAATGTACGCCGAAGCAGACAAACTGCTGGCGAAGCTTAACCTGCGCTTTACCAGCCAGAAGCTGGTAGGTGATTTGTCGATTGGCGATCAGCAAATGGTCGAAATCGCCAAGGTGCTGAGCTTTGAATCAAAAGTCATCGTGATGGATGAACCGACCGATGCGCTGACTGATACCGAAACTGACTCCCTGTTCCGTGTTATTCGCGAGCTAAAAGCGCAGGGGCGCGGCATTGTTTACATCTCCCACCGCATGAAAGAGATTTTCGAGATTTGCGATGATGTGACCGTCTTTCGCGACGGGCAGTTTATTGCCGAGCGCGAAGTGGCGACGCTGACCGAAGATACGCTTATCGAGATGATGGTCGGGCGCAAACTCGAAGATCAATATCCGCGTCTGGATAAACAACCCGGCGAAATCCTGCTGCGGGTCGATAACCTTTCCGGCCCTGGCGTACATGACGTGAGTTTCACTCTTCGTAAAGGTGAAATTCTTGGCGTTGCCGGTTTGATGGGCGCCGGTCGCACCGAATTAATGAAAGTGCTCTACGGTGCGCTACCGCGTACCGGTGGATATGTGGCGCTTGAAGGCCGGGAAGTGGTGACACGTTCACCGCAAGATGGTCTGGCAAACGGCATTGTTTATATCTCTGAAGACCGTAAGCGTGACGGGCTGGTGCTCGGCATGTCGGTTAAAGAAAACATGTCGCTGACCGCACTACGCTATTTCAGCCACAACGTCGGCAGCCTGAGACACAAAGATGAGCAGCAGGCGGTGCAAGACTTTATCCGTTTGTTCAACGTCAAAACGCCATCGATGGAACAACCCATCGGCCTGCTTTCTGGCGGTAATCAGCAAAAAGTTGCGATTGCCCGTGGCCTGATGACGCGTCCTAAAGTGTTGATCCTTGATGAGCCAACGCGCGGTGTTGATGTCGGGGCGAAGAAGGAAATCTATCAGTTAATCAATCAGTTCAAAGCCGATGGGCTAAGCATCATTCTTGTGTCGTCTGAAATGCCAGAAGTTCTGGGTATGAGTGACCGGATTATGGTGATGCATGAAGGGCATCCCGGCGGGGAATTTACCCGTGAAGAAGCCACTCAAGAGATATTAATGGCGGCGGCCGTCGGCAAGCTAAATCGTGTGAATCAGGAGTCTGTAAAATGAGTACCCAGTCTATTCCTACCCGTCGCTGGTTCACGAAAGCGTGGCTTCTGGAACAAAAATCGCTGATCGCTCTGTTGGTGCTGATTGCGATTGTCTCGAGCCTTAGCCCGAACTTTTTCACCGTTAATAACCTGTTCAACATCCTGCAGCAAACCTCCGTGAACGCCATTATGGCGGTGGGGATGACTCTGGTCATTCTGACTTCCGGGATTGACCTGTCCGTCGGTTCTTTACTGGCGCTAACCGGTGCGGTTGCCGCTTCGATTGTAGGTTTAGAAGTCAATGCTCTGGTGGCGGTTGCTGGTGCACTGGCGCTGGGCGCGGCTATTGGGGCTGTGACCGGTGTGATTGTCGCTAAAGGGCGAGTGCAGGCGTTTATCGCAACGCTGGTAATGATGCTTTTACTGCGCGGTGTCACCATGGTTTACACCAATGGCAGCCCGGTCAACACCGGTTTCTCAGATAACGCCGATGTGTTTGGCTGGTTTGGTATTGGCCGCCCGTTAGGCATCCCAACCCCTGTGTGGATCATGGGCGTAGTGTTCCTGGCCGCATGGTACATGCTGCATCACACGCGTTTGGGTCGTTATATCTACGCGCTGGGCGGTAACGAAGCGGCGACGCGTCTGTCCGGTATCAGCGTAAACAAAGTCAAAATTATTGTTTATTCACTGTGTGGTCTGCTGGCTTCTCTGGCGGGGATCATCGAAGTGGCACGTCTTTCTTCCGCACAACCCACGGCAGGTACCGGCTATGAGCTGGATGCTATCGCGGCGGTGGTTCTGGGCGGCACAAGCCTTGCGGGCGGTAAAGGGCGCATTGTTGGGACGCTGATCGGTGCACTGATCTTAGGCTTCCTGAACAACGGACTGAATTTATTAGGTGTTTCTTCTTATTACCAGATGATCGTCAAAGCAGTGGTTATTTTACTGGCGGTGCTGGTGGACAACAAAAAGCAGTAACAATCATAACCCTACAGGACATCTGAATATGAATATGAAAAAGCTGGCTACCCTGGTTTCCGCTGTTGCACTGAGCGCCACCGTGAGCGCCAACGCGATGGCTAAAGACACCATCGCGCTGGTGGTATCGACTCTGAATAACCCGTTCTTCGTTTCACTCAAAGACGGCGCGCAAAAAGAAGCGGACAAACTGGGATACAACCTGATCGTACTGGATTCGCAAAATAACCCGGCGAAAGAACTGGCAAACGTGCAGGACCTGACGGTTCGCGGCACCAAACTGATGCTGATCAACCCAACTGATTCCGATGCCGTTGGCAATGCGGTGAAAATGGCGAACCAGGCTAAAATCCCTGTGATTACCCTCGACCGTATGGCGAATCAGGGCACCGTGGTCAGCCACATCGCTTCTGATAACGTCGCTGGCGGTAAAATGGCGGGTGATTTCATCGCTAAGAAACTGGGCGAAGGCGCGAAAGTTATCGAACTGCAAGGTATCGCGGGCGCATCTGCTGCACGTGAACGTGGTGAAGGCTTTAAACAAGCGACTGCGGCTCACAAGTTTACTGTGCTGGCGAGCCAACCGGCTGACTTCGACCGTACTAAAGGCCTGAACGTTATGCAGAACCTGCTGACTGCGCATCCTGACGTGCAGGCGGTTTTTGCTCAGAACGACGAAATGGCTCTGGGCGCACTGCGTGCATTACAAACTGCCGGTAAATCCGATGTTCTGGTGGTTGGCTTCGATGGCACCGCTGATGGCGTGAAAGCTGTAGAAAGCGGCAAGCTGGGTGCGACAGTTGCACAGATGGCTGACCAGATTGGTGTTATCGGTGTAGAAACCGCAGATAAAGTATTGAAAGGCGAGAAAGTCGACTCCAAAATCCCGGTTGACCTGAAGCTGGTTACTAAATAAGACGACATAAGAAAAGCAGGGCATCGCGCCACCCACTCATCCGGGTGGCGCACTTAACTGGACTGATAAAAATGAAAACGAAAGGCAATCTCGTCGTGCTGGGCAGCATCAATGCTGACCACATCCTTAACCTCGAACATTTTCCTACGCCGGGTGAAACCGTGACTGGGCAAGAGTATCAGGTGGCGTTTGGTGGAAAGGGTGCGAACCAGGCTGTTGCAGCTGGGCGCAGCGGCGCAGACATTGCTTTTATTGCCTGTGTTGGCGATGACGACACCGGTAGTCGCGTTTGCAAACAGCTGGCAAGTGACAAAATCGATACCTCCCCGATTAGCACCATTCATGGTGCTTCAACCGGTGTGGCGCTGATTTTCGTGAATGGCGCTGGGGAAAACGTTATTGGTATCCACGCTGGAGCGAACGGGGCACTCACCCCTGCGCTGGTGGCGGAACAGAATCAGAAAATCGCCGAAGCCTCTGTGCTTTTAATGCAGCTCGAGTCACCGCTGGAAAGCGTGCTGGCTGCGGCTAAAATTGCCCATCAACATCAAACCAAAGTCGTGCTTAATCCGGCACCTGCCTGTGAGCTATCCGATGAGCTGCTCGGGCTGGTGGATATGATCACACCGAACGAAACCGAGGCCGAAAAGCTGACTGGAGTGCGTGTCGAAAATGACGATGACGCGGCGGTTGCGGCTCATGCGTTGCATGCGAAAGGCATCGAAACCGTGATTATTACCCTTGGTAGCCGTGGCGTATGGCTAAGTGAAAACGGCAAAGGTCAGCGCGTTGCAGGCTTTAAGGTCAAAGCTGTGGATACGATCGCTGCAGGCGACACCTTTAATGGTGCGCTAGTCACCGCGTTGCTGGAAGATAAACCGATGGCTGATGCCATCCGCTTTGCTCATGCCGCCGCCGCTATTGCTGTGACACGCAAAGGTGCACAACCTTCTGTGCCGTGGCGTCATGAAATCGACGACTTTTTGCAGCAGCAAGGATAATCATGCCCACCATGAAAGACGTGGCGAAGTTGGCGGGAGTTTCGACTTCAACGGTTTCGCACGTCATTAATAATGATCGTTTCGTGAGTGACGCTATTCGCGCAAAGGTCGATGCGGCAATCAAAACTCTTAACTATGCCCCTTCTGCACTGGCGCGGAGTCTCAAGCTCAATCAAACGCACACTATTGGGATGCTAATTACCGCCAGTAGTAACCCGTTTTATTCTGAGCTGGTGCGCGGCGTTGAACGGAGTTGCTTTGAGCGAGGTTACAGTCTGGTGTTGTGTAACACCGAAGGTGATGAGCAGCGCATGAATCGTAATCTGGAAACGCTGCTGCAAAAGCGCGTCGACGGTTTACTGCTGTTATGCACCGAAACCCATCTTCCTTCGCCCGACATCATGAGCCGTTATCCTTCTATTCCCACCGTGATGATGGACTGGGCGCCATTTGAAGGCGAAAGCGATGTCATTCAGGACAACTCTTTATTAGGTGGCGAAAGGGCAACGCAGCATCTTATTGATAAAGGCTATACCCGCATCGCCTGCATTACAGGGCCGCAGGATAAAACGCCAGCGCGGTTGCGGCTCGAAGGTTATCGAAATGCAATGAATCGCGCAGGGCTTGCGATCCAGCAAGGCTACGAAATCATCGGTGACTTTGAGTTTCAGGGCGGCTTTACGGCTATGAATTCACTTCTTGCGCTGGAACAACCGCCGCATGCGGTCTTCACTGGCAATGATGCGATGGCTGTTGGGGCTTATCAGGCGTTGTATCAGGCAGGTTTGAAGGTCCCGCAAGATATGGCGGTTGTCGGCTATGACGATATAGAACTTGCACGTTATATGACGCCGCCGCTCACGACCATTCATCAACCTAAAGATGAGTTGGGTGAGTTGGCCGTTGATGTACTGATACATCGCATGGCGCAACCCACTCTGGAACAACAGCGCCTGTTACTCACGCCTGAACTTGTCGAACGCGGTTCAGTCTAGCGTTTAATCATATTTCGCCCGTCTTTCGGGCGTAACAGCAAGAAGACCAGTGCCGAAACCAACGTCACGGCACCCATCGTCAGGAACGTGTAGTGGAATTGCTCGACGGTATTAATGCTGTCGATACCTTCATAGAGTCTCAGCACCGCTGCACTCACCGCAACCCCAAGGCTAATCGCCAGTTGCTGCGTGACGGCCAGCACACTGTTGCCACTACTGGCGTTTTCATCGGTGAGATCGGCTAGCGTGATGGTATTCATTGCGGTGAACTGCGTGGACATCGCCATTCCAAGAATAAACAGCGGTAAAATCAGTAGCCACACTTCCATTCCCGGCGACTGTAATGAGAATTGCCCAATCAGCAAACCGATGACCAGCGTGACGCCTACCAATGTTGTCCGGTAGCCCAGGCGACGTAATACTTGCGTAACGGTCGATTTTGCCAGCAGGGATCCAATGGCTGTGGGTGCCATCATGCATCCGGCTATCAGCGCCGAATAACCAAAACCGACCTGTAACATTAAAGGCATAAGGAAGGGGACGCATCCGGTACCCAGACGCGAGGCGAGATTCCCAATGATACCGATAGAGAAGGTTCTGGTGCGAAACATTGGGAGTGCGATAATCGGCGTGGGGTGGCGACGTGCGTGCCAGATATAAGTGGCTAATAGCAGAAGCCCGCCGATGATAATCAAAATGCCGATATAGCTGGCGACTATACGCTCACCGAATAACTCCATTCCGCTCGAGATACACACCAGGCTCAAACCAAACAATAGAAAGCCCGTCATATCGAACCCGCGACGTGGCGTTGTAAAGTTTGGCATGTACTTACGTGCGTAGATTAGCCCGAGAATACCGATCGGTATGTTAATGAGGAAAATCCAGTGCCAGCTTGCCCACGTCACTAAAACGCCGCCAAGCAGTGGGCCTAAGATGGGGCCGACGAGGCCCGGCATGGTGACGAAATTTAAAACGGGGAGTAATTCACTGCGCGGATAGGCACGTAATAATGCCAGACGCGCGACCGGCATCATCATTGCTCCGCCGATCCCCTGTATTACACGGAAGACAACTAACTCACCGAGTGAACTGGACATCGCACAGGCGAACGAGCCGAGAGTAAACAGAGTTACCGCGACCATAAACACGCGTCGGGTGCCGAAGCGGTCGGCAAGCCAGCCACTGACGGGAATCAGCATCGCAACGGTAAGGGTGTAACTGATGATCGCGGATTGCATAGCCAGCGGCGAACGGTTGAGGCTATGGGCAATGGCGGGTAATGCGGTGTTAAGAATGGTGGCATCCAGCGCCTGCATAAAGAAAGCCATCGCCGCAATCCACGGTAACCCGGCCATACTGCGAGCTGTTTTAGTCATTTTTGTCCTGATGTTTTAAGGCACGCAGGAGAAGGTGAGTCGTTACCCGTGTTCGAAGGGTTCTTTTAAGAGTGCCTGGCCTGCGACTAACGCGGCCTGACTGTCACCCTGGGTAATGGCATCAACGATTGCCTGGTGCAAATCGAGCTTGATAACTTCTTTATCGGTTATAGCGGTAAAGTAATTGTAATAAATAGAACGGAATAAGTTAGCGAAAGAACAAAGGAAAGGGTTACCACTCATTGCATAGATTTGTTCATGGTAAGCCATATCGACTTCTATCCAGCGTTGACGGTCAAAGGAACCTTTCATCTTAACCATCTCTGCCATCATCTCATTGAGAAAGGCTTTCTGCTCAGGTGTACCATTTACTGCAGCTAGTGCACAGGCCTGGGGTTCCAGGCTATTACGCATAATAAGGAAGTAATCCACCACTTCGTTAAAGTTCTCTTCTGTCATCCACCAGGTGAGTAATTCCTTATCAAGGAAGTTCCAGTGGGCGCGAGGCATAACGCGAGTACCGATGCGGGGACGAGGTAAAACCATACCCTTTGCTGTTAATGTCTTTACTGCCTCTCGTACAGCTGTGCGACTTACACCGAAGAGTTCACCTAATTCAATTTCACCAGGCAAGATGCTACCCGCTTCGTACTCACCTTTGAGAATGCGTTGAGCGAGTTTTTCCGCAAGAACATAGGAAAGGTTCTTTTGAGCGGCGAGTTGTTGGGCTGAGAGAGACATAAAACCAATTCCTTTAGCGTTGTTTCTATTATTAGTATGCCACCAGGTCTCCTTTTCTGATGCTTAAAACAGCATTTATCCCGTATTACATCCCTTTTGCAGTTCTTTTGGCGAAAAAAAAGACGCTTGGTAATCTTTTTGTAATAAACACTTGTCAGCTCCCAGAAAATCCCTATACTGCGCCTCCACTGACACGGCACAACGGCTTACAAACCGGCCCGTCAGTCAGACGAAAAGCGAAAATAAATGCTTGACTCTGAAAGAGGAAAACGTAATAT
>NZ_JBAVHX010000001.1:0-2323 GCF_049686335.1 Buttiauxella sp. | reverse complement strand
CTCGTCCATGGCGTGAGAAGAAAATTTCTACAGTCAGTTATTATGAGTTGTTGCACCTTTTAGAATTTAAGAAATCGTCACGAGTACGAGATTGCGGAAGCGTCCTTGAATTTAGTGCGAATGGTGAGGGTCACTTTAAGTTGGCGAAAGCCTATTTTTGCAAGTCACCATTGTGTTCGATGTGTAACTGGAGGAGAGCGATGAAGCACAGCAGCCAAACTAGAAAGATCGTGGCGGAAGTCGTAAAACGAAAGCCGAAAGCAAGGTGGTTATTCCTGACGTTAAGCGTTCGGAACGCCATTGATGGCGACACTCTCGACCAAAGCTTGCGTGATATGTCCGAAGGATTTAGGAGATTGTGTGGTTACAAGAAAGTTTCGCAAAACCTTATAGGATTCATGCGTGCTACGGAAGTGACGGTCAATCAAAAGGACGGGACATACAATCAGCACATGCACATTCTGATTTGTGTTGAATCCACGTATTTCAAGAATACAGAGAACTATATCAACGCCAAACAGTGGCGTGAGTTATGGCAAAAGGCGATGAAACTGAATTACCTGCCAATCGTTAATATCCAAACCGTTAAAGCGAAAAACAAGAAAAAATCTGATCTCCATTCGGCAATCGACGAGACGGCAAAGTATCCCGTTAAGGCGAGTGATTACCTGACCGATGATGTTGAACATAACCTCATGGTGGTCAAGGATCTAGAAAAAGGATTGCACCGAAAAAGACGGATCGCGTATGGTGGATTGCTGAAAGAATTGCACAAGGAATTGAATCTCGATAATCCAGAGGACGGGGATTTAATCAAGACTGGTGACGAGGAAGAAGAGATTGGCGAAGAAGCCTATCGAGTCGTCGCATATTGGAATTGGCAACGAGAAAATTATTACTTGAGTAATCAAAACAAAGGGGATAAAAAGTCATGATGTTGAACGGTGATCGTTTCTTTGTCGAGGAATTACAAAAGCATGGTTATGACATTGATTACAAAAAACTTGTGGCGATCTACAAAGATTCACGACAGAGTGACGGGTACAAAAATCGAAAAGCAAAACAGAAAAGAGAAATGAACTTGCTGGCGAAATACGAAGACGAATTGATGGAGTCCATGAACAAAAAAGACGAGAAATGATTCTGTTTTTTGTTTTAAACGCAATTTAAACGCCTTAGAATCGTTTCTGACGTTTCCGAAGGGGATTTATCATACCAAGAACGAGAAAAGCGTTAAAACGGCATTTAAAGCGTTCTAGACGTTATTTTGAATCAATATCACGCTAAGAACTCCAAAAGAGTTCTTTTTTTTGTGAAAAGCGGTAGATTTTCAAGTTTTTTCTCAACGGTAGTTGACCCATTTGCACATGAATTTATTCATGGTGCGTAAGTGGGCACTCGCACTAAAACGAGTGAGTGGCAAATTACGTTCTGAAAAAAACGAATACTGACAAACCAACTTCACGATCACGAAGAAAAATTCGGAGTGCCCATCTACGCACCAATTCTTCGAATGGCGCAAATGGGTCAACTACCGTTGAATTAAATCTCCGTTTTTCCTACTCGAAAAAACAAAAGAATCACGTTACCACGTGATCGATGCTAGGCATTAGTCAAAGCGATTTATGCCGTAAAGCCTGATTGAATTGTGAGTGGCCCCTTAAACATACTCAAACCAGTAGACCCTTCAGGGTGAATTTTCCCTGGAGGGCTTGGTTTTGGGTTGTTAAGGGGCAGAGGCTCACAAATCAATTTGGCTGCGGAATAAAAAGCGAGTCAATCAAAAATTACGTGGTCTTTGAACAACTCTTGCTGGAGTTATTACTCGATCTTGAACCGAAATGATATTCGATTTCAAAATCATCGTAGGTATATTTTTGTTTTTGACGACAGCATCGAACCGAACGAAATCTTCGGTATGATCCATTGCTTCTGCGTAGAATTCTTCGAGAGTTGAATCTTCGCTAGATCTGTATTCAGTTCCATCGATCATGCGTATGATAATTGCCATTTTGCTCACCTCCTTTTCGAGAAGTATACTACGCAAAAAAAACCGCAGGGAAACTGGAGTTTCCGAGCGGTTTTGTCTTGGGTTTTTGAACTTAATCTTTCTATTCTTGATACTAACAGAAATAACGTCATTTTATTTTTTGGATGACCTGTCGCGACGAAAACATTGGTATAAAGCCATTTATCTTTGATTTTAGGGTGTTTTTTAAGTTGAAAAAAAAGTGTAAAAAAAAAGCGCTTTGTGATAGGGTTGAATTGTCGAGAAACAACACATCACAAGGCGCGATTTTAGCCTTCTAGAATTTGCATCCGA